>DATKMW010000066.1:0-74664 GCA_035541675.1 Anaeromyxobacter sp. | reverse complement strand
GCTGGGCAAGGGGCTGAGCGCCCCCGCCTCCTTCGAGGTCCACAAGGGCGAGGTGCTCGGCTTCTTCGGCCTGGTGGGTGCCGGCCGCACCGAGCTCATGAAGCTGGTGTTCGGGGCCGAGCGCATGCGGGAGGGGCGCCTCCTCATCGAGGGGAAGGCGCACCGCTTCCGGACCGTGCGGGAGGCGATCCAGGCGGGGGTGATGCTCTGCCCCGAGGACCGAAAGCTGGAAGGGATCGTCGCCGTGCGCCCGGTGTCCGAGAACATCAACCTCGGCACGCGCCGCAACTTCTCGCCCCTGGGGATCATCCGGCCCCGGCGCGAGGTCCAGAACGCTTCCCGGTTCGTGGATCAGCTCCGCATCCGGACCCCGAGCCTGCGGCAGCTGATCATGAACCTCTCCGGCGGCAACCAGCAGAAGGTGATCCTGGCGCGATGGCTGGGGGAGAAGATCCGGGTCCTGCTCATGGACGAGCCCACCCGCGGCATCGACGTGGGCGCCAAGAACGAGATCTACAACCTCATCTACAAGCTGGCCGAGAGCGGCGTGGGAATGGTGGTGGTCTCCAGCGACCTGCCGGAGGTGCTGGGGATCTCCGACCGGATCATCGTGATGCGCGACGGCCAGATCATCGGTGAGCTTCCCCGTGACCAGGCCAACCAGGAGAGGGTGCTCTCCCTGGCGCTCCCGGTCTCGGCCTGACCTCGTCCAGGGACTCCCCCATGCAAGCAGACACCTCCAAGACCGCGCAGCCGCAGCTCGGATCGCCCCGGGGCCGCTTCCTCGCCAGCCTCTGGGAAGACATGGGGATGCTCATCCTCTACGTCATCATGTTCGTGGTCGCCTCGGTGTGGGTGCCGTTCTTCTTCACCGTCCAGAACATGATCGGCCTGTCGCTGTCCGTCTCCCAGGTCGGCATGCTCGCCTGCACCATGCTCTTCTGCCTGGCCGCGGCCGACGTGGACCTGTCCGTCGGCTCGCTCATCGCCTTCACCGGCGTGCTCAACTCGGTGGTCATGCAGCACATGCCGGGGCAGATCGCCCTCCCGGTGGCGATCACCCTGGTGGCCGCCCTGGCCGTGGGGTTCTTCAACGGCTACGTCATCGCCAAGCTGGGGATCAACGCGCTCATCGCCACCCTGGCCACCATGCAGATCTTCCGGGGCCTCGGCTTCCGGCTCTCCCACGGCGTGGCGGTGGGGATCGCCAACGACCAGTTCTACCTGCTGGGCAACGGGACCCTGCTAGGCGTTCCCATCCCGATCTGGGTCACCGGCATCTGCTTCCTCGTCTACGGCCTGCTCCTCAACCGCACCGTCTACGGCCGCAACACGCTGGCCATCGGCGGCAACAAGGAGGCGGCCCGGCTCTCCGGCATCAACGTAGAGTGGACCCGGATGGTGATCTTCGGCCTGCAGGGGCTCATGGCCGGGGTGGCCGGGGTGATCCTCTCCAGCCGCATCACCAGCGGCCAGCCCAACGCCGCGCTCGGGTTCGAGCTGGACGTGATCTCCGCCTGCGTCCTGGGTGGCGTGTCGCTCTCCGGCGGCATCGGCACCATCACCGGAACCATCGCCGGCGTGCTGATCATGGGCACAGTGCAGAACGTGCTCAACCTCTTCAACGTCGAGTACTTCTGGCAGTACGTGGTCCGAGGCACCGTGCTGCTCCTGGCCGTCCTCTTCGACCAGCTCAAGCAGCGACGCGCCGCCGGCTAGCCTGGCTCCCGCAGCAGCTCCTCGGCCAGCGCACAGCCGGGGTCGAGCCGCAGCGCCTCCTCCAGCTGCTGCCGGGCGCCGGCCCTGTCACCCAGCCCGAGGCGAGCCTGCCCCAGCATCACCCGGGCCGCCACCTCCTTCCGGCGCTCCAGGTCGTCCTCGAAGAGGAGCATGGCGGGGAGCGAGGTGGCGAAGTAGTCGATGCGGGCCTCGGTCTGCAGCAGCTCCCCGGCGTGGCGCTCCAGGTCGCGCAGGAGCGCCTCCCCCTCCGCCGCGCGCCCCAGGCGGATGAGCGCCCGGGCGGACCAGTGGGTCTGCTCGGAGAAGGTGCGCACGCTCATCGACTGGAAGTCGCCGCGCGCACCCGCTGCCCGGGCCAGGTGGCGCGCCGCGCCGGCGCGGTCCCCGGCGAGCTCCAGGGCCAGGCCCAGCGCGTAGTGCACATCCCCGGCGCTGGCCAGGGGGTGGCGCGCCTCCCCCAGGCTCGCCGGCGGCGAGAGCGCGGCCTCCAGGTGGCCGCGCGCGCCCTCCCCGTCGCCGCGCGCCAGGCAGGCGCGGGCCAGCGCCAGCCGGGCGCGGGTGTGCTGCTCGAGCACCATCCCCTCGCCGCCCTCCCAGGGCTGGAAGCGCCGGGCCAGGAGCCGCGCCAGCGCTTCCTCGGCGCGCCCGGCCTGGACGAGCAGGGCGCAGTGCTCGACGCAGAGGTCGTCCCGCTGGTCCACGAGCTCCCGCCGGGCCTCCAGCTTCGCCAACCGCTCCTCCGGGCGCGCCCCGGTCCGCTTGAGGAGCTGGTCGCCCTCGTAGAGGAGGCGCGCGTCGCCGGGCGCGGCCCGGAGGGCCCGCCGGTAGGCCTCCCGCGCCCCGGCCGGATCCCGCCGCACGTTGAGGCGGGCCACGCCCAGGTTCCGCCAGGCCACCGCGTCGCCCGGGTCCCGCTCCACCGCCCGCTCCCACCAGGCGATGGCCTCCTCCCGCCGTCCTCGCGCGTAGAGCAGGCTCCCCAGGTAGCCCGGCGCCCGGGCATCGTCCGGGCGCGCCGCCGCATCCTCCAGGATGCCGATCTCCTCCACCCGCCAGGGGAAGCACTGGTCGGGCGCCTCCGCCGCGGCCGCCGCCCGCTCCCGGGCGGCGATCTCGTGCTCGCCCAGCGCCTCCGCCAGCCAGGCGGCGGTGTAGTGGACCATGGGTTCGGCACCGCCGCTCCGCTCTCGGTCCTCGCGCTGCAGGAGCTCCAGCGCCTCCCGCCGCAGACCGGCCCGGGCGTGGTCGTGAGCCAGGTCCAGCAGGAGCTGGGGGTCGCGCGGGGTACGGCCATCCAGGTGGCGCGCCCAGGCGTCGAGCGGATCGAGCGCCAGCCCCTCCCGCAGCGCCGCGGCCGCCTCCTCCTGCCGCCCCAGGCGGCGAAGCACCACCACCAGGAGATCCCGGGCGCGCTGGGCGTCGGCGTCGCGCCGGAGCGCGTGCTGGAGGTGGTCGCGCGCCGCCGCCCACTCCTGCCGCGCGCAGCACAGCTCGGCCAGGGCGTGGTGACAAGGACCGGCCCAGGCCGCGTTCCAGGTCCCCTTGGCGAAGGCCTCGAAGGCCTCGCCGTCGCGCCCCTGCGCGCGCAGTGAAAGGCCCAGCCCGTAGAGCGGCTCGCCGTCGTAAGGGTTGGCGTTGAGGTGCTGCAGCCGCTTCAGCGCTCGCCGGAAGTGGCCCTCCGCCTCCGCCGACTCGCCGCGCCGCAGCCGCCAGAGGCCCATGGCCGTGTTGCAGCGGGCGTCGAGCGGATCTCGGCGCAGGGCCTCGTCCCAGTAGGCCACCGGATCGCGGGTGGCGTGTCGGTACTGCTCCAGGTGCAGGCCGGTCAGGTACAGCTCCTCGGCGCTCCCGAGCGCCCCGGGCGGCGGTGGCTCCGCGGCGGCCGGGAGGCCTCCCGCCAGAGCCACCGCGCCCGGGGCAAACGCGACGACCACGGACCCGCCCGCCTCGACCGAGGCCCGCAGCTCCGCCTCGCTCACCCCGGCCGGCACGTCCGCCTCGGCCAGGAACGGCTCCCCCGGCCGAAGGTCGCCCACCCACTGGGCCAGGTCCTCGACCCCGCGGGACACCCGAACCACCGCCCCGGCCAGGGGAACCGCTGCCGACACCCCCACCCGGGCTCGCCCTCCCTGGACCTTGAACGCCAGCGCGGCCCGGTCGTTGGCCTGCTGGGGCGGGCCGATGCGGTGCAGCGGATAGTAGGTCTGGGTGAAGGTCCGGGTCTCGCCCGGCGCCAGGAAGGAGAAGTCGGGCTGGTTGTCGGTGAAGACGCCGGACATGAGCTCGATGTACGGACGGTGGACGCCGCGCTCGTCCGGCTCGGTCAGGTTGCGGTCCCAGGCGTAGCCGAACTCCTGGTTCCCCCAGGTCCACTGCTTCTTCCCCGGGGCGATGTGGTGGTCGGCGACGACGACCATCCCCACCCCGGCCGCATGGTCGTACCCGCCGAAGAAGTCCTCCCGGGAGCCCAGCGCCATGAAGCTGGTGGGGACGGGGATGTTGGCGTACCAGGTGAGGTCGTCCGGCGGGCGGCCGGGCCGGGGCGCGAACTGGCGGGGGCGCTCGTCCGGCGGGACCCCCTCCCGCCCGCGCCGCCCGTAGTCCACGCCGTAGTAGGTCCCCTGGCAGCGCGGGAAGGTGGCCACGGCCCGGCGCGCGTGGTCCGCCACCTGGCGCACGTCGGGCGGGAAGAAGCTCTGGTAGTCCTCGTGGACCTCGACCGCGGCGTTGGCCCACCAGAGGAAGGTCTGGACCAGCGGGGTCCGGTTGTAGAGGCGGACCCGGAGCTCCATGCGGGCCTCGCCGGGCCGGAGGCGGACCCCGTGCATCCCCTTCAGCCGGTTCATGGGGTCGTGGTCGGAGAACCAGGCGGTGACGCTGCCGTCTGGCTGCTCCTCCAGGGCCACCTCGGTGGGGAGGAACGTCGCCGGCCGATGGTGCTGCGGCCAGTTGAGCTCCAGGCCGCCGCTGGCCCACGGCCCCGCCAGCCCCACCAGCGCCGGCTTGATCACCTCCTGCCGGTAGAGCAGGTCGCGACCGGTGGTGCGGTCGAGCAGCAGGTGGATCCGCCCGCCCAGCTCCGGGAGCACCATCACCCGGAGGAGCTCGTTCTGGAGGTGGACGGCCTGCCAGTCGCGCGGGACCGGCTCCTCGGCGATCCGATCGACGAAGGGCAGCGGGTACACCCGGCCCGAGGACCCCTGGTAGACGCGCCGGTCCAGGAACATCGGGAAGCGGGAGCCCGGCCCGGGCTCCCAGGTCGGGAGGCGGACCGGCTCCGACCAGACCTTGACCGGCCCGGTCAGCTCTGGCGGAGGGTCGGGCAGCTTCACCGCCGCCGAAGCTAGCGTCTGCACCAGGGAGGGGGAATGGCCCGGACCACGCCCGACATGGACCATTCTCTGCTATGGGTAGCCCGTGGCCAACGAGCCCCCGCGGCGGTTGCATGAGGGGTTCCCCGGTCAGCGCATCCTGGTGCTGCCCCGGCCGGTGGTGTCCTCCTGGCTCGCCGCCGACCCGCTGCTCGACCTTCTGCCCAGCGACGTGGGCCACTTCCCCCGCGCCGAGGGCCACTGGGTCGAGCGCCCGGCCGGGGTCCCGCAGCTCGTGCTCATCTACTGCGTGCAGGGCGAGGGCTGGCTCCGCCTGGAGCAGGGCTGGCGCGTCCGCCCCGGGCAGGTCCTGATCATCCCCCCGGGCACGCCACACGCCTACGGCGCCGACGCCACCTCGCCATGGACGATCTACTGGGTACACATGGCCGGCCCGAGGGCGCGTCGGGCCGGGGAGATCATCGCCGGCGAGGCGGGCTCGCCGGTGCGCCAGGTGGGGCTCGACCCCGCCCTGCCCCCGCTCTTCGAGGAGATCCTCGACCTGCTCGGCCAGGGCTACACCGCGGCGCGCCTCTCCCAGGCCTCGGCCAGCCTGGGGCTGCTCGTGGCCACCCTCGCCGCGGCGGCCGCCCGGCGGCAGGGGGCTCCCGGGGAGACCGTGGACGATCGCCTCGAGCAGGTGATCGAGACCATGCACCGCCGGCTGGGCGATCGGCTCTCGGTGGGCGAGCTGGCGGTGGAGGCCCGCCTCTCGCCGTCCTACCTGGCCGTCGCCTTCAAGCGCAAGACCGGCTTCGCGATCCTCGACTTCTTCATCCGCCTCAAGATGCAACGGGCCTGCCTCCTGCTCGACTCCACCGGACTGCCGGTGAAGGCGATCGCCGCCGACCTGGGCTTCGACGACCCGCTCTACTTCTCCCGCTGCTTCCACCGGGTGCACGAGTGCTCCCCCACCCAGTACCGGGCCGCGCGGAAGGGGTGACCGAGCCAGGCCCGAGCTGGCCACCTCGCCCCTCCCGCCCTTCCTCCCCTCCCCTCGGAGCGCGAGCCAGACGCCGAGCCGGGCGAGCAGCCAGCGCCGGCCCCCCCGGCCCTCCGCTCCGCCTGGGACCCGATCCTGGCCGGAAGACCACGTCGCCCGGGAGCGGCGCCGGGTTGGCGCGGGCCCGCTCTCCGAGCGCCCGGGCACGCGCATCGCCCTCTGCTCGGACCACGCCGAGACGGCCGAGGAGCGGTGGGCCAGCGACCCGGGCGTGCGCGCCTCCCCGGCGCGAGCGGCGCAGCCGGGCGGACCCACTTCGGCGATGGATGTCGACGGGCGAGCGGGACGAGTCCCGGGCCGGGCCTGCACCTCCTCCGCTCCATGCCTAGCTTCCGGGCGAAGAGGAGGTGCTCGCAGTGGAGAAGCTTCTGAAGAGTTCGCGGGTCCGTTGGGGCCCGCCGGTCGCCGGGGCGCTCGTCGCCATCGCCGCGGCCTTCGTGCTGTGCGCGTTCGGGGCGGCGTTCGGCGCGGCCTCCCAGTCGCCCACCTCGGGGCTGGCGGTGCTGTCCGGGGCTTGGCTGGTGCTGACCCCGCTCGCCTCGGTGCTGCTGGGGACGGTGATCGCCTCGGCGCTGGACCGCCGGCGCCGGGCCTACCTGAACGGCCTGTTGGTGTGGTCGATCTGCGTCGCCTACGCGGCGCTCTTGCTGGCTGCCAGCGCCGGGTTCCGCGCCCAGGCGGAATGGACACAGGGAACCATGCCGGGGCTCTGGGGGCTGGCCGCGTGCCTGGGCCTCGTCGGGGCGCTCATCGGGGCGCCCATCGGCAGGATCCTCGCCGGACGCAGGGGGGCCATCGAGATGACCGGACGCCCGGAGATCGGGCAGGAGACGGCGGGGCAGGAGGGGGCACCGGCCGCGGCGGCGAGGCCGGGCACCCGCCCGGCGGCGCCGGCTGGCGAGCCGGCCTCGATGCGGCACTGAGGGCCGTCGCGGCCCTCGCGGCGCGAGGTGGGCGCCTGGGGGCGAGGCCTCTCGGCCCGCCCCCAGGCCTCTGGCCCGGACGGGACGCCGCCCCGATCCATCGGGCTTGGTGGGGCATCGGGGTGGCGTTACGCACGCCCCGTGGCTCCTCGCGCGCGCGGGGCGACCCTCGAGGCGGCAGCCGCGCCCGTCGGCCGCCGTTCCCGGCCGGCCACCTCCGGCTGCATCGGGGCGGCCTCCGCGGCGACGGACGGATGCTCGCCTGGCTCTGTTGGAGGCGGCCCGGCGCGCCAGCGCCGACGAGGTCGAGGAGGCGCGGAGGAGACATGAGCCGGGCCCAGGAGCGGTGTCAGATCGGAGCTGCGGCATGCCCATCGAGACGGGCCCCCACTGCCGCCACTGCGTGGATGCTGCCGGGAGAGGGGCTGGCGCGGGAGGAGGCGGAGGAGAAGACCCGGGCGTGCATGCGCGGCCTGCCGGCCTGGCGCGGTCACCCCGGGCTCGCCTGAGCCCGAGGCGCGGGCCCTATCCCTCCGACCGGCGGAACAGGTCCACCACCGCGCCGGTCCGCCCCGCGGTCCGCGCCCGGCCGCGGGCCCACTCGCGCAGCGCCTTGATCTGCTCCTCGTAGGTCTTGAAGAGCGGCACCACGTCGTGAGCCACCCGGCGAAGGTCGGCGGTCTCCACGTCGCGGGAGAGCGCGTAGGCGCGGTGCAGCGCGCCCACCACCACCTGCTCCAGCTCGGCGCCGGAGTAGTCGGCGCACTGCTCGGCGATGGCGGCCACGTCCAGCCGGGCCGGGTCCCGCCCCCGCCGGCGCAGGTGGAGCTCGACGATCTCCCGTCGGGCCTCGAGGTCGGGGAGGTCCACGAAGAAGAGCTCGTCGAAGCGGCCGCGCCTCAGGAGCTCGGGCGGGAGCCGCGACACGTCGTTGGCCGTGGCCACCACGAAGACCGGCCCTCGCCGCTCCTGCAGCCAGGTGGAGAAGGCGCCCAGGAGCCGCGCCGCCCGCGGGTCGCCGCCCTCGCCGGGCGAGCTCCCCGCGAACCCCTTCTCGATCTCGTCCACCCACAAGGCCACCGGGGCCAGCGCCTCGGCCGCCTCCAGGGCGCGCGCCATCCCCTCCTCGGCCCCGGCCCGCGAGCCCAGCACCCGGGGCAGGTCCAGCCGGAGCACGGGCACGCCCAGCCGGGCGGCGGCGGCCTTGGCGGCCAGCGACTTCCCGCAGCCCTGCACGCCCACCAGCAGCACGCCGCGTGGCGGGGGCAGCCCGAAGCGGGAGGCGTCGGGGTCGAAGGCCAGGGCCCGCTCCTCCATCCAGGCCTTGAAGGTCCCCAGCCCGCCCACGTCCTCGGGGCGGTCGGGCGAGTCCACCAGCTCCAGCCCCAGGTCGGTGGCCAGCAGCCGGCTCTTGTCCGCCGCCACCACCGCGGCGCCCTCGGCCCCCAGCGCGGGGTCGCGGCGGAGGGCGCGGGTGAAGGCGCGCCGGGCCTGCGGCTCGGTCAGCCCCCGCGAGGCCACCACCAGCCGGTGGCGCGCCTCGGCGGAGGGCGGAGGGGTCCCCGGGCCCGCGGCGGCATGGGCCGCGTCGAGGATCGAGGCCAGCTCGGCGTCGTCCGGCAGCGGCAGGCGCAGCACGGCGGTGTCTCCGGCGAGCCCTTCCGGCAACGCCAGGCGCGGCGCCACCACCACCAGGCAGCGCCCCTCGGCGGCATAGCGGGGGGCCAGATCGCGGAGCTTCCGGGCGGTGGCCGGCTCCGCCAGCGCCTGGTGGAAGTCGAGGGCCACGCCCAGGCAGGGCGCCGGCACGGCCAGCAGCGCCTCGAGGAAGGCAGCCGGATCCCGGGCCTTGGGCGCGAAGGGGTCCAGGCCCCGGTGCGACGACCAGACGCCGGCGCGGGCGTCGAAGGCGGCTGCGGCCGCCTGGCAGAGGCCGATGGCCCGCTCCTCCTCCTGGGTGACCAGGTAGACGACCGGCGTCCCGGCCGACCACAGCTCCGCGATCTCGGCCGGAACGTTCACGTCCCCTCCGAGTCGGCGGTGGAGCGCATGGCCTCCTCGAAGGAGGTCACGCCGGCGGCCACCTTGCGGACGGCGTGGTCGCGCAGGCCCCGGAGCCCGTCCTGCCGTGCGGTCCGGCGCAGCACCTCGGGGGTGGCCCCCTCGGCCACCAGGTGGCGGAACCGGGAGTTCACCCCCAGGACCTCGAAGATGCCGCTGCGCCCGTAGTAGCCGGTATGGCGGCACTTGTTGCACCCCTGGCCGCGGCGGGCCAGCAGCCGTCCGGCGTGGTCCTCCGGGTGGGGCACGCCCAGCGCCGCCACCTCGTCGGCGGTGAGGGGTACGTCCTGGGCGCAGGCCGGGCAGACCTGGCGCACCAGCCGCTGGGCCGCCACGCCCGTGAGGGTGGCGGCGATGAGGAAGCTGGGCACGCCCAGGTCGCGGAGGCGGGCCACCGCGCTCACCGTGTCGTTGGTGTGCAGGGTGGTGAGCACCAGGTGGCCGGTGAGCGCCGCCTGCACCGCCTGGGTGGCGGTCTCGCCGTCGCGCACCTCCCCCACCATGATCACGTCCGGATCCTGGCGCAGCACGTGGCGCAGGGCCTCGGCGAAGCCGGTCCCGGTCTTGGGGTTGGCGGCGATCTGGTTGAACTCCTCGTGGACCATCTCGATGGGGTCCTCGATGGTGACCACGTTCACCTCGGGCGAGGTGAGCGCCTGGAGCGCCGAGTAGAGGGTGGTGGTCTTGCCGCTGCCGGTGGGACCGGTCACCACCACCAGCCCGTGCGGCCGCAGGAGCCAGCGCTCGAAGGTGTCGCGCTCGTCGGACAAGAAGCCCAGCTCGGACAGGTCCCGCACCAGCACGTTGGGGTCCAGCACCCGCACCACCACCTTGTCACCGAAGGTGGTGGGCATGGTGGAGACGCGCAGCTCCATCTCGGCGTCGCCCCGGGCGGTGCGGATGCGCCCGTCCTGGGGCCGCTTCAGGGCGATGTCCAGCCGGCTCATGATCTTGAAGCGGTTGGCGATCGCCCCGTGCACGGCCTTGGGGATGCGGTGGATGGGGTGGAGCACTCCGTCGATCCGCATGCGGATGAGCGACTCCTCCCGGCGCGGCTCGATGTGGATGTCGCTGGCCCGCTGCTCGAAGGCGTAGTGGAGCAGGTACTCGACGGCCGCGATCACCGGCTCGGAGGAGGCCTCCAGCGCCTCGATGCCGGAGAGGTTGACGAACTGCTCCAGGTTGCCGACGTCGGGGGCGACGTTCTCCTCCAGCTGAACCCGCGCCTGGGAGATCTGCTGGCGGAAGCCGTAGACCTCGGCGATGGCCCGGTGGATATCGGTGGGCGAAGCCAGCACCGGCTGCACCTCGCCTCCGGTCAGCCCGCGCAGGTTCTCGAAGAGCTCGCGGTCGAAGGGGTTGGTGGCCGCGAACAGCAGCGTCCCGTTGCGCCGCTCCAGAGGGAGGACGCCGTGCTTGCGGGCGAAGGGGCGAGAGAGGGTCCGGGTGATGAGCTGCGGGTCCAGCTTGAGCGGGTCGATCTTCCGGTAGGGGATGCCCACCGCCTGGGCCACCGCTTGGGTGACCCGGTCCTCGTCCACCACCTCGCCCTCCCGCCGGGCGTCGGTGAAGGCGAAGGAAGCCAGCACCTCGACCGGGGTGAGCTCGGCCCGGCGCAGCCCCCGGCCGCCGCCACCGCGGGCCAGGGTCTCGCGCAGCAGGCGGGCGCGCTGCATCCCCTCCCGGGCGAAGGCGGTCCGACGCGCGTCGTCGGTGAGGATCCCGTGCTTGGTCAGGATCTCCGCCACGAACTCGAGCGTGTAGTCCGTGGCGCGTTGCGTGGGACCCGGCACGATCGGTGAGTCTACCCGACCCCCAGCGGCTCCGCGACCTGGCGACGGCGGGGCGAACATCCCGGGACCGAGCGGCGGCATGTGGGGAGAAGGGCGCCTCCCGCCCCGATCTCGGTCGAAGGGGGCGGAGGTCAGGGCCGGCGGCCGCCCCTGGCACCTCATGGGCCTCGGCCCTGCGCGGGCCGGTGGTGGAGGCGATGACGGGCAGGGCCATCGCCGGCGGCAGACCTCCCCACCGCCTGCAGGAGCCAGGGGAGCGAGGTGGCCGGGAAGGCGAAGGGGCCGCCGCATCCGAGGAGCAGCGCCCGGCAGGCGGGCCCTGGCGGCGATCGAAAGCCCGCTCCCGCTCCTCGAGCCGCGGCCGGCGCGGGCTGTCCGGGCCGAGGTCGCACCACTCCCGCACCATCTCGCGGAGGCGGGCGGCCGGGCGCGCGGTTCCGTGATCGAGGCCGAGGGAGACGGTGCAGCACCCGCCGCCGGCGCAGGAGCGACCCGTCGTCGTGGAGCTCAGCCTCCCCGGGCCCGACGGCCGGCGCGGCGCCTGCCCTTCTCGGCCCGTCCCCGCCCGTTCGGGGGGAGAGGTCCCCGCAGCCGGTCCTTCTCCTGCTGGTAGAGCTTCATCGCGTCCCGGAGCACCTGCAGCGCCTCGGACCTCCCCTGGGGCGCCGAGACCAGGACCTTCTTGTGCTCGAGCGCCTTGTAGTCCTGGAAGAAGCGCTGCAGCTCCCGCAGGCGGTGGGGTGGCAGCTCGGAGACGTCGGAGTAGTCGGCGTAGTTGGGGTCGTCAGCGTGGACGGCGATGAGCTTGTCGTCCTCGCCCTTGTCATCCCGCATCATCATCACCCCGATGACCTTGGCCTGCATGATGGCCAGCGGCTGGATGGGCTCCTGGCAGAGCACCAGGATGTCCAGCGGGTCGCCGTCGTCGCAGTAGGTCCGGGGTACGAAGCCGTAGTTGGCGGGGTAGTGCACCGCCGAGAACAGCACCCGGTCGACCAGCAGGAGCCCCGACCGCTTGTCCAGCTCGTACTTCACCTTCGAGCCGGTGGGGATCTCGATGATGGCCGGGATCAGCTCCTCGACGAAGCGGGGGAGCGCGACGTCGTGCCAGGGGTGGTAGGCCACACGCTCTCCTTGCCCGCGGCCTAGATTCCGCCGCCGTTCGCGAAGCGCACCTCCCGGGCCTCGGCCTGGGTGATGCGGCTGCCGGGCGGCACGCTCTGGGTGACCCAGACGTTGCCGCCGATGGACGAGCCCTTGCCGATCACGATGCGCCCCAGGATGGTGGCGCCGGCGTAGACGACCACGTCGTCCTCGACGATGGGGTGTCGGTCGATGCCCTTGATGGGCGTCCCGTGCTCGTCGAGGGGGAAGCTCTTTGCACCCAGGGTGACCCCCTGGTAGAGCCGGACGTTCCGGCCGATGACCGCCGTCTCTCCGATGACCACCCCGGTCCCATGATCGATGAAGAACCGCTCGCCGATGCGCGCACCGGGGTGGATGTCGATCCCGGTGATGGCGTGGGCGTGCTCGGTGATGATGCGGGGGATGAGCGGGACGCCGTTCAGGTGCAGGGCGTGGGCGATCCGCTGCGTGGTGACGGCGAGGATCCCCGGGTAGGCGAAGATGGCCTCGTCCCGGCTCTTCAGGGCCGGGTCGCCCTCGTAGGCCGCCTCCACGTCGGAGGAGCACAGCCGCCGGATCTCGGGCAGGGCTGCCAGGAAGGCCTTGGTGATGGCCGACGCCGCCCGGACGCAATGGACGCAGGTGGCGGGGTCGTGCCGCTCGGTGAAGGCGATGCCCCGGCACACCTGCTCCTCCAGCGTGCGCAGGGCGCGCGCCAGGGTGTTGCCCACGAAGTAGTGCAGGCTCTCGTCGTGAAGATCGCTGGTCCCGAAGTAACCGGGGAACAGCACCGCGCGCAGGTCCTCCACCAGCCCCTGGATCGCCTCCCGGGAGGGCAAGGTCGCCCTCCCTTCCGGCGCGAACGTCGGGTGGGAGGCGCGGCACAGCTCGTCCACCACCGGAGCCAGCGCGACCTCGTCGATGGGCAGCCGTGCCCGGGACGCCTCGTCCACGATATCGCCTCCGCGACAGTCCCCGCCCCGTGGGCAACATAAGGACACCATCGGCGCGCCGCCCGCAAGTAGGCGGGCTCGGTCAGCCCACCGCGGGATCGTCGCCGGTCTCCGGGTCGGAGGCCAGGGCGGCGTCGATCTCCGCCTCGGTGGCCTCCTCCGGCCCGGGCGCGACCTCCCCCGCCCCCTCGGCACCGGGCGGGTGGAAGAACTCGTGCACCGCCCGGGCCTGCACCTCGCCGAAGCCTTCCACCTCCGCCAGCTTCTCCACCGAGGCCTCCCGCACGCTCCTCAACGACCCGAAGTGGCGCAGCAGGGATCGCTTCCTCCCTTCGCCGATGCCGGGGATCTCCTCCAGCACGCTCTGGAAGTTCCGTTCCCGCCTGAGCTTTCGGTGGAAGGTGATGGCGAAGCGATGCGCCTCGTCCCGCAGCCGCGCCAAGAGGAACAGCTCGGCGGAGTTCTGGCGGAGCACCACCGGGTCCTTGCGGCCGGGGAGGAAGACCCGCTCGGCGCTGCGGGCCACCTCGGGCACGAACCCCTTCTCCGCGGCCTCGGCGGCCTCGGCCAGCGCCGCCGTCCGCCGCGGCCGCGCCGCCCGCCGCCCCACCACCCGCGCCGTCCCCCACGCGCCGGCGTCGAGGACCCGGGCCTTGGCCAGCCCCACCATCTCCACGTAGGGCACGCCCTCGTTGCCGGGCGAGGGCTTCACCGGAACGCCCAGGTCTCGGGCCGCCGCCAGGGCGGCGTTGAGCTGCCCCTTCCCACCGTCGATGACCAGGAGATCGGGGAACTGCCCCTCGCCGAGCGCCCGCTTGAGGCGCCGCCCGATCACCTCGTAGAGCATGGCGAAGTCGTCCTGCGCCGACACGCCCTTGACCTTGTAGCGGCGGTAGCCGGCCTTGTCCGGCTCGCCGTCCTTCATGGACACCCCCGAGCCGACCGCCAGCGCGCCCTGGAAGGTGGAGATGTCGTAGCCCTCCACCCACCGCGGCAGGCGCGACAGGTGAAGGGCCCGCATCAGCGCCGCCAGCGCCTGCTCCCGGCGCTCGTCGTGCTCCTGCCAGGACCGGAACCCCTGCTCGGCGTTCCGGGCAGCCACCTCCAGGAGGTCGGCCTTGGCGCCGCGCTGGGGGGTGAGCAGCCGCACCCGCCGGCCGCGTCGCTCCGACAGGACCTCGGCCAGGGCCTGGGCCTCGGTGGGCTCCATGGGCACGAGCACTTCGTCGGGCGCCGCGTGCTGCTCGTAGAAGAGGGAGAGGAAGGAGGAGAGGATCTCCTCGGCGGGGAACTCCTGGCCACGGAAGGGAAAGCGCAGGGAGTCCTGCAGCTTCCCCGCGCGCACCGAGAGCACCTGCACCACCAGGTCCGGTCCTTCGCGGTAGAGACCCACCACGTCGCGGTCGGCGCGGTCGGTGAAGAGCACCCGCTGCTTCTCCAGGCTCCTCTCCACCGCCTGCAGCTGGTCGCGGACCCGCGCCGCCTCCTCGAAGCGGAGCCCCCCCGCCGCCTCCTCCATGCGCGCCCGGAGGCGGTCGGTGAGCTCGCTCTCCTGCCCCTCCAGGAAGGCGACCGCGTCCTCCACCGACCGCCGGTACTCCTCGGCGGGGACCTCGTAGACGCAGGGGGCGGGGCAGCGGCCGATCTGGTGGAGGATGCAGGGGCGCTTGCGGTGGGTGAAGACGTGATCGTTGCAGGTCCGGAGCTGGAAGTGCCGGTTGACGACCCGGAGCGTCTCCCGGATGGACGAGGCCGAGGAGTAGGGGCCGAAGTAGCGCGCCCCGGCATGCCGCGGCTCGCGCGCCCGCCGCACCTCCAGCCGCGGGTAGGGGTGCCGCTGGTCGAGCCGCAGCACGATGAAGTCCTTGTCGTCCCGCAGCCGCACGTTGAAGCGAGGCTTGTGCTTCTTGATGAGCTCGTTCTCGAGGAGCACCGCCTCCTTCTCGGAGCGGGTGACGATGACCTCGATGTCGCCCAGCAGGCCCTCGAGCAGCGGCACGAAGAGCCGGTCGTCGCCTCTCCCGGCGTCGAAGTAGGAGCGGACCCGGGAGCGAAGGCTCGCCGCCTTGCCCACGTAGACCACCTCCCCGGCCCGGTCCTTCATGAGGTAGCAGCCGGGCGCGGCGGGAAGCGCGTCGAGGGTCTGGCGGAGGGCGGCGTCCATCGGGGATGGTCTATCTCATTGCCCACCCGGCCGGGTCGTGCAACGTCTCCCCTGGTCCGGCGTGCCCCGCGCCCCGGTGGGCTACCGACGGCGCCGCCGCTGCGGCGGCCGGCGAGCGCCGGAGAGCCGTCCGGCGGCAGCCGCGCCTGACAGCGCCCCGCTGCCCAGCACGCCCTTCCTGCCGGCTGCCCTGGTCGGCAGCCCCAGCCCGGCCTCCTTGAGCGCCAGGATCCGGTCGCGGAGCTGGGCGGCCTTCTCGAACTCCAGCGCGCGGGCCGCCTCCTTCATCTCGGCCTCGAGCGCGGCCACCATCTCCGGGATCTGCTCCGGCCTGTATTCCGCCCCCTCCTCGGCGGCGAGCGGCACGGTGAGGTAGTCGGCCTCGACCACCGCCATGTGGAGGTCGCTGATGTTGCGGCGCACCGTCTGCGGCGTGATCCCGTTCTCGGCGTTGAAGCGCGCCTGGATCTCCCGCCGGCGGGCCGTCTCCTCCATGGCCTTCCTCATCGAGGCGGTGACCGTCTCGGCGTAGAGGATCACCCGGCCGTTCACGTTGCGCGCCGCGCGGCCGATGGTCTGGATGAGGGAGACCTGGCTGCGCAGGAAGCCCTCCTTGTCCGCGTCCAGCACCGCCACCAGCGAGACCTCGGGGATGTCCAGCCCCTCGCGCAGCAGGTTGATGCCGATGAGAACGTCGAACTCGCCTCGCCGCAGGTCGCGGATGAGCGCACTCCGCTCCAGGGTCTCGATGTCCGAGTGGAGGTAGCGGCAGCGCACCCCCACGTCGGTGAAGTACTCGGTGAGGTCCTCGGCCATCCGCTTGGTGAGCGTGGTCACCAGCACCCGCTCGCCCGCCTCGGCCCGCCGGCGCACCTCGCCCAGCAGGTCGTCCACCTGGGTGCCGGCGGGCCGGACCTCCACCTCCGGATCGACCAGGCCGGTGGGGCGGATGATCTGCTCGACGACCACCCCCTGGCTCCGCTGCAGCTCGTACTCGGCCGGGGTGGCGGACACGTACACCGCCTGGTTGACCAGCCGCTCGAACTCCTCGAAACGGAGCGGCCGGTTGTCCAGGGCCGAGGGGAGCCGGAACCCGTACTCGACCAGGGTCTCCTTGCGGGAGCGGTCGCCCCGGTACATGGCCCCGATCTGCGGCACCGTCTGGTGCGACTCGTCGATGACCAGCAGGAAGCGGCGGGGGAAGTAGTCGATGAGGCAGGGCGGCGGGTCGCCCGCCTTCCGCCCCGAGAGCCAGCGCGAGTAGTTCTCGATGCCAGGGCAGAATCCCATCTGCTCCAGCATCTCCAGGTCGAACATGGTCCGCTGCTCCAGCCGCTGCGCCTCCAGGAGCTTCTCGGCGCCGCGCAGCTCCTGTAGCCGCTCCCGGAGCTCCTCGCGGATCCCGGAGATGGCGCGGGCCCGGGTCTCGGGCGCGGACACGTAGTGGCTGTTGGGGAAGATGGCCACCTTGTCCAGCTCGGCCAGGGTGGCTCCGCGGAGCGGATCGAACTCGTGGATGGCCTCGACCGTGTCGCCGAAGAACTCGATGCGGACCGCCCGCTCCTCCTCGTAGGGCGGGAAGACCTCGATGGTATCGCCCCGGACCCGGAAGGTGCCGCGGTGGAAGTCGAGGTCGTTCCGCTCGTACTGGATGTCGATGAGGGAGCGGATGAAGCGATCCCGGAGGAACTCCTGGCCCTTCTCCAGCTGCTGCAGGAGGCCGTAGTAGGCCTCGGCGGTGCCCAGGCCGTAGATGCAGGAGACCGAGGCCACGATGAGCACGTCGTTCCGGGTGAGGAGCGCGTGGGTGGCCGCATGCCGCATGCGGTCGATCTCGTCGTTGATGGAGGAGTCCTTCTCGATGTAGGTGTCGGTCGAGGGGACGTACGCCTCCGGCTGGTAGTAGTCGTAGTAGGAGACGAAGTAGTGGACTGCGGCGGTGGGGAAGAGCTCCTTGAACTCGCCGTAGAGCTGGGCGGCCAGCGTCTTGTTGTGGGCGATGACCAGGGTGGGCCGCTGCACCCGCGCCACCACGTTGGCGACGGTGAAGGTCTTGCCCGACCCGGTCACCCCCAGGAGCACCTGGTGCCGATCGCCCCGCCCGATGGCCTCCGTCAGCTCGGCGATGGCCCTCGGCTGGTCGCCGGTGGGCTGGAAGTCGCTCTTCAGGTCGAAGCTCACTTGCCAAGTTTAGCGCCCGCCCCTGACGCGTTCATCGCCCGCGATCGAGGCTCGCCCCCCTCGGCGGCGTGCGGCGGCGGCCCCGGGGCCGTGCCGGGGAAGACGAGCATGGTGTCTCGCCCCGGGATCGGGCACCATCAGGCCATGGCCCGCGTGCGCGCCGGGATCTGTGGTGCGGTGGGGGCGGTCTTGGCCGTGGCCTGCGCGACGCCGCGGCCCGCAGCCCTGGTGAAGGTGGGTGCGGAGGATCTGGGCGCGCCTGTCCCGGGGCTGGACGTGTGCGACCGCCACTCCCCGGGGGTGCTCCAGCTCGACCCCGCGCGCCCGCTCACCCTCTTCGTCCACGGCTGCAAGGACTCGGGCGGGCGTTTCCGCGACCTGGCCCAGGTGTTCGAGGCCCACGGCCAGCAGACCGCCTGCTTCAACTACGACCACCGCGACAGCCTCGACCGGAGCGCCGGCGAGCTGGTGACCGTGCTGGAGGCGCTCAAGGCGCGCCTGCCGCCGGGGCGCATCACCGTCGTGGCCCACAGCCAGGGCGGGCTGGTCGCCCGCAGGGCCCTCATCCGCGAGCGCCCCGACGCGGTCCGGGAGGGAGACGGGTTCACCTACCGCCTCACGACCATCTCCGCCCCGTTCGCGGGGATCCGCGCCTCCGCGGACTGCGGAAAGACCTGGCTCCACGTGCTCACCCTGGGGGTGACGGTCGCCGTTTGCCAGCTCGTCGCCGGCAGCAACTGGTCGGAGATCCCCCCCGGCTCCGCCTTCACCACCCACCCCGGCACCCTGCTCCCCGAGGTGCGGGAGGTGCTGGAGGTGACCACCGACGAGCGCGACGCCTGCCTGGAGCGGGCCGGGGACGGCTCCTGCCGGCGGCGGGACTTCGTCTTCGGCCTCGACGAGCAACGCAACCCGGCCGTCGAGAGCGACCCTCGCCTGTGGCGATCGGAGGTCTCCGCCGGCCACGTGGAGATCGTCGGCGGCGCCGGGGTGACGCCCCGGAAGCTGGTCGCGGTGCTCCAGGAGCAGGGCGTCCTGGCCCGGACGCCCCCGGGGAGGCGCGAGGAGATCGCCGCCCTGCTCCGCCGTCTCTTCGGCGCGGTGGCGGACGCGCGCTGAGATGCACCGCGCCTTCACGGCCGGCGCGGAGCGGGCGACCACGCCGCCGAGGGCCCGGCGGTGGAGGACACGCGGGCGGCTCCAGCGCGCCAGGCGATGGGGAGCGCGCCCCTTGGTCCACCCCGGCCGCGGCCCGCCGAGGCGGGGCAACGGGCCGGGCACGGTGCAGGACCGTTGGCGCCGGCCTAGAGGTGGCGGGCGTAGGCCAGGCTGCGCGAGCGGATGGCACGGTCGCAGGTCCGCTCGGCCTCCTCCGCCAGCCTGCGCTCGTCCACGCGTGCGAGCCGCCCCTCGGCGAACACCACCTCGCCGCCGACCATGGTGAGGTGCACCGGCCCGACCACGCCGGCCCGGGCCAGCAGGTTGGCCGGATCGTGGAGGGCGCCGGCCAGCTCCAGCCGGTCGGCGTCCACCAGGAAGAGATCGGCCGCCTTGCCCACCTCGAGCGACCCCAGGTCCGGCCGGCCCAGGAGGTCGGCCCCGCCGGCGCAGGCGATCTTGAGCAGCTGGTAGGGCGTGGGGCAGCCACCCCGCTGCTTGGCGTGGAAGGCCTGCATCAGGTACGCCATGCGCAGGCTGTCCAGCAGGTTCGAGCTGTCGTTGGTGGCGGAGCCGTCGCAGCCCAGGCCCAGGCGCACGCCGGCCCCGGCGAGCGCCGGGATGTCGAGGATGGGGAAGCCGCCCAGCGTCGCCGGCGCCGGGCAATGGGAGAGGCCGGTCCGGGTCCGGGCCAGCGTGCGGTGCTCCTCCGGCGTCAGCTCCCAGCCGTGCGCCACCCAGACATCGGGCCCGACGAAGCCGAGTTCCTCGCACCACTCCAGGGTTCGCTTCCCCCAGCGCCGCAGCATGGACCCGTTCTCGCCCTCGCCCAGGTGCGTGTGGAGATGGACTCCGCGAGACCGGGCCAGCGCCAGCGAGGCCCGGAAGGTCTCCCGCTCGCAGTTGATGGGCTGGCAGGGCGCGACCGCGATCCGGCGCATGCTGAAGGGGGCGGGGTCGTGGAACTGGGCGATGAGCCGCTCGCAGTCGGCCAGGAACTCGTCGGTGCTCTCCAGCATCTCGTCGGGGATGGTGCTCCCCTCGCGCATGGGCAGGGTGTTGGCGCCGCGTCCGGCGTGGTAGCGGATGCCGAGCAGCGCGGCCGCCTCCATCTGCCGGTCGACCAGCGCCTTCCCGGCGTGGCGGGGAAAGCAGTACTGGTGGTCGAAGGCGCAGGTGCAGCCGTGCTTGAGCAGGTCGCCCATCGCCACCAGCGACGAGTAGAAGATGACGTCGGCGTCGACAAGCTGGAAGATCGGGTAGATGCGGGTGATCCAGTCCATCACCGAGAGGCTGGGATAGTCCACCGCCAGGAGGTTGCGGACCAAGGTCTGGAAGAAGTGGTGGTGGGTGTTGACCAGCCCCGGGTAGATCAGCTTCCCGCGGGCGTCGAGGGTCTCGGTGCCGTCCACCGGCAGGCCCCGGCCGATGGCGGTGATGGCCTGGCCCTCGACGGCGATGTCGGCGTCGCGGAAGACGCGGTCCTGGCCGTCGCAGGTCACGATGGCCAGCGCGTTGCGGAGGACCAGCCTGCGTGGCATCGCTTCGGCCTCGGGCCGCGGGAGCCTGCCACTTCAGCATGTCGGCCGCGAGGGCGCAACGTGCCGCCGGCCATCGCACCCTCAGCCGATCCGGCGCAGCCCGTCGGCCACGGCCAGGCAGATGTTCTCCACCAGGTCCTGGCGCGCGTTGACCGCGTAGCGCCCCGGCGCCAGGCGGTAGTTCTCCCGCTGGAGGCGGACGGGACTGGCGTCGGGCAGGAGCCCGACCAGGTCGGGCAGCACCTTGTCCCGCAGGCGGAGCGCGGTGTCGACCGCCAGGATGGCGAGGTGCGGTCGCAGCGCCTCGGTGCGGGCCAGGAACGCGCGCAGAACCTGGCGCGACACGTGCTTGGGAGGGGACGACTTGAGCTCCAGGTAGACCAGCTTCCCCTCGATCGCGGCCACCACGTCCAGGTCGCCCCCCACGCCCCGCTCCCCGGTGCGGACCCCGGTCTCGACCTCGGCGACCAGCCGGCCGGCGAGCTGCCGTCCCACCCACCACTCCAGCACGCCCCCGAAGCTCCTCGCCGGGTGGACGAGCCGGATTCGTCCGCGCCCCGCGGCCTCGGCCAGCCCCAGTCCCACCAGCTCCAGCGCCATCGCCCGCGCCGCCGCCGCCGAGAGGTAGCGGGTGGCATCCGCAGGCCTGAACGGACCCGCCGCCAGGATCGCACCCCGCAGGAAGAGCCGGAAGGCGTAGTGGCCCAGCCGCTCGGACAGCCGGTCCAGCGCGGCCCGCGGGAGATCGGAAGGGAACGGCAGGTCGGGCGTGCCGGGACGCGGCGAGAGCCCACGCCGGACCAGCATGGCGATGGGCTCCGGCGGCCGCCCCGGCCAGCGCACTCCTGGGGAGGGCGGCGCGCGCCGCGCGGCCTCCACTTCCAGCTCCCGCGCGGTCCGGCGCAGGGTCACGTGGCGACGATAGCACCGCCCTCCTCCATCGATGGCTCCTCACCGGAGCGCGAGCCGCCCTCGCCCCCAAGCCCGACACGTCACCGGCGCCGGCGATGGTCCGCACCGCCAGGAGACCGAGCCACCTGCCCTGCCGGCGCCGAGCGGGGTTCTCGACCGGCCTCGTGGAAGGGCAGGCGGTGCCCAGGTGCCGGGCTCCTTCCGTCCCTGCGAGGTCTGCACCCTGGAGCGGCGGTCCGGATCGGGCAGCGCCGGCCCGACCCCCAATCGCCCGGACGGTGACCGCTAGGGCGCACGTCCCCGGAGCGCCAGCTCGCCCCGAAACCGCTCCAGCGTGTCCTGGAGCTCCTCGAGCAGCGCGCCCTGGGACTCGGGCCTGGCCCGAGCCAGCTCGTCGAGCAGGCGGTACAGCTCGCCCCGGAGCAGGTCCAAGGTCAGGGTCACCTCGTCCTCCCTCTCCTCGCCCGCTTCGCAGCCGCTGGCCGGAGTCGTCGCGCGTTCCATCGTCCAGGAGATCCCGCCGGCGCCTGTTCGTTACCTCCGGCACCCATCGAGGCCTGCCCCGCCGGGAGGGTTCGCCCGGCGCTCACCGGCCCGAGACGTCGACCGGCGACACCACCACGTCCCCGGCCGCCTCGTTTCCCACCTGGCCGCGGTCGTTGGCGCCCCAGCAGAGCACGCCGCCCTCGCCGGTGAGCGCGCACTCGTGCTGGTACCCGGCGGCGAGGCCCTGCACGGCGGTGAGGGAGAGCGTGTTCTCGCCCCGCGGCGTGGCCGGGAGGCCCAGCTCGCTCGAGGCGTTGCTCCCGAAGCAGAGCGGCCCCGGGCCGCCCTGGGCGAAGGTGCAGGTGTCGGCGCTCCCCGCGGCGACGCCGGTGGGGTGGAGGGTCCCCAGGTCGAGCGCCAGGGCGGTGGGTTGTACCGCGGGGGTGTCCGCGCCCAGCGCCACCTGTCCGCTCCCGTTGTCCCCCCAGCAGGAGAGCAGCTGTGCACCGGCGGCGCCGGTCACGGCGCAGGAGTGGGCCGCGCCCGCGGCCACGGCGGTGGCGCCGGAGGCGATCGCCTGCTGCGGGGTGGCGGTGGGCTGGCTGCCACCGTCGCCCAGCTGCCCTGCCGCATCCGCTCCCCAGCAGAGGACGGCGCCCGACACCACCGCGCAGGTGTGCCGGTCGCCGGCGGCCACGGCGGTGGCGCCGTTTCCTAGCCCGGGCACCGGGGCCGGCGCCGGCCGCGAGATCTGGAGCAGGCCGCCCCCGAGCTGCCCGGACTCGTCGGCGCCCCAGCACCACACGGCCCCCCCGGAGAGCGCGCAGGTGTGGCCGTAGTAGGTCGCCGAGGTGCCGGCGTTCTCCCCTCCCCCGGCGGTGAGCGCGGTCACGCCGGAGACCCCGGGCACTTGCCCGGGCCTGGTCGGATCGGCGCGAGACAGGTCGCCCAGCTCCCCGACGGTGTTGTCGCCCCAGCAGTACGCCAGGCCACCCACGGCAGCGCAGGTGTGCACGTACCCCGCCGCCACCGCGCTGGCCGGCCCGGGCAGGGGGACCAGGACCGGCGTCGGGCGGTCGGTGGTGGACCCGTCCCCGAGCTGGCCGTGCTCGTTCGCCCCCCAGCAGGCCACCGCGCCATCCGTCAGCAGGGCGCAGCTGTGGGCGAACCCCGCGGTCACGGCCGTCGCCCGCTGGCAGGTGGCGCCGCTGCGCAGGAACCCGGGCTGGCAGGCCAGGCCGCAGGCGTGCGCCTGGCAGGCGGGGACCGCATTCGGATCGGCCAGGTCCTCGCCGGTGCAGTCGGCGCAGGAGGAGCCGCAGTGCGCCGCGTCCTCGGCGGTGCACACCCCGGCGCAGACCGCCTGATCGGGCCGGCAGGATGGGTTGAGGAGCAAGCCCGTCGCGTTGCCGTCGACCAGGGTCTGCTGGCAGGCGGTGGCGAGGAGCAGGGCCGGCGCGGCGAGGCGAGCGCGCAAGTCAGAACCCCCATAGCGCCAGGAGCGAGAGCGACGCCGCGGGGCGCACCACGCCGTGCCCGTCCAGCCGGAAGGCCTGAAGCCCCACGCCCGCGTCGGCGCCGAGGCGGACGGGGCCGAACGGCGCGGTCACCATGGCCGCGCCGCCGGCCCAAAGCACGCTGGAGCCGAACCCGCGGCCGTTCGAGGCCAGCCGCTGCGTGGCGAAGCCGTAGCCCAGCTCGGGCCCGGCCTCCACGAGCACCCGCGCGGCATTGAGGGGGGAGAGCGCGGCCAGCGCGCCGCCCACGTACGCCAGGTCGTACCGCCCCAGGTGGGGATCGGACGCGGTCTTCCCCGCGTAGTCGAGGCGTAGCCGCAGCCCGACCGGGCCCAGCTCCTTCCGCACCCCGATGCGCGCCGCCGGAGCGGCCCCGAACCCGGGCAGCCCCAGCGTCAACAGCCCGCCCCCCGCGAAGACCAGGCCGGGCTTGGGCCCCCCCTTGCTGCGCGCCAGCTCGTAGCGCGTGGGCGAAAGCGGTGGCAACGGCTGGGCAGCGCCCCGCTCCAGGAGCACCTCGGCGACGGCGAAGCCCGCGGCGGCACGCCGCTCGACCCGATAGTGCCCGGCGGGCAGGGCCAGGGCGACGGGCTTGGCGCCGCCGGCCACCTCGGCGAGGAGGCCGCCCGGGCCGTGGACCACGTAGGAGGCCTCCGGGTCGCGGGGCAGGACCAGGCGCGCATCGGCCCGGCGGAGGTCCGAAAGGACCACGTCCCCTCGCCCTGCCATGCGGAAGTCATAGGTGGCGTGCTGGCCACCGGCCTCGGTGGCAAGCGTGCCGGAGAGGGTCCGGGCGGCGGTGTACCGGAAGGCCTCCCCCAAGGTGACCAGCCCGTCCCCGTCGGCATCGGCGGCGCCGCGCAAGCCGATCTCCAGGTTGTGGGTGAAGAACGATCCGCCCAGGAGCGCCGACTCCTGTGCTGCCTCCCCCACCGCGGTCGAGGCCACGAAGGCAGTCCCCTCCACCTGCTCGTCCGAGGGGAGCGCGAAGTCGAGCCCGGGGTCGGCGCTGGCCCCCTTCACCTGGGTGAGCAGCCCCGCCTCGCACGCGTCCACGATGGCCACGCGGGCCTCGGCCGACGAGGACGTGACCAGGCTCCTCAGCTCCGCGAAGGCGAGCCGCTCCGCCCCCATCTCCAGCCCCTGCGCCGCGGCGTGGCCAGAGAAGTAGAACAGGAGGAGCGGGTGCTCCCCGCGCTCCCGCTGGGCCGCGATGCGCCCCTCCACCTCGGCCAGCGCAGCGCGCACCTGGCCGAGGGAGCCGCCGAGCAGGAGGACCACGTCCGAGGCATCGAAGTCGCCCAGCTCGGTGAGCACCCGGGCGAAGCGCTCCGCGTCCCGCTCGGCGAACCACAGCCTGGGCTGGCCGGGGGCGCCCTGGTTCTCACCGACCACGACCGCGAACCGCGCCGAGGCCCGGCCGGGGGCGGGCGCCAGGGCCACGCTCAACCCGGCCAGGGCAACCAGCGCGGAGCGAGGCCTCATGGCCGCTTCTCGACCAGCAGCGTGGCCTGGGCCGCGACCCCGGGCGGCAGCCCGGGCAGGCTCCGGGCGGCCCGGATCCGCTCCTCCCCCGGGCCGATGGCCCGCGCCGCCCGCTCCACCTCCTCGAGGGAGAGCGGCGCGCCGGCCCCGCACACGGCGAAGAACCGCTCCGGGCCGCTTCGGCCGTCGAGCGTCGCGCCTCCGGGGATGGTCACCGGCTCGCCGGCCGGCAGCTCGGCGCCCTGGGTCCCGGTCGCGGGGTAGATGCTCGACACCTGGCCGGCCGCGTCGGCCGAGACGATCCACAGCCGGCAAGCGTGGGCGGACCGGACCCGGAATCGCAGGCCCGCGCCGGACGGGACCTGGGCACCGTCGGCCAGGACCTGCGTGCCATCCGCGCCCCGGGCGTAGGCCACCAGGTCCAGGGCCGGGCCCTTCGTCCCCAGGTAGCTCGCGGGTGGGCCGCCGGTGCGGATCAAGGCGACGCCGGCCGCGACCGCCGCCGCCGCCAGGGGGGCGAGCCAGGGGCCGGCCCGGAACCGCGCCGGCCGCGCCGCGCCGGCGACCACTGCCTCGACGGTGGCCGGGAAGACCCGCCGCTCGAACTCCTCCCCCAGCCGCCGGAGCTCGGCCAGGCGTTCCCCGCAGCGGGGACAGCCGAAGACGTGGGCCGCCCCGCGCCGCGGCTCGCGCAGGACCCTCTCCAGCTCCAGGTCGGACGGGCAGCGAGTCATGGCTCCTCCCGCGTCAGGTGGCGGGCGACCTTCAGGAAACGGTTCAGCTTGCGATGCACCGTCCGGCGGGAGATCCCCAGCGCCCCGGCGAGCTCGTCGCCCTCCATCCCATCGACGAGCATGCCCAGCGCCACCGCCTGCGTGACCGGGTCGAACCGCGACAGGAGCCGTTCGGCCAGCTGGCGCTCCCCCAGGGCGGGCGCCTCGGGCGCCGCCGCCTCCGCCTCGGCCGCCGCACCTTCCAGGCGGCGCTCCCGGCGCAACCGGTCCCGGCGAACGTTCAGGCAATGGTAGGTCGCGACCCGGTAGACCCAGCGCAAGGCTCGCTCGCCCTCTCCCAGCAGGGACCCGTCGCGCAGCAGCTTCACGAAGACCTCCTGGGTCGCGTCTCGCGCCGCCTCCCGGTCCCGGAGGAGGCGCATGCACCGTCGGTAAACCGCGGGCCCGAACTCGCGGTAGAGCCGGACCACCTCCTCGCGACCCCGATCCCCGGTCGATCCGCTCATGCCTTCCCGGGCGGTGGCCCCGCGCCCCGGGACTGCCGCTGCTGCACGACCCCACATGGACCTGACCCAATAAGGCTTGCACGCCCGGCCGCCAATACGAGGTGGGGCCTGCCGCCCTTCGGCGGGCCGCCGTCGACGGCCCTGCGCAGCGCCTCCCTCGCTCGGTGGACGCGGACCTTCACCGCACCCTCGCTGACGCCCAGGTGCTCGGCGATCTCCGCGGTGGACATCTCCTCGATGACGAGGTGCAACACCCGGCGATGGGGCTCGGCGAGGCGCGGCAGGGCCGCCTCGATCCGCCGCAGGTCCTCGCGGCGGGCCGCATCCTGCTCCGGGGTCCCGACCACACCCTCCCCGTGCGCTCCCAGCGTGGCCAGGGCGCGCTCGGCGCGGCGGGAGCGGCGGGCGCGCAGGAGCGCCTCGTTCACGGCGATCCGCCGCAGCCAGGTGGCGAACGCAGCCGCGCCCGAGAACCGGTCCAGCCCCGCCAGCGCCTGGGAGAAAGCCTGTTGGACGGCGTCGTCGACCTCGCTGCGGTTGTGGAGGACCGCCCCGACCGCACGGCGCAGGCGGGCCTCGTGGCGCGCCACCAGCAGGCCGAACCGGGCCCGCCGCCCCGCCCGCACCTCGTCGACGAGATCCTCATCGGCGGTGGCTCGGTCGGGCAGGACGGCGCGCGCGGCATCGGTCGGCATCTCGGACCTCCTGCCTGCTCCACACCGGGGTGGTGCGCGGCGAGACGGTCCCGGGCGGGGGACACCCTCAGTAGCCGCCGCCGCCGGACGAGCCCGGCGCCGGCGCCGGCTGGGCGCTGGAGTCGATGCGGATGCTGCCGTTGGGCGTGGCCATGGTGCCCTTGTGAACGGTGCAGTAGTAGGGGATCACCGTCCCGTCGGGTGCGTCGGCGGGCAGCGTGAAGGTCCGGGAGCCGGTGAAGGAACCGGTGTCGAACTCCACCCCGCTCACTCCACCTGGCGTGAAGTCCCCCGCGGCGGCCTCGCTGGTCAAAGAGTGGGCCATGGGGTCCCGGTTCAGCACGGTGACCGTCGCCCCGGGCGGCGCGCCCAGCTGCAGCGGGCTGAAGGCCGAGCCGGCGATGACCACGTAGAAGCCGGGCGTCGCCCCCGCCCCGCCGCCGCCACCGCCACCGCCGCCGGCGCTCCCGCAACCCGAGAGCAGCGCCACCGCCCCAATCGCTGCCATCCGCAACATCCTCGCTCCGTCATTCATGATCAGTCCGCCTTTCATGATCCCTCCGCCCTTCCGGGCTCTGGGTCGGTGCGGCCGAAGAGGCCGCCCTCCTCCTGGTTGCGCGGCCGGACCTGGCCGCGCCGCCTCCGGAGGTCGGCGGGCGCGGCGGGTTACGCGCCCGGCCGGGACGGCACCCCAGCGCGCGGGCCCCATCCGGCCGCGTCCCACCGGCCCCGGCGGCGGTGTCAGGCCCGAGATGAACCGCATCCTGCCCGTCCTGCTCGCGGCCACCTGGGCCGCGGCGCCGGTCCCGTCGCGCGCGCAGGACGTGGACGCCCAGCAGCGCCGGCTCATCGAGATCCACGCGCTGCTCCTCGACCTGCCCCCGGTGCAGGCGCCGGCGGCCCTGCCCGCCGGCGCGCTCCACGCCTCGCTGGAGGCGGTGACCATCCCGGCCATCGACGGGACCGTGGGCGACAAGCGCGAGATCACCGCCTCGGACCACACCCGGCTCTTCCCCCGGCCGCGCCTCTCCCTGGGCCTGCCCGCGCCGGTCGGTCTCCGCGCCTTCGTCGGCCTGGCGTACATCCCGCCGGTCCGCATCCGGCAGGTCAGCACCGACTACCTGGCGGCGGAGGCCGGCCTGGGGGCGGCGCCGGGGTGGCTCCGGCTGGGGGCCCGAGTGCACGCGCTGTACGCATCGGCGAGCGCGCCGGTCACCGAGCCCTCCACCCGCGACGAGCTCCGCGCCTGGGAATGGGGGGCCGATCTGTCGGCCGGGGCGCACCTGGGGGGAGCCGGGCCGTCCCTCGATCCCTACGCGGGCGCGGGGATGGTCTCGCTGCGAGGCCGCTTCCACGTGGCGGTCGACGGCACCGTCCTGCGGAGCGAGCGCACCGTGGCCGCCCTGCACGCCGGTGCGCGCCTGGCCCTGGGCCGGCGATGGGATATGGTCGCGGAGACCGACGCCTACCCGGGCCGGCTGCTGCACGCCGGGCTGCGCCTCGGCTACGCCTTCGGCAGGTGACCAGACCATGAGGACCCTCGCCCCCGCCTTGCTCCTCCTCGCCGCCGCCTTCCCGGCACGGCCAGCCGCCTTCGACGGACTGGAGGTCGTCCCCGCCGGGGACGGCATCCGGGTCAAGGTCGGCAAGCAGGGCTTCCTGTCGATGCTGGCGCACGACCACGACTTCGAGGTGACCCGCTGGAGCGGAGCGGCGAACGTGCCCGACGGCGACCCGGGCGGCGCCTCGCTCAGTCTCACCCTCGACGCCGCCTCGCTGCGCGATCGGGGCAAGGGGATGCTGGCCGCCGACCGGCGCAGGGTCGACTCCGAGGCGGCCGGTCCGGAGGTCCTCGACGCCGCGCGCTACCCGCAGATCACCTTCCGGTCGGAGCGGGTGGAGGTGGACGGCGCGGGCGCCGCCGAGGGGGTGCGGGGGACGCTCCACGGCAGGCTCTCGCTCCACGGCCAGGAGAGGCCGGTGGCCGCGACCTTCGAGGCGAGGCGCGAGGGGAGCGCTTGGCACGTCCGCGGGCAGCTGCGCTTCCGACAGTCCGACTTCGGCATGAAGCCCTTCGTCGGGTTCGGTGGGACCATCGGCGTCCAGGACGAGGTCGAGGTGAGGTTCGAGGTGGACCTCCGGCCGGCCGGCCTGCCCGGCGACGGCCCGGGCTAGCCGGCCGCCCCTCCCGAGGCCCAAAGTGCCCGGCAAGCCGGGGCTTTCTGCCCGGCTCGAGCTGCGTCGTCCGGGCTCGACTTTTCGACCGACCTTGACTAACCTGCCGCCGTCCCAAGCCATGACGATGGCTGCTGGGTCCGGGTTGGGAAAGGTTCCCACCGAACACGAAAGAAGTGTGCAGATGGCGAGTGGTACGGTGAAGTGGTTCAATGACGCGAAGGGTTTCGGGTTTATCTCTCAGGACGGCGGTGGCGAGGACGTCTTCGTCCACCACACCGCGATTCAGGCGGAGGGCTTCCGCAGCCTGCAGGAAGGGCAGCGGGTCGAGTTCGAGGTCAAGAAGGGGCCCAAGGGCCTCCAGGCCGCGAACGTCCGAGCGGCGTAGCTGCTAGACGCCGTCCGGCCACGAGGAGGCCCGGCCACGGACGGCCGGGCCTTCGCGTTTTCTCGACCGCTCGCCGAGCAGAAAGGAGATCCACGTGCCCTTCAATCCCGGAGCGACCAAGCGCCAGAAAGAGGCGAACCGGCGCGAGCGCCAGGCGAAGAAGGAGGAGCGGCGCGAGCAGCGAAAGCGCGAGCGCGCGGAGCGACCCGGCTCCCCGTCGGTGCCGGGCGAGGACCCGGACATCGCCGGGATCGTCCCCGGCCCGCAGCCGCCGCCCGAGGAATAGCTCCACGCCGCCCGGCATCGGGCGGGCCGGCCTACTCCACCGTCCAGGTGGTCCCGCCCGGTCCGTCCATGAGCGCCACCCCCATCGCCAGGAGCTCGGCCCGGATCGCGTCTCCCCGGGCGAAGTCCCGAGCGGCGCGGGCCGCGGCCCGCTCGACGATGCGTGACTCCACCGACGCTGGGTCGATCCCCTTGCGCCCCGCCGCCCTCGAGCGGATGGCGGCCAGGGCCTCCAGGGGTGGCCGCTGCAGGATCCCCAGGAGCTGGCCGGCGGCCCGGGCCTCGCGGGCGAAGGCCGAAAGGGCGGCCCGGTCCTCCGGGGATTTCCTCCCCTTCCGGTCGGCAAGGGCATTGGCGGCCGTGACCGCCTCGGCCAGGAGCCCCAGCACCTGGGGGGTGTTGAAGTCGTCGTCGAGCGCCGCCTGCGCCCCCTCGAGGAGCGCCCCGCCGCCGGCCGGCGCCGCGCCCGCTGCCAGCCGGTCGGCCTTCTCCAGCGTCTCGTAGAGCGCGCGGACCCGCCTCTCCGCCTCGGCCAAGAGGCCGTCCGAGAAGTTGAAGTCCCGCCGGTAGTGCGTGCCGAGGAGGAAGAAGCGAAGCCCCTCGGCGTCGAACCGCGCCAGCGCGTCGCCGATGGTGCGGAAGTTGCCGAGCGACTTGGACATCTTCTCGTCATCGATGTTGAGGAAGCCGTTGTGCAGCCAGTAGCGGGCGTAGTCCTCGGCCCGCGGATCGTCGCTGGTGGCCGCGGCCGACTGCGCGATCTCGTTGGTATGGTGGGGGAAGATCAGGTCCTTGCCCCCGGTGTGGATGTCGAAGCGCGGGCCGAGGTGCTTGCGGGTCATGGCCGAGCACTCGATGTGCCAGCCGGGCCGCCCCGCGCCCCACGGCGACTGCCAGCTCGGCTCGCCGGGCTTGGCCGCCTTCCACAGGGCGAAGTCGAGCGGGTCGCGCTTGGCCTCGCCCGGCTCGACCCGGGCGCCAGCCTGGAGGTCGTCGACGTTGCGCCGGGAGAGGCGGCCGTAGTCGGCGAATCGGCGGACCGCGTAGTAGACGTCGCCGTTCCCGGGCGCGTAGGCGTAGCCCTTGGCCACCAAAGCCTCGATCAGTGCCACGATCTCCGGGATGTGGGTGGTCACCCGCGGGCAGACGTCGGGGCGGAGGTTCCCCAGCGCGTCCATGTCGCGGTCGAAGGCGTCGGCGAACCGGGCCGCCAGCGCCGCGGGCTCCTCGCCGCGCTCCCGAGCCCGGGCGATGATCTTGTCGTCGACGTCGGTGAAGTTGCGCACGAACTTCACCTCGAGCCCACGGGCGCGCAGGTGGCGCACCACCACGTCCCAGGCCACGTAGGTGCGGGCGTGGCCGAGGTGGGCGGCGTCGTAGACGGTGGGGCCGCAGACGTAGATGCCGATCTTCCCGGGCTCCAGGGGAACGAGCTCGCGCTTCTTGCCGGCGAGGGTGTCGTGGACCTGGATCCTCATCATCGCTCCCGTGCGGCGAGGAAGAGCGGGCGCAGGAGGGCCCGCAGGTTGAGTGCGATGAGCGCGAGCAGGAGCGCCGCGCCGAGCACCGGCCACCACCTTTGCCCGGGGCGCTCGCCGTCCCGCAGCACCTGCCAGCCGGGCGGGAGCGGCTCGCCCCGTTGGGCCAGGATGCCGGCCACCTCGCCGTAGGCGTCGCGCGCCGCGCGGGGCAGCAGGCGCCCCTCGTAGAGCGGCGGGCCGCCGCGCCCCGGTCTGTCGACGAGCAGGTTGGTTCCCGAGAGCCGCCCCACCGTGCGGGGCGCGCCGGCGCGGCCCTCGGCAACCTGCACCGCGCCGACCAGCTCGCCGCGCACCTGCACGAGGCGGTTCTCGCGCGCCTCCGCCAGCCGGTAGGCTCCCGGCCCTCCCAGGTCGATGGGCGCGCGGGGGGAGGCGAAGTAGGCGAGGTCGGGCCAGAGCGTGGCCAGCACCCACCCGGCGATGCCGATGGTGAGCACCGCGAACACCGGCGAGCGCGCCAGGAAGGGGGAGTCGCGCCGCCGCGGCGGCCGCGGCGCGGGGTCCGCGCGCACCGGGTCGCTCCCGGCGAAGAAGCGATCCTCGGTCCGCCCGTCCTCGCTCATCCGCCGCACCGCAGGAGCGCCACCACCGCATGGGCGGCGACGCCCTCCCCCCGCCCCACGAAGCCCATCCCCTCCCCGGTGGTGGCCTTCACGTTCACCTGCGCCGGCGAGACCCCCAGCGCCTGGGCGAGCCGCGCGCACATCTCCGCGGCACGGGGGGCGATCTTGGGGCGGCGCGCCGCCAGTGTGACGTCCGCGTTCCCCACCCGCAACCCGCGGGCGGCCGCCAGGCGGGCGATCTCCGCGAGCAGGGCCAGCGAGGAGATCCCCTTCCAGCGCGGGTCGGTGTCCGGGAAGTGGCGGCCCAGATCGCCCAGGCCGGCCGCCCCCAGCACCGCGTCGCCGATGGCGTGGGCGCAGACGTCGGCGTCGGAGTGGCCAAGGAGCCCGTCCCCCTCGAACTCGACCCCCCCCAGCACCAGCTTGCGCCCCTCGGCGAACCGGTGGGTGTCGTAGCCCACCCCCACCAGGACCGGCACCTCCACCAGCGCGCGGGCCCGGGCCACGTCCTCCGGCGCGGTGATCTTGAAGTTGCCCGGCTCACCCGGGACCAGGGTCACCTTCTCCCCCAGCCGCTCCACCAGCAGGCACTCGTCGGTGGCCTCCCCCGCCTCGCCGCCTGCGCGCTCGAAGGCCTTGAGGAGGAGCTCCCGCCGGAAGCCCTGCGGGGTCTGCGCCAGCCACAGCGTCGAGCGGTCGAGCGTGGCGGCCACGCGAGGCACGCCCGGCCCGTCGGACTGCCGCTTCACGGTGTCCGTCGCCGGGAGCGCCGCCAGCGCTGCGCCGTCCCGCGCTGCCGCCCGCGCCACCCGGGAGGCCAGGGCCGGCGAGGCGAACGGCCGGGCCGCGTCGTGCACCAGCACCACCGCCGCATCGGCCGCGGCGAGGAGGCCGTTCAGGACCGAGGTGGAGCGGGCCGCGCCCCCCTCGACCACGCGGGCCTCCTTGCCAAGTCCCGCCACCTCCGCCTCGCCCCGCGAGGCCTCCCCGGCGGGCACCACCACCACCAGCCCGTCCACCTCTGGGCAGGCCGCGAGCGCGCGCGCGGCGCGGCGCGCCACCGTCTCCCCCCCGAGCAGCATCCACTGCTTGGCCAGGCCGGCGCGCTGACCCGTGCCCGCGGCCGCGAGGATACCGGTGACCCGCTCGCCATCGATCATCGTGGGGCCTCCATGCTCCCGCTCCAGCCCGTGAAGCCGCAGGACGGTGGCCGGAGCCGGCGATCTCCGGGCCGACGCACGACCGCCGCCCGGACAGGAGGTCCGCGCGGCGGTCCGCCCACCCCTCCCGCCCGTCCGGCCTTCCCGGCCGGCGCGGCGCGGCGAGGGGCCGCTCAACAGTTGAAGATCTTCTTGAGATCGTCCTCGACGTCCTGCTCGTCGCACGCCTTGGCGATGGCCAACTCCTTGATGAGGAGCGAGCGCGCGGTGTCCAGCATCTTCCGCTCCCCGAAGGAGAGGTCCTTGTCGGAGCGCAGGAGGTAGAGATCGCGGAGCACCTCGGCGATCTCGAAGACGCTGCCGGTCTTGATCTTGTCCATGTACTCCCGGTACCGGCGGTTCCAGGTGGTGGAGTCGACCGAGACCTCCTTCTCGCGGAGGATCCCGTACACCCGGCGGACCTCCTTCTCGCCGATGATCTCGCGCAGGCCGACCGACCCGACCTTGTTCATCGGGATCATGATCTTCATGCCGTTCTCGAGGATCCGGAGCACGTAGAAGGACTGGCGCTGGCCGGCCACCTCCTTGTGCTCGATGCCCATCACCTCGCCGACCCCCTGGCCGGGGTAGACTGCCTTGTCCCCGACCTTGAAGTTGGGGACCGCCTGCGTGACCTGAGTTGCCGACATTCCTTCCTCCGCTCCACCGCTCCGGTCGCACGCCGCTGCGGGCCGGGTCCCAGGCGGGAGCCTAATCGTCCGATGCTATCACGAAATCCCCGTTTCCTCAACGGTGACGGAGCACTTCAGCGGATCTCGCGGGCGCTGCCGGCCCAGCGCACGCCGCCTCCGGCGGCTCGCTCACTCAAGCACCGCACCTCCTTGCGGGTGTCGCCAGCGGCCCCGCCTCCCTGCGGGCGACCCGACCGACAGGACGCGCCAGCCCCTCAGCAGGTGCGCGTGCTCAGCCCGGCCTGCTCGCGCAGGACCTCGAAGAGCTCGCGGTGGTGGTCGAAGAGGCTGCTGAACCGCACCAGGCCGCGGCGGGTGATCACGGCGTAGACCCGGCCGGCCAGCCCGTCCCGCACCACGATCTCCTCGATGTCCTCGAACGGGACCGGGCGCACGCGGAACGGGGTGGCCGCGACCAGCCCCTCGGGGCGGACCGCGATCCAGGTGTGCCCGTAGGAGAAGCTGAACCCCGCGAAGAGGACGAGAAAGGCCGTGGCCCCCAGCAAGGCCTGGGGTTCCGCGGTCCCGCGGGCCCCCACCAGCACCGCCAACACGCCCGCCCACAGCGCGGTCGCGACCAGCACCGCGATGCGCAGGGGCAGGCGGGTCCGGAACGTCCGCGCCTGCACCATGCTGCAAGTCTAAGCCACGGGGCGGCCGGCGTCATGCCTCCCCGGGCGTCCAGGCGAGCGCGGCCCGTGTCCCCGGGCGCGAAGGCCTCCCTCGTGGAGGCCCTGGAGGTGGCGGCCAGGCTCCGGCCGGCCCGGTTCTCCTCCGCGTCGCCGCCCCCGAGCCGGAGCTGGCGAACGCGGCGGGCGGGGCGGCCGCGGCCGGGACCCTGGCACCAGCCCGGCCCGTCTCGCGGTGGCTCTCCGCTCCCCGCGCGCCTCCCTGCCGGCCATGATGGGTGCTGGGCCACGAGGTGGAGCACCTGCGACGGCCCGCCCGCCCTGCCCGGCAGCAGGCGGAGAGGAGCACGCGCACCTCCTCGGGCTGCGGCAGATCAGACCGGGCGCACCTCCGCGCCTCGATGTCCGGCTCCACCCTGCGCCCGAGCACGATGCAGGTCTCCGCTCGATGACCTGGATCCGGGTGTCGACCTGCTCGACGATCGGGGCGACGCGCCGGATCCTCCGTCCCGCGCGGCCCTGCAGATCGCCAGGAGGCGGTGCCCGGGCCTGCGAGCTGCTCGTCCCGCCACCGCCCGGCGCTCACGAGGAGCAGGCGGAGGTGGCAGACCTCGTGGTGGCCGGCGGCCTTGCCGTGGCGCGCCTCGAGCCTCCCCTCGCCCTGGTCCGCGCCCCTGCCAAAGGCCTCTTACCCGGCACAGCCCGCCGGCTCGAGCCGGGCCCGACGGACCCTCGGGCTGCCCGACGGGGCGTGCGCCGTCCCTTGTTGGTGTGGTGCGGGGAGCGGGCTGGAGAGCAGGTACCGGGTATGGACCTCGGCGACCAGGAGACCCTCCGGCGGCTGCTCGACGAATACCTCCGGACCTACGCCTCCCGCGACGACCGGCTCGTCTCCTTCTTCAGCGAGGACTTCTCCGGCTTTACCGGCGGCGGCGACTCCCTGGTCAGGGATCACCAGGCGTGGCTCGCCGTCACCCGCCAGGACCTCTCCCCGGTGCGGGATCCCCTTCGTGTCGAGCTCCAGGACCTGGTCCTCCGGTCGCTGACCGAGACGGTCGCCGTCGCCACCGGCCGCCTGGCGATCCACCCGTCGTTCGACGACCAAGCCCTGCCCCTGGGGACAGCCCGGCTGCTGTTGATCTTCCGCAGGGAAGCCTCGGGCTGGAGGATCTCCCACGGCAGCATCTCCTTCCCGCGGCGCCTGGTCCGCGAAGGCGAGGAGCAACCCTCGAAGGACCTGGAGGACCGGGCGCAGCTCCTGGAACGGCTGGTCGCGGAGCGGACCCGCCAGCTGTCCGAGGCGAACGCCGTCCTGGCGAGGGAGATCGCGGATCGCAAGCAGACCGAGGAGAGGCTGCGGGAGAGCGAGGCGCTCTACAGGTCGATCCTGAACGCCTCTCCGGACGACATCACCATCGCCGACCTCGAGGGTCGGGTGCTGATGGTCTCGCCCAACGCGGCGCCCATGTTCGGACTCGAGAGCGAGGAGCAGGGCCTGGGACGCAAGGTCACCGACTTCCTCGTGCCCGAAGACCGCGAGCGGGCCATGTCCCGGGTCGCGTTGCTCCTCCGTGGCGTCAGGTCCGGCCCGAGCGAGTACCGGGGGTTGCGCTCCGACGGCACCACCCTGGACATCGAGGTCAACACCGCCCTCATCCACGACGCAGAGGGGCGACCCGGCAAGCTCGTCGTCATCGCCCGCGACATCACCGCGCGCAAGCAGACCGAGGCCGAGCTTCGGACTGCGGTCGCCCAGATCAGGACGCTGCACGGCCTCCTCCCCATCTGCATGCACTGCAAGAAGATCCGGGACGACCGGGGAAACTGGAGCCCGGTGGAGGTCTACGTCCGCGAGCGCACCGACGCCGAGTTCACCCACGGCCTCTGCCCGCAGTGCCTGGCGGCGAAGTACCCGGACTTCGCCTTGGAGGAGGACGGGCCCACCAAGCCCTGATCGACCCGCCCGCCTCCGAGGTTCGAGCAGGTCGCGCACGCCGACGAGCGGCGCGGAGCTGGCCCGGCGTGGCTAGGTGCGCTGGAACGGGTTCTCCACCAGGATGGTCTCGCCCCGGTCGGCGCCGACCGAGAGGCCGACCACCTTCACCCCGGAGAGGACCTCCACGCGGCGAACGTAGCTGCGCGCCCGGGGCGGGAGGTCGTCCCAGGTGCGCAGCCCCTCCACCTTGGCCGTCCAGCCTGGCAGGTCCTCGTAGACCGGGACGCAGCGCTCGAGCTCCTCCGGGTCGCCGGGCATCTCCTCGATCACCTTGCCGCCCAGCTTGTAGGCCACGGCGATCCGCACCGTCTCGAAGCCGGTGAGCACGTCGAGCTTGGTGAGGGCCAGGCCGTCGAGGCCGTTCACCCGGGCGGCGAAGCGCAGCGCCGGCGCGTCCAGCCAGCCGGTCCGCCGGGGGCGCCCGGTGGTGGCCCCGAACTCGCTCCCCAGCTTGCGCAGCCGCTCCCCGGTCTCGTCCTTGAGCTCGGTGGGGTACGGCCCGGAGCCGACGCGGGTGGAGTAGGCCTTGGAGATGCCCAGCACGTAGTCCACCGCCCCCGGCCCCAGCCCCGAGCCCACCACCGCGTTGCCGGCCACCGTGTTGGAGCTGGTGACGAAGGGGTAGGTCCCGTGGTCGACGTCGAGCAGCGTTCCCTGCGCGCCCTCGAAGAGGAGCGAGCGCCCGGCCTTGAGGGCGCGGTGCAGCCAGAGCGAGACGTCGGCGGCGTAGCGAGCGATCCGCTGGCCCAGCTCGGTGGCGCGCCGCACCAGGGCGGCCTCGTCGAGCTCGGCCGGGGCGCCCAGCCGGGCCAGCTCCTCCCGGGCCAGCGCGGCGCGCTCCCTGACCTTGCGGCGCAGCCGCTCCTCGTCGAGGAGGTCGCGGATGCGCAGGCCGCGGCGGGCCACCTTGTCCTCGTAGGTCGGACCGATCCCCCGACCGGTGGTACCGATCTTCCCCTCGCCCATGGACTTCTCGCGGGCCAGGTCGAGCGCCTTGTGCCAGGGCATGATGACGTGGGCGTCGAGGGAGACCACCAGCTGCCCGTCGTCCGCCAAGAAGCCCTTCTGCTTCAGCCGGTCGATCTCCAGGACCAGCACCTCCGGATCGACCACCACGCCGTTGCCGATGACGCAGGCCTTGCCGGGGTGGAGGATCCCGGAGGGGATGAGGTGGAGAACGGTCTTCTCGCCGTCCACCACCAGCGTGTGGCCGGCGTTGTTGCCCCCCTGGAAGCGGACCACCACGTCGGCGTACTGCGTGAGCAGGTCGACGATCTTGCCCTTGCCCTCGTCGCCCCACTGGGCTCCGACGACCACCACGTTCGGCATCTCGAGGCTCCCTGCGCCGCCCGGCTAACCTGCCGGGCGTACGCGCCACCAAACCGGGCGCGCCGGCGGCGCGCAGGTGTTCGACCTTACCACGAAGGCCTCGCCCCGGGTCAGGCCCCGTCGCCGTCACCGCGCCCGCAGCCGACGACCCCGACCGCCCCCCCGCGGGCGAGGAGGGGCGGCACGGCCCCGCCCGTTGGCCCGCTCCAGCGCCTGGGTGGCGAACTCGAGGTCGATGGCGAAACCGATGGCCGGATCGGGCCGGCCGAAGCGCGCCAGGAGTCCGTCGTACCGTCCGCCGGCGGCCACCCGGCTCCCCGCTCCCGGCGCGTACCCGGCGAAGGTGATCCCGGTGTAGTAGCCGAGCCCCATGACCTCGCCGAGGTCCACCGCCACCTCGGCCACCCCGCGCCGGCGAGCGATGCGGAGCGCCGCGTCGACGTCGGCCAGCGCCTCGGCCGCGCCGGGTACCGCCCGGGCCAGCGCCCTGCCTCGCGCCAGGGCCCCGTCGCCGTACAGGCCGGCCAGGGCGGGCAGCGCCTCGCGGGCCGCCCGGCTGCCGCGGCCCCTGCGGGCCAGCGCCGACAGCGCCGCCTCGTCCTTGCGCGCCAGCGCGTCGAAGGCCTGCGCCCGGGCGGCCTCGGGCAGGCCGGCGGCGGCCACCACCGCCTGCGAGAAGCGGGCGTGGCCCACCTCCACCCGCACCCCGGAGAGCCCCACCCGCTCCAGGGCCCGCCACAGGACCACCAGGGCCTCGGCGTCGGCCGCCGGGCCGCCCGCCCCGAGCAGCTCCACGCCCGCCTGGTAGAGCTCTCGCGGCACGCCCGCCCTGGCCTCCCGGGCCCGCAGCACCGGCCCGTCGTAGCAGAGCCGCGCCGGCGCCGGCAGGGCGTCGGGGCGGGCGGCGTAGAGCCGGGCGATCTGCGGGGTGATGTCCGGCCGGATCACCACCACCTCCCCCGAGCCCGGCTCCACGAACTTGAGGGCGTCGGCCAGCGCCCGGGGGGTGAGCCCTCGCTCGATCACCTCCAGCCGCTCCAGGGTGGGGAGGAACAGCCGCCGGTACCCGAAGCCGGCGAAGACCTCCTGGAGCCGGGCCGAGAGGTCGGCCAGGTGCGCCGAGTGGTCGGGCAGGAGGTCCCGCAGGCCGGAGGGCAGCGAGAGGTCGAGCATGGCCATCCGCTACAGCTCGATCGCCCGTACCACGCGCACGTGCGGGAGCTTGCGGAGCTTGTCCAGCACCTCCGGGGACGGGGCGGAGTCGACGGAAAGAAAGGCGAAGGCCCGGGAGCGGTCCTCCAGCCGCGAGAGCGAGATGCGGGCGATGTTCACCCCGGCGGTGCCGAGGGAGGTGCCCAGGTTCCCCACCACCCCGGGCGCGTCGTCGTTCTCGCACAGGATGGCATGGCCCTCCGGCACCGCCTCCAGCCGGAAGCCGTCCAGCCGGACGATGCGCGCCTCGTGCTTGCCGTAGACGGTACCGGCCACCAGGGCCTCCCCGCCCGGCCCGCGCACGCGCACAGTGACCAGGCTGGCGTAGTCGAGCGGCTCGGCGCTGCGAACCTCCTGCACCGCCAGCCCCCGCTCCCGGGCCAGCCCCGGCGCATTCACGTCGTTGACCGGGGTCTCCACGAAGCGCCGGAGCAGCCCCACCAGGGCGCGGTTGGCCAGCGGGCGCGAGGGGTGGGCGGCCAGCTCGCCGGCGACCTCCACGGTGACCTCGTTGGGCCCGGCCGGCGCCACCTGCGCCGCCAGCGCGCCCAGCTTCTCCACCAGCGGCAGGTAGGGCGAGAGCTTCTCCATCACCTCCGGCGCCAGCCCGAGGACGTTGACGGCGTTCCTGACCACGCCCTCCTTCAGGTAGGCGGCCAGCTGCTCGGCGATGGCCACCGCCACCGCCGACTGCGCCTCCTCGGTGGACGCGCCGATGTGCGGAGTGCAGACGAAGTTCTCGAACTTGAACAGGGGATGGTCGGCCGGGGGAGGCTCCTTCTCGAAGACGTCCATGGCCGCGCCGCCCAGGTGGCCGGCGGCGAGCGCCTCGGCCAGCGCCTTCTCGTCGACGATCCCGCCGCGGGCGCAGTTCACCAGGATGGCGCCCTTCTTCACCCGGGCCAGCACCGCCGCGTTGACCAGGTTGCGGGTCTTGTCGGTGAGCGGCACGTGGAGCGAGATCACGTCCGCCTCGCGCCAGAGATCGTCCAGCTCGACCAGCGCCACGCCCAGCTTGGCAGCGGCCTCGGCGGAGATGAACGGATCGTAGGCGATGGCCCGCATCTTCAGCGCCCGGGCCCGGTCCACCAACACCGAGCCGATGTTGCCGATCCCCACCACCCCCAGGGTCTTGCCGGCCAGCTCGTGCCCCTGGAACTTCTTCTTCTCCCACTTGCCCGACTTGACGCTGGCGGTGGCGGCGGCCACGTGCCGGGAGAGCGACAGCACCATGGCCAGGGCCAGCTCGGCCACCGTGGTGGAGGACCCACCGGGTGTGTTCATCACCACCACGCCGCGGCGGGTGGCGGCGTCGAGGTCGACGTTGTCCACCCCCACCCCGGCGCGCCCCACCACCTTGAGTCGGCCCGCCTTCTCCAGGACCTTGGCCGTGACCTTGGTGGCGCTGCGCACCGCCAGGCCGTCGTAGGCGCCGATGACCGCCTCCAGCTCGTCGGGCTTCAGGCCCACCTTGACGTCGACCTCCAGGCCGGCCTTGCGGAGGATCTGCACGGCCTCCGGGGAGAGGTCGTCGGCGACGAGGACGCGGGCGGTCATGGCTCCCACCTTTCGCAGGCGCGGCGCCGGGCGGGCGGCGCGCACGGGGGACGGATCCTGAGGCGCCCTCCGCACTTACCAGCGGCGCGACGATCCGTCAACGCGGCGGTGCGCGCAGGCCTTCGATGGTCACCGCCACCAGGTGCTCCCGGGCGCGATCGATCTCTTCCTCGCTCCCCGCCGGGACGAGGCCCATCACCATGCCGGACAGGGTCAGCTCCATGGCTCCGAGGAGGGAGGTCGCGGCCACCACCGGATCGGCCTGCCGGCGCAGCTCCCCTCGCTCCTGCCCCCGCCGGACGACCGCGGCCACCAGGCGGATCGCCCGATCGAAGGTCTCGCGGGTGGAGCCGGCGCGGAGCCCTCGCGGCGTGTGGGTGACCTCGAGCATGAGCACCCGGACCGCGGCGGGCGCGGTCTTGTAGACGTCGAACACGAAGCCGAACAGGCCGGCCAGCTTGTCGGTGGCGGTCCCTGGCCCGGCGTCGATGGCCTCGAGCGCCCGGATGAAGATGGCCCACTGCTCGTCGAAGACGCTCTCCAGCAGCTCGTCCTTGTTGCGGAAGTAGTGGTAGACGAGGCCGTAGGCGACCCCCGCCGACTGGGCCACGTCGGCGATGCGACAGCCCTGGTAGCCCCGCTCGGCGAACACCCGCACGGCGGCATGCAGGATGAGCCGGCGCTTCTCGGGCTCCTGGCCCTCCTCCCGCGGGGCGGGGCGGGCGGGGCGGGGGCGGGCGATCACGGGCCGATTCTCGGGTCAAGGTTCACGGAGGGCAACCGCCCTCCGCACCCGCCTGGCCGGCAACCCCTCCGGGACCGCGAGCGCCGGGCCGGGCGGCACCGTGCCGGTCACCCCCCGCCCCCGCCGGCGCCCTGCAGGATCCGGGAGAGGTCGAGGTCGAACCCCAGGTGCGGGGAGCCGCAGGCATCGACCCCCGCCCGCAGCCGCGCCACGAAGCAGTGGCACGGGGAGTCCCAGGAGAGGATGGCATTCTGCTGCATGGGCTGGCCGGTGTTCCGGTCGACGGTCCCGTCGTGGCACTGGACGCCCAGGGTCCTCCGCGCCGCCAGCTGCACGCTGTAGTCGAGCGAGGCGCCTCCCAGGACGCCGTGCGCGCCCAGGGTGTAGGAGGCGCCCGGGGGCAGGGTCGAGGGGGAGAGGTCGAAGAGCGCGTCCACCCCGGCGCCCTGCGCGCCCAACGCCCCGGCGCCGGTGGCGTCGAGCGAGGCCCGGAGGTTGTCCCCGCGCCCGTCCTTCGCCGCGGCCCCGGCGTGGACCTGGGTGAAGGCGTCGAGCCAGGACCTCGTCCCGGCCGCGACCGCCGGCCGCCCGCCGAAGGCGAGGAGCCGCACGGTGGCGTCGCCGGAGAGCCAGTCCCTCGAGGCGGAGAGCGACCCGAAGGTCTCGGCCATGCGGCCGGCCTGGAGGTCCAGGTCCTGGCCCACCTCGAGCCGGGCCTGCCCGGCCTTGCCGGCGTCGAGCCGGTTCTCGAGCGAGGCCCGCAGCTGGGTGTAGGCGCCGTCGGGGGCGGCGGAGAGCTTCTGCACCACCGAGGCCGTCGCCGCGGGCGTCGTCCCGGTCTTGGGGATCACGACCGCCTGCCGCTGCGACTCGATCCGATCCCACAGGTCGTAGGCGGGGAAGGGGTCGCCCGGGTTGGCGCGCCACGGCGTGGTACCGGCGAGGAGCTCGAGGCGCGGGACGATCCGGTGCTCGACCTCGCCGTAGAGCCGGGAGAGCTCCACCGCGGCGGAAAGGCCGGCCACCCCCCAGGCCGTGGCCGCCGGCGCCCGCCCGGCGTCGAAGGCGTAGCCGTTCAGCGCCCCGCGGGCGAAGGGCTCGAGGGACAAGGTCCCCCACAGGAGCAGCGGGGCGGCGAGTTGGAGGCGGGTCTCGGCGCGGGTCGCCGCCTCGCGGGGCAGGGAGGCGAAGCCGGCGGAGGGGTCGTTCGGATCCTCGGGCGTCCCGCGGGAATAGCCCGGATCGGTCCGCAGGAGCTCGGCCTGGCTTCCGACGAGCGGCGCGTAGCGCGAGAGCCCCAGCCTGCCCTCCACCTCGACCGGCCCGAGGAGGACGGGCAGGAGCGAGGCGCCCAGCGAGGGCCAGCGCTGCAGCGCCGGCGCCTGAACCCCGAACCAGCCGAAGGTGGCCGGCCGCAGGGTGGCGGTGGTCGAGACCAGGGGCTCGAGGTAGGCCGCAGACGCCTCCAGCACCAGCTCGCCCGCGCGCCGGGAGGCCAGCGCCTCCGAGCGGGCGTAGTAGGCGTCGGAGGGCTGCCCGACAGGCTGGAAGTCGCGGAACATGAAGGGGTCCTGGGAGAGGTCGAGGTGTCCGGTGAACCGGGTCGCCTCGCCCAGGCCCTGCTCGTGGCTCGCCTCGAGCGAGAGCCGGAGCCCGCCCCCGCCCGACCCGGCATCCCCGGGGCCCGAGGAGCTTCCCTTCGGCGGGTTCCGCTCGTGGTCCAGGTCCTCCACCAGGTGGAGGCGGACGAGCCCCTCGGCGCGCTCCGCCGGAGCCCAGCGGACCTCCAGGCTCGCCCCCGGCCCCCTCACCGAGCCGCCCGGCTGATGCCCGTTTCCCGGCCCGAAGAAGTACTCGGGGGTGGCGGTCAGATCGGCGCTGCGCCCCAGGGTGACGTAGACCGGCTGGGCCAGGTACCAGCCGGTGGCCGGGGCGGTGCCCACCTCGGTGAAGAGGAGCCCGGTCGCCCGGTCGGTGAGCGGCAGGGAGAGCCAGGGCAGGACCAGCACCGGCACCGGGTGCTGCACGCCCAAGAAACGCGGGGTCACGTAGAGCGTGGGCCAGTCCAGCGCGGCCCGGTCGTCGGCCACCCGCGCCTGCCCGGCGCGGAGCTCCCAGGTGGGCGCCTTCCCCTCCCCGCAGTCGCACAGCGTGAAGCGCGCCGCCCAAAGCGCCATCCGGCCTTCCTCGTCGCCTTCCACCCGGTCGGCCGAGAGGCTGAGCCGGTTCCTCCCGTGCCGCGCCTCCGCGAGGGAGGTGGCGTGCGCCAGGTTCAGGGGCCTGTCCTTCAGGAAGACCAGCACGCCCGAAGCCTCGAAGGGCCCGTCCAGCACGGCGTGGATCCCGTCGGCGTGGAGGACGCGGGTGGCGTCGAGCAGGAGCACGTCCCCGGTGGCCTGGACCTCCTCGCGGACCGGGTCGAAGACGGCGCTGTGGGCCCGGAGCACGACCGCCCCGCGGCGAACCACCACCCCACCGGACAGGTCGTAGGTGCCCGACTCGGCGTGCCAGACCGCCTCCCCCGCCTCGAAGGACACGTCACCGGTCGCCGCCGGGGGCGCGCCCAGCGGCGAGGCGCTCAGGCCGGCGAGCAGGGCGGCGGCGGAAAGGGCGGCGGACGACGTCACGGTGTGCGCGAGCTCGCGCGCCCCGGGAGCTTAGTCGCCTTTGTCCTCGGTGGCGGCAGCTTCGGAGGCCGGCGCCTGGCCGGGGGCCGGGGGCCGCTGGAAGTCGACGGCCAGGGTGTCCCCCTCCACCTTCTGCTGGAAGGGTACCCGCTGCCGGAGCTTCACGGTCAGGACATAGCTCGTCCCCTGGCGGGAGGGCGTCACCATCTGCACCGCCGACGGGAAGAAGGACGTGTCCAGGAAGCGCAGGTCGTTGCGGCGGGTGATCCGCGCGTTCTCCACCTCGATGCGCACCGTCCGCTCGTCGACCACCTGGACGGTGAACTTCGGCGGCGCGCTCGTCCGCACGAACACCCGGGAGGCGTCGGTGAGCTGCTGGAAGCCCACCTCTCGGATCAGCCCGGCCGGCGCCTGCGGCGAGAGCTTCTCCACCTGGGAGATCGCCTTGGGGGCCGCGCCCTTGTGGGCACCCGGCTCGGAGCGCGCGGCCGCGATCTCCGCCTCGAGGGCGCGCTGCTCGGCGTCTTCCTCCTCGGCAGGCGGCGCGCTGGCGGCGGCCGCCTTCGCCTGCTGGTCCGCCTTGGCCCGGGCCTCGGCGTCCGCCCTGGCCTTGGCGTCGGCGAGCGCCTTCGCGTCCGCATCCGCCTTGGCCTTGGCCTCGGCTGCGGCCTGCGCCTCGGCGTCCGCCTTGGCCTTCGCCTCTGCGTCGGCCCTGGCCTGCGCGTCCGCCTTGGCCTTTGCCTCCGCGTCGGCCCTCGCCTGCGCGGCCGCCACCGCCCTGGCGTCGGCATCGGCCTTGGCCTTCGCCTCCGCGTCCGCCTTGGCCTTCGCGTCGGCCAGTGCCTTGGCCTCGGCATCGGCCTTGGCCCTGGCGTCTGCGTCCGCCTTGGCCTTTGCCTCCGCGGCCGCCCTGGCGTCGGCATCGGCCTTCGCCTGGGCCTGCGCGGCCGCCTTGGCGTCGGCATCGGCCTTCGCCTGGGCCTGCGCGGCCGCGTCCGCCTGGGCCTGCGCGGCCGCGTCGGTTGCGGCGGGGGCGGCGGCGACCGCCGCCCCGCCCGGCTTGACCACGCGCACCACGATCCCGTCGGCCGACTCCTCGACCGTCGGCGGGTCGACCTCGGCCGAGAAGGCGATCATGATGCGGGCGATGGCGCTCGCCCCCGCTCCGTAGGAGAGGCACTTCACCTGCTGGACGATGCCGCCGGTGCCCTTCGACTCCTCGGGCACGCCCTGGAACTTGGACTCGGAGAAGTCGATGACGAACCGGGGGGGATCGGCCATCGAGAAGGTCGTGAAGCTCGGCTTGCGGGTGCCCTTGACCGCCACCACCACCTCGGGGCCCTGGTCCTTGGTCTCGACCGAGGTGATGACGTTCTGCTCCGCGGCCCATGTGGGGGAGGCGGCGGCGAGGGCGAGGAGCGAGAGGAGGCGTGCGCGCATCGGGGGGCTCCGCTGGCAGGTCGGACGGAAGATAGCACGGGGAGCGGATGCTCCCAAAAAACCCGAGTATCCAAGGGGCGATATCCTCCTACCTCGCTCCCAGGATCCCCCGGGCTTCGCCCACCAGATAGAGGGACCCGCCGACGCAGACCAGGGCCCCATCGGCCGCTGCTCGCCGGGCGCATTCCAGGGCCTCGAGGAGCCCCTGGTGGACGTCCGCATCCAGCCCGCGAGGCCGTGCGAGCGCCAGGACCTCCTCCACCGGGCGGGCCCTTGGGCTCGCCGGCGCGCAGACGTGCAGGCGCCGGACCGCGGGCCGCAGCGCGTCGAGCATGCCGCCGAGGTCCTTGTCGGCCAGCACCCCGAAGACGAGCTCCACCGGCCGGCCGGGGTACATGGCGCCCAGCGCCGCGGCCAGCGCCGCCGCCCCCTGCGGGTTATGCGCGCCGTCGAGGAGCACCCCTCCGATGTCCTCCAGCCGCCCCGGCCACGCGGCGCCGGCGATGCCCCGCGCGATGTCCTCCTCGCCGACCCGCACGCCGCGCGAGGCGAGTGCGCGGAGCGCGGCGGCGGCCAGGCCGGCGTTGGCGCGCTGGTGCGGGCCTCTCAGGCCGATGGCCCCCTCCCACCCCGCCGGCGCGACAAGGAACGGTGCGCCCACCCGGGCCGCCTCGGCGCGCAGGACCTCCAGGACGCCCGGCGGCTGGTCGCCGTGGACCACCGCCGGCACGCCCGGCTTGAAGATGCCGGCCTTCTCGCGGGCCACGAGCTCGACCGTGTCGCCGAGGAGCTGGGTGTGGTCGAGCCCGATGCGGGCCACGGCGGCGACGGCCGGGGCGGCGACGGCGTTGGTGGCGTCGAGCCGCCCTCCCAGGCCCACCTCCACCACCGCCACCGAGACACCGCGCACGGCGAACTCCAGGAGCCCGACCAGGGTGGCGAACTCGAAGTACGTGAGCCGGTCGTCCTCTCCGCCGGCCTCGTGCCAGGGGCAGGCGCGGCGCACCTCCACGATCCGCGCCGCCAGGGCGGCATCATCCAGCGGGACGCCGTTCACGGCGATCCGCTCGTTGAAGCGCGCCAGGTGCGGCGAGGTGTAGAGGCCTACCCGGTGGCCGGCGGCGGAGAGCGCCGCTGCGGCCATGGCGCAGGTCGAGCCCTTGCCGTTGGTCCCGGCCACGTGCAGCACCGGGTAGCGCCGCTCCGGGTGGCCCAGCGCCGTGAGCGCCCGCTCCATGCGCTCCAGGCCGAAGCGCATGGCGAGCGGCCGGAGGCCGTCAAGGTAGGCGTGAGGTTCCATGGGGCCCGCGTGTTCAGCCCAGCAGCGAAAGGACCTGGGCCAGCCGGTCCCGCAGCTCGCTGCGCGGGACGATGGCGTCGATCATGCCGTGGTCGAGCAGGAACTCGCTCCGCTGGAAGCCGGGCGGCAGCTTCTCGCGGATGGTCTGCTCGATCACCCGGGGGCCGGCGAAGCCGATGAGCGCCTTGGGCTCGGCCAGGACGACGTCCCCCAGCCAGGCGAAGCTGGCCGCTACCCCGCCGGTGGTGGGGTGGAGCATCACCGAGACGAACGGCTTCTCCACCGCGCGGAAGCGGTGGAGGGCCGCCGAGGTCTTGGCCATCTGCATGAGCGAGAAGATCCCCTCCTGCATCCGCGCGCCGCCGCTGGAGCTGAACACCACCGCGGGGATGCGGCGCTCCGCCGCCCGGTCGAAGACCCGGGCCACCTTCTCGCCCACCACCGAGCCCATCGAGCCCCCCATGAACTCGAAGGCGAAGGCTCCCAGCGAGACCGGCTGGCCGGCGATGGCACCCACCCCGGACACGAAGGCGTCGCGGAGCCCGGTGGCCTTGAAGGTGCTCCGCAGCCGGTCGCGGTAGCGCTTGGTGTCTGCGAAGCCGAGCGGATCGGCCGGCGACAGCTCGGTGTCCAGCTCCTCCAAGGTCCCGGGGTCGAGCACCAGGTCGAGGCGGCGCCGGGCGGGGAGCGTGTCGTGCTGGCCGCACTTGGGGCAGACGTTCCACTGCTTCTCGTAGGCCAGGCGCGTCGTCACCTCACCGCAGCCGTCGCACTGGTGCCACAGCCCGCTCCCGTCGCGCTTCCCTGGCCCCGCCTGCTTCCCCTCGCGAGCGTTGAGCTTCTTCTCCTTGGAGAACCAGGCCATGGCCGCCCTTGTCTAGAAGGTGAACGCGTCGCCCTGGCGGAGCACGCGGAGGTCCGCGCGCCGCAGCCCGGCCAGCTCGCGCCGGAGCTCGGCCAGGTGGGCGGGCTTGTAATGGTAGAGCAGCACCGGAAACCCGTCCCGGCGAAGCTTCCCCAGCTCGCCCCCCAGCGTCCGCGGCGTGAGGTGGCCGGACAGGTCTGCCAGCCCCTGCAGCGAGCTCGGGAAGGACAGCTCCACGAACAGGGCGGCCAGTCGCGGGACGGAGTTGACCGCCTTCCAGAAGGCGTCGGTCGGGCCGGTGTCGCCGGAGAGGCCGATGGTAGCCTTGCCGTCGGAGAGCAGGAACCCCACCGACTCCACCGGGTGGCACACCGGGATGGGCCGGAAGGCATACCGCCCGACCCGGAAGGGCCGACTGGGCCGGAAGGGCAAGATGCGCAGGACCGGGTGGCGGGGATCGGGGATGTGGGTGAAGTCGGGCCAGAGTCGACCGTTGAACACGCTGTCTCGCAGGGTGCGGGCGCACTCGTGCGAGGCGTGGACCCGGAGGGGGCGGCGCCGACGCCCGACGAGCAGGTCGGCCAGCAGCGGCACGTCCTTCACGTGGTCGAAGTGGGAGTGGGTGAGGACGATGTCGTCGACTCGGAGCAGATCGTCGAGGCTGAGGCTGGCGGTGAGCGCGCCGGCGTCGATGGCCAGCACCTGGTCGATGAGGAAGCAGGTCGTCCGGTGGCGGGGGAGCTCGCCCCCCGAGCAGCCGAGCACGCGGAGCCTCAAGCGAGATCCTCGAACTGCGCCTTCATCTGCAGGAACTCCAGGAAGTGGCGGAGCTTGGAGACGTCGGGGACCAGGAAGCCGGCTCGGTCGACGACGACGATCTTGCCCTTGAGCAGCTTCTGCAGGACCTCGTTCACCTGCTCCGGCCGCACGCCCACCCGCCCGGCCAGCTCCGCCGGCGGGATCTCCACGCGGTGGCCGCCCGGGCCGGGCGCCGCCCGCTCGGCGGCGGTGGCCAGGAAGTGCACAACCCGCGAGGAGGCGTCGCGCAGCAGGAGGTTCTCGATCTGCTCGTTGGTCTCCTGCAGCCGGTCGGCCAGCTTCTTGATCATCCGGATGGCGATCTCGGCGCTGCCGCGGATCATGGCCTCGAAGGTCTTGGCGTCGATCACCAGGAGCTTCGAGGCCTCGGTGCAGGTGGCTGTGGCCGAGCGCGGCTTGTTGTTGAGGATGGACATCTCGCCGAAGAACTCGCCGACGCCCAACGTGGCCAGCACCTTCTCCACGTCGCCGACCCGCTTCGAGATGGTCACCCGCCCGACCTGGACGACGTACATGTCCTTGCCCGGCTCGCCCTCGCGGAAGAGCACCGTCCCGCGGGGGAACTCCTTGCCGAAGCGCTGGGAGAGCTGGTCGTCCGCCATGCCTTTCCGGTGCTTAGCCGACCTCCGCGAGGCCTGTCAACGAACCGTCCGGTGGAGCGGTCACTTCGTCTTCATCTCGAACACCCCATCCCATTCCGGCCCGGGAGGCGAGCGGCGCATCGCCTCGCACCGCGTCAGGTAGACCTGGCTGGGCGGGTCGCCGCCGCAAAGGCGGTCGGCCTCGCGGAAGCGGGAGGTGGCCTCGTCCCAGCGCTGGGCCTGGTAGGCGGAGAGGCCGAAGGCGAAGCGCTCCAGGAAGCGGGCCAGCTCCGGCGGCGCCGGCGACAGGCCCAGCAGCTCGTGGATCGCCACCGGCTCGCGCTTCCCCTTGACCCGAACCCGGTCGAGCGGCCGGGTGACCACCGCCGCGCCGGCCTGAGCCCGCGTCTCCTCGCCCAGGAGGATGCGGGTGCCGTACTCGCGGTTGGCGCCCTCCAGGCGCGAGGCCAGGTTCACCGCGTCGCCCAGCACCGTGTAGTTGTAGAAGCGGTCCTCGCTGCCCACGAACCCCACCGACATGGGGCCGGTGTTGATCCCCACCCCGACGTCGATCTCCGGTAGCCCCCGCTCTCGCCAGCGGGGCCGGAGCGTGGCCAGGCGCTCGGCCATGGCCAGCGCCGCCCGGCAGGCGCGGAGCGCATGGTCGGGCTGGGGGCGGGGCGCACCCCAGAAGGCCATGATGGCGTCGCCCATGTACTTGTCGAGCGTCCCCTCGTGCCCGGAGACGATGATGTCGGTCATCGGGGTGAGGTACTCGTTGAGGAGCTCGAGCAGGAGGTGCGGGTCGAGCCGCTCGGAGATGCCGGTGAACCCGCGCACGTCGCTGAAGAGGACGGTCAGCTCGCGCTTCTCCCCTCCCAGCCGCAGCGAGCCCTTCTCGCCCAGCACCGCCTCCACCACCGAGGGGGCCAGGAAGCGGCCGAACGTCTCCCGCGCCCGCCGCTTCTCCCGCTCCTCGTGGACGAAGCGCCAGGTGGTGGCCACGCCGAAGGTGATGAGCATCTGCGCCACCGGCAGCCCCAGCGCCAGCGACAGGTGGTGGCGGAGGGCCACCGCCGCGAGGGTGGTCCACCCCAGGAGGCCGATGGCCAGCGCCAGCACCGAGATCAGCGAGGAGCCCCGGGCGAAGGCGCGGGTGAGCCCCAGGGCCACGGCCAGCAGGAGCAGGAGCTCCACCACCACCACCAGGGAGTTCCGCTGCAGCGTCTCGCCCCGCAGCACGTTTTCCACGAAGGTGGCGTGGGTGATGACCCCGGGGGCGGTCTCGTCGAAGGGCGTCACCCGCTGGTCCCAGGTGCCCACGGCGGTGGTGCCGACCAGGGCGATCCGGCCCCGCATCTGCTCGGGCGGTATCTTTCCGCGGAGGACGTCGGTGGCCGACCAGGTGGGGAAGTCGCGGATGGGGCCGTAGTAGTCGAGGCCGACCCGCCCGGCGTCGTCGGTGGGGACGACCCGGGATCCCACCCGCACCTCGACCAGCGACTCGGGTGCGCCCGCCGCCCCCACCGGCACGATGGGCGCCGAGATCCCGTCCTTCCCCTCGGCCCGCGCCACCAGCGCCAGGCCCAGGGAGGGGAACACCGATCCCCCGGCGCCCGCCACCGCCTGATAGTGGCGGATGGTGCCGTCGCGGTCCGGCTGGACGGTGAGGAACCCGCCCGAGTCGGCCACCGAGAGCAGCGCCGGCACGGGGGCCACCACGCCCGGGTAGCGGGCCAGCGGCATCACGCCCTCGCCGGCCTTGGCCAGCTTCCCGCCGCGGAGAACCTGCACCGGCTCGGTGCGGAAGAAGCGAAGCCGCTCGACCCGCGCAGCCTGGTCCGGGAGCGCCTCGCCGCCGGAGAGGAACATGAATCCCAGGGAGACCACGCGGGCGCGCTCCACCGCGTCGGCGAGCCGCTCGGTGGGATCCACCTCCGGCGCCGCGTCGTCGCCGCCCCTGGCCGCCGCCCAGATGGCGTCGAGCTGCCGCCCCCCGGCGCCCCCCCCCTGCTCGCGCGCCGCCTTGACCAGCGCGGCCACCCTGGCAAGGCGCTGGCCGGTCTCGTCCTCCTCGCCGAAGACGACGTCGAAGCCGGCCGACGCCACCCCTCCCTCGGCCAGCCGGTCCACCAGGGCCGCCATCTTGGCCCGGCTCCAGGGCCAGCGCCCCTCGGCCTCGACCGACCGCTCGTCGACGGCCACGATCACCACGCGTCCCGAGGGCTTGCGGGGCCCCCGCCATCGGGTGAGGAGCTGGTCCTGGGCCGCCTCCTCCACCCGCCCGACCGCGGGCAGCTCGAAGCCCCTGCCCAGGAAGACGCCATTCAGGAAGGCCAGCGCGGCGAAGCCCAGGCCGACCCAGAGGGCCAGCCGGTAGGCGTCCAGGCGGAACAGGCGGCGGAGACGCGGCACCGGCCCGATGGTAGCAGGAGGCGGGGCGCAGGGGCGGGGCGGCGGACACCTCGCCGCCGTCGGCCGCGGGCGCGCGCCGGGCCCGACCCGCCGATATCGCTCCGGGATCGATGGCACGCCGCCGCCCCGCTCTGTTACCATGCGTGCATCACCCACCGCCGGAGCCGCTCTCGTTGCGCACCTCCATCCTGGTCCTCGCGGCGCTCGTCCTCCTCGCCGTGGTTCTGTGATCGCTCCGCTTGCGGCCCGCCGCGGGCCGCGGTAAGGCCGGGGCATGCTCCGCCTGGGCGTGCTCGCCTCCGGCTCCGGCACCAACCTCCAGGCGCTGCTCGACGCCTGTGCCGCCGGGAGGATCGCCGGCCGGGTGGAGGTGGTGGTCTCCAACGTCCCCGGGGCCCAGGCGCTCGATCGGGCCGCGCGGGCCGGCGCCGCGGCGGTCGTGCGGCCGTCGAAGGCGGAGCCCGACCGCGCCGCCTACGACCGCGCCCTGGTGGAGGTCCTCCGCGCACACCGCGTCGACCTGGTCTGCCTGGCCGGCTATATGCGGGTGGTCACCCCCGCTTTCCTCGCCGCCTTCGGCCCGGCCCCCGCCACGCGCGGCTGCCCGCGGGTGATGAACATCCACCCCGGGCTCCTGCCCTCCTTCCCCGGGCTCCACGCCCAGCGCCAGGCGCTGGCCCACGGGGCCCGGCTCGCCGGCTGCACCGTGCACTTCGTCGACGAGGGGACCGACACCGGGCCCATCGTGGTGCAGGCCGCGGTGCCGGTGCTGCCCGGCGACACCGAGGAGTCGCTGGGGCGCCGGATCCTGGCCCAGGAGCACCGCATCTACCCGCAGGCGGTGCAATGGTTCGCCGAGGGGCGGCTCTCGCTCGAGGGGCGCGCGGTCCGCCTGGACGGCGCCGCCGTGCCCGAGCCGGACGCTCTCGTCAACCCTCCGATCGAGCCGCGCTGAGCGAAGGGGTCCCGGGGGGGCCGCCGCCCGCGGAGGACCCGGGCCCGGTACCGCACCGCGCGCCTCGGCGATTGGCGCCGGGGCACCCCTCGCGTACACTCCGCCGCCGTGGCGCAGACCTACCGGCCTCCCGCGACCCAGCGCATCTACGACGTCTGCATCGTCGGCTCCCAGCTCGGCGGCGTGGTGGCCGGAGCGCTCCTCGCCCGCCGCGGGCTGCGGGTGCTGCACGTCGCCCACGGCGACCTCGGCCCGGGCTACGCGGACCACGGCTACGCCCTCCCCTGGGGGCCGGTCGCCGTGCCCAGCCCGCGCCACATGCCCGCCGCCGAGGCGGTGCTGGCCGAGCTGGGGCTGGCCACCGACGTGTCCCGCGCGCTCGAGCCCTCCGACCCCGACCTCCAGCTCCTCCTGCCCCGCCACCGCGTGGACGTGAGCCGCGACCCTTCGGTGCTCTCCGCCGAGCTCCGCCGCGAGTGGCCGGGCGAGGCCGACACCCTGGCGGCGGGCCTCTCCGCGCTCTCCGCGCACTACGACGTGGCCGGGTTCTTCCTCAAGGCGGCCCCTCCGCTCCCGCCCGACGGCCTGGGCGAGCGGCTCGCCGTCCGCAAGGCGCTCAAGCAGGCCCTGGCCGCGCCCCACGCGCCGCGCGAGGCCGTGGGGAGGCGTTCGCCGCTCGCCGGGCTGGACGAGCACGAGCTGGTCCGGAGCCTGCGCGCCGCCGCCCGGTTCCTCACCTACCTGGACGGCCCGCTCTCCCCGCTCTCCGAGGTGCGGCTCCTGGGCGGCGCGCTGCGCGGCACCCACCGGCTGGCCGGGGGCCAGGGGGCGCTGCGCGAGCTCATTCGCCGGCGCATCGTGGAGGCGCGCGGCGAGCTCAAGGGGGGGCCGGGCGAGGCGGCCGTGGCCAGCGCCATCGAGCTCGACGACGGCCGGATCGCCGCAGTGCGCCTGGCTGGGTCGCCGGACGCCTTCGTGGCCCGCGCCTACGTCCTGGCGGCCGACGCCGAGACCATCCTCCGCCTGGTGCCCGCCGAGGCCGCCAGCGCCCGCGCCGCCCGCACCCTGGGCCGCATCGCCCCCCGCCGCCGGCTCCTCTCGGTGAACCTGGTGGTCAACCAGGCCGCCCTCCCCCCGGCCCTGGGCGAGAACGTCCTGGCCCTGCGCGACCCGGCCGGCGGCGACGGCCCGGAAAACGCGGTGTTCCTGCAGATCCTGCCGGCCCGGCGGGACGGCAAGAAGGCGCCGGGGGACCTGGTGCCCAACGAGCGCGTGGTGTGCGCCAGCGCCTTCATCCCCGCCGGCGCCAGCTCCCGCGAGGACCTGACCGCCGCCGCCGCGGGCATCCGCGAGGCAGTGGCCGACGCGGTCCCCTTCTTCGAGCGCCACCTGGTGGCCGAGTCCACGCCGATCCTGCAGGCGCCTCCCGAGCTGCAGGAGGGGGTGCGCCTGCTGGCGCAGCCCCTCTACGAGACCGACCTCGACAGCACCCTGGGGATCACCGGCCTCTCGGTGCGGGCCCCGTGGCGAAATGCCTTCTTCGCCGGACGCGAGGTGCTGCCGGGGCTGGGGCTGGAAGGCGAGTTCTTCGCCGGCATCCAGGCCGCCGGCCACGTCGCCGCAGCCCTGGGCCGCAAGGAGGTGTTGAAGTGACCCCTTGCGCTTTCGGCCACGACGGGTAATATGCCGCGCTCTTTCGGCTTTCGGAGCACGACATGGCACGACGTTGCGAGATCTGTGGGAAGGGCCCGCTCGTCGGGAACACCGTCTCCCACGCCAACAACAAGAACAAGACGCGGTCGTTCCCCAACCTCCGCTCGGTCCGCGCCAACCTCAAGGGCGAGGTCCGCCACATCCGCGTCTGCACCCGCTGCCTCAAGGCGGGCAAGGTACTGAAGGCCGGCCGGGGCCGGCCCGCCGCCGCGACGGCGTAGCCCGCCGGCGGGGCCGGGCGGTGTCCTGACCGGGAGCCTGGCCCGCGAGGCGAGCCCCGGCAAGGGCCCGGCCCTCGCGAGGAGCGACATGCCGCGGGGCGACGGCAGCACGAAGGTCCCCGTCACCGAGGAGCTGCACCGCGACGGCCCGACCCTGGGGCGGCTCACCACGCTGCGCCTCCTCTCGCGGCTCCATGCCGGCGACGCCGAGGCGGTCCGAGCCGTGTCGCGCGCCCTCCCCTCGCTGGCCGGGCTGGTCGAGGAGGCCACCGCGGCCCTGGCGGGCGGGGGCCGGCTGATCTACGCCGGCGCCGGCACCTCCGGCCGGCTGGCCGCCGCCGATGCCGCCGAGTGCCCGCCCACCTTCGGGGTCGCGCCCTCCCGCGTGCTGGCGCTGGTGGCCGGCGGAGCGGCCGCGCTCGGCCGGGCGATCGAGGGCGCCGAGGACGACCGGGAGGCGGCCCTCTCGGCGGTACGGCGGGCGCGGGTCGGCGCCGGCGACCTGCTGGTGGGTGTGAGCGCCTCCGGCCGGACGCCCTACGTCCTGGCCGCGGTGGCCGAGGCCCGTGCCCGCGGTGCCCGCACCGCACTCGTCACCTCCAACCCGGCGGCCCGCGGGCGCGCCCACCGGCGGGTGATCCTCGACACCGGGCCGGAACGGATCGCCGGCTCCACCCGGATGAAGGCGGGGTGCGCCGCGAGGATGGCCCTCGGGCTCCTCACCAGCGCGGCCTTCGTTCGGCTGGGGGCGGTCCGGGACGGGCGGATGGCGGCGCTGCGGGCGACCAGCGCCAAGCTGCGGGCACGGGCGGTGCGCAACCTGTCCGCGCTCCTCGGGGTGGACGCCGCCCGCGCCCGGCGGCTCCTCCTCCGGGCCGGGTGGAGCGTGGCCGAGGCGATGGCGCAAGGGCGAACCCATCCTCGAGCCCGGGGCCGGGCTCGGGCCGGGAGGTAGCGTGGCGGCGAAGGAGAAGGCGCTGGCGCGGGCGGAGGTGGAGACGGCGCGGGCGGCGCTGGCGGCGGCCTCCGGGCGCCGGCGCCTCGACCTGATCCTCTCCGCGCGCGACCCCGCCGCGCTGGTGAGAGCCCTGCCGGCCCAGGACCTCTACTTCACCATCCGCGAGATCGGCCTGGCCGACGCCGCCCCGCTCGTCCCGCTCGCCTCGCTGGCCCAGTTCCGCACCTTCCTCGATCTCGATGCCTGGCGGGGCGGCCAGCTCGACTCCCAGCGCGCGCTCCTCTGGCTGCGCGCCGCCCGCGCCGGCGCGCAGCGCGACCCCCGGGCGGCGGCGGGCTGGCAGCGGAAGCTCCGCGGCATCGACCGCGAGGTGCTCTTCGCCGTCCTGCGGGCGAACCTCATCATCCACGACCTCGAGGACGACCCCGATCCGGTGACGCAGACCGACCGGATCCTGCCCACCGCCGAGGGCCGGTACCTGGTGGAGTTCCTGCCCGAGGGGCCCGAGCACGCCGCCCTGCGCGGCATCCTCGACGACCTCTACGCCGAGGACGCCTTCCTGGCGGGCCGTTTGCTCGCCTCGCTGCGCTGGGAGCTGCCCAGCGAGCTGGAGGAGGAGGCGCGGCGCTTCCGGGACGCCCGGCTCGCCGACCTGGGCTTCCCCTCGCTGGAGGAGGCGCTCTCCTGGTTCGCCCGACCCCCCACCTCGCCGGCGGAGCCCGCCGGGCCGCCGGCGAGGCCGGCCGGGTTCTTCCTGGCCGCCCTGGCCTCGGGGGCGCTCCTCGACCGCGGCATGGACGCGCTCCCGCCCCAGGAGCGCGCGGCCGTCGAGGCGCAGGTGGTCGCCGCCGCCAACGCGGTGCTGGTGGCGGACCAGGTCGACCCGGCCGACTCGCAGGCGGTGCAGGCGGCCTTCCGGGCGGCGCGGGCCCTGCTCGAGCTGGGGATCGAGGCGCGGCTCCGCGCCGAGGGGCTGCCCGAGGACGGCGCCGGCGCGGCGGCGCTCCTGGGCGGGACGCCGGTGAAGCGGCTCTTCCAGGAGGGCTTCGGACGGGTCCTCTCGCTGCGCTGGCGGGCCGAGCGGATCCTCGCCGCCGGGGGCGCGGGCAGCCGGGAGGCGCCGCTCCTCGACCCGCCGCTGGGCGAGGCGCTCTCCGCGCTTGCCGCCCGGCGGCCGCTCTACTTCCCGGGGCTGGAGACGCCGCGGGGCGAGTGGGGCAGCCCGGGGGCCGGGGCCGGCCTGCCGCGCGCCTTCCTCTCCTCGGGGGAGCTCGCCCGGACCGGTGCGGCGCTCGACCTCGCCGAGGCGCTCGCCGCGCTGGCGCGGTCGCTGGGGCTCTCCGCGGCCCCGGCCGCCGAGCCGGAGCCGCGCCTCTCCACCCTCTACCTCACCGCCCTGGCCGATGAGCGGCTGGGGCGGGCCTTCGCCCCCCTGCCCCTCTCCCCGGCCGAGCTCGCGCCGGCGGCGGCGGCGCTTCGATCCCTCGACGACGCGCGGCTGGCCGGCGCCGGGGAGGCCGGGGAGCTCCTGCTCGCGCTCGCCCGGGCCAAGGCCGCCGAGCTCGGCGCCCTGGAGGCTGCCGGCGAGCTCCACCCGGATCGGGTGGCCGGGCTGCTCCTGGTGGCCGGCGGGTGATGCTCAGGCGCCAGGCCGCGTCGGCGGTGAAGGTCGCCCCGCGCCCAGCGGAGGGCCCGGTCCTTCCCGGAGAGCACGCCGCCCTGGCGGGCAGCCCCGCCCGCCAGGATCTCGTCGAGCTCCAGGGGAGCTCGCGGGCCAGGCGGAAGGTGAGCCCGGCCTTGCCCGCCCTGCTCCATCAACGCCCGGTCCGTTCCCCGCAGCGCCGAATGGAGGATGCGGTCGAGGTCGCGCGCGCCCCCTCGTCCCGCTTCATGGGCTGGAAGCGGGGCGAGGACCGGGTGCGCCCGGTCCACGGGGCGTCACCGCCAGGTGCCGTCGAGCGCGCTCGCCTCGCCGGCCGGCCGGCGCCAGCTCCCTGGACTCCCAGCAAGCCGTGGGCGCGGAGCAGCCCTGTTCGTGGGCGATCGACCAGGGGACATGGGGCGTCACCGCACCGCCCACGTGGACGTGGAGGTCCGACAGCTCGCGCGCCGTGCGGGTGGGTGGCACGGTGACGGACCCACGCCGCCGGCGCTGGCGATACTGCTCGCGCGTTCAGCCTTCTCCCCGGCCCTCGTCCGGCGCCCCCAGCGAGAGTCCGCAGTCGGGGCACTCGACCGCGCCGCCCCGGGGCACGAAGGCGTGGCCGCAGGCCGGGCAGGTCACCTCGCCTCCGGCGTCGAGGTCAACCCCGTCGACGCCGCGGCGAGCCGCCTCCACGGCGGCGTCGTCCCCGAGCAGGCTCCGCCAGTCCTGGCCCAGGAGGCCGGCGGCCTGCTCCGCCTCGCCACGGGCCACGTACAGGTTCCAGCGCGGTGCTTGGGCTTCCTGCTCGTTGGCCGAGGGAACCCGCTCCATCGCCGGCGACAGGCCGGCCTCCTCGAGCGTCCCCATCATCTCCCGGACCGACGCGTAGTCGAGCCGGACGAGCAGGGCCATCCCCTCGGCCGCCGCCGCGCAGGTGACGCAGCGCCCCTCGGGGTCGAGCGGCGTGGAGCAGGTGGGGCACCGCTGCATGAGATCCTCCCGTCCCGCCGGGCGCGGCGAGGGCCAGATGATACCCGGAAGCCGCGCCGGTCCGCGACCTCGGGCCGCCCCGCGCGGCGGGCCCGCCGGGTATACTGCGCGCCCCATGATCATGGACGGCAAGGCCCTCGCGGCAAAGGTCCGCGCCGAGGTGGCCCAGCGGGTGGCGGCGCTCCGGGCGCGCGGCGTGGCCACCGGGCTCACCGTGGTGCGCGTCGGTGACGATCCCTCCTCCGCCATCTACGTGCGGGGCAAGCGCCGGGACTGCGAAGAGGTGGGCATCGCCTCGGTGGAGCACCACCTGCCGGCCGACACCAGCCAGGCGGACCTCATGGCCCTGGTGGACCGGCTCAACCAGGACCGGGCGGTCCACGGCATCCTGGTCCAGCTCCCTCTCCCCGACCACCTCGACGAGCAGGCGGTGATCGACGCCATCTCGCCTGCCAAGGACGCCGACGGCTTCCACCCCTTCAACGTCGGGGCGCTCTCCATCGGCATCCGCGGCGTCCCCCGGCCCTGCACGCCGTCGGGGGTCATGCGCCTGCTGGACGAGGCCGGGGTCGAGCTCCAGGGCAAGCGCGCCCTGGTCCTGGGCCGGTCCAACATCGTGGGCAAGCCCATGGCCCTCCTGCTCCTGGAGCGGCACGCTACCGTGACGCTGGCCCATTCACGAACAGTAGACCTGGCCGGCGAGGTGGCGCGGGCGGAGGTGCTGGTGGCGGCCGTGGGGCGGCCGGAGCTGGTCCGGGGCGGGTGGATCCGGCCGGGGGCGGTGGTGGTGGATGTGGGGATGAACCGGCTCGCCGACGGGCGCCTGCTGGGGGACGTGGAGTACCCGGCCGCGGCGGCCCGCGCCTCCGCCATCACGCCGGTCCCGGGCGGGGTCGGGCCCATGACGCGGGCCATGCTCCTCGTCAACACGGTGGAGCTGGCCGACCGGGCGACCCGCTGACCGCCGGCCGGCGGTCCCGCCGCCCGGTGCGCTTGACCCCTCCTCGCGCCCCGTGGACAATCCGCCCGCTCCCACCCGAGGCCCCATGGCCCTTCGAACCCCCTTGTACGACACCCACCGCAAGGCCGGGGCGCGCCTGGTCGAGTTTGCCGGCTGGGAGATGCCCGTGCAGTACGAGGGGATCCTGGCCGAGCACGAGGCGGTCCGGACGCGGGTGGGGCTGTTCGACGTGTCGCACATGGGCGAGGTGGTCTTCCGCGGGCCGGGGGCCCTGGAGGCGCTGAACCGGCTCTTCACCAACGACCTCTCCCGCGTGGCCGACGGGCAGGCGCAGTACGGCTGCCTGTGCGCCGACAACGGCGGGGTGGTGGACGACGTGGTGATCTACCGCCGCGCGGCCGACGACCTCCTGGTCTGCGTGAACGCGGCCAACCGGCAAAAGGACTTCGCCTGGCTCTCCTCCCGCACCGGCGGCGCCGCCGAGGTCCGCGACGAGTCGGACGAGTGGGGCCAGCTGGCGCTGCAGGGCCCGCTGGCCGCCCAGCTCCTGCAGCGGCTCACCAACGTGAACCTCTCCGCCCTCCGTTCCTACCGCTTCGCCCGGGGGGAGGTGGCGGGCATCCCCTGCCTGGTGGCGCGCACCGGCTACACCGGCGAGGACGGCCTGGAGCTCTTCTGCCCGGCCGCCTCGGCGGTGCCGCTGTGGGACGAGCTCACGGAGGCCGGGCGCCACGAGAAGCTGGCGCCCTGCGGCCTGGGGGCGCGCGACTCGCTCCGCCTGGAGATGGCCTACCGGCTCTACGGCGCGGACATGGACGACTCCACCACGCCGCTGGAGGCCGGCCTGGGCTGGGTGGTGAAGCTGGACAAGGGCGACTTCGTGGGACGCGAGGCCCTCCTCAAGCAGAAGGCCCAGGGGATCCTCCGCAAGCTGGTGGGGTTCGTCCTCACCGATCCCGGCATCGCCCGGCACGGCTACCCGGTGCTCCAGGAGGGCGCCCGGGTGGGAGAGGTGACGAGCGGCACGAGGAGCCCGACGCTGGGGACCTCCATCGGCCTCGCCTACCTCCCCCCCGCCCTGGCCGCCGAGGGCTCCACCTTCGCGGTGGACATTCGCGGCCGGCCCGCTGCCGCACGGGCGGTGAAGACCCCCTTCTACGCCCGCAACCCCGGCAACCCCGGCCATCCCTGAGGAGGAGCCATGAACTTCCCCGACGACCTCCGCTACACGCGGGAGCACGAGTGGGCCCGGAAGAAGGGGCGGCTGGTGGTGGTGGGCGTCACCGAGTACGCGCAGGACCAGCTCGGCGACGTGGTCTACGTGGAGCTGCCCGAGGTGGGCGACGAGGTGAAGCGCGGCGAGGCCTTCGGGGTGGTGGAGTCCACCAAGGCCGTCTCCGACCTCTTCGCACCGATCTCCGGCAAGGTGGCGGAGGTGAACGACCCCCTCTCCGACGCCCCCGAGACCATCAACTCAGACCCCTACGAGGAGGGATGGATGGTGTCCATCGAGCCTTCCGACCCCCAGGAGCTCGACGACCTCCTCGACGCCAAGGCCTACCAGGCCTTCGTGGACGAGCAGGAGTAGCGTTGCGCTACCACCCCCATACCCCTGGGGACGTCCGGGCCATGCTGGAGGTGATCGGGGCGAGGAGCCTCGGCGAGCTGCATGCCTCCATCCCCGAGCGCCTGCGGCTCGGCCGCCCGCTCGACCTTCCCCCGGCCCTCGACGAGATCGCCTTGCTCGGCGAGCTCCGGCGCCTGGCCGGCCGGAACGAGACCCACCACCCGCCCTTCGCCGGAGCCGGCGCCTACCCCCATCACGTGCCGCCGGTGGTCGACCAGCTCCTGCTCCGCGGCGAGTTCTTCACCGCCTACACCCCCTACCAGCCGGAGATCTCCCAGGGCACGCTGCAGGCGCTCTTCGAGTGGCAGACCTTCGTGTGCCTGCTCACCGGCCTGGAGGTGGCCAATGCCTCGATGTACGACGGTGCCAGCGCCACCGCCGAGGCGGCCCTGCTCGCCACCCGGGTCACCGGCCGGCGCAAGGTGGTGGTGAGCGCCGCCGTCCACCCGGAGTACCGCAAGGTGGTGGCCACCTACCTCCGCTCCGGCCAGGCATCGGTGGTCACCGTCCCATTCGGCCGGGACGGGCGCACCGATCTGGCCGCTCTGGCGCGGGCGGTCGACGCCGAGACGGCCTGCGTGGTGGTCGGCTACCCCAGCTTCCTGGGCGTGGTCGACGCGCTGCCCGAGGCCGCCGCCCTGGCCCGCAAGGCCGGGGCGCTCACCGTGGCCGTCACCGCCGAGGCGGTGGCGCTGGGGCTGCTGGCCGCGCCGGGCGCGCTGGGGGCCGACGTGGCGGTGGGCAGCTTCCAGAGCTTCGGCAACCCGCTCTCCTTCGGCGGCCCCGCTCCCGGCTTCCTGGCCGCGCGCGAGGACCACCTGCGCCAGCTCCCCGGCCGGATCGCCGGCGCCACCGTCGACAAGGTGGGGCGACGCGGCTTCGTGCTCACGCTCTCCACCCGCGAGCAGCACATCCGGCGGGAGAAGGCCACCTCCAACATCTGCACCAACTCCGGGCTGTGCGCGCTGGCGGCCACCATCCACCTCTCGCTCCTGGGCCGGCGCGGCCTGGACGAGCTGGCCCGCCTCAACCACGCCCGGCTCTTGCTCCTGCGCGAGGAGCTGGGGAAGGCGGGCTGCCCACCGGTATTCTCCGCCCCGGTATTCAACGAGCAGGCCTTCGAGGTGGGCGACGCCGAGGCGGTGGTGGCGGCCATGGCCCGGCGGGGCATCTTGGCGGGCGCCCCCCTCTCCCGCTGGTTCCCGGACGAGCCCTGGGCCCGCGGCGCGCTCCTGTGCGTGGCCACCGAGCTGCACGACCCCGAGCTCATCCGGCTCTTCGCCCGGTCGGTGAGGGAGTAGCCATGGCCAACCCCACCGGCTGGAAGCCGAGCACCGAGGCCGAGGCGCCGGCCGCCGCAGCCGAGGCGCCGGGTCTGGGGGGCGCGGTGCGGGGGCTGGTCCACGAGGAGCCGCTGGTCTTCGAGCGCGGCTCCCCCGGCCGCTGCGGCGTGTCCCTGCCCGCAGCCGAGCGGGGCGTGGACCCGGCCCTCCCCGCGGCGCTCCTGCGCGAGGGGGGGGTCGCGGGGATGCCCGAGCTCTCCGAGCTGGAGGTGGTCCGGCACTTCACCCACCTCTCCACCTGGAACCACGGCATCGACACCGGCTTCTACCCGCTCGGCTCCTGCACCATGAAGTACAACCCGAAGTCGAGCGAGGCGATGGCCCGCCTGCCCGGCTTCGCCGATCTGCACCCGCTCTCGCCCCCCGAGCTCTGCCAGGGCGCGCTCGAGCTCATGTACGCGCTGGAGCGGGCGCTCTCGGAGATCGCGGGGATGGACGCCACCGCCCTCTCGCCGGCCGCCGGCGCCCAGGGCGAGCTGTGCGGGATGATGCTGATCCGCGCCTACCACGAGGCCCACGGGTATCCGCGCCGCAAGGTGCTCATCCCCGACACCGCCCACGGCACCAACCCCGCCTCCTCGGCACTGAACGGGTACGCGGTGGTGCAGCTCGCCTCCGGCTCCGACGGCCGCCTCCACCCCGAGACGGTGGCTGCGGCCATGGACGAGGACGTGGCGGCCATCATGATCACCAACCCCAACACCCTGGGGGTGTTCGAGAGCCACGTGGCCGAGATCGCCCAGATCGTCCACGGGCGCGGCGGGCTGGTGTACGGGGACGGCGCCAACATGAACGCGCTGCTGGGCGTGGCCCGGCCGGGCGACATGGGCTTCGACGTGGTGCAGTACAACCTGCACAAGACCTTCGCCACGCCGCACGGCGGCGGGGGCCCGGGCTCCGGGCCGGTGGCGGTGAAGGAGTCCCTGGCACCCTACCTGCCACTGCCCCTGGTGGTGCGCGAGGGGGCGAGCTACCGGCTGGTCACCGACCCGGCCGAGCGCCCCCGCACGGTGGGCAAGCTGCGCGAGTTCTGGGGCAACTTCGGCATGTTCGTGCGGGCCTGGGCCCTCATCCGCGAGTGGGGACCGGCGGGAGCGCGGGCCACCGCAGAGCTGGCGGTGCTGAACGCCGCCTACCTTCGGGCTCGGCTGGCAGGCGCCTACCACCTCCCCTACGAGACGCCGTCCCTCCACGAGGTGGTGCTCGACGACAAGCACCAGCAGGCCCAGGGCGTCACCACCATGGACGTGGCCAAGCGGCTCGTCGACCACGGCTTCCACCCGCCCACCATCTACTTCCCGCTGGTGGTGCACGGCGCGCTGATGATCGAGCCCACCGAGACCGAGTCGAAGGAGACGCTCGACGCCTTCGCCGCAGCCATGCTGGCCATCGCCGAGGAGGCCAGGACCGATCCCGCCGCCCTGAAGTCCGCGCCCACCCGGACGGTCCGGGCCCGCCTGGACGAGACCCGCGCCGCCCGCAAGCCGGTCCTGCGCTGGACGCCGGGCTAGCCCTTCTTCTCGACCGCTCGACCGTGCTCGCCGTGGAGGAGGGGCGAGCCCACCTGGAAGCCGGCGGCGTGCGGCTGGGGCTCGAGCGGTCCCTCGAGGAGGACGTCGAGGTCGCGCTCGAGGTCTTGGCCCCCACCTGCTGGTCCCCGCCCAGCCGCCCGATCCGGAACCGCGAGGCCGGTCAGGCCCTCCCCGGCGCCCCGGTGGTCCGGCGGCGACGAGGGGGTGCTCCGCAGCCCCGGCACGTCGGGGCGGACCCACTCCAGGAGGTCCCTCCTCCGGATGTCGTGGGCGTTGAGGACGGCGTTCCTCGTCCCGGCCATGCAGACGATGACGAGGCGGGTCGGCCTCGGACGCTCACTCCGGGAACGGCCGCTGCGAGGGCAGCTGGGGCGGCGCGCCCACCCGGACGTGGACGCCGCCTCCGGCCTCGAACCGGAGCGTCCACGCCGACGCCGGGATCTCCACGTGCCCGTCCTTGACCAGTGCCGCCGGGACGTTGGGGAAGGGCGCCGCCGCGCGCACCGCGCGGACGATCTCGCGATCGAGGAAGTCCAGCCCGCTCGACTGGATCACCTCGACCGAGGTGAGCTGGCCCGACGCGTCCAGGGTCATGGCGATGGTCGTCCGGCGATCGCGCAGCGGGTAGGTGGTGCCGCGGGGGTCGCGCGCCTGGTAGGCGTCGCTCGGCTTCCACTGCTCGTAGACCGACTCGAAGATCCGGTTGTAGAAGGTCGCGTACTTGTAGAACCGGGTGTTGAGGAAGGTCCCGTCGCCCTCCTCGATGTCCATGTCGCGAAGGTCGTCCGGGCTCGGCCCGCCGGTGATCGCCGCCATGCTGCGGGTACTGGGCAGGAGGTTGGCTTCCCCCGACTTCCTGGAGGCCTCGCCAGGGGCGCCCGGGGTCCCCGGCACCGAGACGCCCTCGTCGCCTGGAGACGGCGCCGGCGCCGGGCGTTGCCCCTGGGGCTGGAGCAGTCCGCCCAATCCCGGCTCACGCGGTCTCTCGGCCAGGGCCAGCTGCGGCTGCTCCTCCTGGGGCTTCACCCCCGACCTGGAGGGCTTCTCCGCGCCGGTGCCATTCGGGACGTCCGGCCCCTTCTTCGCCTCGCGGGTCCGATCGGCATTGCCCCCGTCGCCCGTCTCCTGCTGCGGCTTGGCGGTCCCCTCGCTGGGCGCGGGGAGGAGGTTGGCGAACTTCTTCGTGCCGGCGAAGCGCGAGCGCGTCTCCTTCTCCACGGAGTTGTCCCGGTCGGAGACGAAGCGCGAGTCCTTGGGCGGCGTCGCGTCCTTGGAAGGCGCCACCTGCACCAGGCGACCGGGGAGCTCCTCGTCACGGCGAGGCGGTGGAGGCACCGGTGTCGGGGCCTCGGGCGGCCTCTGCGCCGGGACGGGCGCCGCCGGCGGGGGCGGAGCGACCGGCGGGCTCATGGCCGGGGGGAGGCCGGCGATGGCCCGGTTGGCGCTCCACTGGTCGGCGCTGAGCGGGGCGAGCACCACCCTCTCCGTGGCCGGGGGCGCGGCGAGCTCGAAGGCCCCCAGGCGCGCGACCAGCAGGACGAGGAGGGCGTTCAGGGCGAGCGAGGCCAGCGCGGCGACCGCGACCCTCGCGGCCGGCCGCTCCGCCACCCTCTTCCGCCGCAGGCTCGGGCCGAGAAACGCCATGATCTTCCGGGGGATGTTAACAGGCCAGGCGGCGTTTTCATCCCCTCGTCCGCGCGACCCCGCTTCGGTGGCCGAACCGGTTGATCTCTGGGCGGGAGGGGGGTATGGAGCGCGCCCGGCGATGGGTCCCGAGCGCACCTCCCCGCGGCCGCGGCGCCGCCCGCCCCGCACGGGAGCCCGCGGGCTCGCCGCCGCAGCAGCGGGGCTGGCGCTGGCTTACGGCCTGGTCCTCTTCACCCTCCGCCTGGCTCCGGTCGAGGCCGCCCTGCGCTCGCGGATCGAGGCGGCCCTGGATGCCCGCCTCGGCAAGGTCCAGCTCGGGCCCGACGTGCGCGTGGACCCGCTCTTCCGCGTCCGCTTCGGCCCGGTGGTGGTACCGGGCGAACGAACGGGTGATCCCCCCCTCCTCCAGGTCGAGGCCGTCCGCGCGCGCCCCGATCTCGTCGCCCTGCTCCGCACCCGGCGGGCGGTCGTCTCCTCCCTCCGCATGTCCGGCGTGCGCCTGGAGCTGCCCGACCGCCCTGGCGCGCTGCGCGAGGCGCTCGGCCGCCTCGGCGAAGGCGGCCGTCCGGCGGAGCGCGGGACCTCTGCCCCGGTTGCCTCCCTCGGCCCCTCCGCGCTCCACGTCCGCGACCTGGTCGTGGCCTTCAAGGCCGGCGGTCGGCCGGTGGTGCTCGGGCCGCTCCGCGCCAGCCTGCACCGCCTGCGCGGCCCGGGTGGCGAGGAGTCGCTCAGCGCGGCGTTTCGGCTGCCCGGCGACGGACAGGGCGAGCTCGAGGTGGGCCGGGCAGGCCACGGCCTGCGCGCGACCCTCCGGCTCGATCGGATCGGGCCGGAGGACCTTTCCCCGGCCCGGGAGCCGACGGCGACGCGCTGGACGGGGGGGACCCTGGCCGTCGAGGCCTCCGCGGAGGCCGACCCGGACCTCGCCGAGGTGCGCGCCCGCGTCCAGCTGAAGGCCAGCCAGCTGTTCCTCTCCGGTGAGACCCTGGCCGGGGCGCCGCTCGGCCCCCTCGACCTCGGGTTCTCCGGCGAGCTGGGCTGGCGGCGCGCCGACGGCCGCGTCGTGCTGGACAGGGCACGGGTTGCCCTGCCGGGCGGAGCCACGGCCAAAGTCGACGGGGCGATTGGGCTGGGCAGCGGGCTGCCCTTCTCGCTGTCGGTGAATGCCGCTGGCGTGGAGTACCTGCGCACGGTGGGAGCCCTCCCCGCCGCCCTCGAGCTTCCCCCGGGAGCGCCGCGGCCCGCGGGCAGCCTGGACGCTCGGGCCGACCTGTGGGGTGAGATGGCGGAGCCGGGCGGCTGGCAGCTCACCGCGGCGCTGGACCTGTCGCGCATGCGCGAGGCCGCGAGGCGGGCCCCCCCGGTCGCGCTCACCGCCCCGTTCGAGCAGCGGGTGGAGGAGGAGGACGGCACCTCGCACACCTTCGTGGTGGGGCCGGAGAACCCGGACTTCGTCTCCGTGGCCGAGCTGCCCCGCTACGTGGTCCGGGCGGTGACCGCCAGCGAGGACGCCGGATTCTTCGCCCATTCGGGCTTCGACTTCGACGAGCTGCGGAACGCGGCCGTCGAGGGCGCGCAAGCCGGCCACCTCCGGCGCGGCGGCTCGACCATCAGCCAGCAGCTGGCCAAGAACCTCTTCCTCTCGCGGGAGAAGACCCTCGCCCGCAAGCTCCACGAGGCCATCCTCACCGTGGCCCTGGAGGCGACCGTGCCCAAGGCACGCCTCATGGAGATCTACCTGAACGTGGCGGAGTGGGGCCCGGGCATCTACGGGATCGGCCCGGCTGCCCGTCACTGGTTCGGCAAGGACGCGCGGGAGCTCTCACCGCGGGAGGCGGCCTTCCTGGCCACGGTCCTCCCCAGCCCGGTGCGCTACCACCAGATGTGGGAGCGAGGCGAGCCGTCGGAGGCCTGGTCGGCCCGGGTCGACGAGCTTCTGCGAACCATGAACAGCCAGGGCAACCTGACCGACGAGGAGCTGGCGGCGGCGCTGGAGGAGCCGACCGTGTTCGCGCGGACGGCCGGGGCGGCGGACGCGCCGGCCCCCTAGGTGGCGCCGCGCGGCGGCAGCCTGGACCTCACTTGTCGCGGTAGGTGATGCGCCCGCGGGTCAGGTCGTAGGGCGACAGCTCCAGCTTCACCCGGTCGCCCGGGATGATGCGGATGTGGAACTTCTTCATCTTGCCGGAGGCATAGGCGAGGACCACCGGTCCCTGGTCGACCTTCACGCGGTACATGCCGCCCGCGAGGGCCTCCTCGACCGTGCCTTGGACCTCGATGCCTGCTTCCTTCTCGCTCATCCATCCCTCGCGCTGATCGTGGCGAGGAGGTACCCCGTCCTCGCCCACTTCCTCCGTCCCTCATTTCGCACCCCGCGGGGCGCCACACAAGCGCGAGCGGCCTCGGTCACCCGAGGCCGCCCGTGAGTTCGACCGTGCGAAGCCACTACGCCCGGCGGACGTTCGCGGCCTGGAGCCCCTTCGGCCCCTTGGTGACCTCGAACTCGACCCGATCCCCCTCCTTCAGGGTACGGAAGCCATCCATCTGGATGGCCGTGTGGTGCACGAAGACGTCCTCGCCGCCCTCCTGCGAGATGAACCCGTAGCCCTTCGCATCGTTGAACCACTTCACGGTGCCGTTCGCCATCGCTGCACGCTTCCTTTTGGATCACGCGAGTCGACCGCCGACTCACGGAGCCTCGGGGCACGGACCCTGGGCTCAGGCGCGCGACTATCCCCGAAACGAGCGAGAACCGTCAAGGGCGGCGCACGCCATTCGGGCCCGAAATCGACTGATCCGGTCCGGTCCTGGCCCGAGGCCCTGCCCCCAGCCATTCACTCGGCGAGCGCGGCCGGCGGGGGCGCGAGGCGGCGGCACCGCCTCCCCCTTCGCGGCAGCTCGACGTGGGCCTGCCGCCCCCGGGCCGAACCCCGGGGACGGCCAGGGGGCCCGGCCCGCTCCGCGGGGCTGGCTCGGGTGGCCGAGGACGGTCGCCCGCCGCCGCCCCGCGGTCACCTCGCGGCGCTCGAGGAGGGGATCTGCCGCGCCTTGGCCACACCGGTGGTCCGGGTGGCCGACGAGCCGCGGCGCGTCCACTCCCGGCCCGGCTTCTCAGGGCCGCCGAACGATGCTCTATTCCGGGCATGCGGACGCTGGGGGTCGACCTGGGCAGGGTCCGGATCGGGCTGGCGCTGGCCGATGACCTCCTTGGCACCGCGCGACCGCTGCGCACGGTGGTCCGCCGCGACGAGAGCGCGGACCTGCAGGCCATCGCGGCGCTGGCCCGGGAGTACGAGGTGACCCGGGCGGTGCTGGGCTTGCCCCTCAACATGGATGGCAGCGAGGGCCCGTCGGCGCGGCTGGCGCGGAACTTCCAGCCGCGGCTGGCCGCGGCGCTGGGCGTCCCGGTGGATCTGTTCGACGAGCGCCTCTCCTCGTTCGAGGCGGAGACGCGCTTGCGCGATCGGGGGATTTCGTCGAAGGATCGGCGGGCGATGGTGGACGCAGAGGCCGCGGCGGTCATCCTCCAGGGCTGGCTCGATCGGAGCGCGCCGTGAGGCGGGCGCTGGCCGCGCTGGCGGTGGTGCTGGCGCTGTGCGCCGCGCTCGCCGCCTTCCTCGCCTGGCGCGAGGTGGTCGACTTCCGGTCCACGCGCTACGGCGGGCCGGAGGAGAAGGTGGTGGTGATCCCCTCGGGCGCGACGGCGCGGGCGGTGGTCCGCGCCCTGGCCCAGGCGGGCGCGCTGTCGCGCGAGCGGACGGCCTGGTTCTACGTCCGCTTCGTACGGCGGGACCCGCGGCCATTCCGCGCCGGGGAGTACTCCTTCACCGGCCCGCTCACCCCCGACGCGGTGCTGGACCGGGTGCACCTGGGGCAGGTCAAGCTCTACCGCCTGACCGTCGCCGAGGGGCTGCGCGCCGACGAGATCGCCGAGCTGGTTGGCAGGACCAGCCTGGTGCGGGCCGAGGACTTCTTGGCCGTGGCTCGGGACCCGTCGGTGGCGGAGGCCCTCGGCCTCCCCTACCGCAGCCTGGAGGGATTCCTCTTCCCCGACACCTACATCCTGGCCCGGGGGATCTCGGCCCGGGCCGTGGCCGACCTCATGGTCGCCCGCTTCAAGGAGGCGTACGCGAGGGCCGAGGCCGCCCGGAAGCCGGAGGTGAAGCTGGACATGGGGCAGGTCGCCACCCTGGCATCGATCGTGGAGAAGGAGACCGGCCAGGAGTCCGAGCGCCCCCGCATCGCCTGCGTGTTCGAGAACCGGCTCAGGCTGGGCATGCGCCTGCAGACCGATCCCACGGTGATGTACGCCACGTTGCTCCGCACCGGCCACTGGTCGAAGAACATCACCAAGGCCGACCTCCTCACCGCCCACCCTTACAACACCTATACCTTCTCGGGACTCCCCCCTGGGCCGATCGCCAACGCTGGCGCCGCCGCTCTGCGAGCGGTGCTGGCACCGGACGCCTGTGCCGACCTGTACTTCGTCTCTCGCAACGACGGGACCCACCAGTTCTGTCCCGACCTCACGTGCCACAACGCTGCGGTGAGGACCTGGCAGGTCGACTTCTTCCACCGGAGCGAGCGCTAGAGGCCTGCGATCGCCGGTCGGGGTGGCGTACACACCCGATGGGGGTTCGGCTCGCGGGCGCGGGCTTCTGCAGCCGCCCCGGCCGGATCTTATGCTCAAGCCCTGGACGGGCTCGCCGACGGCCGCCGGCCGTCAGGCCACCCCCGCCGAGCCAGCGAGGAGCACGATGAGAGAATCCCGGGAAGTCGCGAGCGGCATGGTCTCGCGCATCGCCTCGATGCAGGACCGGACCCACTACTCCGAGCAGCACTGGGAGGGCACGTTCGAGGACTACCTGCACATCGTGCGACAGAACCCCAAGGTCACACGCACCGCCTTCCAGCGCGTCTACGACATGATCCTGTCGCACGGGAAGACCGAGTACATCGACAACAAGAAGAAGCTCATCCGCTACAACTTCTTCACCGACCCGGACTTCGGGGGCAAGGACGCCATCTTCGGCCTCGACGTGCCGCTCATGAAGCTGGTGAACGTCTTCAAGAGCGCCGCGCAGGGCTACGGCACCGAGAAGCGGGTCATCCTCCTGCACGGTCCGGTGGGCTCGTCCAAGTCCACCATCGCCCGCCTGCTCAAGAAGGGGCTGGAGGCCTACTCCAAGACCGCCGAAGGGGCGCTCTACACCTTCGCCTGGGACGTGGAGCGGGTGAACCTCGACGGGCAGAAGCGGCGCGAGCTGATGCCCTGCCCCATGCACGAGGAGCCGCTGCACCTCGTCCCGCAGGAGTGGCGCGCCGGCATCCAGGCCGAGCTGTGCCCGCCCGAGTCCGGCTACACCATCTCCGACGCCGGCGATCTGTGCCCGGCCTGCCGCTACGTCTACCGGGACCTGATGACCGAGTACAAGGGCGACTGGGAGAAGGTGGTCCAGCACGTCCGGGTGCGCCGGCTCATCCTCTCCGAGAAGGACCGCGTCGGGGTGGGGACCTTCCAGCCCAAGGACGAGAAGAACCAGGACTCCACCGAGCTCACCGGCGACATCAACTACCGGAAGATCGCCGAGTACGGCTCCGACTCGGACCCGCGGGCCTTCAACTTCGACGGCGAGTTCAACATCGCCAACCGCGGCATCATCGAGTTCGTGGAGATCCTCAAGCTGGACGTGGCCTTTCTCTACGACCTCCTGGGCGCCACCCAGGAGCACAAGATCAAGCCCAAGAAGTTCCCCCAGACCGACATCGACGAGGTCATCGTCGGGCACACCAACGAGCCCGAGTACAAGAAGCTGCAGATGAACGAGTTCATGGAGGCGCTGCGGGACCGCACCGTGAAGATCGACATCCCCTACATCAGCCGGCTGGACGAGGAGGTGAAGATCTACGAGCGCGACTACAACAGCCACAAGATCCGCGGCAAGCACATCGCCCCCCACACCCTGGAGATGGCGGCCATGTGGGCGGTGCTCACCCGGCTGGAGGAGCCGAAGAAGCACAACCTGACGCTGGTGCAGAAGCTCAAGCTCTACAACGGCAAGACCCTGCCCAACTTCACCGAGGACAACATCAAGGAGCTGCGCAAGGAGGCCCACCGCGAGGGCATGGAGGGGATCAGCCCGCGCTACGTACAGGACAAGGTCTCCAACGCTCTCGTCTCGGACAAGGGCGACGGCTGCGTCAATCCCTTCATGGTGCTGAACGAGTTGGAGGCCGGGCTGCGCCAGCACTCGCTCATCTCCTCGGAGGAGCAGCGCAAGCGCTTCCGCGACCTGCTCACCGACGTGAAGCGCGAGTACGAGGACGTGGTGAAGAACGAGGTCCAGCGGGCCATCAGCGCCGACGAGGACGCCATCACCAAGCTGTGCGCCAACTACATCGACAACATCAAGGCGTACACCCAGCGCGAGAAGGTTCGGAACAAGTACACCGGCCAGTACGAGGAACCGGACGAGCGGCTCATGCGCTCCATCGAGGAGAAGATCGACATCGCCGAGACCCGCAAGGACGACTTCCGCCGGGAGATCATGAACTACATCGGCGCCCTGGCCGTCGAGGGCAAGACGTTCAACTACCGGACCAACGAGCGGCTGCACAAGGCGCTGGAGCTGAAGCTGTTCGAGGACCAGAAGGACTCGATCAAGCTGAAGAACCTGGTGGCCTCGGTCGTCGACCGGGAGACGCAGGAGAAGATCGACGTGGTGAAGCAGCGGCTCATCAAGAACTACCAGTACTGCGAGGTGTGCTCCACCGACGTCCTCAACTTCGTCGCCTCGATCTTCGCCCGCGGCGACGCCAAGGAGTAGCGCCGGCCGGCCGCCCATGTCCCTGAAGATCAAGCAAGACCACGCCCGCTTCCGCGACATCGTCCGCGGCAGGATCAAGCGCAACCTGAAGAAGTACGTCCAGAAGGGCGAGCTGATCGGAAAGAAGGGGAAGGAGTTCGTCACCATCCCCGTGCCCACCATCGACATTCCCCATTTCCGCTTCGGCGAGCGCTCGCAGGGCGGCGTGGGCCAGGGAGCGGGCGACCCGGGCGATCCCCTCTATCCGGGCGAGGGCCAGTCCGGGAGCGGCCAGGCCGGCCAGGGCGAGGGCCAGCACATGCTGGAGGTGGACGTCTCCCTCGATGAGCTGGCCGACATCCTGGGCGAGGAGCTGGCCCTGCCCCGCATCCAGCCGCGCGGCAAGGATCGCATCGTCGCCACCCGCATCAAGTACACCGGCATCTCGCCCTCGGGTCCCGAGTCGCTCCGCCACTTCAAGCGCACCTACAAGCAGGCCCTGCGCCGGCAGATCGCCAGCGGCGCCTACAACTACCTGCGCCCGGTGGTGGTCCCGGTGCGCGAGGACCGGCGCTACCGCACCTGGAAGCAGGTGCCGCTGCCGGAGACCAACGCGGTGGTGGTCTACATGATGGACGTCTCCGGCTCGATGGGCGACGAGCAGAAGGAGATCGTGCGCATCGAGGCCTTCTGGATCGACACCTGGCTGCGCAAGCACTACAAGGGCGTGGAGACCCGCTTCATCGTCCACGACGCGGTGGCCCGCGAGGTCGACCGGGACACCTTCTTCCACACCCGCGAGTCGGGCGGGACCATGATCTCCTCCGCCTACAAGCTGGCGCTGGACATCATCGAGGCCGACTACGCCGCCTCCTCCTGGAACGTCTACCCCTTCCACTTCTCCGACGGCGACAACTGGAGCGCCGACGACACCCGCGTCTGCGTGGACCTCTTGCGGGGCAAGATCCTGCCGGCGGTGAACCTCTTCTGCTACGGCCAGGTGGAGAGCCCGTACGGTTCGGGCCAGTTCATCAAGGACCTCAAGGAGGCGGTGGGCGACCGGGAGAACGTCGCCCTCTCCGAGATCGCCGACAAGGACGGCATCTACCCCTCCATCAAGCAGTTCCTGGGCACCGGGAAGTGAGGCCATGGACTCCCACGCGCACCTCCCCGCCCACCTCCACGACATCCGCAAGCGGGTGGAGGGCTACGCCCGCGAGTGCGGGCTCGACCCCTTCGACACCATCTTCGAAGTGCTGGGCTTCGACGAGATCAACATGGTGGCCGCCTACGGCGGCTTCCCCAACCGCTACCCGCACTGGCGCTTCGGGATGGAGTACGAGCGGCTGGCCAAGGGGTACGAGTACGGCCTCTCCAAGATCTACGAGATGGTGATCAACAACGACCCCTCCTACGCCTACCTGCTCGAGTCCAACGCCGACGTGGACCAGAAGCTGGTCATGGCCCACGTGTTCGGCCACTCCGACTTCTTCAAGAACAACTTCATGTTCCGGCACACCAACCGGAAGATGATGGACCAGATGGCCAACCACGCCACCCGGGTGCGCCGCTACCAGGACAAGCTGGGCGTCGAGGTCGTGGAGGACCTCATCGATCGCTGCCTGTCGGTCGAGAACCTCATCGACTACCAGTCACCCTACGTGAAGCGCCGTGACGACCCACGCCCCGAGGGCGAGCCGGAGGAGCGGACCCTGGCCCGCGGATTCAAGGCCGACCGCGAGTACATGCGGGAGTACATCAACCCCCCCGCCTTCCTGGAGGCGGAGCAGAAGCGGCTGGACGAGGAGGCTGCCCGGAAGAAGAAGGTCCCGGAGCGGCCGGAGCGCGACGTGCTGCTCTTCCTCCTGGAGCACGCCCCCCTGGAGCGCTGGGAGCACGACGTCCTCTCCATCGTGCGGGAGGAGGCCTACTACTTCGCCCCCCAGGGCCAGACCAAGATCATGAACGAGGGGTGGGCCACCTACTGGCATTCCAAGATCATGACCGAGCGGGCCCTGGACGCCTCGGAGATCATCGACTACGCCGACCACCACTCCGGCACCCTGGCCACCCACCCCGGGCAGCTCAACCCCTACAAGCTGGGGGTGGAGCTGTGGCGAGACATCGAGGATCGCTGGAACAAGGGGCGCTTCGGCAAGGAGTACGACGAGTGCGACTCCTTCGTGGAGCGCAGGAACTGGGATCGCAAGCTGGGGCTGGGGCGGGAGAAGATCTTCGAGGTCCGCAAGCACTACAACGACGTCACCTTCATCGACGAGTTCCTGTCCCTGGAGTTCGCCGCCCAGCAACGCCTGTTCACCTTCGGCTACAACGACAAGCGGCAGCGCTGGGAGATCGTCGAGCGCGAGTTCCGCAAGGTGAAGGACAAGCTGCTGCACATGCTCACCAACTTCGGCCAGCCCCTCATCGGCGTTGAGGACGGCAACTTCGAGAACCGGGGGGAGCTCTACCTCGTCCACCGGCACGACGGCGTCGACCTGCGGCTCGACTACGCCCGGGACACCCTGCACAACCTGCAGTCGATGTGGAAGCGGCCGGTGAACCTCCATACGCGGGTGGAGGGAAGAGGAACGATCTTCCGCTTCGACGGGAAGGAGCACTCCGACCGGCGCTCCGACCTGTGACGACCGGTGCGGACCGGGGTCCCAGGTGGGGGTGGGCGGAGGGATCCCGGCGGGGCTACGATCGCCGGGGTCTTCCTGCTAGTCTGGCGGCATGCGTGCAGCGCGCCCCGACGACGCGCCCCGGCGGCGGAGGCTCCCGGCGGTCCTCTCCGCCCTCGGCTTCGCCGCGCTCCTGGGGCTCGGGCTGGCCGGGGCCACCGGCAGGCTCCCCTCCCTCCCCTTCCGCGCGCTGCCGACCGCGGTCGAGGCCGGCCCCGCCATCGGCGCTCCCGCCGCGGAGCCCCCCGCCGCCGAGGCGGCCGCGGAGCTCGCGGCCGCCTCCGCCCAGGCGCCGCCACCGGTGGAGCGCTTCCAGGCGGTGACGGTCCGCCTGGCCCGCAACCAGACCCTGGCCCAGGCGCTCTCGAAGCTGGAGGTGCCCGTGGCGGAGGTGAGCCAGGTGGTGGGCGCCCTGGCCGGCCTCTTCCCCTTCAACCGCTCGCGCCCCGGCGATCAGCTCCGGGTGGAGCGGCGCCAGGGCGAAGCGATGGTGCAGCGGGTGAGCTACCGGCAGGCGCCGGCCGACGAGTGGATCGTCGAGCGGCTCCCCGACGGCACCCTCCGCGGCCAGAAGCGGGCGGTGGAGCTCTCCACCGAGGTCGCGCAGGTGGCGGTCCGCATCGAGGGCTCGCTCTGGGCCAGCCTGGAGAGGGCCGGCGAGCTGCCCGAGCTGGCCATCCTGGCCAGCGACGTGCTGGCCTGGGACGTCGACTTCTACCTGGACGTGCGCGGCGGCGACCTCCTGCGGGTGGTGGTGCAGAAGGTCTTCGCCGACGGCAAGCTCCTCCGCTACGGGGACGTGCTGGCCGCCGAGTATGCCGGCGCCGCCACCGGGACCAAGCGCCTGTTCCGCTACACCGACCCCGACGGCCAGAC
>DATKMW010000065.1:0-12535 GCA_035541675.1 Anaeromyxobacter sp. | reverse complement strand
CCCCGTGACCCGCAGCTTCGCCGGCGCGCCGGGCCGCCCGGGCTTCGCCCGGCCGGGCGCCGCTCACCCGGGGCTGGCGCGGGGCGGGTTCTCGCGCGGCGTCCCCGTGGGCGGCTTCCACGGCGGCGGCTTCCACGGCGGCGGCTTCCACGGCGGATGGCACGGGCGGTGAGGGAACGGGGGCTCCCCGCTTCCCGGCGCGCCGCCGGCCGTGAGAGGATTCCTGCCGCCTGAGCTCCTGGAGCTGCAGCCAAGAGGTCGAGGGCCTCTGCCGCAAGGTCGCGGGCGCCTACTGCCGCCCCGGGATGAAGGGCTGCGTCCTGCAGGGCAAGGTCGTCTTCCAGGACGGCGAGGTGCCCGACCCGGTGTGGCCACCCGGCGAGGGCCCGGCACGCCGGCGGGACCGGGGCGAGGACGTCGAGCGAGGCTAGCCCAAGGCTCTCACGATCCTACACATTATTGCGGTGGGATCGCGGGCGTGATCCTCTGCCCGGATGAGAGGAAAGCTCGTGAGAAGGCACCCTTGCTGTCCGATGAGCTTGGGACGCCGAGCTGGGCGACGAGCGGCTGAACCGGCGGCTGGGCATCCTGGCGGACCTGGTCGCGCAGCGGCCTGACGCCGGATTCCCCAAGGCGTTGGACGACTCGGAGCTTGAGGCTGCGTACCGGTTCTTCGGCAATGACCGCGTGACGCCAGAGGCGATCCTCGCGCCACACCTACGGCAAAGCGCCCGACGCGCGCAGGAGCACGGATGGGTGCTCGTGGTCCACGACACCACCGAGTTCGAGTTCGGCGGGCAGAAGCAGCGCGCCGGGCTCGGGCGGCTTCTCCGGCCTGGTCAGGGGTTCTTCGGCCACTTCGCACTCGCGGTCACGGCGGACGGTACCCGCAAGCCGCTCGGGCTTCTGAGCGTGGAAACGATCTTCCGGTTCGGCAAGGCGACGCCGAGGAGGCAGTGGCGCAAGTCCGACAATCGCGGTGAATCGATGCGATGGCGTAGAGGTATCGACGCCGCCGAGGGTCTCCTCGCGGGGGGAACACGCGCTATCCATGTGATGGATCGGGAGGGTGATTCCTACGCGATCCTCTCAGCGCTCGATGCTGCGAGGCGGTCATTCGTCATCCGCTCCTTCCAGGACCGCGTCCTTGCGGGCGAGGAACACGCTCGCCTCCGGGCCACCGCCACTGCCGCAAGGGCAACGCTCCAGCGCGAGGTCCCGCTCTCGCCGCGGCCGCGCATCCCTGGGCCGAAAGGGCAACGCCACCCTGCACGGCGCTACCGGATGGCGAAGCTCAGCTTCGCCGCGATCTCGGTCCACCTGCCGCGCACTGAGGACGCCACGGACGCTTCGCCCCCCACGATCCCCCTCAACGTGATCCATGTCTTCGAGAAGCGCCCGCCGGCAGGCGAGCCCGCGGTCGAGTGGTTCCTGCTGACGAACCTGCCGGTGAACACACCCGATGCCATCGCATTCGTCGTCGACTGCTATCGTGGCCGGTGGACCATCGAGGAGTACTTCAAGGCGCTGAAGACCGGCTGCCAATACGAGCGCCGCCAGCTCGAAAGCGCGAAGAGCCTTCTCAACGCACTCGCGATCTTTGCTCCCGTGGCGTGGCGGCTTCTCCTCCTCCGCCACCTGGCTCGCTCCCATACGGCTGAACCCGCCAGTTCGGCGCTCACGCCAACGCAGATCGAGGTACTGCGCGCTGTCTCGAAGAAGCCCCTGCCGCGACGCCCCACGGCGCGCGATGCGCTGCTCGCGGTCGCCGCCCTCGGCGGCCACATCAAGAGCAACGGAGACCCCGGCTGGCTGGTACTCGGCCGGGGCCTCCACGATCTCCTGCTCCTCGAAATGGGCTGGCGAGCCCGAGGAGAAAAGTGACCAATCACGAGAGCCCAAGGCTAGCTCCGCCTTCCGGGTGAGGACGGCCCAAAGGCGCCGGGGACCCGGGCTCGCGCGCCGACCGTCATCCGCTCACCGGCTCGCCCGGCCGTCGGATTCGCCGGTCGTTTCGGGGCCGGGAGGGGGCCGGCGGGCCGCGCCGCCCGCGGACGGGAGAGGTCGACAGGCACGCCGAGCTGACCCGGAAGAACGGCCTGCTGGCGTCGAGCCGCGCCCGGAACCGGGCCATCGTCGAGAGCTCGCACAACGGCATCCTCATGCTTCTCCCCGGAGGCGAGCTCGAGCGCAGTAATCCGGCCGCCCGGGAGATGCTGCGCTTGCCCGAGGGACCCGAGGCACGGGCGACGCGGCCCCTCCTCGAGTTCGTCGCGCCGCGCTCCCGCCCCGAGGTCGAGGCCGAGCTGGCCCGCGCCGGCGGCGGCGCGGGAGCTGAACCGCCTGCGCAGCGACGGGGAGGCGTTCCCCATGGAATGCCGGGTGGTCCCCGTCGGCAAGCCGGAGGGGCGGTGGCGGTGCGCCCTCCTCCGCGACCTGACCGAGTCGAAGCGGCTCATCGTCGAGCTGCGGCACGCGCAGAAGCTGGAGTTGGCGGGCCGCCTGCCTGCCGGGATCGCCCGGCGACAAGACCCGGTTCCTTCGCGAGGCCTTCCGTCTCGGCGATGCTGGCCGACTACCGCCGCGCCGTCGGGGCGGTGGGCTCGACGTCGAGGCCGTCGGGGCGCTCGAGGCCGCGGCCCTGGAGGGCGACGTCGCCTGCTTCCCGGAGCAGGTGCCCGGGACCATCGCCACCACGGTGAAGCTCGACGTGTTCGTGAACGCGGGGCACGCCATCGAGGGCGTGGTCAAGGGGAGCGCGCGGCGTGGCGAGATCCGGGTGGCGACGCGCCGGGGCGGCGGCGAGGCGGTGATCACCGTGACCGACACCGGCGCCGGCATCCCCCAGGAGATCCGCGGCCGCATCTTCGATCCCTTCTTCACCACCAAGGAGGTGGGGCGGGGCACGGGCCAGGGGCTGGCCATCGCCCAGTGCAAGGTAAAGAAGCACGCCGGACGGATCTCCTTCCAGGCCTTTACGGGCGCGGGCACCACCTTCGAGATCCGGCTCCCGCCTGGCGCCGCCGGGCCGGCGACCTCCCCGGGAAGTCCTCACTTCGGCGTGGCCCGTGCCGCGCCCGGGGTGTAAGGAGGGGGGAGGAGGTGCCACTTGCAGATCAGCGCGCGCAACCAGCTCCAGGGCAAGGTGAAGAGCGTCCGGACCGGTGCCATTATGGCGGAGGTGGTGGTGGAGATCGCCGGCGGTCAGGAGATCGTCTCCAACATCACCAAGGCCTCCGTCGAGCGGCTCAAGCTCCAGGCGGGGGATGCGGTCACCGTCATCGTCAAGGCCAGCGAGGTCATGATCGGGAAGTGAGCGTGGCCTGAAGCCCCGCCGACGTCGACCGTCGGTGCTCCTGGAGATGATCGCGGGCGCGCCGTCCCTGCTAGCATGTTCGCGCCCATGGCCGCCGAGACCCTGCTCAGGACCCAGGAGGTGGCCGCGCTGCTGCGCGTCCACCCCAAGCACGTCTACCGCCTCCTGAAGAAGGGGCTGCCGGCGCGCCGGGTGGGCGGCGAGTGGCGCTTCTCCAGCGAGGACGTTCTGGCCTGGTCGGGTGGCCGGGAGGCGGCTCACCAGGGCGAGGCGGGCGAGGCGGCGGAGGAGGGCGCCCCCCCCTCGCTGGTGGCGGCCAACGGCGACCTGGCTGTGCTCGCCCTGCTCCGGCTGGCGGCGCGCCGGGGGCCCCCCCTCATCGGCCTGGTACAGGCGGACGTCCGGGCCGGCGCGGATCTTCTCCGGGACGGGGCGGTGCTGGCCGCCGGGGCCCACGCCGGCGGGTTCCCGTCGCATCTGGGCAAGGAGCGGGTGGCCCGGATCCACCTGATGACGCGCGAGATCGGCCTGGCGGGCCGCGGCGCGCGGCCCCCGCGCCTCAAGGACCTCGAACGGCTCCAGCTGGCCTCGCGGCCGCCGACGGCGGGGGTGCGGGCCCATCTCGACGCGGCGCTGCGGCGAGAGGGGCTCTCCCCGGAGAGGGTCCACCAGCGTGCGCTGCTCCTCGAGTCGCACCTGGAGGTGGTCTGCGCCGTCACCGCCGGGCGCGCCCAGGTGGGCCTGGCCTCGCGCGCCTGGGCCGAGCGGGTCGGCCTCGCCTTCCGCGCCCTGGCCGCCGAGGCCTACGGCCTGATCGTGCGGGCCCGGGATCTGGGCGATCCGCGCGCGGTTCGGCTGTGCGAGGTGGCCCAGGGCGCCGAATTCCGCACCGAGGTGGGGGCCATTCCCGGCTACGACGTGGCCGGGGCGGGTGACATCCGCTACGACGCCTGAGGGAAGGCCGGCGCCCCCGCCCCGCGGGCAGGGCGCGTCTCGATCCGGAGCATGCTCCATACTGGAGCATAACGCTACAACTTGACACCCGAATGTAGCAATAGGTAGCAATGCGCCATCCTGGAGGGAGGCCACGATGGACGCGAGAGGGATTCGGGCTGTCTGGGCCGTCGCGCTCTTGGGCGCGGCGGGAGCCACCCTGGGCGAGGAGCCGGCCCGGGAGGGCAGCAACGTCTTCACGCTCGGAGAGGTGTCGGTCACCGGCACGCCCGACCCGCGGGCTGCCGCCACCGAGGAGAGCGTGAGTCAGGAGGAGATGCGCCGCTTCGACAGCAGCACGCTCTTCGAGGCGGCCAACCTTGTGCCGGGTGTGACGCTCTCGCGCGTCGGGGCGCGGAACGAGTACATGCTCTTCCTGCGCGGCCTGGACATCAAGCACGTGCCCATCTACCTCGACGGCATCCCCATCTACGTCCCCTACGACGGCTACCCGGACCTGGGCCGCTTCTTCACCTACGACCTCTCCGAGCTAGTGATCTCCAAGGGGCTCACCTCGGTGCTCTACGGCCCCAACACCATGGGCGGGGCCATCAACATGGTGTCCCGCCGTCCGGCCCAGCCGGTGGAGGGCGACGTGGGGGCGCGGGTCGCCACCGGGACCACCTACGACCTGTGGGGCAACGCCGGCAGCGGCCACGAGCTCTGGTACGGGCAGGCCGGCGTCTCGCTCGAGCACAGCGACGGCTTCCGCCTGCCCGCCGACTTCACCTCCCGGCCGTCCGAGGACGGCGGCGAGCGGAACAACTCCTACCACCGCGACTGGAAGGCCTCGGCCAAGGTGGGCTGGACCCCGGTGCCCGGCGACGAGTACGCGCTCAGCTTCAGCTACCAGCACGGGGTGAAGGGCACGCCCCCCTACGCCGGGTACGACCTGAAGGACAACCAGGTCCGGTACTGGCGCTGGCCGTTCTGGGACAAGGAGAGCCTCTACTTCACCTCGCACACCCAGCTGGGCGAGGCCAGCTACCTCAAGGTTCGCCTCTACCACGACATCTTCAACAACTCGCTCTGGTCCTACGACGACGCCACCTACACCACCATCACCAGGAAGTACGCCTTCAGGAGCTACTACTACGACTACACCGACGGTGGATCGATCGAGGTCGGCACCACCCTCCTGCCCCGCAACGACCTCAAGGCCGCCTTCCACGTGAAGGACGACGTGCACCGCGAGCACAACCTTCCCCTGCCGCTGGCGCACTTCGAGGACCGGATCTACTCCCTGGGCCTCGAGGACACGGTGCACCTGCTGTCGTCCCTCTCGGCTGTGGCCGGGGTGAGCTACGACGCGCTCGACACCGTCGAGGCGAAGGACACCAACAAGTTCGACCCGACCACCGGCACCTACGCAGGCGCCGAGAAGGGCAACACCGACGCCTGGAACCCGCAGCTCGGCCTCTACTGGACCGCCCCCACCGGCGGCGTGGCCCACGCCGGCGTGGCACGGAAGAGCCGCCTCCCCTCCATCAAGGACCGCTACTCCTACCGGCTGGGCACCGCCGAGCCCAACCCCGACCTCAAGGCGGAGCGGGCCACCAACTACGAGGTGGGGTACGAGGACAAGCTGGCCGGCGTGGTGAAGGCCGCAGCCACCGGCTTCTACCACGACATCACCGACTTCATCCTCCTCACCAACGTCGGCGGGGGCCTCACCCAGAACCAGAACGTGGGCAAGGTCCACCAGCAGGGGGTGGAGCTCGAGGCCTCGGCGCCGCTCGGTACCCTGGCCGAGCTGGGGGCCAACTACACCTACGTCCACAGCCAGAACCTGAGCAGCTCGCTGAAGCTCACCGGGATCCCCGACCACAAGGTCATGGGCTACGCCCGCCTCACCCCCTTCGGCGGGCTGAGCCTGCTCGCCTCCGCGGAGTACGACTCCCGGCGCTACAGCTCGACCGACGGCCTCGACCGCGCCGGCGGGTACCTGCTGGTGAACGCCAAGCTCGGCTGGGAGCCGCTCGCCAGGCTCAACCTCGAGGTGGGGGTGGAGAACCTCTTCGACCGCCTGTACGCCATCGACGACGGGTACCCGGAGGCGGGCCGGACCTTCTTCGCGGAGGCGAGGTATGAGTTCTAGCGGGGCGGGCGGGAGCGCCGCGGGAGCGAGCGGTCCCTGGTCGCTCTACGAACGGCTTCTCGACGCCCTCCCCGCGGAGGCCGCCGTCCGGCGGGTGCTGGTGGGCCGGGCCTGGACCCTGGTCGAGGCCCAGGGCCTGGGGATGGCCATGAGCCACGACGACGACGAGTCGGAGGCGTCGCTGCAGCCGCCCTACGCTGGCCGGCCGCTCCGCCAGCTGGCCGCCGGGCTCCGGTCGTGGAACGTGCGGGAGGCGGCGATCGGCCTGGCGGCCGTGAACTCGCACTACAACGACCGGGCCCGGGTGGAGCAGGCGTTCGGGCGCAGGCTCCCGGAGCGGAACGACGAGACCGTCTTCCAGTTCCTGCTCCCCGAGCTCGTCGGCAGGCGGGTGGCGGTGATCGGCCACTTCCCCGGGCTGGAGCCGCTGGCCGCGCGCTGCCGCCTCACCATCCTGGAGCGGCGGCCGCAACCCGGCGACCTGCCCGACTTCGCCGCCGAGTACCTCCTCCCCGAGCAGGACTGGGTCTTCATCACCGGGGTCACCCTCGTGAACAAGACCCTGCCGCGCCTGCTGGAGCTGTCGCGCCGGGCCAAGGTGGTGCTGGTCGGGCCCAGCGTCCCGCTCACGCCGCGCTGGTTCGAGTGGGGGGTGTCGGTGGTGGCCGGGTCGGTGGCGGTGGACCCGGCCCGGGTGTGGGAGGCGGCCGGGGAGGGCGGGGTGCGGGACATCTGGGGACGCGGGGCGGTCACCGTGCAGTTCCGGGCCGAGGAGCGTCCCCGATGAGCGCGGCGGCTCGGCGCGGCGGCGGGGCCGGGGAGGCGGTGTGCCGGGCGCTGGCGGTGGCCCTGTGCGCGGCGGCCTGCCTGGCGGGGTGGCCGGCCCGGGCCCGCGAGATCGTGGACATGATCGGGCGGCGGGTGAGGGTGCCGGACCACGTGGGCAAGGTGGTGGCGCTCTCGCCGCCGGCCACCTACCTGGTCTACGCCCTCGACCCGGCCGTGCTGGCCGGCCTGAACTTCCCCCTGTGGGAGGACGAGAAGCGCTTCACCGCCGAGACCTTCCGGAAGCTCCCGGTCGTCGGCGGACAGGTGGGGGAGGGGCGCCAGGTGAACATGGAGGTCCTCATGGCCATCGCCCCCGACGTGGCGGTGCTCTGGACCCAGGGCCCGGAGGGCGATCCCGTCGATCGCGAGTACGAGCGGATGCTCTCGACGCTGGGCGTGCCCGTGGTCTACGCGCGGTTCGAGGCGATCCGCGACTACCCGGCGGCGCTGACCTTCATGGGAGAGCTCCTGGAGCGGCGGGAGCGCGCCGCCGCGCTCCGCGCCTACGCCGAGGAGGTCCTCTCCCGCGTCGACCGAGCCACCTCCACCATCGCCGGGGAGCGCCGCCCGTCGGTCTACTACGCCGAGGGGCTCGACGGGCTCGCCACCGACGGCGAGGGGTCGTTCCACACCGAGCTCATCCCCATCGCCGGGGGGCGGAACGTGAGCCAGACCCCGTCGCGGACGCACATGGGCATGGAGGTCGTCTCCGCCGAGCAGGTGCTGGCCTGGGATCCGGAGGTGATCCTGGTGAAGGAGCGGGCGGCGATGGAGCGCTTGCCCGGCGACGCGCGCCTCTCCGGCCTTCGCGCGGTGCGGGAGCGCCGTATCTTCCTCATCCCCCACCTCCCCTTCAACTGGTTCGACCGGCCGCCCTCGTTCATGCGCCTGCTGGGCGTGCAGTGGCTGGCCCACCTCCTCCACCCCGACCGGTTCCCCTTCGACGCCGTCCCCGAGACCCGGCGCTTCTACCACCTCTTCCTGGGGGTGGATCTCACCGAGGATGAGGCGCGGGAGGTGCTGGGGCGGTGACCGCGGAGCGGCCCGGCCCGGCTGGCGGTCAGGCCAGCCGGAAGGACACCGGGATCTCGATCCGCACGTCGAGCCCCGGGGGCGGGAAGGGGGCGGCCCGCTCTACCGCCAGGAGCGCCGCCTGGTCGAGGACGGCGATCCCCGAGGAGCGGGCCACGCGCAGCGCGGACACGGTTCCGTCGGCGCGGAGCACGAAGGCGAGGAGGGCCGTCCCTTGCCAGCGCGCCCGCAGGGCGCTCGGCGGGTACACCAACCACCGGGCCACCCCGGCCTGGACGGCGGCGAGGTCGCCGGGGCGAGCGGCGATGGGGGCCGGGGCCGGTGCGGGGGCGGAGGCCGGGGCCGAAAGCCCTGGGCCCGCGCCGCCGCCCAGGCCCGAGCCGGCGCCTCGGCCCAGGCCGGCGCCCTGCTCGTCCCCCATGCGCCCGGCGCCGAGGCCAGGGCCCTCCTGCGCGCCGTGCCCGCCCGCCTCGAGGTCGAGGCGATCGAGCTCGCCGCCGGGCGGCGCCGGCGGATCGGAAGGCGCCTCGGCCGGGGGCGGCGCGGCCGCCTCCGGGGCGGCGGGCGGCGCGGCGCGGGCCAGGCGGGGGGCGAACCGCGGCGGAGGCCGCCGGCGGGGCTCGGGCGGGGGCGGGGGCGGAGCGGGGGCGGCCTCCTCGGGCGGGAGGGCGGGGGGGCGCAGGGGCGCCACGATCTGCACCGCCACCGCCGGGCCGGCGGGCCGGGCCGGCCAGGAGAGGGCCACGGCCAGCGCCGCCGCGTGGAGCGCCACCGAGCCGACGAGGAACGCGCTATGCCTGTGGCCGCGGGGCGGGGCCTGGAAGCGCTGGCGGGGCTCGCTGGCGGTCAAGGCCACCGCGCCTCCGGAGAGAAGGAGCAAGATGCTACAATCAGCCCCGATAGTATACCGAACGCACCACCAGGGGAGCGGCGGATGATCGACTGGGCCTCCGAGTGGGCGACGGCGCGGCGCTCCGGTCCGCGCACCGGCCCGGACGAGTGGGACGAGCGGGCGCCCTCCTTCGCCAGCCACGCCGCCGATCCCGGCTACGCCGAGCAGATCCTGAGCCTGGTCGAGCCCCCGCGCTCCTTCAGCGTCCTCGACGTGGGCAGCGGCCCGGGCACGCTGGCGGTGCCCTTCTCGCGCCGGGTGGCGAGGGTCACGGCCCTCGACTTCTCGCCCGCCATGCTGGCCCTCCTCCGCGCCCGGTGCAGGGCGGAGGGGATCGTCAACGTGACCGCGGTGCTGGGCAGCTGGGAGGACGACTGGGACGAGCTGGGGATCCCGGTGCACGACCTGGCCATCGCCTCGCGCTCGCTGGCCGTGGACGATCTGGGCGGGGCCCTGGCCAAGCTGGACGCCCGCGCCGGGCGCGTGGCCTGCCTGTGCACCTCGGTGGGCGATGGCCCGCGCGACCGGCGGGTCTTCGAGGCGGTGGGGCGGCCCTTCCAGCCGGGCCCCGACTACCTGAACGTGTATGGCCACCTGCGCGGGATGGGGATCTGCGCCGACGTGGCCGTCATCGGCCGGGAGGAGTGGAGGGTCTACGCCTCTCCCCAGGAGGCCGCCGCCTCGATGGCGGGGATGCTGCGCGGCATCACCGCGGCGGAGCAGGCCCGGCTCCTCTCCTTCCTCGAGGACAGGCTCACCTCCTGCCCGGGTGGCCTCCGCCTCCCCGAGCCCCGCCTCATCCGCTGGGCCGTCATCTGGTGGCGCAAGGCCGGGCCCGGGGCGCCCGGCGGCTGGCGCCGGCTTCACTGCCCCCACCCCGACGCGGAGGACGGATCGTGAACCCATCCCTCGACGACTTCGCCGGCCTGCTGGCGCAGGCCGAGCGCTTCCACGGGCACGTCTGCCCGGGCATCGCCATCGGCACCCGCATGGCCATGGCCGGCCTGCGCTGGCTCGGCATCCGGGATCCCCGTGGCGCGGACCGCAGGCGGCTCATCGTGTTCGTGGAGATGGACCGCTGCGCCACCGACGCCATCCTCTCGGCCACCGGCTGCTCGCCGGGCCGGCGCTCCATGAAGGTGCTGGACTACGGCAAGATGGCCGCCACCTTCGTCGACCTGGAGTCGGGCCGCGCGGTGCGGCTCGCGGCCCGGCCGCCCCGGGAGGACGGGCGGGAGGCGGGGCGCGACTTCGCCGTCGTGCCCGACGAGGAGCTCTTCACCTGGGCCGAGGTGGAGGTGGCCCTCCGGCCGGAGGACCTCCCGGGGAAGCCGGTCCGCACCTGCCTGTGCGCGGACTGCGGCGAGCGGGTCATGGACGGGCGCGAGGTCGTGAGCGGCGGGCGCTCCCTGTGCCGGCCCTGCGCCGAGGGCGGTCGCTACTACCGGCCGCTGGGCGGGGCGCGCTGATGGACGCCGTCGCCACCGCCGAGGTCCGGCTCATCGGCCGCACCCGGCGCGGGGCCGCGGTCCTCCTCGGCCTCGCCGCCCTCCTCCTCCTGGCGGTGGCGATCTCCTTGTGCATGGGGAAGTACCCGCTGCGCCCCGGCGAGCTGGCCCGGTGGCTCCTGCAGTCGACCACCGGCCACGGGGCCCTGGCCGACGCGCGAATGCGCCTCCTCCACGACCTCCTGGTGGAGGTCCGGCTGCCGCGGATCGTCGCCGCCTGCCTCGTCGGTGCCGCCCTGGCCGTGGCCGGAGCCGGCTTCCAGGCGATGTTCGTGAACCCGCTCGTCTCCCCCAGCCTCCTGGGCGTCCTGGCCGGCGCCTCCTTCGGCGCGGCCCTGGGGATCGTCGCCTGCCGGACCTGGCCGGAGGTCCAGGTGGCGACGCTCCTGGGGGGGCTCCTGGCGGTGGCCCTGACGGTGGGCATCGCCGCCGCCTACCGGGTGGGCGGCACGCTGGTGCTGGTGCTGGCGGGGATCGTGGTCAGCACCTTCTTCAACGCCCTGGTGTGGCTGGTGAAGTACCTGGCCGATCCGCAGAACCAGCTGCCGGCCATCGTCTACTGGCTCATGGGGAACATGGCCCTGGCCGACCGGACCGCGGTGACGAGGGCGGCCCTGCCCATCCTGCTGGGCGTGGGCACGCTCATGGCCATGGGGCGCCAGCTCGACGCCCTCTCCATGGGGGACGAGGAGGCCCGCGCGCTGGGGCTGAACGTGCGGGCGGTGAGGGCGGTGGTGATCGCCGCCGCCACGCTGGTGAGCGCCCTCACCGTGGTGCTGGCCGGCGTGGTGGGGTGGGTGGGGCTGGTGGTGCCCCACGCCACGCGGATGGTGGTGGGGCCCGGTCACCGGCTCCTCCTGCCGGCCTGCGCCCTGGTGGGCGCGGTCTACGTCCTGGCCATGGACGACCTCTCCCGCCTGGCCTTCGCCTTCGAGATCCCCATCGGCATCGTCACCGCGCTGCTGGGCATCCCCTTCTTCCTGGCGGTGCTGGGCAACGCGCGGAAGGGGTGGAGCGGATGACCGGGGTGGCGCTCGAGGAGGTGTGGTTCTCGTACGGGCGCCGGGAGGTGCTCCGGGGGCTCTCGCTCCGGACCACTCCCGGAGGCGTGGTGGCCTTCCTGGGGCCCAACGGGAGCGGCAAGAGCACGCTGCTCAAGCTGGTGCTGGGGCTCCACACCCCCTCTCGCGGGACCGTTCGGCTGGACGGCGAGGACGTGCGGCGCATCCCGCGGCGGGCCCTGGCCCGGCGGCTCGCCTACGTCCCCCAGCTTCACCGCGAGGCGTTCGCGTACACGGTGGCCGAGGTGGTGCTGATGGGTCGGATGCCGCACGCCGGCGCGGTCAGCGGCTACGGCGCCGCCGACCGGAGAGCGGTCGCCGAGGCGCTCTCGGCGCTGGGCATCGGCCACCTGGCCGCCCGCCCCTACACGCAGGTGAGCGGCGGCGAGCGGCAGCTCACCCTCATCGCCCGCGCCCTGGCCCAGGGCGCCCGCACCCTGGTGATGGACGAGCCCACCAACGGCCTCGACTACGGCAACCAGGTCCGGCTGCTGGAGCGGGTCGGGGAGCTCGCCCGGCAGGGGGTGGCCTTCCTCTTCTCCAGCCACCACCCCGACCACGCGCTGGCCGCGGCCGACCGGGTGATCCTCCTCGCGCAGGGGAGGGTGGTCGGGGACGGCCCGCCGGCGGTGGCCATCACTGCCGCATCGCTCTCCGCGCTCTACGGTGTCGACGTGCGCATGGTCACGGTGCAGGAGGGCGTGGAGGTGTGCGTGCCGGGGCTCCGGCTGCGGGACGGGCCGGGCGCGGCGGCGCCGCCGGCCCGCGGCGCCGGCGTGTGACCGCGCCCGGCCCGGCGCCGCCGGG
>DATKMW010000064.1:0-15463 GCA_035541675.1 Anaeromyxobacter sp. | reverse complement strand
GCCCAGACCCGGGCGCGCCGCATCGTCTACGGGATCCTCTCCTTCGGGTGGCGCGGCTCGGCCCGCCACTGGCAGCACTGGCGCGTCGGCTACCTGCTGCTGGCCGGGCTCTCCACCCCGCTGGTGCTCTCGGTCCACACCATCGTCTCCTTCGACTTCGCCATCTCCCAGCTGCCGGGCTGGCACACCACCATCTTCCCCCCCTACTTCGTGGCCGGAGCCATCTTCAGCGGCTTCGCCATGGTGCTGACCCTGATGATCCCGGCCCGGAAGGCGTTCCACTTCGAGCACGTGGTCACCCTCCGCCACCTCGACAACATGGCCAAGGTCACCCTGGCCACCGGCCTGATGGTGGCCTACGGCTACGCCATGGAGTGGTTCATCGCCTGGTACTCGGGCAGCCGCACCGAGCTCTTCGCCTTCACCAACCGGGTGGTGGGGCACTACCAGATGGTCTACGCCCTGCAGATCTTCGGGAACGTGGTGGCGCCCCAGCTCCTCTGGTTCCCGAGGGTACGGCGCAACGTGGGGGCGCTCTTCCTCATCGCGGTGGCGGTGAACTTCGGCATGTGGGCGGAGCGGTTCGTGATCATCGCCGTCTCGCTCTCCCGCGACTTCCTCCCCTCGTCCTGGGCCAACTACAGCCCGACCTGGGTGGACTGGGGCACGCTCTTCGGCTCCATCTGCACCTTCGGCTTCCTGTTCATGCTCTTCCTGCGCTTCCTCCCGGCCATCCCCATGTCCGAGGTGAAGGAGCTGCGGCGCGAGCTGGAGCACGAGGACCGGCACGCCCTCGGGGCGGCGGCGCACGCCGGGGAGGTGGGGCGGTGAGCTTCGTGCTCGGTGAGTTCGGGGAGGAGCGGACCCTGCTGGCCGCGGCCCGGGCGCTGCGGGAGCGCGGGCACCGCGCGCTCGACCTGCACAGCCCCAACCCGGTGGCCGGGGCCGAGGAGGCGCTGGGGCTGCGCCGGTCCACCGTGCCGCTCGTGACCCTCATCGGCGGCGTCACCGGCGCGGTCTGCGGCTACCTGCTCCAGTGGTACACGGTCGGCTTCGACTGGCCGCTCAACGTGGGCAATCGACCGCCCCACAGCCCGCCCGCCTTCGTGCCGGTGACCTTCGAGCTGGGCGTGCTCTTCGGGGCGCTGGCCATCTTCCTGGGCCTGCTCTTCGGGTACTTCGGCTTCCCGCGCGTCCACCACCCGGTCTTCGAGGTGGAGGCCTTCCGCTCGGCCAGCATCGACGGGCTCTGGCTCTCGGCCGAGGTGGCCCAGGGCGAGGCCGAGGGGGTGGCGGCCGCGCTCCGGGATCTGGGCGCGGCGCGGGTGTCGGTGGTTCCCGGGGAGGGCGCGCCGTGAGGGCGGCCGGGAGGCTCTGGCCGTTCGCGGCGCTGGCGCTCTGCGCCTGCCCGCGGCTCGACCCCATGCAGCGCCAGGCCAAGGTCAAGGCCTACCAGGAAAGCGCCTTCTACCCCGACGGCCTGGCCATGCGGGCCCCGCCCCCGGGGAGCGTGCCCCGGGGCACCGTTCCCACCGCGGAGGTGGCGACCGGCCGCGGCCCCGACGGCAAGCCGATCCCCACCTCGCCCCTGCCGGTGGACCTGGACCTCCTGGCCCGGGGTCGGAGTCGCTTCGACATCACCTGCGCAGCCTGTCACGGGGTCCTGGGGGACGGGCACAGCCAGGTGGCCATGAACATGTCGCTGCGCCCGCCGCCCTCGCTCCACCTCTACCGCGACCTGCCGGACGGCTACCTCTACCAGGTCATCACCGACGGCTTCGGCCTCATGCCGTCCTACGCCAGCGTGCTCCCGGTCCGCGACCGCTGGGCGGTGGTGGCCTACGTGCGGGCGCTCCAGCTCAGCCAGCACGCCTCCCTCGAGGTCCTCCCCGAGGACGTTCGCCGGCGGCTGCCCGAGGAGAAGCCATGACCGTGCTCGCGGCACCCTTCAGCGGCGGGCGACGCCTGGCGCTCTGGTCCGCGTCGGTGGGCGCCGCCGGCCTGGTCCTCACCGCGGTGGGCGGGCTCTTCGACCCGCGTCGCGCGCTCCACGCCTACCTGGTGGCCTTCACCTACTGGCTGGGCATCGCCCTGGGCGCCCTCATCCTCCTGGGGTCCTTCCACGCCTCGAACGCCCGCTGGCCGGTGGTGCTGCGCCGCTTCCTGGAGCACCTGCAGGCTGCCACCCCGCTCTTCATCCCGCTCTTCATCCCCATCCTGCTCGGCCGACACCAGCTCTTCCCCTGGACCGTCCCCGACTCGCTCCCCGAGGACCTGCGACGCCTGGTGGCCCTGAAGCACCCCTATCTCAACACTCCCTTCTTCGCCGCCCGGGCCGTCCTCTACTTTGCCTGCTGGACGGCCCTGGCCGAGCTCCTGCGCCGCTGGTCGCTCCGCCAGGACGCCCAGGGCGGCGTGGCCCTGACCCGCTGGCAGCGGCGGCTGGGCGCCGGCTCGCTGCCGCTGCTGGCGCTGACCCTCTCCTTCGCCGCCTTCGACTGGCTGATGTCGATCGATCCGCGCTTCTACTCCACCATCTTCGGCGCCTACTGGTTCGCGGGCAGCTTCGTCTCCGCCTTCGGGGTGGTGATCATCGCCGCCGCCCTCACCCGACGCGACCCGGCCCAGTTCGGCTCGCGCATGAACCTCGAGCACTTCCACTCGCTGGGGAAGTTCCTGCTGGCCTTCACGGCCTTCTGGGCCTACATGGCCTTCTCGCAGCTCCTCCTCATCTGGATCGCCAACGTGCCCGAGGAGGTCCCCTGGTACCTCCGCCGCATCCAGGGCGGGTGGCTGCCGGTGGGCATCTTCCTGGCGCTGGGCATGTTCCTGGTCCCCTTCTTCCTGCTGCTCTCCCGCGACCTGAAGCGCTCGCCCCGGGCGCTGGCCGGGGTGGCCGCCTGGGTGCTCCTGGCGCACTGGGTGGACATCTACTGGCTGGTCATGCCCCAGCTCGATCCGGCCGGGCCGCGCCCCAGCCTGTGGGACCTCACCGCCTTCGTCGGCGTGGGCGGGGCGGCGGTGGCCTTCACCATCCTGCGCATGCGTGGCTCGGCGCCGGTGCCGGTGCGCGATCCCTACCTCGAAGACTCGCTGAGGTACCTGCCCTCATGAGCGCCTCCGCGCACGAGCTCGTCGCCGGCCAGGACCACGGCGTCCGGTCCGAGGCGGACCAGGTCCCCGGCCTACGGATCGTCCTGGTCGGCCTGGGGGCGCTGCTGGTCTTCCTGGTCGGCTCGCTCCTCGCCGTGGGCTACCTCCACGGCCGCCAGCTGGCGGCCGGCCCGATCGCCGTCCCTCCCGAGGTGGGCGACTCCAAGGTCGGCCTGGTCGAGCAGCAGCTCTTCGCCCGCGTCGAGCGGGGCGAGCAGGCCCGGGCGCGCGACCAGGAGCGGCTCGCGAGCTACGGCTGGGTCGACCGGAAGGCCGGGGTGGCGCACATCCCCATCGACGAGGCCATGCGGCTGGTGGCGGCCGGGGTGCGCCCCGCCGGCAGCGAGCCCGCCACGCCGCCCTTCGGGGGTCGCCAGTGAGGGCGGGCCTCCCGCAGCTGGCGGCCCTGGCCGCCCTGGCCGCCCTGGCCGCACCGCGCCCGGCCGCGGGCCAGTTCTGGCGGTCGCGCGAGCAGCTCGACGGCCCGCCGCCCAACGTCACCCCCCTGGCGCTGGAGGAGGTGCGGGTGGAGGAGCGGCTCGGGGCGGCCCTGCCGCTCGACGACCCCTTCACCGACTGGCGCGGCCGGCCGTTCACCCTGCGGCAAGCCCTCGACGGCCGACGGCCGCTGGTGCTGGCCCTGGTCTACTACGACTGCCCCATGCTGTGCGGGCTCATGCTCGCCGGCGTGGCCAAGAGCATGCGCCAGAGCGGGCTGGAGCTGGGGGCGGACTACCAGGCGGTGGCCATCTCCTTCGATCCGGCCGAGCGACCCGGGCTGGCCGCCGAGCGCCGGCGCGGGTACCTGCAGTCGATGGGGCGGACCGACGGCGGCGAGGAGTGGCCCTTCGCGGTGGGCCCGGCCAGCTCCTCGCGCCACCTGGCCGACGCCCTCGGCTTCTACTACAAGCACGACGACGTCTCCGGGGAGTGGGCCCACATGGCGGCCATCTTCGTGGTGACGCCGGACGGCCACGTCTCCCGCTACCTGTACGGCATCCAGTACCCGCCCAAGGACCTGCGGCTGGCGCTGGTGGAGGCCGCCGGGGGGAGGGTGGGGACGAGCTTCGACCGGCTCCTGCTCACCTGCTATCGCTACGACCCCGCCACCCGGCGCTACCAGCCCTACGCGTTCGGGATCGTCCGCGTCGGGGCGCTCCTCACCCTGGCCGCCCTGGCCACGCTGGTGGGTCGGCTCTTCTGGCGCGAGCGGGCGCGGGCGCGGCAAGGAGCGCGGGCATGAACGAGCTCATGCAGCGGCTGCTGTTCCTGCCCGAGCAGGCGAGCGAGCACGCCCGCGCCGTCGACCACCTGCACTACTTCGTCATCCTCACCACCCTGGTGGCGTCGGCGGGGGTGTTCGGGACCCTGATCTGGTTCGTGGTCCGCTACCGGCGGCGGGCCGAGGGCGAGCCCACCCCGCGCGTGGCGCCCCGGGCCGTCCACGAGGTGCTCTTCGTCGGCGTACCGCTGGCCCTCTTCCTCTTGTGGTTCGCCATCGGCTTCCCCATGTTCGTGGACCTGCAGGTCCCGCCGAAGGACGCCATGGACGTCTACGTCCAGGGCAAGCAGTGGATGTGGAAGTTCGCCTATCCCGACGGCCCCAGCTCGCTCGACGTGCTGCGGGTCCCGGCGGGCCGGCCGGTGCGGCTGCTCATCACCTCGCGCGACGTCATCCACTCCTTCTTCGTGCCCGCGCTCCGGCTCAAGCAGGACGCGCTCCCCGGGCGCTACACCCAGACCTGGTTCACCGCAGACCGGCCCGGGCACTACGAGGTCCTGTGCGCCCAGTACTGCGGCCTGAGCCACTCGAGCATGCGGGCCGAGCTGTGGGTCATGCCGGCGGCCGAGTTCGACGAGTGGTTCGAGCAGCAGCGGCGGGGGCTGGCCCGGGCCCAGGACTCGAGCCCGCTGCCGGCCGAGCCGGTGCCGGCCGGCTCCAGCCTGGTGCGACAGGGCGAGCGGGTGGCCGCCGAGCAGGGCTGCCTCAAGTGCCACACGGTGGACGGATCGCGCCACATCGGCCCGACCTGGCTCGACCTGTATCGCAAGGAGGAGCGGCTCTCCAACGGAAAGACGGTGATCGCCGACGAGGCCTACCTGACCCGGTCGATGATGGACCCGGGCGCGGAGATCGTGGCCGGCTACCAGGACGTGATGCCCACCTACCAGGGGAAGCTCTCGCCGCCCGAGGCGGCCGCCGTCGTCGAGTACATCAAGTCCCTGCGGACCTCGGCCATCCGCGCGGGGCCCTCCCAGCCGCCCGCCTATGCCCCCATCCCCGCACAGTGACGCCCCGGCCTACGCGCCGCGAAACTACCTGAACGCGCCCGAGACCGGGCTGCGCTCCTGGCTCACCACCCGCGACCACAAGCGGATCGGGGTGATGTTCCTGGTGGCGGTGACGGTCTTCTTCGCGGTGGGCGGGATCTTCGCCCTGCTCATCCGCATCAAGCTGCTCACGCCCCAGCCGGCGATGATGAGCGCGCTGACCTACAACCGGCTCTTCACCCTCCACGGCGTGGTCATGATCTTCCTCTTCATGATCCCGGCCATCCCCAGCGGCTTCGGCAACTTCCTGTTGCCGCTCATGCTGGGGGCCAAGGACGTTGCCTTCCCCCGCCTCAACCTGCTCAGCTTCTACGTGTACCTGGCCGGCGCGGCGGTGGCGCTCTTCGGGATGATCCACGGGGGAGCCGACACCGGCTGGACCTTCTACACGCCCTACTCCACCAGCACCACCACCGACGTGGTGCCCATCCTGCTGGGCGCCTTCATCCTCGGCTTCTCCTCCATCCTCACCGGCCTCAACTTCATCGTCACCACCCACACCCTGCGGGCGCCGGGGATGGGCTGGATGAAGATGCCGCTCTTCGTCTGGTCGATCTACGCCACCAGCATCATCCAGATCCTGGCCACGCCGGTGCTGGGGATGACGCTGCTCCTGGTGGCGGTGGAGCACGCCTTCGGCTGGGGGATCTTCGATCCGGCCCGCGGCGGCGACCCGGTGCTGTTCCAGCACTTCTTCTGGTTCTACTCGCACCCGGCCGTCTACATCATGGTGCTGCCGGCCATGGCGGTGATCTCCGAGGTGGTCTGCACCTTCGCCCACAAGAACATCTTCGGCTACAAGGCGGTGGCCTACTCCTCCCTGGGCATCGCCTTCGTCGGCTTCTTCACCTGGGGCCACCACCTCTTCACCTCGGGCCAGTCGGCCTTCGACGCCGGGATCTTCGGGATCCTCTCGATGTTCGTGGCCATCTTCACCGCCATCAAGGTCTTCAACTGGACGGCCACGCTCTACAGGGGGTCGATCTCCGTCAAGGCGCCGTTCGTCTACTTCGTGGGCTTCCTCTTCTTCCTGGTGTTCGGCGGGATGACCGGCGTGGCCCTGGCCACCGTCTCGCTCGACGTGGACTGGCACGACACCTACTTCGTGGTGGCCCACTTCCACTTCATCATGGTGGGCGGGGTGATCATGGCCTTCCTGGCCGCCCTGCACTACTGGTTCCCCAAGATCACCGGCCGCACCTACCCCGAGGGCTGGGCGCTGGTGGCCGCGGTCATGGTCATCCTGGGGTTCAACTTCACCTTCATCCCCCAGTTCCTGCTGGGCAACATGGGGATGCCCCGCCGCTACTACGCCTACCCCGAGCGCTTCCAGGCCCTGAACGTCGCCTCCACCGCCGGGGCCAGCGTGCTGGGACTGGGGCTCCTCATCGCCCTGGTCTACCTGCTCGTGTCCCTGCGCTACGGGCCGGTGGCCGGCCCCAACCCCTGGCACTCGCGCGGCTTCGAGTGGAACACCCCCTCGCCACCACCCCCGGAGAACTACGAGGAGACGCCGGTCATCACCCGCGGCCCGCACGAGTACGACGACGAGCCCGCCGCGCTCCCCCCCGCCGCCGCCCACGAGCCGGAGCATGCAAGCTAGCCCGCTGGCCCATCACTTCGAGAGCCTCGACAAGCAGGCGCACGCGGCGCGCCTGGCCATGTGGATCTTCCTGGCCACCGAGGTGCTGCTCTTCACCGCCCTCTTCGCCGCCTACTCGGTCTACCGGTTCCTCTACCCGGAGGGCTTCGTCCAGTCGAGCCGGGCCATCGAGACCTGGATCGGCTTCGTGAACACCCTGGTGCTCGTGACCAGCTCCTTCACCGTGGCCACCGGCTACGGCCACGCCTCCCGGGGCGACGGGAAGCGGACGGCCCTCTTCTTCGGCCTCTCGGTGCTCCTGGCGCTGGTCTTCCTGGGCTTCAAGGCCGTCGAGTACACCCATCACTTCCAGGAGGGGCAGCTCCCCGGCCCCTACTACCGGTTCGAGGGGGTGAAGGCGCCGGGGGCGCCGCTCTTCTTCGCCCTCTACTTCCTCATCACCGGGCTGCACGCCTTCCACGTGGTGGTGGGGATGACCGTGCTCATCGTGGTCGGGGTGCTCGCCTTCCGGGGGCGCTACACGGTGGCCTACCACGTGCCGGTCGAGAACGCGGCCCTCTACTGGCACCTCGTCGACCTCATCTGGATCTTCGTCTTCCCTCTCATCTACCTGATCTAGCCATGGCCGAGACCACCGCCGGGAACGCCGTCCTCCACTCCCACCGGGCCCGCTACCTGGCCGTGTGGGTGGCGCTGCTCTTCCTCACCGTGCTCACCTACGTCCTGGCGCGGGTGCACCTCCCCGGCGCCTGGGCGGTGCTGGTGGCGCTGGCCATCGCCGTCACCAAGGGCACGCTCGTGGCCCTGTTCTTCATGCACCTGTGGGAGCAGGCCGGCGCCAACCGGCTGGTGTTCGCCACCTCGCTCGTGTTCGTGGCCCTGCTCATCGGCCTGGTCATCGCCGACAACGCCACCCGCTTCCCTCTGGCCAACCCCCCGGGCAGCGCCGGGGCGCTCCCCATCAGCGGTGCCGACCGGGATCCACCGGCGGTGATGGAGGCCAGCCCGGCGCCGTAGCAGGGCCGGCGCCCGGCCGCGCCGAGCCGCGGTGATGGCCCGATGACGGCCCGCCGCCGCCGCTCGGGCGACTGGCGTGGTCCCCCGATCCCGGCCGGGCGTGAACCGGACGTCCCGCCCGGGTGGTGCCCGGCGGCTGGCGCGGGGATTCGGGACGGCCTGCCAGCCCGGCCGCCTCCACCTCACCCCGCCCCCTCCCGCTCCGCCCGCTCCAGCACCTCGAGGTAGGTCCGCGCCGCCTCCTCGCCGAGGCAGCAGAACACCACCCTCTGCGGCGCGCCGGGCGCCCCGAGGCCGGCCCGGACCTCCCGCACGGCGATCTCTGCCGCCCGCCGCAGGGGGAAGCCGTAGATGCCGGTGGAGATGGCCGGGAAGGCCACCGCGCGCAGGCCGTGCGCCGCGCAGATCCCGAGGGCGGTGCGGTAGCAGCCGGCGAGGAGCTCGTCCTCCCCCTCGCCGCCGCCGCGCCAGACCGGGCCGACGGCGTGGATGACGTGGCGGGCCGGGAGCCGGTGGCCCAAGGTGATCCGGGCGGAGCCGGTCTCGCACCCGCCCAGCCGGCGGCATTCCTCGAGAAGGCCCGGGCCGGCGGCCCGGTGGATGGCGCCGTCGACACCGCCGCCGCCCAGAAGCGACCTGTTGGCTGCATTCACGATGGCGTCGAGGCCGAGGCGGGTGATGTCCCCCTCGTGCACCGCGATGCGCCCGCCGAAGAACGTCCGCTCCATCCTCGGTCCCTCTTCCCCGTCCGCCGCTCGAGCTTAGCGCGGCCGGCCGCGAAGGGCTTGCGACGCCGCCCGCCCGTCGGCCCTCGGCCGCCCGACCGTTTCGCTCGGCGCGGCGAGGGGTTGCGCCCGCAGTTGATCCAGGTCGCCCGCCGCTTCGCGCAAGACCTGCACGCGCAAGGGCCCGAAGGCCGGGTACGCCGCTTGCTACGCGTGCGAGCGTGGCTCCGGAACGCATCCTGGTTGTGGACGGCGACATCCGCGCGGGGCGGGCGATGCGCGCCAACCTCTGCGAGCGCGGCTACGACGCGGTGGCGGCGGCCGGCGCAGAGGACGCGCTGGCGCTCGTGCCGAGCTTCGGGCCGGGCGCGCTCCTGCTCGACGCCACGCTGCCCGAGGCGGCCAGCTTCGCCGCCCGGCTCGAGGAGCTGGGGTCGGACGCTGCGGTGGTGGTGGTGGCGCCGCCCGAACGTCTGGAGGCGGCCGTGCTGGCGCTCAGGGGAGGGGCGGAGAGCTTCATCCTGCGGCCGGTGGAGCCGGTGCAGGCGCACCTGGCGCTGGAGCGGGCGCTCGAGCGGCGCCACCTCCGGCGGGAGTGCGCCGCCCTCCGCCAGCGGCTGCGGGCGCGCGCCGAGCTGGTCGGCTCGAGCCCGGCCATGCAGGCGTTGCGTGCGCTGGTGCTGAAGGTCGGGCCCACCCGCGCCCCGGTGCTCCTCACCGGGGCGCCCGGGACGGGGAAGGCCCATCTCGCCCAGGCCCTCCACGAGGCTTCGCCGCGGCGCGATCGGGCCTTCGTCCGGGCGAGCTGCGCCGGCCTCTCCGAGCTGCTCCTCGAGGCCGAGCTGTTCGGGTGCGAGCGCGGCGCGCTGCCCGACGCCGACGAGCGGCGCCGGGGCCGCATCGAGGAGGCGGACGGGGGCACGCTCTACCTCCAGGAGGTGGGCCGCCTGTCGCCGGCCCTGCAGCTCCGGCTGCTCGCGGTGATCCAGTCCGGGTCCCTGGAGCGCGTGGGCGGCGGCGCGCCCGTTCCGGTGGACGTGCGGGTGGTGGCCTCCTCGCAGCGGGACCTGGCCGAGCTGGTCCAGGCCGGGACCTTCCGCGAGGAGCTGTACTACCGGCTGGCGGTGGTGTCGGCGGCGCTCCCCCCGGTGCGGGCCCGCCGCGACGATCTCCCGGCGCTGGTGGCCCACCTGGTGGCCGAGGCCAACCTCCTCCACGGCAAGGACGTGCGCGGCCTGGCGCCGGGTGCGCTCTCCGCCATCTTCTCCTACGCCTGGCCCGGCAACGTCCGGGAGCTGTCGGAGGCCCTGGGCCGGGCGGTGGCCGCGGCGCGCGGGCTCGAGATCGCCCTGGCCGACCTTCCGCCGCTGGTGAGGGGCGCGCGGGCCGAGGCGGAAGAGGCACCCTTCCCGGTGCCGGGCAGCACCATGGAGGAGATCGAGCGCGAGGCCATCCTCCGCGCCCTCGACCGCTGCGGCGGCTCCACCTCTCGCGCGGCGGAGCTCCTGGGCGTGTCGGTGCGAAAGGTCCAGTACCGGCTCAAGGAGTACCGGGTAGGCACCCGGGCCCGGCGCGCCCAGGCGTCGCTGGACAGCTAGAGGACCCTCCCGGGACGCGCTAGCCCGCGGTGGGCGCGGCGTCGGTGGTGGCGGGAGCGTCCTCAGGCGTGAGGCCGGAGCTGTCCTCGCCCGGCAGCGCCCCGGGGGCGGCGGCCGGGTCGGCGTCGGGGACGCCGGTCGGCGCGCCGAACGCGGTGGAGGCTTCGACCAGGACGCCGGCGCACTCGGCCGCCCAGGTGGTGCCGGTCACCAGGCGCTTGTCCAGCCCACCGGAGGCCGCGCAGGCGGCCGGGCCCTCGTCCAGCGGGCAGAGGAACCACTCCTTGAACACCGGCACGCCGGGCGCGTGCGGGGCGTAGCAGGACCGGCCGAAGAAGTAGTCGCCCGCCGGAACGTCACCGTGGGTGACACCGCTGGAGGTGTAGTCGGCGACCACGGCGTAGGCGCGGCCGCCCAGGCCGGGGTTGTAGACCACGTGGAACAGGCCCAGCTCGTCGTCGCCGGTGGTGGGCACGTAGTCCTTGAGGGCGGCCACCCGGACGCGGGCGGTGCCCTCGCCGTTCTTGAAGCCGCGGAAGAAGACGGTGGCCGGCGCGAGGTCGGGGTCGCTCGAGGTGGCGTCGGGGGTGAAGTCGAGCAGCCGGTAGACGGCGACCTTCGCCTTGGGACCGGCCGCGAAGCCGCCGTACAGGTAGCCCTGGCCGGGGTAGGCGGCGGCGGCGAGCTTCAGGTTCTGGAGGTTCACCCAGATCTGCCCCACGCCGCGCCGGGCCAGGGCACCCCGCTTCATCCAGCCGGCCAGGATCGCCGCGAAGGTCGCGTCGTCGGCGCCGACGGGCTTGGCCTCGAGCACGAAGGCCATGCCGCGCTGGCCCTGGCCCACCCAGAGCCGGAAGGTGGCCGCGTCGCCGTCCGGGCAGGGGCTCACGTCGACGGCGCAGCGATCGGATGGCCCGTACCACCTGCCCGTCGCGGCCGGCCAGTTCGCCTTGTCCACCAGCGCCACCCCCTCGACGTGATCGAAGATGGAGCGGATGGCCGAGTTCAGCGCGGCGATCTTCTTCTGTGCCAGGGCCAGGTCGTCCCCCGTCTCCGGCCAGGCGGTGCCCGAGACCGCGGCCAGGTCGGCGGCTGCCGCGGGGGTCACGGCCTGCTCGCTCGACCCGCCGGTCACCTCCAGGGTCAGGGCGGCGGCGTCGGGGATCGAGCTGGTGGCCGAGCCGGAGTCGGGCCTGGGCCCGCAAGCGGCAAGTGAGGCGGCGAGAGCCATGCCCAGCCAAGGGGCGGTCTTCCTCGCGCTCGACATGCTCGCCTCCCGGGGCCGCGGTGGGACGGCGGTTCGCTGGCCCTCACCTCCTCCAACACCCGGGCGGGCGGACGGTTGCGGTCCGGCCGAAAGCCTAGCATCGATGCCCGGGTGGGCTGTTCGCCTTCGCCGCACACCCGGAGGAGCCGCCTTGCCGCTCCGGTCCGCGTTCGGGTGCCGCGCCGCGGCGCCGCAGGGGGCGAGGTGCCCTTGACGGTCGCGGCCGCGCTCGGTGACACTGGAAACTTTCCGCGACGGATGAAGGGATAGATGAGCGAGACCGAGACCGGGTACCCAGAGCGCCAGGGCCTGTACGATCCCAGGAACGAGCACGACGCCTGCGGCTTCAGCTTCGTGGTGGACGTGAAGGGCCGCGCGTCCCACGACATCGTCGAGAAGGCACTGACCGTCCTGCAGAACCTGGAGCACCGCGGTGCGGTCGGTGCCGAGAAGAACACCGGCGACGGCGCGGGCCTCCTGCTCCAGACGCCGCACGCCCTCCTCGAGGCCGAGGCCGACCGCCTGGGCGTGAAGCTGCCCCGGCCCGGTCACTACGCCGCCGGCATGGTCTTCCTGCCGCCCAACGAGGCCGGGCGGGACGCCTGCACGGCCGTCTTCGAGCAGGTGGTGCGCGACGAGGGCCAGTCGGTCCTGGGCTGGCGCGACGTCCCCACCGACAACGCCACCCTGGGTCCCAGCGCCAAGTCGAGCCAGCCGGTCATCCGGCAGATCCTGCTCGGCCGCGGCGAGAGCTGCCCCGACCCGGCGAGCTTCGAGCGGAAGCTCTACGTGATCCGGCGGCTGGTGGAGAAGAAGGTCTCCCGCTCGGCCATCCCCGGCCGGACGCACTTCTACGTCCCCAGCCTCTCCTACAAGACCGTGGTCTACAAGGGGATGCTGAATGCCGGGCAGCTGCGCCAGTTCTACCTGGACCTGTCCCGGCGCGAGGTGGCCTCGGCCATCGCCATGGTCCACTCCCGCTTCTCCACCAACACCTTCCCCTCCTGGTCGCGGGCCCACCCCTACCGCTACATTTCTCACAACGGCGAGATCAACACGCTGCGCGGCAACGTGAACTGGATGCACGCGCGGCAGGCGATGATGCAGTCCTCGCTCTTCGGCGAGGACCTGAAGAAGATCCTCACCGTCATCGACACCGAGGGCTCGGACTCGGCGATGTTCGACAACGTGCTGGAGCTCCTCACCCTGGCCGGGCGCGAGCTGCCCCACGCCATGATGATGATGGTGCCGGAGCCCTGGAACCGGCACGAGTCGATGAGCCCCACCAAGCGGGCCTTCTACGAGTTCCACTCCTGCCTGATGGAGCCCTGGGACGGTCCGGCCTCCATCGCCTTCACCGACGGGATCCGGGTGGGTGCGCAGCTCGACCGCAACGGCCTGCGCCCCTCGCGCTACTACGTCACCAGCGACGACCTGGTGGTGATGGCCTCCGAGGTGGGCGTGCTCGACATCCCGCCCGAGAAGGTGGTGAAGAAGGGGAGGCTCCAGCCCGGCCGCATGTTCCTGGTGGACACGGAGCTGGGGCGCATCGTCGACGACGACGAGCTCAAGGAGCGGATCGCCCGCCAGCACCCCTACCAGGATTGGCTGGACCGGTTCACGGTCCGGATGGACGAGCTGCCCAAGCCGGCCCGGGTCCACGAGCCGGACCACGAGACGGTGCTGCGCCGCCAGGAGGTGTTCGGGTACACGGCCGAGGAGGTGAAGATGCTCGTCACCCCCCTTTCCACCGACGGCGTCGACCCCACCGGCTCCATGGGCAACGACGCTCCGCTGGCGGTCCTCTCCGAGCGCCCGCAGCCGCTGTTCAGCTACTTCAAGCAGCTCTTCGCGCAGGTGACCAACCCGCCGGTCGACGCCATCCGCGAGGAGATCATCATGGCGGCGGAGACGGCGGTGGGCCCGGAGGGCAACCTCCTCGAGCCCGGGCCGGAGTCCGCCCGGCAGCTGGCGCTCCCCTCGCCGGTGCTGCGCAACGAGGACTTCGAGAAGATCCGCAACCTCGACGGCGGCGCGGCGTCCAAGGGACTCAAGGCCGTCACCCTGCCCATGCTCTTCCGGGCCAAGGACGGCGGCGCCGGGCTGCGCAAGGCGCTCGAGGACCTGCGCTGGAAGACCTCGGAGTGCATCGCCGAGGGGTACAACATCGTCATCCTCTCCGACCGCGGTCACGACGCCGGGGACGCGCCCATCCCCTCGCTCCTGGCGGTGGCGGCCGTGCACCACCACCTCATCCGGGAGGGGACCCGCACCCGCATCGGCCTGGTGCTGGAGTCGGGCGAGCCGCGCGAGGTACACCACTTCGCGCTGCTGGTCGGCTACGGCGCCTCGGCGGTCAACCCCTACCTGGCCTTCGAGACCATCCACGACCTGGTCCGGCAGGGGCTGGTACCCGGCCCGGCCGACGCCGCCGAGAAGAAGTACGTGAAGGGGGTCTCCAAGGGGATCGTCAAGGTGATCTCCAAGATGGGGATCTCCACCATCCAGAGCTACCACGGCGCCCAGGTGTTCGAGGCCGTCGGGCTCAACCAGGACTTCATCGACGAGTACTTCACCTGGACGGCCACCCGGGTGGGCGGCGTGGGCATCGAGGTGGTGGCCCGCGAGGCCCGCATGCGCAACGAGCGCGGGTTCCCGCCGGCGCGCCCCATCTACCACACCAGCCTGCCGGCCGGCGGCCAGTACAAGTACCGCAGCGGGGGCGAGCACCACCTCTTCAACCCCGAGACCATCCACAAGCTGCAGTACGCCTGCCGCTCCGGCGACTTCGGGCTGTTCCGGGAGTACACCGCCCTGGTCAACAACCAGGCGCAGAACCTGAACACGCTGCGCGGGCTCATGGACCTGCTCCCGGCGGCCAAGCCGGTGCCGCTCGAGGAGGTGGAGCCGGTCGAGGCCATCATGCGCCGCTTCAAGACCGGCGCCATGAGCTACGGCTCGATCTCCAAGGAGGCGCACGAGGCCCTGGCCGTGGCCATGAACCGGATCGGCGGCAAGTCGAACACCGGCGAGGGCGGCGAGGACCCGGCCCGCTACCAGCGGGAGCCCAACGGCGACTCCAAGAACTCGGCCATCAAGCAGGTGGCCTCGGGCCGCTTCGGGGTCACCAGCCAGTACCTGGTCAACGCCCGCGAGCTGCAGATCAAGATGGCCCAGGGCGCCAAACCCGGCGAGGGCGGCCAACTGCCCGGCCCGAAGGTGTACCCGTGGATCGCGCGGGTGCGGCACTCGACGCCGGGCGTCGGCCTGATCTCGCCCCCGCCGCACCACGACATCTACTCCATCGAGGACCTGGCCGAGTTGATCCACGACCTCAAGAACGCGAACGAGCACGCGCGCATCAACGTCAAGCTCGTGGCCGAGGTGGGCGTGGGCACGATCGCCGCGGGCGTGAGCAAGGCGCACGCCGACGTGGTGCTCATCAGCGGCCATGACGGCGGCACCGGCGCCTCGCCGCGCACTTCGATCATGCACGCCGGCCTCCCCTGGGAGCTGGGCCTGGCCGAGGCGCACCAGACCCTGGTGCTCAACAACCTGCGCAGCCGCATCGTGGTCGAGACCGACGGCCAGCTCAAGACTGGCCGCGACGTGGCCGTGGCCGCGCTGCTGGGCGCGGAGGAGTTCGGGTTTGCTACCGGCCCGCTGGTCGTCATGGGCTGCGTGATGATGCGTGTCTGCCACATGGACACGTGCCCGGTGGGCGTCGCCACTCAGAACCCCGAGTTGCGCAAGCGCTTCACGGGCAAGC
>DATKMW010000063.1:0-70504 GCA_035541675.1 Anaeromyxobacter sp. | reverse complement strand
GTTGCGGGGGCAGGATTTGAACCTGCGACCTTCGGGTTATGAGCCCGACGAGCTACCTGGCTGCTCCACCCCGCGTCAGGTTGAAAAGCGCCGTAGCGATGCGGGGTTCTACAGGCGAGACCCGCCTCGGTCAAGGGGTTTGTGAGGCTCGTCGCCGGAGCCCCGCCGCGAGGCGGCCCCGGGCGATAGGCTCAGCGAGCCCGGCGCAGCGGCAGGCTGGCGAAGAACAGCGCGGCGGCGATGGCGATGATGACCGGGCCGGTCGGCCGGTCGATGCGGCCGGCTATTGCCTCCCCGGCAAGAGTCGAGGCGACGGCGCAGCCGACGGAAATGGCCAGCATCTCGTCGAGGCTCCGGGCGACGAGCTTGGCCGTGGCGGCGGGGATGATGATCAACGATCCCATGAGCAGCACGCCCAGGTAGCGCAGTCCCAGGGCCACGGTCAACGAGAAGGCCATGAGGTACATGAGCTCAAGCCGGGCCACCGAAATCCCGGAGGTGCGGGCCATGTCGATCGACACCTGCGCCAGCACCAGCCGGTTCCGCTGCGACAGCACGAAGCCGGCTACCGCTGCCACGCCCACGAGACCGGTGAGCACCTCCCAGACCTCCAACGTCCCGGGCGTCCCCAGCAGCGCATCGACAAGCTCCTCCCCGGTTGCCAGCATGCTGCCGATGGCCAGGGCCAGCGAGAACACCACGCCGATCACGGTCTCGGTGGGGATGCGGGTCCGGTGCTGGAGCCCCCACACCAGCGCGGTGCCGGCCACCAGCGCGGCGATGGCGCCCAGGCCGGGGTGAACGTGAAAGGCCACGGCCACCCCGATGCCGGGCAGGGCCACGTGCGACATGGCGTCGGAGGCCAGCGCCATCCGCCGCATCACCGCGAAGCAGCCGACCAGGCCGGCAGCCACGGCCATCCCCACCGAGAGCGTGAGTCCGGTCCAGGTCATGGGTCCTCACGTCCCCTGGTGATGGTGGTAGCGAAGGGATTCGCCGTACACCTGCTCGATGCGCTCCTTGGTGAGCACCTCGTCGGGCGGCCCGTAGCAGGGCACCTCGCGCGAGAGACACAGCACGTTGGTGGCGTAGCGATACACCAGGCTCAGCTCATGGGAGATGAGCAGGAGAGTCAGCCGGTCCTCGTCCTGCACCCGGTGGATCATCTCGTAGAGCCGCTCCTCGCCCGGCTCGTCCACGCCGGCGGTGGGCTCGTCGAAGAGGAGCACGGTGGGGCGGCCCACCAGCGCGAAGGCCAGGAGCAGGCGCTGGAACTGGCCGCCGGAGAGCGTACCGATGGGCTTCTCGGCGACGCGGCGTGGGAGATTCACCTCGTCGAGTGCTCGCTGTACGTCCTCGCGCCGCGCGCCGGACACCGCCGCCTTGGCGTGCAGGAAGTCCCGGCCGGTGAGGGGCAGGTCGCGCTCGATGTCCAGCTTCTGTGGCACGTAGCCGATGCGTGTGCCTTCCGCCCAGCGTACCTTGCCCTGATAGGGGATGGCACCGGTCAGCGCCCGGAAGAGGACCGTCTTGCCCGCACCGTTGGGGCCGATCACCGCCAAGGCCTGCCCGCGCGGCACGGCGAAGGAGAGCCCGTGCAGTACACGGCTCTCCCCGAACGACACCGACAGGTCCTCCACCTCCAGCGCGTTGCCGTCGCTCACCCTACCCTCGCATTCGCGCCGCCGCCCCCGGCAGGAGGAGGACCCCGGCCAGCGCCACCATGGTCGCCCCGGTGGGGAGCTCCCACAGCCAAGATAGGACGTAACCACCCCCGGCGGCCAGGACGCCGATCGCCGCGGCCACCAGGAACGCTGCGCGGAACCCGGCGCGGGCCAAGAGCGCGGCGGCGGCGGGGAGCGTCAGGAAGGCGAACACCGGGAGGGCACCGAGAGCCCGTGCGGTCACGGGGATGGCCAGACCCAGGGTGAGGAACAGCACACCGTCCCAGAGCGGGACGTTCATGCCCAGGGCGCGCGCTGTCTCGGGGTCGAAGGAGGCGAAGGCCAGTTCCTTGCGAAAGAGCGCGTGCACCACCAGGCAGAAGACCGCCACCGCAACCAGCACCGCCAGGTCGGAGGCGGGCACGGCCACCGCGTTCCCGAAGACCATCCCACCCAGGTCGTGGGCGGCGTGGACCAGCCGGCTCGCACCCAGTACCACGAGGGCCGAGGCCGCCACCCAGGCACCGCCCACCGCGGCCTCAGCCGGGAGGCGGCGCGATCGCACCGTGCCGAGCAAGAGCGCCCCGGCCACCGAGAAGACCATGGCCACCACCAGCTGGACGGGGGCGTACTCGGCCTCGATGTGGATCCGTTCCTCCACCAGGAGGGCCAGCACCAGCCCCAGAGTGGAGACCTGGGTGAGCGCCGCCGAGACGAAGACGGTGCGGCGCAGCACCACGTACACGCCCAGCGCCCCGAGCAGCGCGCCGGCCAGGACCGAGGCGGTCAGGGGCACGCCCCAGATCTCGCGTGCCGCCAGGAACTCGCGCAGGGCGTTCACGGAGCTACCTCGCGCCGGAGCTCGGCGTCGGTCGGGTACACGAGCCACCTCCCCTCCAACTCTCGCACCGCCACCGGCCTGCCGTAGAGCGCAGAGAGCGCCTCGGGCCGGAGCATCTCCGCCAGCGTGCCCACCCGGAACAGCTGCCGGTCCTTGTCCACGAAGGCCAGCGTGTGGGCGTAGTTGGCCACGTTCTCCAGGCGGTGCGAGACCATCACCACCGCCAGCCCGCCGGCGGCGTGCAGATCGCGGAGAAGGTCCATGGTGGCGAGCTCGGCGGCGGGGTCCATCCCGTTGGTCGGCTCGTCCAGCACCAAGAGCTCCGGGTCCGCCGCCAGCGCCCGGGCGATGAGGGTACGCTGCCGCTGGCCGCCGGAGAGGTCGCCGTAGGCGTGGTCGTGGAGGTGCTCCACCCGGACCCGGGCCATGGCCCGGTGTACCGCCTCGTCGTCGACCTGCCCCGGCCGCCGAAGCGGCCCGAGCAGCGGCACCCGCCCCATGCGCACCACCTCGCCGGCGCGGAAGGGCCAGATGGTGTCCACGTGCTCGCGTTGTGGCACGTAGCCGATGCGGAGCGGCCGCCGGCCGCCGCGCCGCCCGCCCAGCAGCGGCAGCGCGCCCAGGGCCGCCCGGACCAGGGTGGTCTTCCCGCCGCCGTTGGGCCCGACCACCGCCAGGAAGTCGCCCTCCCGCACCTCCAGGTCCACCCCCTGAAGCAGAGGCCGCCGGTGGTAGCCGACCGCCGCGCCCTCCAGCGTGACCAGCGGGGCGCTCACCGCAGCCCCTCCGCCACCCGCTGCACCACCAGCCCCACGTAGTCGGCGTAGGTCCGCACGGAGGGTTCCCCGCCCACGTCCCCCGGGATCTGCACCACCTTGGCGCCGGTGCTGCGTGCCACCACCTCTGCCGACTTGGTGTCGTAGTAGTTCTCCACCACGATCTCCTTGACCCCCTGCTGTCGCGCCACCTGTACCAGCTCGGCCAGGTGGCTGGGCGGCGGGGGAACCCCGGGACGCGGCTCGAGCTCGCCGGCCGAGACCAGGCCACTCCAGTCGAGGAAGTAGGTGAAGGTCCTGTGCTCGGTGAAGATCTTCCGGCCCCGCAGCGGCTCCAACTCGTGCTGCCAGCCCTCCATCGCCTCGGTGAGCCGGGTGCGGAAGGCGGCCAGGTTGGACTGGTAGGCGGAGGCACCGGCAGGGTCGAGCACGGCCAGGCGGTCGGCGATGGCTGCGGCCACGTCCAGGCCGCGCCGTGGATCGTTGAGGAAATGGGGGTTGCCCTGCGGGTGGAGGTCCCCCATGCTCCGGTCCACCGGGCCGGTGGGGAGATCCAGCACCTTCACCGCGCTGGCCGCGGTCAGGCGCTTTCTCCCACCCGGCTGGATGTCGGGGTTGCGCGACTGGGTCACGAGCGGCGGAAGCCAGCCGATCTCCAGCTCCAGGCCGACGTCCACCAGGAGGTCGGCGTTTCGAAGCTTCACCGCCAGCATGGGGTTGGCGTCGACGAAGTGCGGGTCGGCGACGCCCCGGGACAGGCTCTCAACCGCCACCCGGTTTCCGCCGACCTCGCGGGCCAGGGCCGCGAGGCCCTCGACCGTGGTGACGACGTGCAGGGCGGCACGGGCCGGCGCCGGCGCGGCCAGCGCCAGGCCGGCCGCGGCCAGAAGCCCCCACCGGGCGCGAGGCGCCCAGCCAAGCGGGACAAGCAGGTTCGGTGCGTGCATGGAGTCCTCGTTCAGAAGGGATGGGCGCCATGGGCGCCGATGCCAAACTCGAAGTGGAGCAGCGCCTCCAGGCCACCCCGCCCTCCCGGCAGATGGTCGTAGGAGGCCTGCAGCCCGACGCGGGAGAACTCGGAGGGATACCAGTCGAGGACGCCGCCGAGCCGGCGCTCCGTCCCCGGCGCCGAGGCCCCCGCCGCCGGGGCCTCCTCGTAGCGGACGCCGTAGCCCACGTAGGCGTCCTGCCGGTAGAAGGCCTGCCCCCAGAACCCGTGCTCGGGCCGCTCGCTCAGCTGCTCGCCCGGGGCCCCGCCGGCCACCGGCACGTCCTGGAACTTGCGCAGGTAGAGCTCGCCCTGCACCGCCAGGTAGGCACGAGAGCTGACCGGGCGGTAGCGGAGGTAGACGTCGACCCCGCCCAGGTCGCGGAAGGCGCCGGGGCTACCCTCGTTACGGCGGGCCCCAGAGAGCCCCAATCCCACGCTGGCCGCGTCGCTCAGCGTGAAGTACTGGAGCAAGCGGGCCACTCCGGTGAGCTCCGGGTCCTCGCCGGAGTACGGGGCGGTGCTCTGCGCCGCCAGCTCCAGCTGCGCGAACCAGGGCGTGGGGGCCAACCAGGAGGCGACCACGCCCGGGCCGGAGAGGGTGTCCTCCGCCAGGAGGCGGCCGCGCGCCAAGGGCGCGTCCAGGAACTCCCAGACGTGCGGGTGCTGCTGGTTCATGCGGCCGAAGGGGCTGAAGAACTTCCCCGCCCGCAGCTGCAAGCCGGCGGGCAGCGCCAGCGTGGTGGCGTAGGCCTCCTCCACGTCGGCCCCGCCGGGGCTGAAGGAGGCGAACACGTCGGCGCGGAAGTAGGGGTCCACCACCGCCTGGAGCCCCAGCTCCACCTCCTGGAAGACGAAGGTCGGCTGCCCCTTCTTGCCGTAGAGATCGCCGCGGTCGGGCGAGAGACCCGGGACGTCATAGCCGTCGTAGACGCCGGTGAAGCTGCCGATGGCGGATACGTCGGGCATGAGCATCAGCCGGGCCAGGGGGTTCCCTCCGGCCGCGCCGGCGGCAGGCCCCTCGACCGTCTGGGCGTGGACACAGGGCGGCACCAGAGCCGCCAGGGCGCAGGCTGCCAGCATTCCTCGATGCAAGGCGGATCACCTCCGGCGCGCGAACGTGCGCGCCCGAATACGGAACGGGATGGACGGCGGCCGCCCGAGAGCGGCGCACCGAGCGGTAGGCAGATGCGGCCCTATCCGTTCCGCGGAGGTGACTGACCGGGGATGGCGCCCAGCGGCGCCCCGATGGCGGGGACGCCCACCAGTTCCGCCGCGACACCGACGAAGCGCACCCGGGTCGGGGCCAGATCGGGGATCTCGGTCCGGGCGGACTCGGCGTTGCGCGCCAGGCAGGCGGCGCATTCGTGGTCGCCGTGAACGCCGTGGTGCACGTGGGGCGCCAGCGCCGCGGCCACCAGGAAGGCAGCCAGGCCGGCGGCGAGGAGGGCGCGCATGATCCGGTCCTGTTTGCGGCCTGATCGACCGCCTGTCAACGAAAAGCCTGCGCCGGACCCCACCGGGAGCACTTCACCGTGCGAGCAAGCCGCGCCGTCACACCAGGATCTGCTGGAGCTTCATGGCCAGACCCATGTCACCCTGGATGCGGAGCTTGCCGGACATGAAGGCCATCTGCGGGTTCAGCTTGCCGGTGACGATGCCGATGAAGTCGCGATCGGTGGCGGCCACGGTGCAGCGCGCGCCCGGCACCTTGCCGGGAACGACCTTGCCACCGGGGGCCGTGCAGTCGACGGCCCAGGAGCCGCCCTCCGGTCCGGAGATGTCGAACTGGTACACCGCGTTGATCTTGGCCACCAGGTCCGGCTTGGCCTGGAGGCGCGCCGGCAGGTGCCGCTCGAAGACATCCTTCACGGTGGTCACGGGCTCGGCCATCGGTTCCTCCTGCCCTCCCTCCGGGCCGGCGGCCGACTCCGGAATCGAGCCGCCCATGGGTATTGGGCCTGGCCAGCCCTGTCAAGACGGTGCTTCGCCCGCGCACTTCACCCGCTGCCGCAAGGGCCAGCGCCTCGGGCGCCTCCGGCTTCTCGAGCGCCGCCTCCGCCTCGCGACCGCCCACGCGGACGATCTCCTCGCGGGACCAGCCGTTGACCGCCATCACCGCGGCGGCCGCCCTCGGCGCCGGCAACTACTCCCTCCCGCCCGGTCCCGGCAGGCCCAAGTCGATCACCGCCGCCCCGGCCGTCCCCTCCCGCACGTCGGCCGCGAGGTCCCCTGCCTCCGGGTCGTCCTCGGCCAGCAGGACCCGCGACGCCGGCACCGCCACCAAGCCCCTCACTCCACGTAGAAGGAGTCGAGCAGCTCGCGGTAGCGCTCGGTGACCACCTTGCGCCTCACCTTCATCGTGGGGGTCAGCTCGCCCGACTCCTGGGTGAAGTCGCGGTCCAGCACCTCCCAGCGCTTGATGGTGGCGTAGCTTGCCTGCCGAGCGTTGAGCGCGTCGATGGTCTGCTGGAGGCGAGCGCGCAACCGGGGGTCGTTGCGGAAGCTCTGGCCCTGCGGGAGCCCGTTCTCGACGGCCCAGCGGTGGGCGTTCTCCTCGTTGAGGGTGAGGAGGGCGGAGAGGAACTTGCGGCGGTCCCCGTGCACCATCACTTGGGAGATGAGCGGATCGGTCTTGAGCTCGTTCTCCAGGTTCTGGGGGGCGACGTTCTTGCCTCCGGCGGTGACGATGATGTCCTTCTTGCGGTCGGTGATCTTCAGGCAGCCAGCCTCGTCGATCGTGCCGATGTCGCCGGTGGCCAGCCACCCGTCGCGGATCGCCTCGGCGGTGGCGGCGGCGTCCCCGTGGTAGCCGGCCATGACCCCCGGCCCCTTCACCAGGATCTCGCCGTCCTCGGCGATGCGGACCTCGGTGCCGGGGATGGGCGGACCGACCGTCCCGATCCGGTTGCGCCCGGGCCGGTTCACAAAGGACGCGGCCGAGCTCTCGGTGAGCCCGTACCCCTCGAGGATGGCGATGCCGAGCAGGTCGAAGAACCAGGCGATCTTGGAGGCGAGCGGAGCGCCGCCGGAGACGAAGAGCCGCATCCGGCCGCCGAAGCGGGCCGACAGCGCCTGGGCGAGCCGGGGGAAGACCAGCTTCTTGCCCAGCACGAGACCGAGCGAGGACTCGGCTCGCCCCAGGTCGCGCTGGGACGCGTACTCCTCGAAGGCGTCCATGGCCAGCCGGAAGAGCCGGCCCTTGAGGCCCGGCGTGGCCAGGCCCCGCGAGACCACGGCGTTGTAGGCCTTCTCGAAGATGCGCGGCACCGAGGGGATCACCGTGGGCCGCACCTCGCCGGCGTTCTCGACGATCTTCTCCAGCGACTCGACGAAGGCGGCCGTGGCCCCGGTGGCGAACCACACCGCCTCGATCACCTTGGCGAAGGAGTGGGCGAGCGGCAGGAACATGAGAACCAGATCGTCCGCCCCGATGATCTCGATCTCCTCGACGGCCCGGGCCTCGTAGACCCAGTTGCCGTGGGTGAGGACCACACCCTTGGGGCTCCCGGTGGTTCCGGAGGTGTAGATGAAGGTGGCCGGGTGGTCGCGCCCGATGGCCGCCAGCCGCTCCTCGTGGGCCCGGGGGTGGTCCCGACGGTAGTCCGCCCCCAGAGCCTCCACCTCGGCGAGCGAGCGCTCGAAGCCGTCGGCGGCCTCCCCCCGGGCGCGGACGATCCCCTGGAGCGCGGGGAGCTGCCCGCGCGCCTCGCGGATCTTCTGCACCTGGGCGTCGCTGTCGCAGAAGATGAGGCGCGCCCCGGAGTTCGAGAGGATGTAGGCGCACTCGGCAGGGAGGTTGGACTGGTAGAGGGTGACGGTGATGGCCCCGGACCCCAGGATGCCCAGATCGGCGAGGATCCACTCGAGCTGGGTTTCGCCGATCACCGCCACCCGGTCTCCGGGGCGGATGCCCAGCGCCGCCAGCCCGTCGGAGACGCAGCGCGCCCGACGAGCCACCTCCGCCCAGGACACGTCCTCCCACCCCCCGTTCCTCTTGTGCCGTACCGCCGCAGCCTCGCCGCGCCGCCTCGCCTGGGCCTCGAAGACCGACACCAGGTTCTGCGCCACGGACTCGCGGATGGGCTCCGGCTCGGCGATCATGGGCGTGCTCCCTGCCTTCGGTCGACGGCGGTCCCCCGGCCGGGCGCCGCCCGCTGGTGCAGCGGAGGGGGCCACCGGAACTTGATGCGGCGCGTCGTGAGGGACCTCCTGAACGACGTGGGACCCGGGGATTGTGCGCAAGGCCGCGGCACACCGCAAGCGCCAAGCAGTTCACTATTCGTCGCTTCCACTCAGCCTGCGCAGATCACGCCCAGCGAGACCGAGTCGCCGCCGTGCAGGCGGCAGCTCCCCTGGAACGTGAGCGTGGGCGGGCGCCCCGACCGGGGCGGCCCGTACACCGCGCCGGCAGCGGAGGCGCTGGGGTCGCCCTCTCCTGCCACGGGGCAGGCCTGCGCGGTGCCGTCGGCCCGGTGGACGGCCGCCACCAGCATGTGCCAGTCCGGCGGGGCGCCGTCGAGCGGCACCGTCTGCGGGACCAGCAGGTCGGCGACCCTTTGCAGGGCGGGGCCGAAGCTCGGATCGCAGACGCTGGCACGCAGGGTACGGTCCGGGCCCAACAGGTCGAGCAGCTCGGCCAGCCGGTCGGGCGTGTCGTACGACGTCGCGCAGCCGGTGGGGGCCAGCGTCGAAGGGTCGAAGCCGGCGATCACCGCCAGCACCGGGGCGCGCGCCTCGCCGGCGATGGGACCGTCCAGGAAGTCGGCGAAGGCGGACACCTGCCAGAGCCGCTCTGCCTTGACGGTCGGGTCGTGGCAGCGCGGGTTCGAGTACCCGGCCAGCGGCAGCGTCGACTCCGAGCAGTCGTCCTCGTCGGTGAGGATCACCACCCCCAGCCGCGCACCGTCGCGGAGGAAGCCGGCGTTCGTGCCGTCGGCGATCCGATCGGTGAGGGCCAGCTCCACCGCGTGAAAGGGCTGCTCCTTTCCGGAGCCCTCCACCCCGAGGAGCACGTTGGCCTCGAAGTCCTGGACCAGCGTGGGCGATCCGGTGGGGAGGATCCGCGGCCCGCCGAAGCCGGTGGCGGGGTCGTAGAGGATCTTGCCCACCAGGGCGGGATCGGTTCGCGCACCCGGGTCCACCGCCACCAGCGCCCCCTTGGGATAGGGGATCGGGTAGCCCAGGCCGGCGTAGGGGGGGACGTCGGTGGGGTAGGTGGTGGTCCGGCCGTCGAAGTCCAGGACGTCGGTGGTGGTGACGCCGATTTGGAAGTCGTGGGGGACGGGGCTCGCCGCCAGCGCGGTCACGAAGCTGGCCAGGTTCTCCCGCAGGTTCTGCTGCTCCTCCGTCATCGAGCCGGAGTCGTCCACCACCACCAGGATGTCGGTACGGGCCGGGAGCACCCGCACCTCGGCGTTGCATGAGCGGAGCGCGTCCTTGGGGACGTGATCGCACCCCGCGACCAGCACGGTACCCAGGGCGGCCAGGGCGGCGAGGCTCCTCACGGTGGACGCAGGGTCGCCCGTCCCCGGCGGGAAGGCAAGTCCCGGGCTCGCCCTCGATCGCCCCCGTCGGGAGCGCCCGGGCCCAGGCACCGTGCTAGCCGTTCGGGCAGTTGCCGCTGCCCGAGCCGCCCCGGGCGCCGCAGATGCAGGTGCCGACCACGTTGCCGGTGGGGATCACGCAGGCGCCCGCGCCATCGGTGCCGGCGAAGCAGGTCCAGTCGCCGGTCCGGCCGCCCAGCGTCGCCACGCAGGCAGCGTCGGCCTCGTCGGCGGTGGCGCCCTGGCAGCCGCTGGAGGGAAGCCGGCCCAGGTAGTCGGCGGAGTAGGTCTCGCCGATGTCCGCCTCGCAGTTCTTGGTGGCGTGGTTGATATAGATGTACTTGCTGGCAGCGGTGGGGTGCCGCTGGTCGTCCGTCAGCTGCTCCCGCGACGCCGTGAACCACCAGTCGTAGTTGGCCGCCTCGGCGCCGGCCGCGTCCAGGCTGGCCGGGGCCGGGCCGTCGCAGGTCTTCCGGGTCTTTCCGCTGGCGGTGGCGATGCGCAGCACCGTCACGATCCCGTCGGCGGGCTGGCTGGGAAGCACCAGTCCCGAGGGCGGCTTCACGATGTCGGCGATCCGGTCGAGGATGTTGGCGAAATCGGGATCGCAGATCGAGCCGGCCACCACGTCGGCGTTCTGGGCGCGCAGCTCGCTGGCAGCCTCGAGCAGGCGCTTCCCCGGGGCCTGCCCGCCGCAGATGTCGGTGGTGCACAGGCTGTCGCTGCCGGTGCAAAGGGTGTCGCAGCAGATGTCGGGCGTGCAGGACTCGTCCTGGCAGACGTCCGAGGTGCCGGAGCGGGCCGAGACGATGAAGGCCGCGCCCAGCGGCCGCCCCAGCCCGGTGAGGTAGGTCACGAACGAAGAGACCGGGTACTCCTTCTGCTGATCGGCCGGCAGCGCCTGATCGGCCACGCAGCTGTCGGCGCCGGGGCTGCCGGTGAGGATGATCCCCTTGCTGGCGTCCTCCGGCGAGGAGCAGTCGTCCTCGTCGCCGACCACCACCACCACCAGCTTGGAGTTGGCGTGCAGCCAGGTCTCGGGCTGGGTGCCGGCCACGGCCTTCTCCAGCGCCAGCCGGCTCGCCTGGAGCGCCTGCTCCTCGTTCGAGCCACAGGTTCCCACCGCCACGTTCTGGGAGAAGAAGGACTCGAGCTGGGCCTCCGTCTGCCCGGAGTCGTTGGTGCAGGGCGGCGTGGCGCAGGTGTACAGGCTCTTGTCGAAGTTCAGGACCTTGGGGTTCGACCCGAGGGCGACGAAGGTCCCCGCCGGATAAGGGCTGTAGTCGGCTGCGACCCCGGGCGTGCATCCGGGGTTGGCAGGGTCCCAGAAGTAGTGGGTCTCGAGGTCACCGCAGGCCGCCCCCACCGTGTCGCAGGGGACCTCCTGCGTCTGTGCCGGGACCTTGGTGCTCGGGTCGCAGCAGACGTACTCGCCGAGGAGCGTGAGGCAGTCGTCCCGGCAGGCGCCGGCCGCGCAGGAGGTGTCGGAGGCGCCGCTGCACCTCTGGACCGTCTTCATGGGGCCGAGCAGCGTGCTCCCCGAGGTGTTGCAGCACACGTCCGTGCCGGCGGGGACGCCGGGGCAGTCGCTTCGGCAGTAGGCCAGGGTGGGGGCGTTGTAGAAGATCGAGGTGCTGGTCACCGCCACGTGGAAGTCGACCGGGGTCTGGCCGGCTGCCTGCCGGTTGGAGTTGTAGGTCCCGAGGTTGCCGATGAACGAGCTGAAGTTGTCGGCCAGCTTCGTCTGCTTCCCGCCCATGGAGCCGGAGTCGTCGACCACGAAGAGCACGTCGGCGGTATTGATGTCGGAGAGCGTCACCCGCTCGTTGCCGGGCTCGATCAGGCAGTGCCCGACCGGATTGAAGTTGTAGTCCTGGCACCCCGCCGCGGCCAGGAGCGCAGTGAGCGCGAGCGCGCGGAAAGGGGACGGTCGCGACATCGGAGCCTCCGTTCCGGCGGCAATGATAGCCCCGATCGTCCCCCGGGCAAACGACGCGGCCCACCCCCGCGGCCGGCGAGGTTCACGGGGGGCGCAGGGCGGAGAACCGCCCACCTACTCCCACTCGATGGTGGCCGGCGGCTTCGAGGAGATGTCGTACACCACCCGGTTGATCCCGCGGACCTCGTTGATGATCCGCGAGCTGAGGCGACCGAGCAGCTCATGGGGAAGCCGGGCCCAGTCGCCGGTCATGCCGTCGGTGGACTCCACCGCCCGGATGGCGCAGGCCGACTCGTAGGTCCGCTCGTCGCCCATCACCCCGACGCTCCGCACCGGCAGGAGCACCGCGAACGCCTGCCAGAGCCGCTCGTAGAGCCCGGCGGCGCGCACCTCGGCCTGGACGATGGAGTCGGCGCGCCGCAGGATCTCCAGCCGCTCGGCGGTGACCTCGCCCAGCACCCGGATGGCCAGCCCCGGGCCGGGAAACGGCTGCCGCTGCACGATGGCCGGCGGCAGCCCCAGCTCCTGGCCCAGGCGCCGCACCTCGTCCTTGAAGAGCTCGCGGAGCGGCTCCACCAGGGCCAGCTTCATCACCTCGGGCAGCCCCCCCACGTTGTGATGGCTCTTGATGGTGGCCGAGGGGCCCCTGAAGGAGACCGACTCGATCACGTCGGGGTAGAGCGTGCCCTGCACCAGGAAGCGGGCCCGCTGGCCGTGTGCGGCCAGCCGTTCCACCTCCTCCTCGAAGACCCCGATGAACTCGCGCCCGATGATCTTGCGCTTGCGCTCCGGGTCGGTGACCCCGGCCAGCGCGGTGAGGAAGCGGGCCGACGCGTCCACCGTGACCAGCGGCAGGTGGAACATCCTGCCGAACACCTCCTCGACCTGCTGGCGCTCCCCGGCCCGCAGCACCCCGTTGTCCACGAAGATGCAGCGGAGCCGGTCCCCGATGGCCCGGTGCACCAGCAGTGCCGCCACCGCCGAGTCCACCCCGCCGGAGAGGGCGCAGATCACCTGGCCGTCGCCGACCTGGGCGCGGATCTGCTCCACCGCCACCTCGGCGTAGGCCCGCATCGACCAGGCGCCGGAGAGGCCGCACACCCGGTGAGCGAAGTTCCACAGCACGTCCTTGCCCCGCGGGGTGTGGACCACCTCGGGGTGGAACTGGACCGCGTAGAACCGCCGCCTCGCGTCCTCCACCGCCGCGAAGGGCGCGCTGGCCGTGGAGGCCACCGGCTCGAACCCGGGCGGGATGGACTCGACCCGGTCGCCGTGGCTCATCCACACCTCGAGCCGCGGGGGCAGCCCCGCGAAGAGCGGCGAGCCTCCCTTCACGTCGACGGTGGCCGGCCCGTACTCGCGGTGGGCGGCCCCGCCCACCTTGCCGCCCAGCTCGTGGGCCATGAGCTGCAGACCGTAGCAGATGCCCAGCACCGGCACCCCCAGCGCCCAGACGGAGCGGTCGGCCCGGGGGCTGCCCTCGGCGGTCACCGAGGAGGGCGAGCCGGAGAGGATCACCCCCCGCGGCGCAAAGGCCTGGATGGCCTCGACCGTCGCGGTGCAGGGGTGGATCTCGCAGTAGACGCCCAGCTCGCGGAGCCGGCGGGCGATGAGCTGGGTGTACTGCGACCCGAAGTCGAGGATGAGGATCCTCTCTGCGTGGATGTCGGCGCTCATGGAGGGGCGCGCTCACTCGGCGCGGTAGTTGGGCGCTTCCTTCTCGATGATCACGTCGTGCACGTGGCTCTCGCGCAGTCCCGAGGAGGTGATGCGGACGAAGCGGGCCCGGGTCCTCAGCTGGCCGATGTCGTGGGCCCCCAGGTAGCCCATGCCGCTGCGCAGGCCGCCCACCAGCTGGAAGAGGTTCATCTCCACCGTCCCCTTGTACGGCACCCGGCCCTCGATGCCCTCCGGCACCAGCTTCTCCGCCTCGGAGACGTCGCTCTGGAAGTAGCGGTCCCGGGAGCCCTGCTTCATGGCGCCGATCGATCCCATGCCCCGGTACGACTTGTAGCTGCGCCCCTGGTAGAGGATGACGTCGCCCGGTGCCTCCTCGGTCCCGGCCAGCAGCGAGCCGATCATCACCGAGGACGCCCCGGCGGCCAGCGCCTTCACCATGTCGCCGGAGAACTTCACCCCGCCGTCGGAGATCACCGGCACCCCGTACTTCTCCGCCGCCCGGGCGCAGTCGTCGACGGCGGTGATCTGAGGCACCCCCACCCCGGCCACCACCCGGGTGGTGCAGATCGAGCCCGGTCCGACGCCCACCTTGACCGCGTCCACCCCCGCCTTGCACAGCGCCTCGGCCGCCTCGGCGGTGGCCACGTTGCCGGCCACCAGCTCCAGGTTCTTGAAGGCGGCGCGGGAGGCCTTGACCGCCTCCACCACCGCCCTGGAGTGGCCGTGGGCGGTATCGATGGCCACCACGTCCACGCCGGCCTTGACCAGGGCCGCCAGCCGCTCCTCCCGGTCGGGCCCCACCCCCACCGCCGCGCCGCACAGGAGCCGGCCCAGCCGGTCCTTGGCCGCGTTGGGGTGCTTGGAGATCTTCTCGATGTCCTTGATGGTGATGAGCCCCTTGAGCTCGAAGTCCTCGTTCACCACCAGGAGCTTCTCGATCCGGTGCCGGTGGAGCAGCTCCTTGGCCTCCTCGATGGTCACCCCCTCCCGCGCCGTCACCAGCTTGCGGGTCATGACCTGCTCCACCCGCTGATCGAGGTTCTTCTCGAAGCGGAGGTCGCGGTTGGTGAGGATGCCCACCGCCCGGCCCCGCTGCACCACCGGGATGCCGCTGATGCCGTGCTCGCGCATCAGCGCCACCGCCTGGCGGATGGGAGCGTCGGGCTCGATGGTCACCGGATCCGCCACCACCGCCGACTCGTACTTCTTGACCTTGACCACCTGGGCGGCCTGGTCCTCCACCGACAGGTTCTTGTGGATGAAGCCCAGCCCGCCGGCCGCCGCCATGGCGATGGCCATGCGCGCCTCGGTGACCGTGTCCATGGCCGCCGAGACGATGGGGATGTTGAGCCCCAGGTTCCGGGTCAGGCGGGTCGAGGTTTCGACCGCCTTGGGAAGCACGTCCGACTCGCCCGGCAGGAGGAGGACGTCGTCGAACGTGAGCGCCAGTCGCAGCTCGTCGCGGTTGAGCATGCGGACGTATACGCAAGCCGTGTAGGACCGTCAAGGCGAGTGGGCGCGCCCGGCGCACACCCGCGCCGCGGTGGGGCAGGTGGGGACAGCGGGCTCGCGATCTGGGCCGGATCCCCGCCCGCGGCGCAGGCTGTCCCGGGAACGCTCTCCTTGCTCCCCTTCCACCCCGGAAGGGATAATCGCCGCACCAGTGGAGGGGACAGGCGACAGACGCGGTGGCGAGCGGAAGCCGGTCGGGCTGCTGGTGAAGCTCTCCTACGGCAGCGTCGACGAGTTCGTCGAGAGGTACGCGGTCAACATGTCGCGCGGTGGCCTGTTCGTCCGCACCCGCGATCCGCGCCCGGTGGGCACGCCCCTGGCGCTGGAGCTCCGGCTGGTCACCGGCGAGACGGTGATCCGGGGCGAGGGAGAGGTCCGCTGGGTCCAGACCCCGGACAGCGCGGCGCGCGCGCTCCCTCCGCTGGCGCCCGGGATGGGCGTCCACTTCACCCGGCTCGACGCCTCCTCGCAGGGGGTGGTGGAGCGCATGATCGCCCTGCGCGAGCGGCGCGGGCTCGCCCCCGGGGTCGCCTCGCCCGCGCCGGTGGCCGCCCGCCCCGCCGTCACCCCGCTGCCGACGCGAGCCCCCTCGCCCCTGCCGCCCCCGCTCCCGGCCACGGCGGACGGCCCGCCCGCCGCCCCGGCGCCGCCGCGGGCCCCGCGCGGCGGCGAGCCGGGCGCGGTCGCCCAGGCGGACCTGTCCCAGCCCCACCGCATCGAGCAGCTCTCGGCCGGCCCGGCGCGGGTGGCCATCGACCTCCCCCCCGAGCCGGTACCGGTGACCAAGCCGTCCCGGACCATCGTCGGCATCGACCTCGGCACCACCAACTCCTGTGCCGCCGTGGTCAAGGACGGCAAGCCCTACGTCATCCCCTCGCGCGAGGGCTACAACACCGTTCCCTCCATCGTGGCGCTCAACACGCGCAACAGGATCGTGGTCGGCCACCTGGCCCGCGCCCAGCTCCTCACCAACCCGCGCCAGACGGTGTGGGGGGCCAAGCGTCTGGTGGGGCGTGCCTACGACTCGCCGGTGGTGCAGGACATCCGCAGCAAGTTCGCCTACGAGATCGTGGCCGGCCCCGACGGGCTGGCGGCGGTGAAGCTCGGGCCGGAGGTGCTCACCCTGGAGCAGGTCTCGGCGCTGGTGCTTCGCGAGGTGAAGGAGGTGGCGCAGAACCATGTCGGCGAGGAGGTGAACCGCGCGGTCATCACCGTCCCCGCCTACTACAACGAGCGGCAGCGCGCCGCCGTCCGCCACGCCGGCGCCCTGGCCGGCTTCCAGGTGGAGCGGATCCTCAACGAGCCCACCGCGGCGGCGCTGGCCTACGCCTTCGGGCGGCGGGTGAACCAGCGGGTCCTGGTCTACGACCTGGGGGGCGGCACCTTCGACGCCTCGGTCCTGGAGCTCAACGACAACGTCTTCGAGGTGATCTCTACCGGCGGCGACACCTTCTTGGGCGGCGTGGACTTCGACGCCCGCATCGTGGAGCGGCTCTTGGAGGTCTGGCGGGAGAGGACCGGCGAGCCCTTCTCAGGCGACCGGGTGGCGCTCTCCCGGCTGGTCGACGCCGCCGAGCGGGCCAAGTGCGCCCTCTCCGAGCGCACCGACTTCCCCATCCAGCTCCCCTTCCTGGCCATGAAGGAGGGGCGCCCGCTCTCCCTGGACACGGCCCTGGTCCGCGACGAGGTGGTGCAGCTGGTGGCGCCGCTGGTGGACCGCACCATCCAGGTCTGCCAGGAGGTGCTGGCCGCCAAGGGGCTCACCCCGAAGGACATCGACGAGGTGCTCCTGGTGGGCGGGCAGTCGCGCATGCCGCTGGTGCACGAGCGGGTGGCGGCCTTCTTCGGCAGGCCGCCCTCCCGCGCCGTCCACCCCGACGAGGCGGTGGCGGTGGGCGCGGCGCTCCTGGCCCACTCGCTGGGGAGCGCCGAGGGCGTGGTGCTCATCGACGTGCTTCCCATGTCCATCGGCATCGGCCTGCCTGGCGACCGGGTGAAGACCATCATCGAGCGGAACACCCCGCTGCCGGTGCGCAAGCAGTACGGGCTCACCACCACCCGCGATGGCCAGACCGACTTCGAGCTGGTGGTGCTGCAGGGGGAAAGCCCCCGCGTGGCCGGGTGCGAGTACCTGGGCACGGTGCGCCTCACCGGTCTCCCCTCCGGCCCCCGCGGCATGGTGAAGATCGCCGTCTCCTTCGAGCTGGGGGCGGAGTGCCTGCTGACCGTGACCGCCCGCGAGCTGAACACCGGCCGCAAGGTGCAGGTGGTCATGTCCGCCAAGGAGGGGCCGGCCGCGGCCAAGCGCAAGCTCGACGACGGCCTGTCCCGGGGAGCGACCGGCGTCTGGCCGGTGGCCACCACGCCGCCCGGCGGATTCCCCGCCCCGGCCCCCGCCCCGGCGCGCGCCGGCAAGGCCGCCGGCCCCGTCCGCCGCTTCCTCCGCCGGCTCCTGGGGCGAACCGAGCTGGGCTAGTCGAGCGGGTCGTCCCCGTCGCCCGGCCGCGGGATCTCCGGCCGCGAGCTGTAGACGTCCTCCTGGCGCTTCGGGGGCCCGGCACCGCCGGGGGCCTGGCCGCGGCGGGCCTGCAGCCAGCGGGCCGCCAGCAGCACCACCACCAGCGCCATGGCCGCCAGGATGATGCGGCTGAAGCGCTGCGCCTGGTGGGCCGCCGCCTCGATGTCCGATCCGAAGTAGAACCCCAGGCAGATCCAGAGCGGCGCCGAGACCAGGGCGGCCACGCCGTCGAAGAGCAGGAACTCCCAGTAGGGCAGGCGCGCGTGCCCGGCGGTGAAGAAGGTGGGGGCACGGATGCCCGGCAGGTAGCGGGCCAGTACCACCACGATGTTGCCCCGCCGGCGCATCAGCTTCTCCACCTTCTCCAGCTTGGCCGGAGTCACCACCCTTCGGAGGGGGGGGAAGTCGGCGACGCGGAAGCCGAAGCGCCGCCCGGCCAGGAAGATGACCGAGTCCCCGGCCAGGATCCCGGCCAGGCCCACCGCCGCCATCCCCATGAGCCCGTGATCATCGAGCATGCCGCGGAGCGTGGCCACGTCGAGGGGCGAAGCCAGCCAGGCCAGCACCCCGCCGGTCACGAGGATGATGTCCTCGGGGAGGGGCAGGCCGAAGCCGCACAGCACCAGGGCGGCGAACACGAACGCGTAGCCGACGTGGAGGGAGCGGCCTCCGACCATCTCGACCAGGTGCTCGAGCATCCGTTCGCCAGGCCTCCCGTCCGCGCCGGGCTGGCGCCAGGCCGCCCGGCGGCCCTGGCACGGCCAGGACCGGATGGCGAGCTTCGTACCGGAGTCCGGGCGCGGCGTCCACCCCACCCGGGTTCAGCGAGGGGCGGCGAGGCGTTGCAGCAGGTCCCGGCTCTCGGCGGCCCGGGCCGCGAGGTCGGCGGCCAGCGCCAGCGCCAGCTTGAGGCAGGCCTGCGGCTTCTCGGGCTGAAGGCGGATGAAGTCGCGGTGGGCCAGCTCCAAGACCTCGCAGGGGGTGACCGCCACCGCCGAGGCCAGCCGGACGGTCTTGCTGAGGATGGCCAGGCCACCCAGGTGCTCGCCCGGCCCCACCAGCAGGATCTCCCGGTCGGCGCCGTCGACCCGCTGGCTGATCCGGACCGTGCCGCTCTTCACGATGAAGAGCGACTCGCCCACCATGTTCTCCACGAACAGCGGGGCCCCGGCCGGGATGGACTTCTCCTGGGCGATGCCGGCGAAGAGCCGCAGGCCGATCTCGGTGAAGCCCTTGAACAGGGCGCAGCGCTCGAGGACCTCCTGCGCGCTCACCGCTTCCCCCATCCCTCGGCGCGATACCGATCCGAGAGCTCGACGTAGCGTGCCGCCGACTCCAAGAGGTGGGCGCGCTCCTTGTCGGTGAGCTGGCGCGCCACCCGGGCGGGCGAGCCCATGGCCAGGGAGCCGGGCGGCACCACCGCGCCCGGCGGCACCAGCGCGCCCGCCGCCACCAGCGCGTCCGGCCCCACCACCGCGCCGTCCAGGACCACCGCCCCGATGCCGATCAGGCAACGCTCCCGCACCGTGCAGCCGTGGAGGACGGCCCCGTGACCGACGGTGACGTCGTCCCCGATGACCGTGGGATGGGTGTCGGTGGTGACGTGCACCACCGACCGGTCCTGGAGGTTGGTGCGCGCGCCGATGCGGATGGAGTGGACGTCGCCCCGGACCACCGCGCCCGGCCAGAGCGAGGAGCCCTCGCCGATCTCCACGTCCCCGATCACCGTGCTCCCCTCCATGACCAGCACGGATCCGTGCAGGCGGGGCGAGGCGCCCCCGAAGCTCGCCACGATCGGCATTGCCGCGGATGCTAGCCCGCGACCCGGGGGGTGACAAGGAGCCGGCGGTGAAGCCACGCGGGGCCCCCGGCGAGGGCCGGGCCCTCAGCCGGCGAGCTCGCCGGAGAGCGAGCTCGCGCCGGCGCGGGTGACGCGGACCCTGACCAGGGCCCCGGCCGGTGCCTCTGCCTCGCGGGCCCTCAGGTGCACCACCCGGTTCTCCGGGGTGCGGCCCAGCCGCTCCCCCGGCTCGTCCGACGGCCCCTCGACCAGCACCTCCACCACCCTCCCCCGCTCGCCGGCCAGGTGACCGGCGGCGATGCGGCGCTGGGCCTCGAGGAGCCTGGCCAGCCGCTCCCGGGCCAGCTCCGCCGGGACCTCGGCCCAGTCCGGCGACGATCCCAGGCGCAGGGCGGCGGCGGTGTGGGGCCGGGCGCTGAAGGCGAAGGAGAAGCTCTGCTCGAAGCGGGCCCGCTCCAAGAGCTGCAGCGAGGCCTCGAAGTCCTCCTCGGTCTCGCCCGGGAAGCCGACGATGAAGTCGGTGGTCACGGCGATGCCCGGCCGGGCCGCGCGCAGCCGATCGAATCGCTCCAGGTACCCGGCCACGGTGTAGTCCCGGCGCATCCGCGCCAGCACCCGGTCCGAGCCCGACTGCACCGGCAGGTGGAAGTGCGGCATCACCCGGGGCTCGTCGCGGAAGGCCTCGACCAGCTCGTCGGAGAGGTCGTGCGGGTGGCTGGTGGTGAAGCGGATCCGGGCGATCCCCGGGACCTCCGCCACCCGGCGCAGGAGCACGGCAAAGGTGCAGCCGCCGCGATAGGAGTTCACGTTCTGGCCGATGAGGGTCACCTCGCGCACCCCCACCCCGGCCAGGCGGGAGCACTCGGCCAGGACCTCGGCCGCTGGCCGCGAGACCTCTCGCCCACGGGTATGGGGCACCACGCAGAAGGTGCAGACGTTGTCGCAGCCCTTCATGACGGTGACGAAGGCGGTGGCCCGCCCCCGCGCTGCCTCCGGCTCGGCCGCGGGGAAGACGTACTCCTCCGACCGCATCCAGCCGGTCTCGGCGAACCGCTGCCGCGCCCGGGCGCGCACCAGGAGCTCGGGGAGGCGGGAGAGGTTGTCCGGGCCGAAGACGAAGTCGACGTAGGGCACCCGTGCCAGGAGCCGGTCCTTCTCCTGCTGGGCCACGCACCCGGCCACGGCGATGAGCGCCCCGCGCCGCGCCTTCACCTCGCGGTAGCGCCCCAGCGCCGAGAGGAGCTTCTGCTCGGCCTTCTCCCGGACGGCGCAGGTGTTCACCAGGATGACATCGGCCTCCTCGGGCGTGGCCGCGGGGGCGTAGGCGTGACGGGCCAGGAGCTCGGTCATGCGCAGCGAGTCGACCTCGTTCATCTGGCAGCCGAAGGTGTGGACGAACACCTTCCCGGCGGGAGGGCCGGCCAGGGTGGGCGGGGCGCGCCGCCGCTCGAGCGAGACGAGGTCCGACACGAGGGCGGAACCTAAGCGAAGGCGGCCCGCCGGGCAAGGCGGCCGGTCGGCGTCCACCTCACCTCGGCAGGAGCGCGTCGGCGAGCCCATCCAGGTCGGAAAGGGTGGTGACCTCGGCGATGCGGTCGCAGTGCGGCGCGTAGAGCAGCAGATCGCTGTCGCCGCTCCCCCACAGCGGGCGCGGTTCTGGGCACATCCACAGGACCCGGCGGGCCCGGCGGCGCAGCTCCCGCAGCGCCCAGGCCTCCGGGGCGTGGTGATTGTTCCGGCCGTCGCCGATCACCAGCAAGGTGGTCCTACGGGTCACCGCCCCGCGATGGTGGCGCTCCAGGGTGGCCAGGGCCCGGCCGGCGTTGGAGTTCTGGTTGAGGCTCACCGCCCGGGCCGCCACCGCCAGGCCCGCGGCCCGCGACGGGTCGTGCTCGGCCCGCAGCGCGGAGGTCACCTCGGCGAGGTCGGAGACGAAGACGAAGGTGCGGACCCGGCTGAAGAGCGTCTGCAGCGTGTAGAGGAAGAGCAGCATGAGCCGGGTGGCGTGACGGACCGACTCCGAGACGTCGCACAGCACCACCAGCTCGGGCCGATGCGGGCGCCGGGGACGGAAGACGAGCCGGGCCGGGACGCCGCCCAGCCCCAGGTTCCGCCGCAGCGTGCGGCGCACCGCCAGCGGGCCCCGCCTCTCGGCCCGCTCCCTCCGCCTGAGCCGGGTGAGGAGCCGCTCCGCCAGCCGGCGCACCGCGGCCTCCACCCGCAGCGCCTCCTCCCGGGTCAAGGCGCCGAGCCCGCCCCGCCGCTCCTCCTCGCGCCGCCGCAGCGTGGCCGCCCCGATCCGCTCCTCCGCCGCCCGGCGGGCCGCCTCCTCCACGCCGCGCAGCGCCGCCTCGAGCCGGCCGGAGAGAAGCCGCAGCGCCTCGGGCGAGAGGCCGCGCTCGCGCATCCCCGCCTCCAGGCGCGAGAGCTCCTCCGAGAGCGCCGCCCCCCCGGCCGCCGAGAGGAGCCGCCGGGCCAGAAATCCCGATGCGGCCGGCGTCGCCCCTGCCACGTCGAGCCGCAGCGCCGCCTGGCAGAGGAGGCGGGAGAGGCGCAGGCCGTCGCCCTCCAGCGCCGCCCGGGCGAGCGGCGAGAGGCGCGGGGCGAGCTCGGCCAGGGCCGCCGCCAGCCGGGCCAGGTCCTCCCCCGCCAGCAGCCCCCCCTCCTCCAGGGCAGCCACGACCCCCCGCTCGACCTTCGAAAGGAGCCGGCCGGCGCCGGCGAAGTGGTGGTCGAAGAGCGCGTCGAAGGTGGGGACGTCGGCGGCGCGCTTCACCAAGGTGGCCCGGAGCGCGGCCCGCAGCCCGGCCCGGTCCGAGAGGCCGACCAGCGCCGCCGCCGACACGGCGTCGGCCACCTCCGCCGGCGAGACGGGTACGCCGTTCAGGCGCAGCAGGCCGGCGAGGTCGGCGAGGGCGGCATCCACGCCCCCAGCTTACCCGCGATCCGGCCCGGCCACCTCCCGGCTGCGCCCTCCCCGGGCCCGCGGTAGAAGACCAGCCATGGCATCCGCGGTCGTCCCCGTCTTCCTCGCCTTCTTCGCCCTGGAGCACTCGATCGAGGCCGGCCTCCTCGTCCTCAACCTGCGCCAGGCGCACCGGGCGCGTGGCGTGCCGCTCGCGCTGGCCGGGCACGTCGGCCCCGAGACCGCCGACCGGAGCCGCGCCTACGCCCTGGCCCGCGGCCGCTTCGCGCTCGTCTCGCTGCTCGCCTCGGCGGTGGCGACGCTGGTTCTGCTCCTCTCCGGCGTCCTGCCCTGGCTCGACCGGAGCCTCGCCGCCGCCGGGCTCACCGGGGCCCATCTCTTCGCCGCCTACCTGGCGGCGCTGGCGCTGGCCGGCGAGGTGGCTGGGGTGCCCCTCGCCCTGTACGGCACCTTCGTGCTCGAGGCCCGCTTCGGCTTCAACCGCACCACGCCGCGGCTCTGGGCGCTCGACCGGCTGAAGGGGCTCCTCCTCCAGGCGGTCCTGGGGATCCCGCTCCTGTACGCCGCCTATGGGTTCATGCGCTTCACCGGCGCGCTCTGGTGGCTGTGGCTGTTCGCCTTCCTGCTCCTCGTCCAGGTGCTCCTCACCTGGGCCTACCCGGTGCTGATCGCGCCCCTCTTCAACCGCTTCGAGCCCCTGCCCGAGGGCGCGCTGAAGGATCGCCTGGCCGGTCTCGCCGAGGAGGCCGGCTTCAGGAATCGCGGGCTCCACGTCATGGACGCCTCGCGCCGCTCCGGCCACTCCAACGCCTACTTCACCGGGCTGTTCCGCCCGCGCATCGTCCTGTTCGACACCCTGGTGGCCCGCATGACCGTCGACGAGGCGGCGAGCGTGCTGGCCCACGAGATCGGCCACTTCCGGCGGCGGCACGTCCACCGGATGCTGGCCCTCTCCGCGGCGGGGCTGTTCCTGGTGCTCCTGGCGCTGTCCCGTCTCGTCCCCTGGCCACCGCTCTACTCCGCCTTCGGCTTCCGGGCGCCCTCGCTGCACGCGGCGGTGGCGCTCCTCGCCCTGGGCGGAGGCTCCTTCGTGTTCTGGCTGTCCCCCGTGGCCGCAGCCCTTTCCCGCCGCCAGGAGTACGAGGCCGACCGGTTCGCGGTGCAGCTCGCCCGGGCGCCGGAGGCGCTGAAGAGCGCACTGCTTCGGCTCGACGGCGAGAACCTCGGCAACCTCCATCCGCACCCCTGGTACAGTGCCTGGCACCATGGGCACCCCACGCTCATCGAGCGGCTCGACGCCATCGATCGCGCGTCTGCGACAAGATGACGCGCCCCTCGGAGACCCGACGTCAACGGTCCGTAGCCACAGCGGATTCTCTCGCGGGCCCGAGCGGGATCCGCTCGCTCGCGCTCTTCCTCGGCGTTCGCCCGCCGCGGCGTTGTTCCTCCCCTGCAGGCGCAGAGGAGCGCCCGCCCGGGCCCGGGGGAAAAGGCACCCATGACACAGGCCATCTTCCACCTCTTCACCCGCGCCGGCGCCGAGTGGGTGATGGATCTCCTCGCCGCCCTGTCGGTCGCCTCCATCGCCGTGATCCTCGAGCGCGGGCTCTACTTCCTGCGTCGCGGGACGGAGATCCACGGCCTGTTGGACCTGCTCAAGGAGGGGCGGCTGGAGGAGGCGCGGGCCCGGGTCGGGGACCGCAAGGGGCTCGAGGCGGAGGTGGCCCGGGCGGCGCTGGGGGCCGCGGAGGGCGGCCCCACCGCGGTGCAGGAGGCGGTGGCCTGCGCCGTCGCCGGGGCGCGGCCGGCCTACGAGCGCGGGCTCTCCTTCCTGGGCACCCTCGGCAACAACGCCCCCTTCCTCGGCCTCTTCGGCACCGTGGTCGGGATCATCCGCGCCTTCTCCGACCTGGCGGTGGGCGGGCCCAGGGGCGCCGCGGCCTCGACGGTGATGGCCGGCATCTCCGAGGCGTTGGTGGCCACCGCCGTCGGCATCTTCGTGGCCATCCCGGCGGTGGTGGGCTTCAACGCCTACATGCGGCGGCTCCGGACCCTCACCACCCGCGGCGAGGCCATCGGCCACGCCTTGGCATCGCACCTCTCGCGCGACGACGTCCGGGCGACGGCGCTGGCCGGGGTGGCGCGACCGGAACCGGGTGTTCGCGCCCGACCGGGCGCGGCCTAGCGCGGGAGGGATCGAGATGGCCTCCCCGCAGGGCGGCGACGACGAAGCCATCACCGGGATCAACGTCACCCCGCTGGTCGACATCACCCTGGTGCTGCTCATCATCTTCATGGTCACCGCCTCCTACATCGTGAAGGAGGCCATCGAGGTGGACCTGCCCCGCGCCGCCTCCGGGGGCGAGACGGTGGGGCCCACCCTCACCTTCGCCATCGACAAGGCCGGCGCGCTCTACCTCGACGGCCAGCCGGTTACCCGGGAGGCGGCCCGGGCCGCGGTCCGGGCCGCGGTGCGCAAGAGCCCGGACGCACGGGCCCTCATCGGAGCCGACCGGGCGGTGGCCCACGGCGAGGTGGTCTCGCTCATCGACCTGGTGAAGACGGAGGGGCTCACCAAGTTCGCCATCCAGATCGCCCACGACCAGACGGGGGCACCGCGGTGAGCGCAGGGGCCGGCCTCGGCTCATGGGCCGGCCGGCTGGCCGGCGCCGCGGTCGTCTCGGCCGCCCTGCACGCCTCCGGCCTGGCCCTGGCGGCCCGGCTCGGGCCCCGGCCGCCGGCCCGGCCGGCGCCGCTGGAGGTGGCCTTCGAGGCGGTGGAGCCGTCCCCGCCGCCGCCCGAGCCGCCCCGGATCGAGCCGCCTCCTCCTCCCGAGCCCAGGCCCGCGCCCCGCCGGGTGGCCATGGCCCAGCTGCCTCCGCCCCCGCCGCGGGCGGTGATCCCCCCTCCCCCGCCACCGCCCAACGAGCCCCCGCCCGAGGAGCAGCCCGCGGCCAGGGCGGTCCCCCGGGTCGGCATCTCCCTCTCCTCCACCACCAGCGGCGGCGGCTTCGCGGTGGGGGTGGGCAACACCCTCTACGGCAAGGCCCCCGAGGCGGCCGCCGATCCGCGAGAGGTGAAGCCGTACTCGGCCGAGGGCACCGCCCCGCCGCCGCCCCAGCCGAGCGTCCGGCTCTCCGCCCAGCCCAGGCTCCTGGAGCAGCCGGAGGTCCCGCCCTACCCGGAGGTGGCCCGGCACGCCGGCCTGCAAGGCCAGGTGAAGCTGCTCCTCCACATCGATCGGCAGGGACGCGTGGTCTCGGTGCGCGTCCTGTCCGATCCCGGCGGGGGCCTGGGCGAGGCCGCCCGGGCCGCGGCCCTGCGCTTCCGCTTCTCCCCCGGACTGCTCGACGGCGAGCCGGTCGAGGTCCCCGACTTCCCGCACACCTACACCTTCGTCCTGGAGTGAACGTGATGCGCACCTCGCTCGTCCTGCTCGGGCTCCTCGGCGCGGGCGCGCTCCCCGGGCACTCCGCCGCCGAGGAGCCGGCCGGCGTCCTGACCAGGGCGCCGGCGGTGGTCGAGCCGGCCGAGCCGGCCTATCCGCCGGAGGCCAAGGCCCAGGGGCTCACCGGCCAGGTGACGCTGGAGCTGGAGATCTCCGAGCAGGGCCAGGTCACCGCGGCGGAGGTCACCCGGCCGGCAGGCCACGGCTTCGACGAGGCGGCGCTCGAGGCCGCCTGGCGCCTCCGCTTCTCGCCGGCGGAGATCGATGGGAAGCCCTCGGCGGTGCGCATCGAGTACCGCTTCTCCTTCACCCTCACCCCGACCCCGGCTCCGGGCGCGGCGGCGGCTCCCGGCGAGGCGGCCCCGCCGCCCTTGAACCTCGGCGGCCGGGTGCTGGAGATGGGCACGCGGCTGCCGGTGGTGGCGGCCCTGGTGCAGGCGGGCGGCCAGTCGGCCTACACCGACCGCGAGGGGCGGTTCCGGCTCTCGGTACCGGTGGGGGAGGTGAAGGTGGTGGTCAGCGACGCCGCGCACGCCAGCTTCGAGGCCCTCGAGGCGGTGGCCGAGGGGAAGCGCACCGAGGTGACCTACTGGCTGCTCCGGACCTCCTCGGCCAACGAGACGGTGGTCACCGGCAAGCGCGAGCAGCGCGAGGTCGAGCAGCAGGCCATCTCCACCTCCGAGATCGTGCGCATCGCCGGCGTGTCGGGGGACACGGTCAAGGTGGTGCAGAACCTGCCCGGCGTGGCCCGCTCCCCCTTCGGCATCGGGCAGCTGGTGGTCCGCGGCGGCAACCCGCGCGACACCCAGGTCTACGTCGACGACCTGCCGGTGCCGGCGGTCTTCCACTTCGGCGGCCTCACCAGCATCTACTCCTCCGAGCTCATCGACGAGGTGCAGTTCGAGCCGGGGAACTTCGAGGCCACCAGCGGCCGGGCCATCGGCGGCCGCGTGAACCTGGTCACCCGCGACCCCAAGGACCGGCTGCACCTGGTCGGCGACGTGAACACCTACCAGGCCACGGCCATGGTGGAGGGGCCGGCCTCGGAGAACGTGGGCATGGCCTTCGCCTTCCGCCGCTCCTACGCCGACTTCATCATTCGCCAGGAGCTCAGCCGCAGCAAGAACGCGCCCGGCATCTCGGTGGCCCCGCGCTACTACGACCTGCAGGCCAAGGTGGCCTGGCGCGCCTCCCCCGACGACAAGGTCCGGTTCGACTTCTTCGGATCGGACGACCGGCTGGCCTTCACCCACGTCGACACCGGCGGCCTCACCAACCTCGACGAGCTCAAGTACAGCAACACCTTCTACAAGGCCAACCTGCGCTGGGATCACCGCGTCTCCGACGACACCCGGACGTTCCTGGCGCTGGGCGGCGGCTGGCAGGAGGTGGTGGGCCAGTTCGGCGACTACTACACCGAGACCGACGACCTCTGGAGCACCACCTTCCGCGCCACGGTCCACCACCGCCTCTCCCCGGCGGTGGAGCTGGTGGCCGGCACCGACGGCCAGTGGGATCCCCGGGCGGCGGTGAGCGTCAGCGCCGGGTCGCTGGATGTGCCGGGGCAGGTCTCCTCCGGCACCGGCGTGTTCGTCTCCCCCAACCGCTACCGGACGGCCATCTCCGGCTACGAGGCCGGAGCCTTCGCCGAGGCCGTCCTCGAGCCAGCGAAGGGGCTCAGGATCGTGCCGGGCGTGCGGGCCGATGCCCACCACTCGCTGGCCGCGCTCTCCTGGGCCGACGTTCGCCTCAACGCCGGGTACACCCTGGACGAGGCCACCCAGGTCCGGGCGGCGGTGGGCCTCTACCACCAGGCCCCGCCCCTCGGCTACCTGACCACAGAGTGGGGGAACCCGGGCCTCGGCCCCGAGGCGTCGTGGCAGTACTCGGTGGGGGCCAAGCGCTGGTTCCTGCCGCAGCTGTCGCTCGATGTCGACCTCTACTACAAGCGGCTCTTCGACCTGGCCCTGCCCACCTCCGAGGTGGTGGTCCGCGACGGCCAGCAGGTCCCGCTGCACTTCGTCTCGGCGGGCACGGGCAAGGCGTACGGAGCCGAGTTCCTGCTGCGCTGGGACCCGGGCGGCCGCTTCTTCGGCTGGATCGCCTACTCGCTCTCCCGCAGCCTGCGCGACCAGTCGGTGAGCGGGGGCCGGCTCCAGCAGGAGGGGAGCGCCTACGACCAGCCGAACAACCTCGTGGCCCTGGGCACCTTCGAGCTGCCCGAGCTGTGGACCGGCCTCTCCAGCGGCTTCCGGCTCCGCTACACCACCGGCAACCCCTACGAGCGAATCCAGGGGGCGGTCTACGACGCCGACTCCGACGCTTACCAGCCCATCACCACCGGCCGGTACAACGCCCGCATGCCCGACTTCCTCCAGCTCGACCTGCGGGTGGACAAGAAGTGGACCCACCGGCTGTGGATCCTGTCGGTCTACATCGAGGTGCAGAACGTCACCGCCCGCAAGAACGTCGAGGCGCCCGCCTACAACTACGACTACACCAAGCGGGGCTGGGTCACCGGCATCCCGTTCTTCCCCGGCTTCGGCGTGCGCGCCGAGTACTGACGAGGACGCCACCATGACCCACCGTCCCGTTGCCCTCCTCGCCGGCCTTTCCCTCCTGGCGCTGTCGGCCGGCTGCGCCTCGCAGTTCGAGGGGCCCGAGAAGGTGAAGGGCCTGCGCATCCTGGCCGTCCAGGCCGAGCCGCCGGAGATCGGCGCCGCCCTCGACGGCGGCGGGGCGAGCTGGCCGGCGGCCTCGACGCAGGTCCACACCCTGCTCGGCCACCCGGCCTTCGCTGCCGACGGCGAGGTGCACGGGCTGGTGCTCCACCTCGCCTGCACGACCGCGCCCGGCGACGTGGCCGGCTCGATCTGCACCCAGATCTCCGAGCTCTCGCAGCCCTCCGATCTGATCGGCTTCGTCTCCGCCGCCACCGCCTGCTCCGATCCCGGCCTGGGCGTGAGCGGTGCCATCTCCTTCTCGGGCCTGGAGGCCTGCAGCCGCGCCGGCTGCGGGCCCCTCACGGTGCTGCTCGACCCTGCCGACCCGCTCTCCGGGGTGACGCTGCACGCCCCGAGCTACGCCCTCCCCGCCGACTACTCGCTGGCGGCCCTCCCGGCGGCCAACACCCAGCGGGTGCTGGGCGCCGACGTGGTGGACGTGGCCCTGGCCGTCGAGGCCTCGCCGGCCGAGGTGGCGCCGGCCGCGGCGGTGGCGGACCCCTGCAGCGCGCTCTCCGCGGTCCTGACCAGCTTCCAGGACCTTTGGCCCTCCCGGGCGCACCTCGCGGCGCTCAAGTGGATCCACGTCCGCGGCCCGGACATGCCGGCCGCCTCGCCCCCCAACCACAACCCGGAGGTCTCCGGCATCACCCTGGCCGGCACCCCCCTCCCCGCCCCCGGCGGCGCGCCGGTCGCAGCGCAGGCGGGCAGGAAGCAGGACCTGCTCCCCATCCTCCCCGGCCCCTTCGACTCGCTCCGCGAGACCTACCAGCGCTTCGACACCGACGGCCACTACCTCGACACGCGCCAGGAGGACTGGGCCTTCTCCTGGTTCGTGACCGCGGGCGACGTGGACAACGCCCACACCCAGTCCTACGACCAGCCCAACCCGCTGAAGCCTGCATCCGGGACCACCGTGGTGTGGCTGGTGGTGCGCGACCTGCGCGGCGGGATGGCCTGGACGGCGGGGGAGCTCGCGGCCCCCTGAGGGCTTCAGGCCGCGTAGAGCTCGGACAGCCGCGAGCCGATGAACTCCAGCAGCGCCTCGCGCCTCAGCTTGAGCGTGGGGGTGAGGAGATCGGGGTGTTCCTGCGGCCCGCCCCGGAGCACCACCAGCCGCTTGGGCTTCTCGTACTCGCTGAACGCACCCAGCGCCGCCCGGGCCCGGGGCAGGAGCGCCTCGGCCGGGTCCAACCCGCCGGCGCGCAGCCGGTCGACCTCCTCCCGCGCCACGAACACCACCGCCGACACGAAGGGCCGCCCCTCGCCCAGGAGCACCGCCCCCTGGAATGGCGGCGTCCCGGCGATGGCCACCTCGATGGGCTCGGGGCAGAGCTTCTTCCCGGTGGAGAGGACGAGGAGCGCCTTCTTCCTTCCCTCCACCCGGATCAGGCCCTCCTCGTCGACCCGCCCCACGTCGCCGGTCCGGAAGAAGCCGTCGGCGGTGAAGGCCTCGCGGTTGTCGGCCTCGTCCAGGTAGCCGGAGAAGAGCAGCGGACCGCGCAGGAGCAGCTCGCCGTCCGGGGCCAGGCGCAGCTCGTGGTCCGCGGTGATGAGGCCGGCGCACCCCGCCCGGCGCGGGCCGCCGAAGGCGTTCGAGGAGACCAGTCCCGCCGTCTCGCTCATCCCGTAGAGCTCCACGAAGGGGATGCCCAGCCCCTCGAAGAAGCGGAACAGCGCCGGGGAGGCCGGAGCGCCGCCCGAGAAGAGGCCCCGCACCCTGCCCCCCAGGCGCCGCCGGACCGCCCGGCCCAGCAACGCGCCGGCCAGCGCCGCCCGCGCCCGGTCGCCCGCCCGACGGGAGCCGTCCACCCGCGCCCGGACGGCGCCCTCCAGCAGGCCGCGGGCCGCAGCCCGCAGCGGGCCGGGGAGCCGGGCCAGCCGCGCCTCCACCTCCAGCCGGACCCGCTCGTACACCAGCGGCACCGAGAACAGGTAGGTCGGGCCCAGGGAGAGCGCACGGGGCAGGTCCTCGCGCCGGGCGAACATCACCAGCTCGTGCCCCTCGGCCAGGGCCAGCACGAACTGGTCGTGGCCGGCCACGTGGGCGAAGGGCAGGAAGTGCAGGCCGCGGTCGGCCTCGTCGCTCCCCGTCGCCGCCTCCCCGCCCTCGATGGCGTGGACGATGGCGCGCTGCGGGAGCCGCACGCCCTTGGGGCGGCCGGTGGTGCCGGAGGTGAAGAGGAGAAGGTACGGGTCCTCCTCGCCCACCGCCGTCGCCCGGGCCTCCAGCTCGGCCTGGGGGAGGGCCCTCGCCCCCTCGCCGCAGGCCTCCGCGAGGGAAAGGCCGCGCACGCCCGAGGGCAGCGCCCCGACCGGAAGCTGCTGGGGCGTGACGACCAGGGACAGCCCGGCGGCCTTCAGCGCCTCCCCGGCGGGGGCCAGCTTCTCCCACTGTGCCGCGCCGGAGGCGAAGACCACCCGGGGCCCGACCCGCAGCGCCGCCTCGCGGGCCGCACCGGCCCCCAGGCTGGCGAAGACCGCCGCCGGCTCGGCGCGGAGCACCTGCGCCCCGAGGGCCAGCATCTGCCACTCCGGCGAGTTGTCGGCGGCGAGCAGCAGCCGGCTGCCGGGACCGAGGCCTGCGCCGGCGAGCGCAGCCGCGGCGCGAGCCACCCCGCTGAGGAAGCCGTGGAAGGTGATCTCTCGGGGCGGCGCCTCGGACCGCTCCGGGTCGAGGAAGCGGATGAAGATCCGGTCCGGCGCCCGGCGCGCCGTGGCGAGGAGGAGCCCCGGGACGGTGCGGGCGGGGGAGCGGCGCGGGGTGAGCTGCCGGGGGGTCATGCGTTCGACCGGCGAGATGGTCGCCCCGGAGTGTCACGGCCGGGTCACGGCGGCCTGCAACTCCGGCCGCACCGCGGGGTTTCCGGCTGCCCGTCGCGACCGGCCGGGCCCGGTCCGTGGGGAGGACCCGGGCTAGCGGCGCTCGAGGAGGACCGCGGCCTCCACGTGGTGGGTCTGCGGGAACATGTCCACCGGGGCCACCGCCGCCACCCGATATCCCGACTCGACGCAGGCCCGCACGTCGCGCGCCAGGGTGGCCGGGTCGCAGGAGACGTACACGGCGCGCGGCGCCTCCAGCGCGCGGAGCGCCGGGCCGATCCCCTTCGCCCCCTCGCGCGGAGGGTCGAGGAGCACGGCCCCGAACCGCCTCGCCGCGGGGCCCCGTTCGCGGGAGAGTGCCAGCGCCAGCCGCAGCGCGTCGCCGGCGAAGAAGCGAACCGCGCCCGGCCCGGCGGCCTCGGCCTGGTCGGCCCGCGCCAGCTCCAGGGCCGGCCCCTGCTCCTCCACCGCGGAGACTCCCCGGGCCCGGGCGGCCAGCGGGCCGGTGAAGTTCCCCGCCCCGCAGAAGAGCTCCAGCACCTCCTCCCCGTCGGGAGCGAGGAGGTCGAGCGCCGTCCGCACGAGCAGCGCGTTGGCGCCGCGGTTGGCCTGCTGGAAGACGTCTGGCCGGGAGCGCTGCACCCCGGCACCCGGATCGGCCGGGTCGCGGGGCTGGCGAAGGACCGGGGTCCCCACGGCCGCGGGCGCCCCGCCGTCTCCCTGCAGCAGGAGCCCGGCCAGCTCCGGCACGGCCTCGAGCACGGCCTCGGCCCGGGCCCGCACCGCCGGGCCGATGTCCGCGACCCGCAGCAGCGCGGCCCCCCTCCCCTCGGCCAGGGACCACTCCAGCGTCACTTCCCTCGCCGGGAGCCGCGCGGCGGCGAGGACCGGCCCCAGCGCCTCCCGCAGGGCGTCGAGCGGCGGGATGAGCAGGTGGCACTCCTCCAGGCGGACCGGCTCGTGGGACCGCCGGCGGAAGAAGACCAGCCGCCCACTCTCCCGGTCGTGGTGGAACTTGGCCCGGCTCCGGTATCGCAGCGGCGAGGGCGAGGGAAGGATGGCCCGGAGCGGGTAGCTCCCCGGCTCGAGGTGCCCGATGCGGCGGAGCGCCCCGGCGAGCGCGCGCTGCTTGGCGGCGAGCTGGGCGGGGTAGTCGAGGTGCAGCCACTCGCAGCCGCCGCAGGCGCCGAAGTGGCGGCAGGGCGCGGGGATCCGCTCCCTTCCCGGGGAGAGCACCGCCAGGAGCGCGCCGTGCGCCGCCCCCTCCGTGGAGGAAATCTCGACCTCTACCCGGTCCCCCGGGGCGGTGAAGGGCACGTACACCGGGCGCCCGCCCAGCCGGCCGACACCCTCGCCGCCGGGGGCGAGGTCCTCGATGACGAGCTCGGTGCGCACGGGGAGAGGGTAGCCGGGGGAGCCGCGTCCCGCCGTCAGGCGCCCTCGAGCTGCCCGCGCAGCCGCTCCACGAAGGAGTCGATCTCCTGCCGCCGCGCCTCGTCCAGGCCGGTGAACTCGATCCCCATGCCCGGAACCATGTTGGCGTGGTTGTCGAACTCCGCCACCCGAGTGACCCGGCCGGCCAGCTCGCAGGGGAAGGAGGCGCCGGGGAGCTGGATGAGGATCCTAACGGCGGTCCCCACCGTCAGCGGCTTGCGGGTGTTGATGAACAGCCCGCCGTGGCTGATGTTGGTGGCCCAGTCGGAGAGGAAGCTGCCCACGCTCTTGTAGGCGACCGGGATGGCGTGGTGGAGGCGCGCCGCCCGGCGCTTGTTCTCCTTCGAGCCCATCGGCGAAAAACTGTATCAGGCGACCGGCGCGCGGCCAAGGACGAGTCGGACGCTCAAGCCGCGCCCTCCCCCGAGCGACCGGGCCGCGCTCCCCTCGCGCACCGCCACCTCCACGCGGCCGGCGCTCCCGACCAGGGCCACCAGCTCGCCCCGGGCCGCCTCGCCGTAGGTGCGGACGAACCGGGCCTGCTGCCCGGCCACATCCACCTCCACCACCGCAGCCCCTACCAGGTCGGCGGCGCGGATCGAGGTGGCCAGGTTCCCGAAGGGATCGGCCGCCAGGGTCACTCCCCGGACCTCGTCCCCCTCGCGGACGGCCGCGGGCCAGTCGAGGAGGACCGGGTCGCTCACCTCCGGACCCAGCGCCGCCGCCGTCCCGCCTCGGGCCAGGTAGGCCGCCGCCGGCGCGAAGAGGTCCCGGCCGTGGAACGTGGTGCTGCGGGGCGGCGGGAGCACGCCGTGCTCGGCCAGGGCCCGTACCCGGGCCCCCCGCCCCAGCGCGGCGGTGAGGACCCCGTTGTCCGGCCCCAGGAGCCTCCGACCCTCCACGTCGGTCACCACCAGGCCGCGGCGCGCCGTCCCCACCCCCGGATCGACCACCACCAGGTGGATGGTCTCGCGCGGGAACCAGGGCAGCGCCGCCTCCACCAGGAGGGCGCCGACGGTCAGATCGTAGGCCGGCACGTCGTGGGTGACGTCCACGATGCGGGCCTCGGGGACGGCCGAGAGGAGCACGCCCTTCAGCTGGGCCGGGTAGCCGGAGGCCGAGCCGAAGTCGGTGGTCAGGGTGAAGAGCGGTCCCACGGCCAGTCCCCCACCTCGATGGTCCGCACCTCGGACCCCACGATGAGCCGGGGCTCGGTGAGCGCCTGGACCGAGGCCACCGTCTCCCCCGGCGCCAGCTCGCGCAGGAGGAGGCCGTCGGAGGTGACGTCGATGAAGGCGCGATCGGTGCACACCGCCGAGACGCAGCGCATCCCGGTGAGCGGCAGCGAGCAGCGCGAGAGGAGCTTGGGCCTCCCCTCGCGCGTGGCGTGCTCCATCATCACCACCACCCGCCTCGCCCCGGCCACCAGGTCCATCCCCCCGCCCATCCCCTTGACCATCCTGCCGGGGACCAGCCAGTTGGCCAGGTCCCCGTGCTCGGAGACCTCCAGCGCCCCCAGGATGGCGAGGTCGATGTGCCCGCCCCGGATCATGTCGAACGACTCCGCCGAGGAGAAGAAGGCCGCCCCGGGGAGCACCGTCACCGTCTCCTTGCCGGCGTTGATGAGATCGGGGTCCTCCTCGCCGTCCCGGGGGTACGGTCCCACCCCCAGGATGCCGTTCTCGGACTGGAGCACCACCTCGACGCCGGGCGGGACGTAGTTGGCCACCAGGGTGGGCATGCCGATGCCGAGGTTCACGTAGAAGCCGTCGCGCAGCTCCCGGGCCACGCGTGCGGCGATCTGCTCGCGGCTGAGCGGCATGGGGCCCTCCTCAGGCCGGCCGCGGGCGCACGGTGCGGCGCTCGATCCAGCGCTCGTAGCGCTCGCCCCGGACCAGGCGGTGCACGTAGATGCCTGGGGTGTGGACCGCGTCGGGGTCGATCCCGCCCAGCGGGACGATCTCCTCGGCCTCGGCGATGGCGACCCGCGCCGCCGCCGCCATCATGGGCTGGAAGTTGCGGGTGGTGGCGTGGAACTGGAGGTTGCCCCACGGGTCGGCCCGGCGGGCGCGGAGGAGCGCGAAGTCGGCGCGCAGCGGCAGCTCGAGCAGGTAGGCGCGGCCGGACAGGGTGCGCGTCTCCTTCCCCTCGGCCACGGCCGTGCCCACGCCGGTGGGGGTGTAGAATCCGCCGATGCCGGCGCCGCCGGCGCGGATCCGCTCGGCCAGCGTGCCCTGGGGGACGAGCTCCACCTCCAGCTCGCCGGACAGGAACTGCCGCTCGAAGACCTTGTTCTCGCCCACGTAGGAGGCGACGATCTTCCGGATCTGGCGCGCCTGGAGCAGCACCCCCAGACCGAGGTCGGTGGTGCCGCAGTTGTTGGAGATGAGCACCAGGTCCCGGACGCCCCTGCGGTGCAGCGCCAGGATCAGGTTCTCCGGGTTCCCGCACAGCCCGAACCCGCCCACCATGATCGTGGCGCCGTCGCCGATGTCCCGGACCGCCGCGTCGGCCGAGTCGACCCGCTTGTCCAAGGCGCGCCTCCGCCCCCCGGAGGTAGCGCGGCAGGATCGGCAGGCGACCTGCGGCGCCAGGCTCCGGCACCCCCCGAGGGTGAGGTGAAGATAGGGAGAAGCGTGGCGGGGCGTCAACCGCCGGTGGGGAGTCGGCGTGGGGGCGCGCCGGCGTCGGCCGTGCGCGCCCCCTGCCGAGTCCTCTCTCCCCAGAGCGGACAACCGGAGTAACGCGGGGACGCCCTGGATATTTCGTCGCCCGGGCTCCCCCGCCGGGCCCCAGGCCGGCGAACCGCGGCGGGGCCTTGTATTCCGGGGCCTTCCGCGGCCCGGGAGGCCGCTGTTCGCGAACGTCGCGGCCTGGGCTAGCATGCCGCCGGATGCGGATCCTCTACGGCGTGGTGGGCGAGGGGATGGGGCACGCGATGCGTTCCCGGGTGGTGATCGACCACCTCACCCGCACCCACGACGTGCAGGTGGTGGTCTCCGGCCGGGCCCACGACTACCTCAAGGCCCGGGAGTCGGATCGCCTCGGGGTGAACAAGATCTGGGGCTTGACCATCGTCTACGAGGACAACGAGGTCCGGAACTTCCGGACGGTGCTGCACAACGTGGCCGGAGCCGTCTCCGGCGGCTGGCCCCAGAACGTGCGTGCCTACTTCGACCTGGCGGAGCAGTTCCACCCCGACGTGGTGGTCTCCGACTTCGAGAGCTGGAGCTACCTCTTCGCCCGCACCCACCGCCTGCCGGTCATCTCCCTGGACAACATGCAGGTGCTGGCCCGCTGCACCCACTCCCCCGCGATCCTGCGCGGCCACGAGCTCGACTTCCAGCTGGCCAAGGCGCTCGTCCAGGCCAAGCTCCCCGGCTGCCTCCACTACCTCGTCACCACCTTCTTCTACCCGCCGGTGCGCAAGCCCCGCACCAGCCTCCACCCGTCGGTGATCCGCCCCGAGATCCTGGCCGCCCGGCGCGAGCGGGGGGAGCACCTGCTCGTCTACCAGACCTCCGACTCCAATGCCGAGCTGCCCGCGCTGCTCTCCCGCTGCGGCCGCGAGTGCCGGATCTACGGCATCCGCCGCGACCTGACCGAGGACCTGGTCGAGGGCAACCTCCGCCACCGGCCCTTCTCCGAGCGGACCTTCGTCGACGACATGCGCACGGCCGCCGGCCTGGTGTGCAACGGCGGCTTCACCACCCTCTCCGAGGCCGTCTACCTGCACAAGCCGGTGCTGTCCTCCCCGGTCCGCAGGCAGTTCGAGCAGGTGCTCAACGCCCGCTACCTGGAGGCCGAGGGCTACGGCCTTTCCGCCGACGAGCAACTCGACCCAGGGCGGCTGGGCGAGTTCCTGGAGCGCCTGCCCGACTTCGAGCGGCAGCTGGAGCGATACCAGCAGGACGGGAACCGGCAGATGCTCGAGGCCCTGGACGAGCTCCTCTCCGGCGCGGCCCTGGAGGAGCCGGTCGCCGAAGAGCCCGCTGGCCCGTGAGCCCTACTTCTTCGCCAGCTCCAGGAACGGCTTGAGGAGGTCGACCGGGAGCGGGAAGACGATGGTCGAGTTCTTCTCGGCCGAGATCTCCACGCAGGTCTGCAGATAGCGGAGCTGGAGCGCGCCGGGCGAGCGGGCGATGACGTCGGCGGCCTGGCCCAGCTTCTCGGCGGCCTGGTACTCGCCCTCGGCGGCGATCACCTTGGCGCGCCGCTCGCGCTCCGCCTCGGCCTGCTTGGCCATGGCCCGGCGCATCTCCTCCGGCAGGTCGACCTGCTTCACCTCCACGGCCGTGACCTTCACGCCCCAGGGCTCGGTGTGGCGGTCGATGATCTCCTGGAGCTGGCGGTTGATCTTCTCGCGCTGGCTGAGGAGGTCGTCGAGGTCCACCTGCCCGAGCACGGACCGGAGCGTGGTCTGGGCGAACTGGCTGGTGGCGAAGAGGAAGTCGGTCACCTGGAGGAAGGCCTTGTCCGAGGCCATCACCCGGAAGTAGATGACCGCGTTCACCTTCACCGAGACGTTGTCCCTGGTGATCACGTCCTGCGGCGGGACCTGCTCGGCGGTGATGCGCATGTCGATGATGACCATCCGGTCGATGAAGGGGACGATCCAGCGCAGACCGGCGGTGCGGATGCCGGCGAACCGGCCCAGCCGCAGCACCACGCCCTGCTCGTACTCGTTGATGATGCGGATGCCGGTGAGGAACCAGAGGACGACGATGGCGACGGGGATGGCGAGACCGAGCACGGGCATGTTCCCCTCCGTTTCTGGACCGCTGCGATGCCGAACCTCTACCCCATCGGGCGCTCGGCCTCAACCGTGACCAGGAGCCCATCCACCGCCACCACCTTCACCCGTGTCCCCGGAGGGATGGGGCCGGCGCTGCGGGCATGCCAGTACTCGCCGTGAACGAGGACGTCCCCCCCCTGGGGGCCGACCTCGGAGAGCGCCTGCCCCACCATCCCCAGGAGCGCCGGGGACCCGAGCTGGAGCGGCGCGCGGCGTCCGCGCGCCACCTTCCAGCCCATGTACACGAACACCGCCGCCAGGGCGATGGGCGTCGGCCAGACGAGCCACGGCGAGATGGCGAAGGCGCCCGGGTCGAAGGCCTGGCCCGGGGCGGAGGTGTTGAGGAAGAAGAGGAGCGCCAGGATGACGCAGGCCGCCCCGGCCACGCCGGCCAGGCCGTGGCTGGTGAAGAAGGCCTCCGAGGCCAGGAGCCCGGCCCCGGCCAGCAGGAGGAGGATGGCGGCCACGTTCACCGGGATGATCTGCGAGGCCACGAAGACCAGGAACAGGCAGAATCCGCCGGCGATCCCCGGGAAGAGCGCCCCGGGATGGTAGAACTCGATGCCCAGCCCGAGCAGCCCCAGAAGGCTCAGGATGGCCACCACGTTGGGGTCGGCGATGAACATGAGCGCCCGCTGCCGGATCGACGGGGGGTGGCGCACCAGCACCGCCCCGCGGAGGTGGAGGGTGCGGGGGGTGGTGCTCGTCCGGATCACCCTGCCGTCCGCCTTGGAGAGGAAGGACTGCGGGTCCGGCGCCACCAGGTCCACCACCCGCTCCTTGACCGCCTCCTCGGCGGTGACGGAGACGCTCTCCCGCACCGCGCGCTCGGCCCAGTCGGCGTTCCGCCCGCGGGCAGCGGCGATGGACCGGGCGAAGGCGGCGGTATCGTTCTCCACCTTCTTGGCCATGTCCTTGCCCGCCTCCGCCTCGACGTCGCGCCCGCCGCCGGTCACCGGATGGGCGGCGCCGATGTTGGAGGTCGGGTCCATGGCCGCCACGTCGGCGGCCAGGGTGACGAAGACGCCCGCCGAGCCGGCGTGGGCGCCGGCCGGCCCCACCCAGAGGAGGACGGGCACCGGGCTCTCCAGCATGGTGCGGACGATCTTCCGCGTGGACTCCAGGTCTCCGCCGGGGGTGTCGAGCGTGATCAGGACCGCCCCGAAGCCCTCGTCGCGGGCGCGCGCCAGGCCGGCCTGGAGGTACTCGGCGGTCCCCAGGGTGATGGCCCCGTCCACGGTCAGCTCCAGGACCCGGACCGGGCCCGTGGTGTCCGGCGCGGGCGTTGCGACCGGGGAAGCCGCCGCGGCCAGGGCGGCGAGCAGCGCCAGGGGCGGGAAGCGCGCCACGGTTCACCTCCGCGGGAGGGGCCTGCCCAGCTCCTTCATCACGAGCTGGAGGTCCTCCCAAGCCTTCTTCTTCTCGTCGGGGCTGCGCAACAGGTAGGCAGGGTGGAACGTGGGCATGAGCTTCACGCCCTCGTACTCGTGCCATCGCCCGCGCAGCCGGGAGATGGGGGTGGAAGAGCGGAGCAGGGTCTGGGCGGCGAACTTCCCCAGCGCCACGATCACCCGCGGCCGGATGGCGGCCAGCTGGGCCCGCAGAAAGGGCTCGCAGGCCTCGATCTCCTCCGGCTCGGGGTTGCGGTTCCCGGGCGGCCGGCACTTCACCACGTTGGCGATGTAGACCTCGGCCCGCTCGTAGCCCATGGCCTCGATCATCCGGGTGAGGAGCTGCCCGGCCCGCCCGACGAAGGGTTCCCCCTGGCGGTCCTCCTCCTCGCCCGGTCCCTCGCCCACGAACACCAGCTCCGCCTGCGGGTTCCCCACCCCGAAGACCAGCCGTTGCCGCCCCGCCGACAGCTTGCAGCGGGTGCAGTCGCCCAGGTCCCCTCGGATGGCCTGCAGCGCCGCCCCCGCGTCCGCGGACCGTGCGTCATGCGGCAGGGTGTCATGCGCCCGTCGCTCCGTGGTCCGGGGGGCCTCAAGGCCCTCGTCCTCGCCCTGTCGGGGCCGGGATTGCGGAGCCGGGCGGACCTGTTCCAGGAGGGGCGCGCCGGGCAGCTCGCGGACCCCGGCGGCGGCGAGCCACTCCAGGTGCCGGAGGGCCTCGGCCGCGAGGGTGGCGACCTCCGCGTCGTACACCGGTGCGCCGTCGCTCACATCCGCTCCCGATTCGCCCATTTCCTGGCGTTGCGACCGCTGCCGTTGCAAACCTAGAATCCTCTCCAGATGTCCTTCTCCCGCATCCTCGCCCTCTGCTCCCTGGCCGGCCTGGCCGCCGCCGTCCTGCTCTGGCCGACCCCGGCGCACGCCTGGGCCCCGCTCGCCCACCTGAGCTTCTCCGCCCAGGCCCTGCAGAGCCTGGGGCTGGTGCAGAGCCCGGTCCGCGCGCTCCTCGAGGACTTCGGGAACGAGTTCCTGTACGGCTCGCTGGCCGCGGACATCGTGGTCGGCAAGAACATGGCCAGGTACCTGTACCACTGTCACAACTGGCGGGTTGGCTTCAACGTCTTCCGCCAGGCCCGGGCTGGGGCGGAACAGGCCATCGCCCTCGGCTTCCTGGCCCACCTGGCCGCCGACACCGTGGCCCACAACTACTACGTGCCGTTCAAGACCGTGGCCTCGTTCCACAAGGCCAGCACCCGCCACGCCTACTGGGAGCTGCGCTACGACCAGCGCATGGACCGGGAGCTCTCGGCGCTGGCCCGGCAGGTCTCGACCCGGGCCATCCGGGGCCACGACGACTTCTTGGCCCGCACCCTGGGCGGCGCCTCGGTGATCCCCTTCGGCGTGTCCAGGCAGCTCTTCCGCTCGCTCCTGGCCAGCGCCCGGGTGAGCCGCTTCCACCAGGTCTCGCGCTTCGCCCTGGCGCGCGAGCGCAGCCTGGTGCTCGAGCCCGACCTGGTGACCGAGACCACGGGCATGGCGGTCTGGGCCATCGTCGGCCTCCTCGACGAGGGCGAGCGCAGCCTGGCGGCCCGGGCAGACGCCACCGGCGCGCGCAACATCAAGCTGGCCTCGGACCTGCGCAAGCGGCTCCAGGAGCGGACCCGGCGGCGCCAGGTCAGCTTCCGCGACGCGGCCGAGATCGCCGCCGAGACGCGGGAGAGCTTCCGCAGGGCCATCCAGGGCAAGCTGGTGCTGCCGCCGTCGGTGGGGCGGCTCGCGGCCTAGCGCGGCCTCGCCGGCCGCCGGGCGTCGAGCACCGGCAGGATCCAGTCGAGGATGGCCTCGGCCACCTTCTCCTTGGGCCCCTCGATCTCCGCCAGCTCGGAGGCCGAGACCAGCGCCACGCGGTTCGAGTCTCCGCCGAAGCCGGCCCCGGGCGCGCCCACCTTGTTGGCCACCACCAGGTCGCACCGCTTCCGGCGCAGCTTCTCACGGGCGCGAGCGATGACCTCCTCGGTCTCGGCCGCGAACCCCACCAGCACCGGGCCTCCGGCCTTGCCGGCGAACCGCTCCCCCAGCCCGGCGAGGATGTCGGGCGTCCGCGCCAGGACCAGGGTCTCGTCGCCGGGCCCCTTGCGGATCTTCTGGGGAGCGGGGCGGGCCGGGCGGTAGTCGGACACGGCCGCCGCCCCCACGAACAGGTCCATGGCCGCCGCCTCCGCGCCCACCGCCCCGGCCATCTCCTCGGCGGTGACGACGCGGATCACCCGCACGCCCTCGGGGTCGGGGAGCTCGGTGGGGCCCGACACCAGCACCACCTCGGCGCCACGGCGGGCCGCGACCCGGGCCAGCGCGTAGCCCATCTTGCCGGAGGAGGGGTTGGACAGGAACCGCACCGGGTCGATGGGCTCGCGGGTGGGCCCGGCGGTGACGAGCACGCGGCGCCCGGCCAGATCCTGCCGCCCCAGCAGGCGCGCCGCCGCCAGGGCGATGTCGGCGGGCTCGGCCAGGCGGCCCTCGCCCACGTCCCCGTCGGCCAGCTCGCCGGCTGCCGGCCCGCACAGCTGCATGCCCCTCCCCCGCAGCGCCGCGACGTTCTCCTGGGTGACCGGGTTCCGCCACATGCGGGTGTTCATGGCCGGGGCGAGCAGCACCGGGCAGGTGGCGGCGAGCACCGTGGTGGTCACTGCGTCGTCGGCCATCCCGGCCCGCAGCCGGGCCAGCAGGTCGGCGGTGGCGGGCGCGACCACCACCAGGTCGGCCAGGCGGGCCATGGCCAGGTGGCCGTAGGTGGACTCGGCGGCGGGGTCGAGGAGGTCGACCAGCACCGGCGCCCCGGTGAGCGCCTGGAAGGTGAGCGGGGTCACGAAGCGGGTGGCGGCCGCGGTCATGGCCACTCGAACCCGCCCGCCGCCCTTCACCACCAGGCGAGCCAGCTCGCAGGCCTTGTAGGCGGCGATCCCTCCCCCGACGCCCAGCACCACCGTCTGGTTCCGGAAGTCCATGACCGCATCTTACCCCCCCGCCGCCGGGCCCGCCCCCGCCGGCGCATCGCCGCGCCCTCCCTGCCCGGGCCAGGCCCCCGCTATCATCTGCGCGCTTGGAGCCCGGTATCCCCATGGAGCAGCCGGAAGGCTCGCCCGCGCCGCTCGCCAAGAGCGCACTGGCCTTCGCCGCCGTGCTCTTCGCCCTGGTCCTCCCCGACCTGGCGGCGCAGATCTCCAGCCCGCGCACGGGGCTCGCCTGGAGCGAGCTCTTCGCCATCCTCCTGCCGGCGCTGTGGGCCACCGCAGGTTCGAACCTCCTCGTCCTCCCCTGGCTGGGCCTGGTCCGGCCCCGGATGCCGGCTCTCCTGCTGGGCGCGCTCCTCGGCGCAGCGGGGTTCGTGGCCGCCGAGGGGGTCATGTCACTGTGGGTGCTGGCCATCCCCCGCCGGATGCTGGAGGGGTTCCCCGACGTGGCCCGCATCTTCGAGGGGCCGCCCCTCTCCCGCGCCCTGGTCACCGCCCTGGCGGTCCTGCTGGCCCCGCTGTGCGAGGAGATCGCCTTCCGCGGCTACCTTCTGCGAACCCTGGGGCTGCGCCGGCGCCCAGCGGCGGCCATCGCCCTGGCGGCGGTCCTCTTCGCCGCCCGGCACCTCGACCCGGTCCGCTTCCCCGCCCTGGTCGCCCTGGGCGCCCTCTTCGGCTTCATCGCCTGGCGGAGCGGATCGGTCTGGCCGGCCGTGGCCGCCCACGCCGCCAACAACCTCCTCGCCGCGGCCGTGGCCCTGGCCGCGCCGCCGGCTGCCATGGCACCGGTCCCGCCCACCGCCGGGCAGGCGCTCGCGCAGCTCCTGGTCGGCGGCTCCTCCGTGGCCCTGCTTGCGCTCGGGCTCCACCGGCTCACGCCGGGGCCGCCGCCGTGGCCCAGGCCACCCCCTCGCCGTGACCCCGCCGACCCCTCGGTGCGGTTCCGGCCCTGGCTGGTCCCGCGCTGGATGGCGCTCGCCGCCCTCGCCGGATTCCTGCTCCTTTGCGGGATGCTGGTGGCAGGCGCGATGTAGGCCCTGCCGAGGAGACCTGATAGGGGTGGCCCGACCGTTGGCCGTCCCGGGGTGGCCGCGGTTAGGATCGGCCTTGCACAGGAGGATCGCCTTGAACCGCCTCGCCGCCGGAACCCTCGCCCTCGCGCTCGCCACCTCGCCCGCCCTCGCCGCCGCGCGCGGCCCCTCGACCCCGGCGGAGCGGAAGAAGGCCGTCGCAACCACTCGCGAACTGGAGCAGAACCCCCTCGCCCCGGGCGCCAGCTCCGCGCGCATGTGGCTCCTCAAGTGGATCGTGGAGATCCCGGACATCAACGTCCGCGGCTGCGCCGGGCCCCTCGACGCCCTGGTGCAGGACGACGGCAGCCGGCACGGCAAGGAGCTCTACGCCCAGGCGATGTTCGGCATGACCGCCTTCATGATCGAGAACCCGCACAAGAAGGACGACTGGGTGGCGGTGCAGACCGCGGGGCTGGAGAGCACGCTCCGCGCCTACGCGGCGCTCCTGCGGGCCGATCCCGGCGCGCGCTGGGAGGAGCTCGACTCCCTGGTCGAGGCCCACCGGCAGGGGCGGCTGCAGGAGGTCGTGGAGAGCACGATGGAAGGCTGCGGAGACGAGCGGCCGCCGGGGCCGGGGGACGCCATCTAGGGCCGGCGCCCCCGGCGCGTCAGCCGACCCGCCTCAGCACCAGGCACTTGAGGTAGCGCCCCTCCCTGAACTGCAGCGACACGGGGTGGTCGGGCGGCTGCCGGGTCTCGGCGACCAGCGACAGGTCCACCCGGGCCTTGAAGGCCGCCTCCTTCACGGCGTCGGAGAACTGCTCCGCCGAGACGCGGGCCGAGCAGCTGGCCGTCACCAGGAGCCCGCCGGGCGCGAGCACGGCGAGCGCGGCGCGGTTGAGCGAGGCGTAGCCGGCCAGGGCCCCCTCCACCGCCCGCTGCGACTTGGCGAAGGCGGGCGGGTCGCAGACCACCAGGTCGAAGCGCCTTCCCTCCTTGCGGTAGCGCGCCAGCAGGTCGAAGCAGTCCTCGGCGGCGAAGTCGTGGTCGGCCGGGTCCTTGCCGTTGGCCCGGAAGTTCTCGCGGGCCAGGGCGATGGCGTCCCGGTCCACGTCCACCGTCACCACGTGGCGCACGCCGCCCAGGGCCGCCGCCACCGAGAAGCCCCCGGTATAGCCGAAGAGGTTCAGCGCCTCGGCCCGGCCCCGGGCCAGGGTGCGGACCATGAGGCGGTTCTCGCGCTGATCGAGGAAGTGGCCGGTCTTCTGGCCGCGGCGGACGTCCACGAGCAGCGCCATCCCGTGCTCGTCCACGGCGATCCGCTCGGGCGGCTCCGCCCCCCACAGCACCCGCCCGGTCCCCGGCGCCTCCCCGCCCTCCTCGTCGTCGTCCCGGCCCACCTCGTCCCGCCCGAACACGCCGGCCAGCCCCTCCGCCTCGGCGCGCACCGCCTCCACGATGGCCGTCCGGTGGGGCGTGAGGCCTGCCGAGTAGAGCTTCAGCACCGCGAAGCGGTCGTAGCGGTCGACCACCACGCCGGGCAGCCCGTCGCCCTCCCCGTGGACGAGCCGCATGGCGCTCGTGCCGGCCACCAGCTCCCTGCGAAGCGCCAGGGCGCGCGCCAACCGCCGGCGCCAGAAGGCGGGGTCGATGGCCTCGGCCGGCTCGCGGGTCAGGATCCGGACGGAGATGGCCGAGAGCGGGTCGAAGTAGCCGCGGGCCACGAAGCGTCCGTCCTCGGTGACGTCGACGATGGCGCCGGCCGGGAGCCGGGAGGGAGCCTTCTCCACCGCCCGCCGGAACACCCAGGGGTGCCCGGCGCGGAGGTGGCGGGCCAGGTCCTTGCGGAGGGGGAGCTCCGCCTCCACGCCCGGCCTCACCCTTCCCTCCCCGCCCCAGGATCCCGCCCCCTCCGCTCGCCCCGCGCCCGCGAGAAGTTCCCGACCACGAGCCCAGGCCGTGCGCGCCGCAGCGCCCGGACCAGCGCGGGGATGCCCATGGGCTCTCCGCCCGCGCCGCGCTCCCGGGCGAGCGACATGTAGAGGTCGGGGTCGATGGCCAGGGGCCGGGTCTGCACCTGGTCCACGCCGGCCCGACCCACCAGGGCGCACAGCCGCTCCACCTCGCCGGCCCGGTCGGTGACCCCCGGGAAGGTGAGCAGGTTCAGGGCCAGGTAGACCCCGCGGCGGCGGGCCAGGCCGAGGGAGCCGATCACCTCGGGCAGGCCGTAGCCACGGGGGCGGTAGTAGGCGGCGTACAGGTCGGGCGAGGCGCTGTTCAGCGAGATGCGCACCGAGTCGAGGCCGGCTGCGACCAGCTCCGCGAGCGCCCAGGGCAGCGAGCCGTTGGTGTTCACGTGGATGGAGCCGCGCCGGGTGCGGGCCCGGATGAGCCGGATGGCCCGCGCGATCTCCTTGGAGCGCAGCAGCGGCTCGCCCTCGCACCCCTGGCCGAAGCTGACCATCACCCGCCCCGACGCCGTCTCGAGGTGGCGCACCGCCAGGTCGGCCATCTCCTCGGCGCCGGGGGCGCGCTCGATCCGCTCGTGCGAGGCGGGCGGCAGGCCCGGGTCGGCCTCGGAGAGGCAGCCGACGCAGGCCGCGTTGCAGGCCGCCGAGGAGGGGATGGCGCCCTCGTCCCTCCGGTAGAAGGTGTTCTGGGCGGTGAAGCAGCGCCACTCCAGGGCGCAGCGGGCCAGCTGCCGGTAGATGGGGTTCCCGGTGGCGACCAGCCCTTCCACCCGCCGGCGCAGGTCGGGGGTGGAGTGGGTGGTGGGGTCCCAGTGCCGGCGGCGATCGGTGCGCAACGCGTGGACCGCTGGCCCGTCCTCGGCCCAGCCCGCGGCGGTGTAGGCCCACTGGGGCAGGACCGGGGCGGCGCCCAGCGTGGCCAACAGGGGCCGGCCCGCGGCCGGGAGCAGCGTCCGCGTGTACCCGGGCGGCAGCGTCGCCCCCACCGCGTCCGGGACCAGCCTGCGCCTCCCCACCCGGACCTCGTGCAGGACGGTGAGGGCGCCGGTTCCGGGATCGATCCCCACCGGGCGCCGGCCGGGGAGCCGGCAGAGCGCCCCGCCCCGAGGCAGGGGGAGCGCCCGCCCGCGGGGGCGCAGGAGGGCGTCGCCGCTGCGGGCCGCGGCCAGGAGCGTGGGGTGGTCGTAGACCCTTCCCCGGTCGTCGGCGAAGAGGAGGCGCAGGGGCATCGATCCCGCCGGGTCTTAGCACGGTGCGCCCGGGCCGTCCGCGGGCCGCGCAGGCGCCCCTCCTTGCCGCGGATCGGGTGGTGTGACACATTGCCGCACCCGCTGCCGTCGATGGGCGGTATTCCCCAATGTTGTTAGATTGACGGGTGTTTTCCCGGTGGCGAGGCGGGCGGCCGGGCGCGGCCCCGCCCGGCGGGAATCTCGAGGGGCACCGGGCCGTTACCCTCCCGAAACCAAAGAGGGTTCGTTGCCCGCGGGTCCGAGACGGTCGCAGTGAAGGAGAGCGGACGCAAGGATGTTCGACCTTCGGCAGACAGACCTGACCCGCGACGAGTTCCAGGAGCTCGCGCTCAAGCACCTCGACCCGCTCTACTCGGCGGCGCTCCGGCTCACCAAGAACGACCGCGACGCCGAGGACCTGGTCCAGGACACCTTCCTGCGGGCCTACCGCTTCTTCGAGAAGTTCGAGCGCGGCACCAACATGAAGGCCTGGCTGTTCAAGATCCTCACCAACACCTTCATCAATCGGTATCGACGGTCGGTGAAGGAGCGCAACATCGTCGAGGGCACCGAGCGCGACGTGGTCCACGAGCGGTTCGTGTCGCGGGATGCGGCCGAGTACGCCTCCAACCCGGAGCAGTACTTCTTCGACCGGCTGCTCTCCGACGACGTGCTGCGGGCGGTGGACTCTCTGCCGGTGGACTTCCGCATGGTGGTCATCCTGGCCGACCTGCAGGAGTTCTCCTACAAGGAGATCGCCGAGATCCTGGACGTGCCGGTGGGCACGGTGATGAGCCGGTTGTACCGCGGCCGGCGCCTGCTGCAGAAGGCGCTGGCCAGCTACGCGGTGGTCTCGGGCGTGCTGGCGGACCCGGGCGATGGGGAGAGCATCGATCTGGAGTCCTACAGGAAGCGTCGCGGCAAGTCGGCCTGAGCGGCCGACGGGTGGAGACGATGTCGTTCGAACCCACGCTCACCGAGGAGATGGACTGCCGGGAGCTCGAGCGCTCCGTCGATGCCTTCCTCGACGGGGAGTTCGACGAGCGCGAGCGGGCCGAGGCGGAGGCGCACCTGGCCGCCTGCCCACCTTGCCGGGCCATGATCGACGGGCAAGCGCGCGTCCGCAGCTCGATCCGCGCCCGGCTGCGCGAGGCCATGGCCGCGCCGGCCCCGGCCGCGCTGCGCGAGCGGCTGGGGCGCTCGCTGGCCCGGGAGCGCCGCCCCCTCTGGCGGCGCGCCGTCTCCCCCCTGCCCGTGGCCACGCTGGCGGCCTGCGCTGCCGGGGTGTTGGTGGTGCTCGCCTCCCACTCCGGCAACCCGGATCTGCTCGAGGACGCCATCCGCAACCACCACCGGGGCCTGCCGCTGGAGGTGGACGCGGCCGCCATGCCCGGCTGGTTCGCCGGCAAGCTCGACTTCCACCCCTCGCTGCCCCACTTCGGCGGTGGCGTGGCCCGGGTCGAGGGGGCGCGGCTCTCCAACCTGCGCGAGTGGCCCGCCGCCTACGTGCGCTACCAGCTCCCGCGGGGGCACGCCGGCCTGTTCATCGTCGACGACCCGGGCCGTCGCTTCGACGCCCCCGGGCGCGACGTCCGCGTCGGCAGCGAGGTGGTGCGGGTGGCCAGCGCCCGCGGCTACAACGTCGCCATCTGGCGCCAGGACGAGATCGTCTACTCGCTGGTGTCCGATCTCGACGAGGACGCGCTCTTCCGGCTGGTCCGGGCCGCCCAGGGCGAGGCGTCGCCGCCGTAGGTGTGGGGCACACCACCCCGCGGCGACTGCGGCCGCGCTTTTGACACCTCTGGCCGCCCACGGTTAACATTTGGTCCGACTTCTCCGGGCGTCTCGCGTGCGGGGCCTCGCCTCCGGCGCGCTCGTCCATCGCGGCCATGCCCAAGAAGATCCTGCTCATCGAGAACGACACCGCCTTCGCCGCCCAGCTCGGCTCGGCGCTGGAGGCCCGTGGCTTCGACGTCCGGGCCGCGGCCGAGGGCAAGGGCGGCCTGGACCTGGCCCGGGAATGGGGGCCGGACGGGATCGTCCTGTGCGTCGAGCTCCCGGGCATGAGCGGCTACCTGGTCTGCCAGAAGCTCCGCAAGGACGAAAACACCAAGGCCATCCCCCTGGTGCTGACCAGCGCCGAGGCCACCGCCGACACCTTCGAGAAGCACAAGGCGCTCAAGGTCCGCGCCGACGAGTACCTGCTCAAGCCGTTCGCGCCCCCGGCGCTGCTGGAGAAGCTCTCCGCCATCGGCCTCCCCAGCGAGGTCCAGGGGGAGGCGGCCGACGGCGAGGAGCTCCACCTCGAGGAGGACATGGCGCTCGACGGGCTCGGCGCCGAGCCCGCCGCCGAGCTCCCCTCGCTCGATCTCGAGTCGCTCCCCGACGAGCCTCCCGGCGCCGTGGAAGGCGCCCAGGCTCCCGTGGATGACGACCTGGCCTTCCTCGACGAGGCCTTCGACGGCATCGCCGCACCCGAGCCGCCCCGGGCCGAACCGCCCCGGGCCGAGCCGGAGCGGCCGGTGCAGGACGAGGAGCTCGCGGCCGCCGCCGCCTCCCTGCCGGCCGAGGACGAGGCCGCCGGCCGCGCCGCCCTGGGCGACCTGGACGTCGACGATGCCGCCGCCCTGTCGGGCCTGGAGAGCGCCGACTTGCCCTCCCCCGCGGAGCCGGCGCCGCCTCCCCCGGCGGCGCCCGCGGCCGAGCCGCCTGCGGTGCGCGGGGCCAGCCTGGAGGCGCTGCGCGCCGCGGGCGTGACGGTGCTGCCCGCCGAGCCCGCCCCGGCCGCCCACGCGGCTCCTGCTCCTCCTGCCCCTCCCCCGGCCCGCGCCACCCTGGCCGGGATCGCCGGCTCGAGCGCCCTGCGCGGCCCGGCCCCCGGCGGCCGCTCGCCGGCGGAGGCCCTGGTCGACGTCGCCCAGGCCGATCGCCTGCAGCGCGAGCTGGCCGATGCGCGCGCGGCCGCAGCGGCCCGCGACGCCGAGGGCAAGGTCCTCCGTGGCCGGGTGGAGGAGGCGATGCAGCGAGCGGAGGCGGCCGAGTCCGCCGCCGCCGAGCGGGAGGCCGACCTGGCCTCGGTGCGGGCCAAGCTCGAGGCCGTCAGCCACCAGGCGCGCAAGGCCGACCAGGAGCTCAAGGCCCTCCGCGAGGAGGCGCGGCGTGCCGCCGACGAGCTGGAGACGCTCCGCGCCCGGCAGGCCGAGGCCGAGCGGCGGGCGGAGCAGGCCGAGGCGCTGCGCGGGCGCATCGACGAGCTGGAGCGGGAGCTGGGATCGGTGAACACCGAGCTGCTGGTGGCCCGCAACGAGGCCGAGGGAGCGCGCGGCGAGATGGACGCGCGCACCGCCGACCTGCGACAGCGGGTGAGCGAGCTCGAGGCCCAGGCCGCCAAGCACGAGGAGCGGGTCCTCAAGGCCTACCAGAAGATCAAGGGCGACGAGAAGGTGAAGGACCGGATCCGCAAGGCCATCGCCATCGCCGCCCAGCTCCTCGAGGAGGGCCTTCCCCCCGACCCCGCGTCGACCGAGAAGGAACGGCTGAGCTAGCCCGATCCGGCCCGCTACCCGTCGAGCAGCTCCTCGTCCACCGAGGGACGCGCGGTGCCGACCTCCACGCCGCAGTAGCGCAGCAGCCGCAGGTGGTGGCGGGCCAGGCCGCGCACCACCAGCCGGTGGTGGTCGGCCATCTCCTTGGCCACCGCGGCTACCCCGACGTCGTGGAACTGCTCGACCTGCGAGAAGTCGATCACCAATGGTGCGGCAGGCGGGAGCTCGTCGAGGCGGCTGGCCAGATGGGCGGCGGCGAGGCGGTCGAAGGTCCCGTCCACGCGGATGACCGTCGCTTCACCGTCTCCGCGGGTCACTGCCATCATGGACTCACCTCGTCTTCGGGCTCATAGCCTGCGCCCCGCTCGGATCGAAGTCAACGAAGCCACCCAACGCGGCGTGGAGGCACACCACGGGGAGCGATGTGCGCACCGCACCTTCACGCATGGAGATAGCACCCCAACGAAGCCTTTCGACGCGAGGCGAAGCGGCAAGAAAGATTTGTCCGCATCCGCGGACCTTCGTGCTCCCGCACCCACGGTGTGAGGCCCGGCGTCTCAGCGCCGTCCGCCCCGGAGCGCCCGGAGCAGGTCGGCCAGCTCGCCGATCCCCAGCACGCTCGCTGCCCACAGGTAGGCCGCCCCGCCCGCGGCGATGGGGCCAAAGGCCAGGCACAGCTGCTTCCCCGCGCTCTTCCCGGGCGGCAGGGCCGCCGCCAGGCCCCAGTGGGCCGCCCACGCCGCCGCCGCCAGCGCGGCGCTGGCCAGGAGCACGCGGCCGAGCTGGTGGGGCACGGCGGACCCGGCCATGCCGCCATGGGCCAGCCTCCAGGCGAGGAGCAGCACGCCGAAGTTCACGGTCGCCGCCAGCGCCGTTCCCAGGGCCACGCCCTCGAAGCCGAGCAGCGGAAAGAGGAAGGCGTTCAGCGCCACGTTGGCCAGCATGCTGGCCCATGCGGCCAGCGCCGGCACGCGGGCGGCGCCCAGCGCGTAAAAGGCCGGTGCCAGCACCTTCACCCCCGAGTAGGCGTAGAGGCCGGCTGCGTACCAGAGGAGCGCCCTCGCGGTGGCCTCGGTGTCGGCGGCGCCGAAGCGGCCGTGCTCGTAGACGAGCGAGATGATGGGTCGGGCCAGCACCGCCAAACCCACCGCCGACGGCACGTTGAGGAAGGCGACCAGGCGGAGCGCGGCCCCCACGGTCGCCTGGATCGCCGGCATGTCCCGTTCGGCCGCTCGCTGTGCCACCCCGGCCCCGGCCACGGTGGCCACCGCCACGGCGAAGACCCCCAGCGGAAGCTGCATGAGGCGGAAGGCGCACTGCAGCCAGGTGTTGGCCCCCACCACCCGGGCGGCGAAGAAGGTGTTGACCACGATGTTCACCTGGGTGGCGGAGAGGCCCACCACCGCGCCGCCCAGGAGGCCGAACACCCGGATCAGGCCCGGGTCGGCCAGAACCGCCCCGGAGAGGCGGGGGCGGAAGCGGAATCCCATCCGGTGGAGCGCCGGGAGCTGCACGATGAGCTGCAGCGCGCCGCCCAGGAGCGTCCCCGCTGCCCAGCCGGTCACCGCCCGCTCGGGCGGCCAGCCGGCCACCCACAGGCCGGCGCCGACGGCGATGGCCCCCACGTTGAACAGGGCCGGGGCCAGGGCCGGTGCGGTGAAGCGGGACCGCGCGTTGAGCATCCCCATGGCCACGGCCGACAGCGACACCAGCAGGAGGAAGGGCATCATCACCCGCGTCAGCGCCGCGGCCAGCTGGGGCTCGGCCAGCCCCGGCGCCACCAGGTGCACGAGCGGGCCCGCCGCCAGGACGCCGGCGACCGTCACCGTGCCCACCAGCAGCAGGACGACCGCCACCACCGCGTTGCCCAGCCGGTAGGCCTGCTCGGCGCCCCGGTGCCGGTGGGCCTCGGCGAAGGAGGGGACGAGGGCGGCCGAGAGCGCACCCTCGGCGAAGAGATCGCGGAGCAGGTTGGGGATGCGGAAGGCGACGACGAAAGCGTCGGAGAAGCGGTTGGCTCCGACCAGGGCCGCGAAGAGCTGGTCGCGCACCAGCCCCAGGAGCCGGGAGGTCATGGTCGCGGCCGAGACCCGCAGGGCCCGGGACACGCGGAGCTTCTCGCCGGGGGGGCCGGCCGGCCGGCCCGGCGCCTGCCTCAATGCTTTCCCCCGAGCGGCCCGCGGGTCGCCTGCTCCTTCTTCATCATGTAGGCCTTGGCCTGGGCCTGGACGGTCTGGGGGACGTTGCGATCGCGGGACAGCTCCTTGATGTCCTTCTCCTGGAGCGTGACGAGCAGCTTCAGGGCCGTGGGCAGCGGGACCTTGGGGTTCTTCACCAGCGAGATCTTGATGGCGTAGTTCCGGACGAACTCGCGGTTGTCGTAGATGTAGCGCAGCACGTCGGCGTTGCAGGTGCGGGAGTTGGCCAGCCCGATGATCTCGCCGTCGGTGATGCGCGGGCTGGTGGCAGCCGCCATGCACACCAGCCGGTTGGAGTCGCGCAGGAGCAGCGTGCGGGCCTCCTTGTTGCCCAGGGTGGCCAGCTTGATCTTCTCGGAGACGCTCATCTTCAGGACGCGCTGGGTGATGGTCGCCTTCTTCAGCGTCTCCTCGTCGGTTTCCGCGTGCGGTGGCCCTTCGGGCCCGCCGTCGTGGGCCAGCTCGCTGGCGAAGTCGGACATCAGCGCGGCCGCGGTCTCCCCGGCCGGCGCCGCCGCCGGATCGACGCCGTGGATGCGCCGGTGCGCCTCGACCAGCTGCGGGACGTCGAGCAGGGTCAGCCCGTTGCGAACGCAGAAGTCGCAGGCGCCGTCCACGGTCGAGGCCAGCGCGTTGGGGTTCTGGCACAGGCGCCGGACGATGTCGTCGTGGCGCAGGAGCCTGAGCTCGTTCTGCCGGACGATGTCGGCCAGCTTCTGGGAGACCGTGGCGGCCAGCCGGGCCACGGTGGCGTCGGAGGTGCTGGGGTTGAGCAGCACCAGCTCCAGGGCGTCGTCGCGGCCCCGGAGCCGGTCGGTCAGCCAGTCCAGCACCGGGGCCTGGAGCGCCTCGGAGCGCAGCGCCACCCCCCAGATCTTGTCTGGCAGCCCCTCCGCGGTCTTCTGCGCCGTCTCGCGGATCCCCGGATCGGCGTCGAAGGAGAGGACGAAGAGGAGCGTGGTCAGATCCAGCGGGGCCACGGCGGGGACGAGACCCTTCGCCCCCATCATCCGCAGCGGCAGGGGGGCGGCGCCGTCGGCGTGCTTCTGCAGCGGCTTGGGCAGGGCGTCGAGCGTCAGGGGGCAGTCGGACATGGACGCTAGCTCCTGCGCCCGCCATCCGGGGCGGCGGGCGACCGGTTTCGCTCGTGGATGAGGCGCAGCCCGTCCAGGGTCAGGTGCTCGTCGACCTCGGCGATGGTCCGCGAGATCCCGGCGACCAGCGGGGCGAGCCCGCCGGTGGCGACCACCTTGGGCGCTCCTCCCAGCTCCTCGGCCATCCGCGTGCAGATCCCGTCCACCAGCCCCACGTAGCCGTAGACCAGCCCGGCCTGGATGGAGGAGACGGTGTTGCGCCCGATCACGTGGGGGGGCCGGGCGAACTCCACCCGCGGCAGCTTGGAGGCGGCGCGGAAGAGCGCCTCCATGGAGATGCCCACCCCGGGGGCGATGGCGCCGCCCAGGTACTCTCCCCGCGCCGAGATGGCGTCGAAGGTGGTGGCGGTGCCGAAGTCCACCACCACCAGGGCGCTCCGCCATCGCTCGTAGGCCGCGACCGCGTTGACCACCCGGTCGGCCCCCACCTCCCGGGGGTTCTCGTAGAGGATGGAGATCCCCGTCTTCACCCCCGGCCCGACGAAGAGGGGCTCCTGGCCGAAGTAGCGGCGGGACATGTGCTCCAGGGTCCTCCCCAGCGGCGGGACCACGCTCGAGACCACCACCGCGTCCACCTGCGCCGGGTCGATCCCGCCGGCGGCGAAGAGCTGGCGGATGAGGATCCCGTACTCGTCGCCGGTGCGGGCGTGGGAGGTCTCGATGCGCCAGTGGTCGCGGAGGGCGGCCCCCTGGTAGACGCCCAGCACGGTGTTGGTGTTCCCCACGTCGATGGCGAGCAGCACGGCGCGAGCCTAGCCTCGGGCCCCGGGCCGGTCAAACGTCAACGGTCGCCGCCCGACGGCTGGCCGCGGGCCCGCAGCAGGCGGACGTCGCCGGCGACGATCCGGTGCCGGCGGGTGCCGGTCCGGACGAGCAGCGCGCCGCCGGCATCGATGTCCTCTGCCAGCCCCTCGAACTCCCGCTCCTCGGTCCGCACCACCACCTGGCAACCCAGGGTCACGCTCCGCTCCCGCCAGGCCTTTCGGATCGCCTCGAACCCCTCCTCGGCGTGCCGGTCCAGCCAGCCCTCCAGCGCGGTCAGGCAGGCGGCCACGAAGAGGGCGCGCGGGGCCGGCTCGCCCCGGACGAGCAGCACGCTGGTCGCCTCCTCGCGAAGCTCGGGGGGGAAGTCGGCCAGGGCGGCGTTGACGTTCACCCCCACCCCCACCACCGCCCACTGCAGGCGCTCGGGCTCGGCCGCCATCTCGGTGAGGATGCCGGCGATCTTCCGCCCCTCGACCAGGAGATCGTTGGGCCACTTGATCCCGGCGGGAACGCCCGCGTGCCGGAGTGCGTCGCAGATGGCCACCGAGGCCACCAGGGTGAGCTCGGGGGCACGGCCGGGGGGCAAATCGGGGCGGAGGATCGCCGAGAAGTACGCGTTGCAGCCCGGAGGGGAGACCCAGGCCCGACCCCGCCGGCCGCGGCCTCCGGTCTGGGCCTCGGCCACCACCACCTCCCCGTGGCCCGCCCCCTCGTCGGCCAGCTCCCGGGCGCGGTCGTTGGTCGAGCCGATGACCTCGAAGTGGTGGATCACCTGGCCCACGTCGTGGGTGTTGAGCAGCGGCCGCAGCTCGAGCGGGGTGAGCCGATCGGGCACGCCGCCCAGCCGGTAGCCCCGGGCAGGGACCGCGTCGATCCGGTACCCCCGCGACCGCAGCGACTCCACGTGCTTCCAGACGGCGGCGCGGGTCAGCCCCAGCTTGTCGCTGATGGCCTCGCCGGAGACGAACTCGTCGCCGGCCTCCGCCAGGAAGCCGAGCACCAACTCCTCGGAGCTGGCGGTCTCGGGGTTCATCCAGGGGATTCTGGGAGCCCGGGATGGGCGTGTCAATGGGCCCCGTCGCGGTCGCCCTCGTCCACCGCCGCCCACCCCGGGTGCGCGGGGATCACCGCAGCTCGAACGACAGGTCCACCGCCCTGGCACTGTGGGTGATGGCCCCCATGGACACGAAGTCGACGCCGGTGGCGGCCACCCGCGGCAGCCGCTCCAGGGTCATGTTCCCGCTGGCCTCGAGGCGCACCCGGCCGGAGGCCCGGGCCACGGCCTCGGCGATGCCGGCATCGTCCATGTTGTCGAGCAGGACCAGATCGGCGCCGGCGGCGATGGCCGCATCGAGGCCGGCCAGGTCCACCACCTCCACCTCGATCCGGAGCAGCGCGCCGGCCCTGGCCCGCGCCCGCCGCACCGCCTCGGCCACTCCGCCGCTGGCCGCCACGTGGTTGTCCTTGATGAGGATGCCGTCGCCCAGCGAGAGCCGGTGGTTGGTCCCCCCGCCGGCGCGCACGGCCGCCTTCTCCAGCAGGCGGAAGCCGGGAGTGGTCTTGCGGGTGTCGAGCAACCGCGTCGTCGCGCCGCCCCTCGCCAGGGCCTCCACGCAGCGGCGGGTGGCGGTGGCCACCCCGGAGAGGCGCTGGAGGAAGTTGAGCGCCGTGCGCTCGGCAGCGAGGAGGGCCTGGACCGGCCCCCGGGCCGTGCCCACCACCTCGCCAGCCCGGACGCCTTCCCCATCGCGGCGCTCGAACCGGCAGGACGCGCCCAGCCTCTCGAAGACCCGGGCCGCCACCGCCGTGCCGGCGATCACCAGGTCCTCCTTGGCCAGGAACACGCCCTCCCCCGACGCCGCCGGCTCGAGGGTCGCCTCGCTGGTGGCGTCCCCCAGCGAGAGGTCCTCCTCGAGGGCCAGCTCGACGAGCCTCTCGACCTGGGCGGACAGCTGCCGCATCGGCCCCGGGCTACCTCCGCCGCCGGGCGGCCTTGCGGGCCTTCTTGGCCTTCCGGACCGGCTTGCGGACCGGCTTCTTCGCCTTCTTCGCCGCCTTGCGGGGCGCGGCCTTCCGCGTGGCCTTCTTGGCCTTCCGGGCCGGCTTCTTGGCCTTCTTGGCCGCCTTCTTCTTGGGGGCCGGGGGCGCAGCGTTCACTTCGGGTTGAGCAGGTGCCGGCGCGGGCTCGACGACGGGAGCGACCGGGGCCGGGGCCGGCTCCACCTTGGCCGGCTCGGCGGCGGACATCTCCGCGACGGGCATGGGCGGAATCTGGTTCTCCATGGTGTCCCTCCTGGCGGTGTTCGCCTCGGTGCCGGAGAGCATCGCACGATGGGCCTCGAGCTTTCCTCTTTTTTCGCGCAGCTCGCCGGCGCGGGCCCGGTCCTTCTCCACCACCTCGGCGGGCGCCTTCTGGACGAAGGACGGGTTCGCCAGCTTGCCCTCGATCCCGGAGAGGTCCTGGTCGAGCCGGGTCAACTCCTTCTCCACCCGTGCGATCTCGGCCGCGAGGTCCAGGACTCCCGCCAGGTACAGCCGGAGCTCGAAGCCGGGGCCGACCGCGACCGCGGTCTGGGGGGCGGCCGGGGCGGTGGGGCCTTCGACCACCTCCACCCTGGCCCGGGCGAGCAGGGCGATGCGCGCCGCCTCCCCCCGGACTGTCGAGAGTGCCTGCCGCTCGGGGACGGCGATGACGACCCTGGGCTCGGCCTTGGGCGGGACGTTCATCTCCCCGCGGACATTGCGGATCGCGTCGACGACGCCGATGACCGGCCCGAAGGTCCGCTCCGCGTCCTCGTCCACGGTACCCTTCTGGGGGTACGAGGCGGCCAGCGCGGAGTCCGGCCAGGCCCAGGCCTTCACCTCGTCGCGGAGCACGTGCCAGAGCTCCTCGGTGATGAAGGGCATGAACGGGTGAAGGAGCCGGTACGAGGTCGACAGGCAGCGGACCAGCACCGCCTGGGCGGCCCGGCGCCGCCCGGCGTGGTCCCCGGAGAGCGCCTCCTTGGCCAGCTCGATGTACCAATCGCAGAGCTCGTGCCAGACGAACTGGTAGAGCGTGCTGGCCGCGTCGTTGAACCGGAACGCCTCCAGCGCCTGCACCACCTCGTTGGTGGCCCGCTGCAGGCGGGCCAGGATCCAGCGATCGGCCGGGGAGAGATCGAGGCCCGCCAGCTCTCCCCCTCCCTCCTCGTACCCGGCCAGGTTCATGAGGGCGAACCGGCTCGCGTTCCAGAGCTTGTTGGCGAAAGCCCGGTACCCCTCGATCCGCTCCTTGGCCAGCTTGATGTCCCGCCCCTGGGCGGTCAGGGCGGCCAGGGTGAAGCGCAGGGCGTCGGCGCCATACTGCTCGCTGATGACCAGGGGATCGATGACGTTCCCCTTGGTCTTGGACATCTTCTGGCCCTTCTCGTCCCGGACCATGGGGTGCAGGTACACCGTCCGGAAGGGCACCTCGCCCATGAAGTGGATGCCCATCATCATCATCCGGGCCACCCAGAAGAAGATGATGTCGTGCCCGGTCTCCATGACCGCGGTCGGGTAGAAGGTGCGCAGCGTGGCGGTCTCGTCGGGCCAGCCCATGGTCGAGAAGGGCCACAGGCCCGAGGAGAACCAGGTGTCGAGCACGTCCTCGTCCTGGCGCAGGCCGCCCTTCCCGCAGGTGCCGCACTGCTCCGGGGCCTGGCGCGCCACCGTCACGTGGCCGTCGGCGCAGTACCAGGCCGGGATCTGGTGGCCCCACCAGAGCTGGCGGCTGATGCACCAGTCGTGGATGTTCCGCATCCAGGACATGTAGGTGTTGGTCCACTGCTCCGGGATGAACCGGGTCTTCCCCTCCTCCACCGCCTGGATGGCCGGCCTGGCCAGCGGCTCGATGCGCACGAACCACTGGTTGGAGAGGAGCGGCTCGAGCACCGTCTCGCAGCGCTGGCACCGGCCCAGGGGCAGGGTGTGCGGCTGCGACCCGCGGTCCAGCCCCCGCTCGGACAGGAGGCGCTTCACCTCCTTGCGCGCGGCGAACCGGTCCAGGCCGGCCACCGGTCCGGCCTCGGCGGTCATGCTCCCGTCCGGGCCGACGACCGTGATCATCCCCAGCCCGTGGCGCTTGCCCACCTCGAAGTCGTTGAAGTCGTGGGCCGGCGTGACCTTGACGGCGCCGGTGCCGAAGGCCGGGTCGACCAGGATGGCATCGCCGATGATGGGGAGGGTCCGGTCGACCAGCGGGTGCCGGACGCTCCTCCCGAGGAGCGCCCGGTAGCGCTCGTCCTCGGGGTGCACTGCCACCGCGGTGTCGCCCAGCATCGTCTCCGGCCGGGTGGTGGCCACCACGATCTCCCCGGAGCCGTCGGCCAGCGGATAGGCGAAGCTCCACAGCTCACCCTTGTGCGCCTCCTCGTAGCTGACCTCCAGGTCGGAGAGGGCGGTTTGGCAGCGGGGGCACCAGTTGATGAGCTTCATCTCCCGGTAGATGAGCCCCTCCTCGTGGAGCCGGACGAAGACCTCGCGCACCGCCCGGGAAAGCCCCTCGTCCATGGTGAAGCGCTCGCGCTCCCAGTCGAGCGAGGCTCCCAGCGCCTGGTGCTGCTCGCCGATGCGCGATCCGTAGCGTTCCTTCCACTGCCACACCCGGCGCAGGAACTCCTCGCGGCCCAGGTCGTGCCGGCTCTTGTGCTCGGTCCGCTGCAGCTCCTTCTCCACGATCATCTGGGTGGCGATGCCGGCGTGGTCGGTGCCGGGGAGCCAGAGCGTGTTGAAGCCGCTCATCCGCTTCCAGCGGATCAGGACGTCCTGGAGGGTGGCGGTGAGGGCGTGGCCGAGGTGCAGCGAGCCGGTCACGTTGGGCGGGGGCAGCACGATGGAGAACGGCGGCCGGGTCTGGTCGCGCTCGTCGCCGTGGAAGTAGCCGCGCGCCCTCCAGAACGCATACCAGCGCGCCTCCACCTCTCGATGCGCGTAGCCCTTGGCGAGCGCGGTGCGGTTTTCGTCGTTCACTGTTCGTCTCTCCAACGTGGGGTTCCGAGTAGGTCCGCCGGTCGCCAGCAGCGGGTCGGCGAGCCCGAGGGGCCGCAGCCTCTGGCCGGACCTCGCCGCCTCCCGCCGCGACCGGCGCTACTTCTGCCGCTCCCGTACGAGGCGATCGAGGTTCTCGCGGATGATGGTCTCGGCGAGCTGGGGCACGACCTCCCATACCACCCGCTCGATGACCTCGCGGGAGGCCTTGGACAGCGCCTCGCGCAGCAGGGCGTCGCCGCCGTCGCCCGCCCTCGGCTCGGGCTTGTGGCCGGTCGACTCGGCCGGCGGCACGAACTCGTGCATCGGCGCCAGCTCGGGCAGCTCGCCGGCATCGGGGAGCTCGAGAGCTGCCTGCGGAGGGGCGGCCGGGGCAGGCGCCGGGGCGGCGGCCGGCTTGGCCGCGGACGGCGTGGCCGGGACCTCCTCCTCCAGGCTCACCTCGAGGCTCGGGACCTCGGGCAGCTCCAGGCTCGGCGCGGCGGGCGCCGGCGGGGGCGGGGCCGGCACGGGCCGTGCGCCGGCCGGGGGCGGCGCCGAGATCGCGTCCCCGAGGCCGAAGGGGTCCTTGCGGGCGGCCGGGCGCACGGCCGGCTGCGGCGCGGCCGGCCGGGCCGGCGGGGCGGCCGGGCGCGGCGAGGCGGCACCGGGGAGCGGGCGCGCGCCGGGCTGGAGCGGGCCGGGGCCGGGGCGCGGCCCGGGGGGCATGCCCACCGCGAGCGGGCGCGGAGCGCCCGAAGGAGGCATCGGCGCCCCGGGGCGCGGGCCGGCGCCCGGAGGCACCCCCGGTGCGGGCGGACGAGCGCCGGGGGGCATGCCCGCCGCGGGAGGTCGCGCCGCCGCACCAGGCGGGAACGGGCCCGGCCTGGGCGCGCCGACCGGCCGCGCTCCGGGGGACATCCCGGGGCCCGGCGGACGTGCGCCGGGGGGGAGGCCCGGGCCGGGGGGACGCGCCCCGGGAGGCACGGCGGGCCCGATCGGACGGCCGGCGGCAGGGGCCGGCGCGGGCCGGGGAGCCGGGGCCGTGGCAGGCCGGGCCACGGGCGAGGGGGGCCGCGCCGCGGGCGAGGCGGGGGCGGCCGCGGAGCGAGCCGGCGCAGCGGCGCCCTTACCCTCGACCAGCTCCTTCACCTTGTTGATGAGGGCTTGGCTCTCGAACGGCTTGGCGATGTGGCCATCGGCGCCGGCTGCCTGGGCGCGCCCTTCGTCGAAGGCCTCGAAGGTGCCGGACAGGAGCAGGACCGGGATTCCGGCCAGGCCGGGGTCGGCCTTCACCGCCTCGCACAGCTCGTACCCGTTCTTCTTGGGCATGACCACGTCGGCCAGGATCACATCGGGCTTGAGCTCGCGCGCCCTGGCCACCGCGTCCTCGCCGTTGTCCACCGCGACGACCTGGTAGTCCTCGCTGGCGAAAGTGATGCCCACGACCTTCTGGATGGTGATCGAATCGTCCGCGAGGAGCAGGTTCTTGGGCATGGGCAGTCCGGGGCCCAGCGGTGGATCGAGGGCCGTATCCAGTAACGCCCCCCTTCCCCACGTGTCAAGATTTGCCCAGGCAATCCGGGGGTTCGGCGCCTGTGGGTGGCCCGCGCCTACACGCCGAAGAGCGTGTCCCAGGGCGGCCGCACCACGCCCTCGCCGCCCTCCCCGACCCCGAACACCCGGTCGGCCACCACCCCCACGCCGGTCCCGCCGGCGTCGAGCAGGAGCACGGTGTGCGCGGTTCTTGGCGCGGCGACCCCGTACACCTGCGAGAGATCCACCACCGCGTGCAGGGAGCGGGCGTGGTACAGCAGGCCGCGGTGGGAGGGGGGCGTGAGCGGGACCGGCGCGAGCCTTGGCTCCTCCAGCACCTGCACCAGGAGCGAGAGGGGCACCGCGAAGCAGACGCCGCCGCGGGAGAAGCGCAGCTCGCGCTCGGCGAAGGGCCCGAGGTCGGGCGGGGGCTCGGAGTTCTCCACCGCCGGCTCGAGCGGTGCGAAGCCCAGGCTGGACACGGCCAGCTCCAGGGCCACCTCTCCTCGGGCCACCACCACGCCGGTGAAGGGGGGCGGCTGGGGGAGCGGCGTGGGGACGGGGAGCTGGAAGACCTCGGCCCCGGCCAGGTCGACGATCCCGTGGAGCGCCTCCACCCGCAGGGCCATGCGGGGCGTACCCTCGGTGAGCAGAGCGAACGGCGTGGCACCGCCGGGGAGCCCCAGGACCGTCGACACGAAGGCGGTGGGGTAGACCTCGCCCCGGGCAACGATCTCCCCCCCTTCCGTGGGTGCGGGCACGATCTCCCGGAGGTGGGAGAGCCGGAGCGCAAGTCGGACGCCGCCCGCCGAGAAGACGAGCGCCTTGCGATCCGCGGGGAGGTCCATCCGGCCATGATATACAGGTCGCGATGAGCGCGTCGGTCCTCCTCGTCGACGACGAGCGCCTGGCGCGGACCGTCTACTCCGACTACCTGCGAACCGCCGGCTACGACGTCGAGGTGGCCCAAGACGCCGAGGCCGCCCTGGCCCTGCTCCAGCAGCGGCGCTTCGACGTGCTCCTCACCGACGTGATCCTGCCGGGCTCCTCCGGGCTCGACCTCATGGGCATCGCCAAGGGCCTGGATCCCAACCTCGAGGTGGTGGTCCTCACCGCCCTGGACAAGGTCGACCCGGCGGTGCGGGCCATGAAGTCGGGCGCCAGCGACTACCTGGTGAAGCCGGTGGCGCCGGAGGGGCTCCAGCTGGCGGTGCAGCGCTGCCTCACCACCCGCGCGCTCCTCGACGAGAACAAGTCCCTGCGCGCCCACCTCAAGCTCTTCGAGGCGGGCCAGCGCATCGCCGCCACCCTCGACCGCGACGCGCTGGTCCCGGTGGCGCTCTCGGCGGTGGCCGGATCCTGCCGGAGCGCCGGCGCCGCCCTCTTCGAGCGGGCCAGCGGGGGCGAGTGGGTGCTCTCGGGCGCCCACGGCATCGACTACGAGCCGGCCGCCGACCTGCTGCGCCTCTGCCGGCCCACGCTGGACCGGCTGGGAGAGAAGCCGGAGCGGGTGGAGCTCCTGCCCGGCGACCTCACCGAGATCGGCCCACGGGCCCTGCTGCTGCCGGTCACCGACGAGGGCCGGGTGGTGGGAGCGGTGGCAGCGCTGGTGGCGGGCGAGCTCGACGGGCCGGGCGCCGAGGCGGCGGCCTTCCTCTGCCGAAACCTGGGGCTGGCCCTGCGCAACCTGGGGCGCCTCAAGCAGGTCGAGCACCTCGCCTACCTCGACGATCTCACCCACCTCTTCAACACCCGCTACCTCGACCTGGTGCTCGATCGCGAGATGCAGGGTGGCCGCCCGTTCACCGTCCTCTTCATGGACCTCGACCGCTTCAAGGCGGTGAACGACGAGTACGGGCACCTGTCGGGATCGCGGCTGCTGGTGGAGGTGGCTCGCGTCCTCCGCTCCTGCGTGCGCGACGACGACGTCTTGGTCCGCTACGGCGGGGACGAGTACGTCATGCTGCTCGTGGGCATCGACTCCGGCGGGGGCCTCAAGGTCGCGGAGCGGATCCGGCGGGCCGTCGAGGACCACCGCTTCCTCTCCCGCGAGGGCTCGCGCGTCCGCGTCACCTGCTCGATCGGCCTGGCCAGCTTCCCCGAGCACGCCCAGAGCAAGGCGGAGATCCTCGACCTCGCCGACCGGGCCATGTACCGCGGCAAGCGGTCCAGCCGGAACGTGGTCTACATGGCGTCGCGGGATCTGCCGCCCGTGCCGGCGGGCGAGCGGAACTTCTGAGAAGGCCGCGGGGCCAGGGGCGCCATCGCCCCTGGCCCCGCTGACGACGACTGCCGGGTTCCGCCCCGCCCTGGCGCGTAGTAGCGGCTGCCCTCGTCATCGACGGGCCGGCACGGGTGAGCCGCCCGCCCGTCGCGGCGAGGATGCATAGCCCGGGCTCGCCAAAAAGTCAAGTGAAACCGGGATATTCGCCTGCTTTCCGGCGGTTGACCGCGGCCCCTTCATTTCTTGGCGACGTACTTGCGCACGTCGAAGGAGACGGCGGCGACGATGATGACGCCCTTGATGATCTGCTGCCAGTAGGGGTCGACGTTGATGAACGTCAGGCCGTAGTTGATGACGCCGAAGATGAGCACCCCGACCACGATCCCGGGGATGGTCCCGATGCCTCCGGTCACCGAGACGCCGCCCACCACGCAGGAGGCGATGGCGTCGAGCTCGTACATGTTGCCGTAGTTGTTGGTCGCCCCACCGGTGCGTCCGGCCTCGAGCACGCCGGCCAGCCCGTACAGCGACCCGGCGATGGAGTACATGATGATGATGGTCCAGTAGACGTTGATGCCGGACACCTTGGCCGCGTTGACGTTGCCGCCGATGGCGTAGACGTTCTTGCCGAAGGGCGTCTTGTTCATGAGGACCCACATGAACACGGCCACGGCCGCGGCGATGAGCACGATGTAGGGGAGCGAGAAGAGGCCGCTCCCGATGGCCCCGGTGCCGAGCCCGGTGAAGTCGGCGCGCAGGCCGCCGATGGGCTGCGAGCTGTTGGGCTCCATGTTGAAGTACTTGGAGTTGATGCCGTAGATGGCCGCGTAGCTGCCCAGGGTGGCGATGAACGGGGCCACGCCGAACTGGGCGATCACCCAGCCGTTGATGAATCCGAACGCGGCGCAGGCGGCGATGGCTGCCAGGATGGGGAGGAAGAGCGGGAGCTGGGGGAGGTTGGGGTAGAAGAGGCGCAGGTAGTCGGGCGCCTGCAGCATCGAGGCCGAGAGCACCGCCGCGATCCCCACCATGCGGCCCGCCGACAGGTCGGCGCCCGCCGTCAGGATGGCGAAGGCCGCCCCCATGGCCACGATGACGCGGGTCGAGTTGTGGATGAGGACGTTGCGCAGGGTGGACAGCGAGAGGAACGTCCCCTCCCCCTTCCACATGTCGTAGGCGGCGATGAGGAGCACGATCGCGATCAGCGCGGCCAGGATGGCGTTGTCCGAGAGGACCCGGAGCACCCTCTTGCCCGTCCCGGGACCCGTGGACAGCGGGGCGCCCTCGGGCTTGCCTTCCTTGAGCTGCTTCTCGGTGACGGCCATGGATCGGAGGCCCTCCTGACTCACATGAACTGGGCAGCGAGCCGCATGATCTCCTCCTGGCTCGCGCTCTTCCCTTCCAGGAACCCGGACACGCGCCCCTCGCACATCACCATGATCCGGTCGGACATCCCGAGCAGCTCGGGCATCTCCGAGGAGATCATGACGATGCTCTTCCCCTGCTTCGCCAGCTCGGTGATGATCGTGTAGATCTCGAACTTCGCACCGACGTCGATGCCACGGGTCGGCTCGTCGAGCAGCAGGATGTCCGGCTCCGTCAGCAGCCACCTGGCCAGGAGCACCTTCTGCTGGTTGCCGCCCGAGAGGTCTCGCATCAGAGTGGCCAGGGACGGTGTCTTGACCCGCAGCCGCTCCACCATCCGGCTCCCGGCGGCGCGCCGCGCCCGGTCGTCGATGAGCATGAAGTGGACGTAGCGACGCAGGTCGGCGATGAGGCTGTTCTCGAGGACCGAGAGCGCGGGGAAGATGCCCGAGCCCCGCCGATCCTCGGTGAGCAGCGCCATCCCCAGCTTCTTGGCGCGGGCGGGCGTCTCGACCAGCGCGTCCTCGCCCCGCAGCTTCACGGTCCCGGCGGTGACCGCCCGCATCCCGAATAGCGCCTCGACCAGCTCGGTCCGCTGTGCGCCGACCAGGCCGCCGATCCCCAGGATCTCGCCCCTGCGCAGCTCGAAGGAGACGTTCCGGAAGGACTTGGCCGCGGGCGACGTGAGCCCCTCGACCTTGAGCACCACCTCGCCGGGCTCGTTGTGGCGCTCCGGGAACCGGTGGGTCAGGTCGCGCCCCACCATGTGGCGGATGATGAGGTCCTCGGTGAGCTCGCTGGCGGGAGAGGTGGTCACCCGCTTCCCGTCCCGCATGATGGTGACCTCGTCGGAGATCTTCAGGATCTCCTCCATCTTGTGGGAGATGTAGATGATGGCGACGCCCCGCCCCTTGAGGTCCCGGATGATCCGGAAGAGGTGGTCCACCTCGTTCTCGGTCAGGGACGAGGTGGGCTCGTCCATCACGATGACCTTGGAGCTGTAGGAGACCGCCTTGGCGATCTCGACCGACTGGATCTTGGAGACCGAGAGGTTCCCGAGCCGGGTGGCAGGGTCGATCGAGATCCCCAGGTCCTTGAAGAGCGCCTCGGTCGCCCGGTACATGGCCCGGTGATCCACGAAGGGCAAGGGCCCGATCTTCCGGAGCGGGAACCGCCCCAGCCAGATGTTCTCCATCACGCTGCGGTGAGGGATGGGGTGCAGCTCCTGGTGGATCATCGAGATGCCGTGGCCCAGGGCGACCTTGGGCTCGGTGATCTTGACGGGCTTCCCCTCCAGGACGATCTCGCCGCTGTCCGGCCAGTACAGCCCGAACAGGCACTTCATCAGGGTCGACTTCCCGGCGCCGTTCTCGCCCATGAGGGCGTGCACCGTCCCGGACCTGACCTGGAGCGTGACGTCGTCGAGGGCCCTCACGCCCGGGAACTCCTTCGAGACGTTCCTCATCTCCAGCAGGAAGCCGTTGGGGCTCACGGGGTGGGCTCCTCCATCGAGCGGCGGATACGAGACAGGGGGGCGATCGCATCGATCGCCCCCCTGCAGATTACTCCCTCGGCGAACCTGGTAAAGCGCTACTGCGCCTCGGCCATGTTGTCCTTGGTGATGGGCTTGTAGTCGACCCAGATGTACTTGCCGTCCTTGATCTCGTAGCCGACGTTGGCCTTGGAGGGCGCCTGGCCGGCGGCGAGCACCATGGACAGCTTGGCGGTGGCGGCGCCCTGGTTCTTGGCGTCGTTCAGCACGGTGCCGAGCAGGGTGCCGTCCTTGAGCGCAGCGAGCGCCGGGGCGGTGGCGTCGACGCCGACCACCGGCATGAACTTGCCGCCCTTGAAGTAGCCGGCGGCCTTGAGGGCCTCGATGGCGCCGAGGGCCATGTCGTCGTTGTTGGCGAACACGAACTCGATGTTGGGGTGGGCGGCCAGGAAGGCGGCCATCTTCTCCTGGCCCTTCACGCGGTCCCACATGCCGGTGTCCTCGGCCAGCTTCTCGGTCTTGATGCCGGCGTCGTTGACGGCCTTGATGGAGAACTTGGTGCGGAGCTCGGCGTCCTGGTGGCCCGGCTCGCCCTTGAGCATGACGTACTGCATGACGCCGTCCTTGTTCAGGTCCGCCTCGGGGTGCGCCTTCCAGTAGTCCGCCGCCAGCTTGCCCTCCATGGTGCCCGACTGCTCGGCGATGGCGCCGACGTAGTAGGCCTTGTCGTACTTGGCCATGTCGTCCTTGAAGGGCTCGCGGTTGAAGAACACCACCGGGACGCCCGCGGCCTTGGCCTTCTGGACGATGACGGCGGCGGCGGCGCGGTCGACGGGGTTGATGGCCAGGGCCTTCACCTTCTTGGTGATGAACAGGTCGACCTTGTCGTTCTGGGTGGCCTGGGAGTTCTGGCTGTCGACCATGTCGACCTTGGCCTTGCCCTCGGCGGTCTTCAGGATGGAGTTGCGCACGCCGGTCATGAAGGTGTCGTCGAACTTGTAGATGGCGCAGCCGATGGTCGGAAGGTCGGCGGCGACGGCGAGGCCGGCCAGCACGGCGCCAGCGACCACGGCGAGGATTGCGATCTTCTTCATTGCGTTGCCTCCCGGATGATGCAGGGACGGAGAGCGCCAGGGGCTTGAGAGCCACGGTTGCCCTGGCGAGGAACGTTTCTTGATGACAGCTGGTGCCACTGCGGTGCCGCGTACTTTCGCTCGAAGGCTGGCTATCTACAACTTCTTTCTGTTGCCTTCGAGCTCCTTCACACGTCGGCCCCGTCCGCGGCCCTTGTAATAAAAAACCTAGGCGTTATGCCAACTTCGCGCTTGTACCCATCCAGGACCTCCGATCTCAGCCTCTGGATGGCGCTGCGGGCCACGAGGTTCACGGTGCAGCCGCCGAACCCCCCTCCGGTGATGCGCGCCCCGAGAACCCCGGGCACCTTCCGGGCCAGCCCGACGAGCAGATCGACCTCCCGGCAGCTCACCTCGTAGTCGTCGCGCAGGGACTCGTGCGACGCGTTCATGAGGGCGCCGAAGCGGACCAGGTCGCCCCTGCGCAGCGCGGCCACGCTGTCCAGCACCCGCTGGCACTCGCTGACCACGTGCCGGCACCGCCGCGCCACCGCCGGCCTCAGCTCCGCGGCGCAGGCCCCGAGCTGCTCGGAGGTCGCGTCGCGGAGTGCCGACACGGCGGGGAACCGGCGGCGGATCGCGGCCAGTCCCTCGACACACTCCTGCCGCCTGATGTTGTACTCCGACCCGACCAGCGCGTGCTTCACGCCGCTGTCGACGATGGCGACGACGTGGTCGCCCAGCTCGAGGGGGATGAGCTGGTGCTCGAGCGACCGGCAGTCGAGGAACAGCGCGTGGTCGGCCTTGCCCATGAGCGAGATGAACTGGTCCATGATCCCGCACTTCATGCCCACGAAGTCGTTCTCGGCGCGCTGGCAGAGCCGGGCCAGCGCCGGGCCCCTGATCTCGAACCCGAGAAGCGCCCGGGCGGTCATGGCGGTGACCACCTCCAGGGCCGCCGAGGAGGAGAGGCCGGCGCCCTGGGGGACGTCGCCGCCGAAGGCGAGGTCCATGCCCTCGAGCGGCACGCCCTCCCCGGCCAGCGCCCAGAGGACGCCGCGCACGTAGTTGCTCCAGGGGTGAGCGGGATCGGCGGCGATGGGCCGGTCGAGCGGGATGGTCACGCTCTCGCCGAAGTCCCGGGAGTGGACCCGGACCTCGGGGGCCTCCCGCCGGCGCCCGGCCATGCGGATGGCGAACTCCAGGGCCATGGGCAGCACGAACCCGTCGTTGTAGTCGGTGTGCTCGCCGATGAGGTTCACCCGGCCGGGGGCCCGGCGGGCGACGATCGCGCCTCCCGGGCCGAAGCAGCGCTCGAGGGTCTCTCGCATCTCTTCCACCCCTCCCGCTCCGTGGACGCCGATCTCAGCCCCCGGAGGATGCCTCCTCGCGCCGGACCTGGGCGGCGCTCTGTGGACCCACCCGCCGCAGCTCGGCGGCGCTCTCCTCGGCCAGCTTGTCGTTGATGAAGTTCCCCGCCCCCGCCTCGCAGCCGGCCAGGAACTTGAGCTTGGTGGCGGTGCGCAGCGGCGGGTAGAACTCGAAGTGCAGGTGGAACTCCGGGTGGAGAGCCCCGTCCACCGGTGCCTGGTGGCACACCATCAGGTAGGGGAAGGGCTTGTCGAAGAGGGCGTCGTACTTGACCAAGAGCCCCTTCAGCACCACGGCGAGGTCCTCGACGTCGGCCTCGCTCCACTCGACCATCGATCCCTGGTGGGCCCGGGGAGCGAGATAGACCTCGTAGGGATAGCGGGCGAAGAAGGGGATGAAGGCCACCCACCGCTCCCCCTCCAGCACCACCCGCCGGCCGTCGGCCAGCTCGGCCGAGAGGCAGTCGCAGAACAGGCAGCGGCCGTGCCGCTCCCGGTGCGCCCGGGAAGCCTCCAGCTCCTTCTGCACGATGGGCGGGACGAAGGAGAAGCCGTAGATCTGGCCGTGCGGGTGGTGGAGGGTCACCCCCACCGCCTCGCCCTTGTTCTCGAAGACGAAGACGTAGTCGACGTCCTCGCGTGCGCCCAGGACCCGGGTCCGGTCCCTCCAGACCCGGGCCAGGTTGGCGATGCGACGGACCGGCATGGTGGTGAGCGAGGACCGGTGGTCCGAGGAATAGAGGACCACCTCGCAGACGCCCCGCGCCGGCGAGACCGGGGTGAGCTCGCTCCCCGCGACCGCCGGCTCGGGAGGCACCGCCTGCAGGGAGGGGAACTTGTTCTCGAAGACCACGATGTCGTAGTCCTCGGCCGGCACCTCGGTGGGGAAGCCGCCCGGCCTGGTGGGGCAGAGCGGGCAATAGTCGTCGGGGGGCAGGAAGGTGCGCTCCTGCCGGTGCGTGGCGGTGATGACCCACTGCGAGAGGAGCGGGTGCCAGCGGAGCTCGGACACGTCTATGGCTCCTTCTGGCCCTGAGGGGCCGGGGTCCGGGGCTTCCCCGCCGCCTGCGAGTGCCCCTCCGGGAACCGGTAGTAGGTGAGCTCGCGGCCATCCGGCAGGCGGACGACCTCCTTCTCGAACTGCGGCGCCTCTTGCTTCGGCTCTTTCACTGGGTTCCTTCCGCGGCGGGTGAGGTCCGGCGATCGGCCCTAGACCAGGCGCACCTCCAGGCCGGCCTCCCGCAGGGCATCGACTTCGCGGGAGTCGGCGCCCTGGTCGGTGATGAGCAGGTCCACGTCGCTCACCTCGGCGAACTTGGCCAGGGCGATCTTGCCGACCTTGGTGGAGTCGGCCAGCACCACCCGCCGCCGCGCGGCCCGGACGAACAGGGCCTTGATCTCGGCCTCGGCGGCGTTGACGTTGGTGAGGCCATGCTCGGCCTGGATGCCGTTGATGCCGATGAAGGCCAGGTCGGCGTGGACGCGAGGGAACACCAGGCTGGCGAACGGGTTCACGAGCGAGTGCTGCTTGGGCCTGAGCGTGCCGCCGGTGACCACGGTGGTGATCTCCGGGTCGGCCTCCAGGATGGCGGCGATGTTGAGGCCGTTGGTGAAGACGGTGGCCCGGGTCTTCAGCGCCACGAGCTTGCGGGCTGCGGCCGTGACCGTGGTGCCCACGTCGAGGATGAGCGTGTCGCCGGGGCCGACCAGCTCGGTCGCGGCCGTCGCGATGCGCTCCTTCTCTGCCGAGCGCTCGCTCTCCTCGATCTGGAACGGGCGCTCCAGCCCGATCTTCTGGTCGAGGATGGCGCCGCCGTGGGTCCTCCGCAGCTGGCCCTCGCGCTCCAGCGCGTCGAGGTCCTGCCGGATGGTGACCTCGGAGACTTCGAGGTGGCGCGCCAGGTCCGCGACCAGGCAGCGCCCCTCGCGCCGCAGCCTGGCGACGATCTCCCGGCGCCGCTCCTCGGGGAACATCGCACCTCCTCGCGCGCCCGGCCGAGGTGGCCGCGTGCTCGATGGATGCTCTTATCTATACCTTCGATTCCTGTCAAACGCCGGGCGAAACAACGTTGTTTGTTTTCGGTTCTAACGCCAAGGGGCCGCCGCGAGGGGAGTCCCCCGCGCGCAGCCCCTCTGCGAAGCAGCGCTGCCAGGCCCGGCGGGGCCCCTAGTAATCCATGTCGTCCATCCCGCCCATCCCGCCCATGCCGCCCATCCCGCCCGCGCCGGCCCCGCCGGCGGGCGCCTTCTTCTTGGGCTTCTCCGCCACCATGGCCTCGGTGGTGAGCAGCAGGCTCGCCACCGACGCCGCGTTCTGCAGCGCGGTGCGGGCGACCTTGGTCGGGTCGATGACGCCCGCCTTGTCCAGGTCCTCGAAGATCTCGGTCTGGGCGTTGAATCCGAACGCACCCTTCCCTTCGAGGATCTTGCTCACCACCACCGGCCCGTCCCAGCCCGCGTTCTGGGCGATCTTCTTGGCCGGCCACTCCAGGGCCCGGGCCACGATCTGCACCCCGAACGCCTGGTCGCCGCTGGCCTTCAGGTCCTTCAGGGCGGAGAGGCTCCGGAGGTAGGCCACCCCTCCGCCGGGCACGATGCCCTCCTCGACCGCGGCGCGGGTGGCGTGGAGCGCGTCCTCGACCCGGGCCTTCTTCTCCTTCATCTCGGTCTCGGTGGCCGCGCCGACGTTGATCACCGCCACGCCGCCGACCAGCTTGGCCAGCCGCTCCTGCAGCTTCTCGCGGTCGTAGTCGCTGGTGGTCTCC
>DATKMW010000062.1:0-5370 GCA_035541675.1 Anaeromyxobacter sp. | reverse complement strand
TCGGTGTCGAGCACGGCCAGCCAGGCGTGGGCCAGCGCGAAGGCCGGGTCGCGGGCCACGGCCGCGGTGAGCAGCTCCTGGGCCCGCTGCCGGTCGGCGTCGTCGGAGGAGCGGCCCCAGAAGTAGAGGGCCCGCAGGTAGAGCTCCTGGGCCACCGCGTCTCGGGTGGGCACGCGCTCGATCCGCCCGCGCTCGGCCGGGGTCAGCCGCGCCCCCAGGGCCCGGGCGATGTGCAGGGCTACCTCGCTCTCCACCGCGAAGAGGTCGTCGGCGCGCCGGTCGAAGCTCTCCGCCCAGCGCGGCGCGCCGCTCCCCGGGTCGACCAGCTGCGCCTGGATGCGGACCCGGCCCCCGTCCCGCTCCACCGTCCCCTCGACCAGGGCGCCCACGCCCAGCCGGCGCGCCAGCGCGCGCGGGTCCCGCGCCAGCTCCCCGGAGAGCCCCTGGACCGAGTCGCGGCCCAACACCCGCACCTCGCCGATCTGGGTGAGCGCGGTGATGAGCTCCGCCTGCAGCCCGGCGGCCAGGGAGGCGTCGTCCGGCGCCCGGGAGAGCGCCGCGAAGGGCAGCACCGCCAGGCTGGCCGGCGCCGCCGAGGCGGAGGGGCGCAGCGCCCACCAGCCCACGGCGGCGCCGAGGAGGAGCGCGGCCGCGCCGGCCCAGAGGGCGGCCGGCCCCGGGCGGCGCCGCCGCGGCCTGGAGGGGGCGAGGAGGCGGACGGTGGTGTCGTCGGCGGCCCGCATGGAGCCGAGGAACCCGGCCAGCGCGGCCAGCACCTCGCTGGCGTCCCGGGGGCGCCGGTCGGGGTCTCGCTCCAGCATGCGCCCTACCAGCGCTCCCAGCGCCGGGCAGGAGGGCACCGAGAGCACCGGGGCCGGCCCCGCCTCCAGGCTCTTGCCCCCCTCGGGCAGCGGCACCTGCCCGCAGAGCATCTGCTGGAGCATCACCCCCAGGGCGAACACGTCGGTGCGCTCGTCCTCGGCGCCGTCGCTCCACTGCTCCGGGGCCATGTAGGCCGGCGTGCCCCCCAGCGTGCGCTGGCGCCCGAAGGCGTGGGCCATGCCGAAGTCGAGCACCTTGACGTGGCCGCCGTCGCAGAGGAACACGTTGTTGGGCTTGAGGTCGCGGTGGATCACGCCCTGGCCGTGGGCGTGGGCCAGCCCGCGGGCCACCTCCAGGCCCACCCGCACGGCCTCCCGGAGCTCCAGGGGGCCCTGCCTGAGGATATCACCCAGGGTGACACCACGGAGCAGCTCCAGCACCAGGTAGGGCCCCTGCTCGCAGCGGCCGACGTCGTGCAGGGTGACCAGGTTCGGGTGGGAGAGGCGGGCGATGGCCTCGGCCTCGCGCAGCAGGAGCTCGCCGGCGCCCGGGTCCAGGCCCCGGCCCGGCCGCACCGCCTTGAAGGCCACCGATCGGCCCAGCTCGCGGTCGCGCGCCTCGTAGACGATCCCGAAGCCGCCCCGCCCGATCTCCCGCACCAGCTCGAAGCGGCCCACCTGCTCGCCCGGCCTGAGGTTCCGGGCCCAGTCCTCCGACCGCCGGGGCATGGTGGCCAGCTCGAGGAGCAGCGCCGACATGGCCTGGCTGGGGTCGGGCGGCTTGCGCTCGGGGGCGGCGCGATCCGGCGCTGGGGCGACGGGCATGGGGACGGCCGCAGGATAGCAGCGCCCTTCGCTCACTGTCAGCGTACCCCCCGCGTTCTCGGGACGCGCACCCCGGCGGACACGCTCGCCGCCGGCAGCCCGCCACTTCACGTCTCGTGCGTGTGCTGCCGGGTCGCACCCCGGGGCCGGGCCCGGTCCGGCCCGCTCGCCGCCCCCACCCGGGCGCACCCGGTCCCCGTTCGGCTCTATGATTGGAGCGTGCCCGCCTTCCCCCCCTCCCACGGCGTGCCCGGCCTCCCCCCCGAGGCGCCCAGCGCCCCGGACTCCCCGGAGCGGCTCGCGCGGCTGGCCCGGCGGGTGGGAGACCTGGACCGGCTGCTCACACGGGTGGAGCTCTCCCCCGACCCGGACCTGTGCCTGGCCGGGCTGGAGCGGTACCTGGACGGCGCCGGGGCCCTCCCCGCCGAGCCGGACCTGCTCGATGCCCTGGTGCTCCTCTGCGGCACCTCGCGGATGCTGCCGGCGCTGCTCGCCCGCACTCCCCACCTGCTGCGGCGGACGGCACGCTCGCGCTGGCTCACCCGGGCCCGCCCCGAGGCCGACCTCAGGCTCCTGGTGGCCCGGGCGGCGGAGCGGCTCGACCCCGAGGACGTGGCCGGGCTCCACCGCCTGCTGCGCCGGGTGCGGGCCCGCGAGGTGATCCGCATCGCCCTGCGCGACCAGCGAAGGGCCCGGGTGAAGGAGGTCACCGAGGAGCTCTCCAGCCTGGCCGCCGCCTGCCTCGACGCCGCCATCCGCTTCCACGACCGGCGGCTGCGGGCCCGGCACGGCCCTCCGGCCGGGCTGGCCAGCCGCGAGCTCGGCACCGGCTTCTGCGCGGTGGCCATGGGGAAGCTGGGCGCCCGCGAGCTCAACTTCTCCTCCGACATCGACCTGCTCTACGTCTACGACCGGGACGGCCAGACCGAGGGGGATCGCTCCCTCAACCACTTCGCCTACTACGCCAAGCTGGCCGAGCTGGTCACCGAGTCGCTGGCCAAGCCCACCGAGGACGGCTTCGTCTTCCGGGTCGACCTGAACCTCCGGCCCGACGGGCAGAACGGCCCCATCGTCAACAGCGTCCGGGCGGCCGAGCTCTACTACCAGTCGTTCGGGCGCACCTGGGAGCGGGCCGCGCTGGTCAAGGCCCGGCCGGCGGCCGGGGACCTTTCGGTGGGGGCCGAGTTCCTCCGGCAGCTCGAGCCCTTCGTGTGGCGCCGCAGCCTGGACCTCTCGGTGCTGGAGGAGATCCAGGCCATGAAGGCACGCATCGACGCCCGGGCCGGCGCCGAGGCGCGCGACGACCTGAAGCTGGGGCGCGGCGGCATCCGCGAGGCGGAGTTCTTCGTCACCGCGCTGCAGCTCCTCCACGGCGGGCGCGACGAGAGCCGGGCCTTGCGGGAGCGGGCGGTGCTGCCGGCCCTGGACCGGCTGCTCTTCGCCGGCGTGGTGCCGGCCCGGGACCGGGACGAGCTCAGCGACGCCTACCTCTTCCTGCGCCGGGCCGAGCACCGCATCCAGATGCTGGACGGCGCGCAGCTCCACCGGCTTCCGCCCCCGTCCGAGCGGCGGGGCCTGGCCCGCAGCATGGGCTACCCCACCACCGGAGAGTTCGACGCCGCCCTGGCCCGCCACCGGGAGCGCACCCTGCGGCTGTTCGGCTCGCTCCTCGGCGCCGCCCGGGACGACGCCCCGCTCGACCCGGACCTGACCCTCCTGGCCGACGGCGACGTGGAACCCGCCCGCCGGGCCGAGGTGGCCACCCGCCGAGGCTTCCTCGACGCCGACCGGGTCATCGCGGCCCTGGACCTCATGGCCCGGCGGGCCACGCCCTTCTCCCGGCTGGGCGACCCGCACCAGGCGGCGGGGCTTCTGGCCGACGCCCTGGGGACGCCCGACCCCGACCAGGCCATCTCCCACCTGGGCGACTTCGCCGCCGCCCTGCGCTACCCCGAGCCCTACTTCCAGCTCATGCGCGAGAACCGGCGGGTCTCGCGGCTCCTGCTCTCCCTGTTCGGCACCTCCGACTTCCTCAGCAAGCGCTTCGTCCGCAACCCCGAGCTCTTCGACCTCCTCGTCGGCCGCGAGCAGGTGGTGCTGGACAAGCCGCGCGCGGCCATGGCCGCCGAGCTGGCCGAGCGGCTCCTGCCCGGCGGCGCGGATCTCCACTCCGACGAGCTGCTCGAGCTCCGGCTCGGGGCGGTACGCCGCTACAAGGACCAGGAGATCCTGCGCATCGCCATGCACGACATCGCCGGCACCATCGACCTGCCGGCGGTCTCCCGCCAGCTCTCCGACCTGGCCGAGGTCTGCCTGGAGGCCTGCCTGGAGCTGGCCGAGGGCGAGGCCCGGGCCCGGGGGACCCTGCCGGAGGGCAGGCTGTGCGTCATCGGCATGGGCAAGCTGGGCGGGCGCGAGCTCGGCTACCACTCCGACCTCGACCTCATCTTCGTCTACCCCGGCGAGGCCGAGGCGGTGCACGAGCGCTACGCCCGGCTGGCGCAGCGCTTCCTCTCCTTCCTGCAGGTGCCGCTGCGCGAGGGGCGGCTCTACCAGATCGACACCCGCCTGCGCCCCTCCGGCAACCAGGGGGCGCTGGTCATCGGCGTCGAGGGCTTCGTCCGCTACCACGTGGGCGACGCCCTGCCCGGCGGCGAGGCCCGCGGCGAGTCCCGGGGCCCGGTGCGCAGCCAGCTCTGGGAGCGGCAGGCGCTGCTCAGGGCCCGGCACGTGGCCGGGGACAGGGCCCTGTTCGAGGAGCTGGAGCGCCGGGCCATCGTCCCCGCCGTGTACGCGCCCCGCGGCGACCGCGCCGCCATGGCCGCGGAGGTCCGGCGCATGCGGGAGCGGATGGAGTCGGAGCTCTCGCTGGAGGCCGACCGGGGCCGCAACCCCAAGACCGGCCACGGCGGCCTGGTCGACGTCGAGTTCGCCGCCCAGTTCCTCCAGCTGGCCCACGGCTACGACCACCCCGCCATCCGGACCGGCTCCACCCCCGACGCGCTCCGGCGGCTCCGCGCCGCCGGCCTGCTGGCGGAGCTGCCCTTCGAGGCGCTCTTCGGCGGGTACGCCTTCCTCCGCCGGGTGGAGCTGCGCCTGCGCATCGTCCACGACTACTCCGTCGACCACCTGCCGCCGCCGGGTCCGGCGCTCGACCAGCTGGCGCGCCGGCTCGGCTACGGCGGGCCGGAGGCGGCGGCGCGGTTCCTCGCCGAGTACGAGCGCATCACCGACGCCGTCCGCCGGGCCTTCGACGAGGTGGTCGGGTGACGGCCGAGGACGACCGCCTCGAGGCGCTCAAGGAGGAGCAGCGCCCGTTCGAGGAGGCGGAGGGGGCGCTGGTCCGCTCGGTGGTCTCCTCCCACGCCTGGCTGCCCGAGGCCGACGAGGCCGCGCTCCGGTACGCGCTCAACCTGGCGCGGGTGGGGAAGGTGAGGACCGCCGATGGCGGGGACGTCGACCTGGGGCCGGCGCTCGTGCCCCTGCGCGAGGAGGTCCGGGCGGCGCTCCCGGCCTTCACGGCCCGGCGCGGGGTCGACCACGCCGCGGTGGCCGGGCTGGCCGCCGCGCTCGGCCCGCGCCTCTCGGCCCACCGGGCCCGGGCGGTGGCCGCCGCCGCCGGGCGGCTCTCGCCGGCGGCCCTAGACCGGGAGGTGTGCGAGAAGGCGCTGGTGGTGGTGTGCGGCGGGGGCGGCGGCGTGGCCTGGAGCTACCTGGGCGCCTT
>DATKMW010000061.1:0-17469 GCA_035541675.1 Anaeromyxobacter sp. | reverse complement strand
CTGACATGGCGTCTCCCGGCTGCGACCCCGACCTCGACCCCGACCGATCAGCCGACCTTGGCGGGCAGGTGCCTCTTCCGGTCCTTGGCCGGCAGCAGCGGGAAGCCGAGGGCTTCGCGGCTCTCCAGATAGCCCTTGGCGCACTGGTGGGCGAGGGCGCGCACCCGGCCGATGTAGGCGGCGCGCTCGGTGACCGAGATGGCGCCGCGCGCGTCCAGGTTGTTGAAGGTGTGGCTGCACTTCAGGCAGTAGTCGTAGGCCGGCAGCGGGAGCTTCGCGCCGATGAGCCGCTTGCACTCGGCCTCGTAGGTGTCGAAGAGGCCGAAGAGCATCTTCGGGTCGCTCTGGCGGAAGCTGTACTCGCTCATCTCCACCTCGTTGCGGTGGAAGACCTCGCGGTAGCGGACCCCCTTCACCCACTCGACGTCGAAGACGTTCTCGACGTCCTGCAGGTACATGGCGATGCGCTCGAGCCCGTAGGTGAGCTCGGCCGCCACCGGCCTCACCTCGAAGCCGCCGGCCTGCTGGAAGTAGGTGTACTGGGTGATCTCCATCCCGTCGCACCACACCTCCCAGCCCAGGCCCCAGGCGCCCAGGGTGGGGCTCTCCCAGTCGTCCTCGACGAAGCGGATGTCGTGCTCCAGCGGGTCGATGCCGATGGCCCGGAGGGACCCGAGGTAGCGCTCCTGCACGTCGGGCGGGTTGGGCTTGAGGATCACCTGGAACTGGTGGTGCTGGTAGAGGCGGTTGGGGTTGTCGCCGTAGCGGCCGTCGGCAGGGCGGCGCGAGGGCTCGACGTAGGCCACCTTCCAGGGCTCGGGCCCGAGGACGCGCAGGAAGGTGGCGGGGTTCATGGTCCCGGCCCCGACCTCCTGGTCGTAGCCCTGAGCGAGGATGCAGCCCCGGCTGGCCCAGTACGACTGGAGCTTCAAGATGAGGTCCTGAAAGAACACTCGGCTCTCCTGGCGCGGCCCTGCGGGGGCCCGGCGGAACCGGCACCGTATGGGGCCAAGGCCGCGGTGTCAAACGGAGATTCGCGTGGGCGCTAGCCCTCGAGCAGGGGGCCGACCTCGTCCAGGAACCGCCTCGCCGGCAGGGTGAGGCCGAGCTGGTGGGCGACGAAGGCGGCGAGCGCGTCGCGCGCCTCCCGGCCCGCCGGCGGGGTGAGCCTCTCACCGGCGGCGGCGGCCAGGCCGCCAGCCTGCAGGCGAAGGAGCGCCGCCTGGGTGGCGGCCGAGAGGCTCGGCGCTCCCGGGGATGCGGCCGGGGCGCAGGCCCGGCAGAGGACGCCGCCCTGCCCGGGGTCGAAGCGGAAGGCGCCCTGCCCCGGGTCGAGCGGCTCGCCGCAGCGGACGCACTCGTCGAGCCGCGGCGAGAGCCCCGCGGCCCGGAGCGCCCCCAGCTCCAGGGCGCGCAGCGCCGCGGGCCTGGCCGGTTCCCGGTCGAGGAGGTCGAGGTAGCTGGCGAGCAGATCGAAGAGGTCGCCGTGCGGCTCGCGGTCGCGCACCAGCTCGCGGCAGAGCTCGGCCGCGTATCCGGCGCAGGCGATCCGCGCCAGGTCCTCGAGGATGCCGCCGTGCCCGCGGACCACCGCCACGCTGTCCAGGCCCAGCAAATCCGAGGCCGCCCGCATCCGCGCCTCGGCGGTGACGAGCGTGAACGGCTCGAGCGCCCCACCGAACCGCCGCCGCGAGGCCCGCGCCCCGCGGGCGAAGGCCGAGAGCTTGCCCTGCTCCCGGGTGAGCAGGGTCACCACCCGGTCGCTCTCCCCGTAGTCCACCGTGCGCAGCACGATGGCGGTGAGCTTCAGATGCTCCACGGGGGGTAGTCTAATCCCACGCCAGCCGGAAGCGCCCACGCTCCGGGCCGGCCTCGAGGACCTCGGCGCGTGGCGAGCGGGCGTGGAACAGGTCCAGGGATGCCAGGAACGACTGCCGGACCACCGCCAGGTGGAAGTCGTCGAAGAGCCTGCGCGGATAGTGGAGCGCCACCCGGACGCCGTCGTCGGCGATCCCCTCGATCTCCAACCGCGTACCGCGATGGAAGGTGGCCCAGCGCGCCTCGGCGGCCCGGATGAGGGAGGCCGGGTTGTGTCCAGCCATGAGCGTGCGGTAGGTGGGGCTGCCGTACATGCGGCGGTAGCGGTCGCGGACTCGACCGACGAAGGCCGCCTCCGACCCATTGCCCCGCTCGGCCAGCGCGTGGAGCAGCGCCAGGTGGTGGACCTCGGGGACCCACTCCGAGGCCATGGGCACGTCCTCCGCCAAGCAGCGGAGCGGGCCCGGCAGCAGCTCGGCGCTCGAGGGCCCCAGTTCGTCCCACAGGAGCGTGCGGACCAGGATCCCCTTCGCCAAGCACTCGGAATGCGCGTCGAGCCCCCCGGCGAGGGAGGCGACATACGCATCGAGGCGGCCCGGGCCCGGCATGCTGGCAGCGCTCCTCGCGCCGTGGAACACCGGCGCCGTGTACATTGTAGCCGCGGCCCCGGGCAGGCACGCTAGCGGCCCCGGAGCCACAGCCACATGACGCTGCCGATGGCGACGAGCGCCGTGGCGGCCCAGGCCAGCGTCCGGGGACGGGCGCGCCACCGGGACGGGGACGATCGCTCCTCCGCGCCCACCGCCTCCTCGAAACGCAGCACCACCTCGTCCGGATCGAGCCCCACAGCGGCGCCGTAGGCCCGCAGGTAGCCGACCATGTAGGCGCGCGCCGGTAGCCGGGACGGGTCGCCGGCCTCCAAGGCCTGGATCACCGCCGGGGCTAGCCGGGTGGCGCGCTCCACCTCGTCGCGGGAGAGGCCCCGGAGCTCGCGCTCCCGGGCCAGCCAGGTCGAGAAGGCGGCCACGCGTTCCGCCCGTTCGGTGGGAGTCCATTCCATCGCTCGCGTCCCGCGGCGGCGCGCATTCTAGCCTCGAACCGGCGGCGTCGGTGGCCGGAGCAGCTCCGCCACCAGCGCGGTCCACCCGCCCGGTGCGAGGTGGCCAGGCCACGGCCGGCGTCCCCGTCGAAGCACTCGTGGAAGGGCCGGCGCGCCGACCCGGAGCGGCCGCCTCCCTTCGGGGCCGGGCAGGAAGAGCCGCACCACGCGGAAGGCGATCTCGTCGGCGACCTCGTGCGCAGCCGGCCCGAGACGATCGGACGCTCCGCGCGGAGGTCGTCGCCGCGGGTCCGGTGGATGCGGCGCTGGCCTCGACCACCAGGAAGTTCGTGGGCACCCGGACGGGCCCGCGCCCATTGGAGCCGTTGGCCCCTCAGCAGCGCCAGCAGGCGGGTGTCGCCGGCGCCGGGCACATGCCCGCGCGCGACCAGCGTGGAGAGGTCGGGCGGTACCGGAGGAACCAGCTCAGCCGGTCGGTAAACTCGGGAGCCCGGGCCAGCGCCCTGGGGTGAAGCACCTCCACCGCGAACAGCGGGATGAGGCTGACCAGGGAGCGGACCTGGAGCAGGACCGCCTGCCCGTCGGGCGCCGGAGCACGTCGCAGTGGAGCTCGTCCTCCGCATCCTCGGGGTCGGTGAGGCCGAACAGCCGCTCCTTGAGGAAGGGGCCGCCCCGTTTCCCGGGCCGGCGCCAGGCAAGAGCAACCCCTGGTCGTCGCACAGGCCCGGAATCCCGCCCTCGCCCCAGCGGTGGGCGCGGCTGCGGGCCCGATCGTCGGGGAGGTAGCTCCAGGCGGCACCGTCGGCGCTGTGGTCGTCGCGAACCGTGCCCCACTGGCGCTCGGAGAGGTAAGCGCCCCACCGCCGCCAGGGCCGGCCGCCATCGGCCTCGGGCAAGCGGTCTGGCCCGGCGCCCACCGGCGGAGCCGAGGCCGGCAGGGCTGCCTGCGAGCGGGCTCTGCGGGGGCCAGGGGCGGTCGCCGGGGGGCCGGCCCACCGGCGTCACTTCAGCGTCGAGAGGGTCCGGGCGCACTCCTCGCCCTCTGGCAGGCCCAGCCCCAGCTCGCGGCACCTCTCCAGCTCGACCCGGGCGCCGGCGACCTCGCCGGACTTCATGCGCGCCAGCGCCAGCTGGAGGTGTGCGTCGGGCCGGTGCGGGCAGGCGTCGACGTAGGCGGAGAACTGGTCTATCGCCTCCCGGGTGCGCCCGTCGGCGAGGAGGACCTGGCCGAGGTCGCGCCGCCCCTCGCAGTAGCGCGGGGACTGGCTCACGCAGCTTCGGAGCTCGGCGATCCCCTCGTCCTTGCGCCCCATGCCCCAGACGGCAAGCCCCCGGTTGCAGCGCGCCACCCAGGGCTCCCGGTACATGAGGTTGGCCAGGGCGGCGTCGAACTCGGCGAGTGCCTGCTCGCGCCGGCCGGTCTTGGCCAGCAGCTGCCCCAGGTCGTTGTGGGCCTCGGAGTAGTCGGGGCGGAGGGCGAGAGCGCGCCGGTACTCCTTCTCGGCCTCCTCCTGCTTCCCGAAGGCCAAGTCCAGCACCAGCCCGCGCCCCCGGTGCGCCTCGGGGAAGGCGGGATCGAGCTTCAGGGCCTCGTCGAACTCCCGCAGGGCCTCCTGGGCGTGACCGCCCCGGAGCGCCTCCACCCCCAGGTCGTGGTGGATCTCGGCGCCCCGCCGTTGCTTGGCGGAGGGGCCGGCGCAGGCGAGGATCGCGGCGGCGGCGAGCGTCAGGAGCGGGGCGCGGGTCATGTGTGCCTAGAACGAAGCCAGGAAGCGCCCCAGCCGGCCGGCATCGGCTACCGAGGCCGCGGAGGCCCCGCCGGCCCCCGGGGACCCGGCCGGCGCCGCCGGGCGGGGCGGGTGGAAGAGGGGGATGCGCTGGAAGGTCTGGGCCTGGACCTCGGGCGAGAGGTTCCGGAAGTTCAGGTTGTCGAGCATGAACCCCATCGACTCCAGGAAGTGGAGCCCCTCGACCTCGACCGCCCGGTACTCCTCCACCGTGAGCTGGGCCCGCTCGTGGACGTAGACCACGTTCTCGCCGCTGCTCGGCAAGAACAGGCCCACGTAGATGGACAGGCTGCCGTTGGGATTGCGTACCCCGCACAGCCTGCCGAAGACGGCCTGGGGCGGCTTGCCGGGGATGGAGACCTGCGGCTGGTTGATGCTCTCCACCAGGGCGACCACCTGATCGCGCGTGACCGGCAGGTGGGTGACGCTGGGCTCGGGCCTGAACACGCCTCCGCTGTAGCGCTGCCCGGAGGGGGCGTCAAGGAGAGGAGGCCCGAGCGCTGGCTGGCGATCACACGCCCCGCGCCTCCGGTCCCCAGATGACCTTGTGGATCTGCAGCGAGAGCCGGGCGCGAAGCCCGCTCTCCAGGAGCCAGCCGGCCAATTCGCGCGGCTCGACCTTGCCCCACACCGGCGAGAAGAGCACCTGCACCCTCCCCTCCAGCGCGTGGCGCCTCACCACCTCTCGCGACCAGGCGAAGTCGGCCGGGGAGGAGACCACGAACTTCACCTCGTCGTGGGGGAGCAGCCGGTCCAGGTAGCTTAGGTCCACCGCCTCCTCGCCGGAGTCGGGCGTCTTGACGTCGACGATGCGGACCACGGCGTCGGGCAGCTGGCCGAGGGGGCGCTGGCCGTGGGTCTCCACCAGCACCTCCCGGCCACGACGGAGGAGCTCCCGGGCCAGCGCGGGCAGTTCGCGCTGGAGCAGCGGTTCACCGCCGGTGAGCAACACCGGCGCGCCGGGGTGCCGGTCCACCTCCTCCAGGATGGCCGCCTCGCTCATCTCGCTCCCCCCGTGGAAGGCGTAGGCGGTGTCGCAGTAGACGCAGCGCAGGTCACAGCCGGTGAAGCGGACGAAGACGCAGGGCAGGCCCGCGCGGCTCCCCTCGCCCTGGATGCTGAAGAAGATCTCGGTGACGCGCATGCCGTGCGGCGAGCTGCTCGCCTGCGCGAGGACTCTAGTCGGCCGCCCGTGCCGCCACCACCGGCGTTTCGAGCGGCGCGTGGCTCACGACCAGCGCCGGCACGAGCTCGAGCCCTCGCTGCAGCCGGTGGAGCTCGGTCGACACCCGGCGCGGGTAGGCCCGGAAGCGCTCGGGGATCTCGCCGGCCCGCAGATAGCCGAGGATGCGGTTGGGCCCGGCGTTGTAGGCCATGAGCGCCAGGTCCTCGCGCCCGAAGGTCCGGACCAGGCGATGCAGGTAGCGGACGCCCGCCCGCACGTTCATGACCGGATCGCGGGCGTCGCCCTTCAGGCCGTGGCGGCTCAGCTCGCGCCGCATGGTCGGCTCCCTGAGCTGCATGAGCCCCTGGGCGCCCGCCCCGGACAGCGCGCCCAGGTCGAAGCCGGACTCGACCTCGATGACCGCCACCACCAGCAGCGGATTGAGCCTGGCGGCGTCCGCCTCGCGGATGATGGTCGCGGCGAGCTGCGCCCGCTCGTCCATCGCCAGCTGCGGCAGCCGGTCGGCCAGGGTGGTGTCGATGCGGTCGAGGAGCCGGGTCTCCAGCCCCGGCTTGGCCGGCCGCTCCGCGTCGAGCGGCGGCCGGGCGACCGGCTCCGCGGCGAGGTCGGTGGGGGCGAAGGCGACGGCCGCCCACACGGCGGCGGACGCCCCTACCCCCAGCGCGGCCTTGGCGCTGAGCATCCCCATCGGCTAGCCGCCCTCCCGCTCGCCCGGCGCCGGCGCCGGCCGGTCCTTGGCCATGGCGTCCACCCGCGCCGCGACCGCGTCGACTCGCTGCCGCAGCGCGTCAAGCTCGGCGCTGCTCGGGATGTGGAAGCGCCCGGCGGCGCGGCGCACCGCCTCGTCCAAGGCCCGCTCCACCTCGCGCCGCTGGCTGGCCAGCCGCTCCCCGAACTCCCGCGCCTGTCGGCGCACGTCCTCGGGGGAGAAGCCTGCAGCGTCGGCGATCCGGTTCAGGACCTTCTCGGCCTCCTGCTCGGCGGCGTTCACGCCGGCGAGGGCTGTGGACCAGGCCTCCCTGAAAAGCGTCTGGATATCCGGCATGGCGGTGGCCTCCTGGCTCAGACCTGCTCCGACGGCTTCGGCCCTTTTCTCGCGGGGCGGCGGGCCTTCTGCCCGTGCTCGATGCGGCGCTCGAGGCGCCCCAGCTCCCGAGAGAGCTCCTCCACCTGCTCGCGCGTCGCCACTCCGAGGAAGGCCACGGCCTTCCCCTGCAGTTCCAGCATCCGCTCCAGCGCTTCAGCTCGAAACGACTCGGCTTTCCCCCGCCACTCCGCCGCCCGTTCGGCCCCCTGCTCACGCAGCCGCTCCAGGAGGTGCCTCACCTCGGGGAGCGCCCGCCCCTGCTTCGCGAACCGGAGGAAGATCTGCTCCATGTCCTTCCTGCTCGCACGTCCCTTGAGCAGGAGGTCCTTCCAGACTCGGTGCGCCTCCTCCTCGATTTGGCCCAGCCTCACGTGTGCCGCCTCGATGGGTTCCTTGAACAGTTCCCGGAACTTCAGCGTCGTGGTTCCGTTCGTACGCTGCGTGTCGGCCATGTCAACCTCCTGGATGCGAATGTGTTCCCGCGCCCCACGTGGGATGGCCGAACAATAATGCATCGCGTCAAAGGGGTCCATCCCCGAGCCGGGTCGATTCGGCGCAACGCGTCATGACTTACCCTGTTGGGTGTAGACACAAGACGCCGCAACCGCCGTTGCGTCTAGCGCTCCGAGCGGCTCGGCGGCCCTGCTCAGGCGTCCACGCCGACCGCCTCGGCGAGGGAGCGGAAGCCGTCGCGCTCAAGCAAGCGACAGAGCCCGGCGTGGAGCTCCCGGACGAAGCCCGGTCCGCCGTAGACGAGCCCGGTGTAGGCCTGCACCAGCGAGGCGCCGGCGCGGATCCGGGCGTAGGCGTCCTCCGCGCCCATGATGCCCCCGCTGCCGACGAGGACGAGCCTGTCCCCGGCGCGCGCGCGACAGCGGCGGACGACCTCTGCGGCGCGGCGAGCGAGCGGGGCGCCGGACAGCCCCCCCTGCTCCGCGGCCCGCGGATGGCCCTCCACGCCGGCGCGGGAAAGGGTGGTGTTGGTGGCCACGATCCCGGCGGCCCCGGCCGCCACCGCCACGTCCACCGCCTCGTCCAGCGCTGCGTCGGAGAGGTCCGGTGCCAGCTTCACCAGCAACGCCTTCCCCGGCGCCAGCTCCCGCAACCGGTCCACACAGGCACCGAGCAGCCGCTCCAGCGCCGCACGCTCCTGGAGCTCCCGGAGCCCTGGCGTGTTGGGCGAGGAGATGTTCACCACGAGGTAGTCGGCGTAGGGGTGCAGGAGGTCGATGCAGGCCAGGTAGTCGGCTTCGGCCCGCTCGTTGGGCGTGAACTTGTTCTTGCCTACGTTGACCCCGACGGCGCCGAGCCGGGCGCCCCGCGGCAGCGCAGCCAGCCGGGCCGCGCAGGCCAGGGCCCCCTCGTTGTTGAAGCCCATGCGGTTCACCAGGGCGCGGTGCTCCGGCAGGCGGAACAGGCGGGGGCGGTCGTTCCCCGGCTGCGGGCGCGGGGTGATGGTGCCCACCTCCACGTGCGAGAACCCCAGCGCGAACAGCCCGGGGAGGAGGACCTCGCCCTTGTCGAACCCGGCGGCCAGCCCCACCGGTCCATCCAGGTCGATCCCCAGGCAGCGGACGCGGAGCTCGGGGCGGGGCCGCGGGCGCAGCCGGCGGGCCAGGGCCCGGGGTGTCGCCCGCAGCGCCAGTCCCGCCAGGCGGTGCGCCCGCTCGGCGTCGAGGCGGAAGAGGAGCGCGCGCAGGGCCGGCCAGAGCATGGCCTGCGCTTTACACGACGGCGGCGGCGGCGTCACCAGGAAGGGCGGGAGGCGCTCTAGAGGTCCTTGATCATCACGATCGCGTCCTCGCCCTCGTCGGTGTAGTAGTTGGTCCGGATCCCGGCCTGGCGGTAGCCGAGCCCGCGGTACAGCTCCAGCGCGGCGGTGTTGGAGCGGCGAACCTCCAGGGTGGCCAGCACCGCGCCACGGCTGTGCCCCGCGGCGGTGGCCGCCTCCATGAGCGACCGCCCCACCCCGCGGCGCCGCGCCTCCCGGGCGGTGGCCAGGTTGAGGACGTGCAGCTCGTCGTGCACCAGCCAGAACACCACGAAGCCGACGATGACCTCGTCTCGCGGCCGGTCCTCCACCGCCAGCAGCACCGTGGACCAGGCGTGGGAAAGCTCCCGTTCGAGAAGCTCCGGCGACCAGGGGTGGCGGAACCCGTCCTTCTCGATCTCCACCACCCGCGGCAGGTCCGCCGGCACCATGCGGCGGAACCGCAGCCGCAGGGTCCCGGGGGGGAAGGGCTCGGTGATCTGCCTCATCGCCCGCCCTCGCGCACCACCGGCCCGAGCAGCTCCGGGTCGAGGATCCGCACCTCGGCCCGGCTGCGCAGCTCGGCCAGGAGATCCCGCACCGCCGCCTCCACCCGCTCCTCCCGCATCCGGGCCCGCACCGCCTCGCGGGCGCCGGGGTTATCCGCCGAGAGCCCGCGCTCCCGGACGTAGTCGGCCACCTCGCCGTCCGCCACGAACGATCCGCGCCCGGCGCGCGACTCGAGGTAGCGATCGACGCGGAGCATGCGGGCCAGCACCGCCGACACCTCGTCGTCGGTGAGCTCGGCCGAGGCGAGGAACCGGCCGTAGTCGGCCCGGGCCCGGAACCGGTCCTGGAAGCGCGCCAGCTCGGCGGCCGCCTGCTCGCGGGTCACCTCGTCGATCTGCAGCCGCGCGGCGTCGTCGGCGAGCAGGGTCTGGTCCACCAGCCAGGAGAGCGCGGCGCGAAGGGCCTCGGCGTCGATGGGGCGGAAGGCCGCCTCCACCGCCCCCCGGGAGATCATGGCGATGCGCGCCTCGGCGGTGAGGCGGGAGAGCAGGATGGCCCGGGCCGGGGCGCCGGCCGGGTTGCGGATCTCGGCCACCACCTCCTCGACCACGACCGGGCCCGCGGCGGGGACCCCGACCGAGAGGGTGACGAGGAGCGGAAGCATCCCACCCGGCATTCTAGACGGAGGCGTTGCGCCGCGGGGCGGCGCGCGCGGCGACGCCACCGCCGGGGCCTAGCGGATGTTGACGGTTGCCGGACAGGCGTTACCTTGCACGGTGTGCCGGAGCGCGACCTGTACGAGATCCTGGGAGTCCCCCGCAAGGCCACCGCGGAGGAGCTGAAGCGCGCCTACCGCAAGCTGGCCAAGAAGTACCACCCGGACGTGAACCCGGGGAACAAGGCCTCCGAGGAGAAGTTCAAGGAGGTCACCGCCGCCTTCGAGGTGCTCTCCGACGAGAAGCGTCGCCGGCTCTACGACGAGTTCGGTCCCGACGCGCTGCGCTCCGGCTTCGACGAGCGGCGGGCCGAGGAGTACCGGCGCTGGAAGCGGGAGGGGGCACCCTCCGGCGGCATGCCCTTCGACTTCGGCGACTACTCTCGCGTCCACGTGGGCGACTTCGGCACCTTCGACTTCGCCACCATCTTCGGCGACCTGTTCGGCGGGCCCACCCGGGGCCGCGCCCGCCCCGGCCCCGCCCCGTCCGCGGGCCCCCACGCCGAGGCGGAGATCCTCATCGACCTGCGCGACGCGGTCCTGGGGGCGGAGCGCGACGTCCGCGTCGACGGGCGCACCCTTCGGGTGAAGATCCCGGCCGGCGTCTCGGACGGCTCCCAGATCCGGCTGGCCGGCCAGGGTGGCCCGGGCGCGCACGGCGGCCGGGCCGGCGACCTCTTCCTGGCGGTCCGGCTGCGTGCCCACCCCCATCTCCGGGTCGAGGGCCGGGACCTGTTCCTGGAGCTCCCGCTCACCGTCCCCGAGGCGGTCAACGGCGCCGAGCTGGAGCTCCCCACGTTCGAGGGGCCAGTGCGGCTCCGGGTGCCGTCGGGTGCGCAGTCGGGCATGAAGCTGCGCCTGCGCGGCAAGGGGTTGCCGGACCTCCGGGGCGGAGCGCGCGGCGACCTCTACGCCGTGGTCAAGCTGGTTCTCCCGGAGGCGAGCGAGGGCCTCAAGAAGGCGGTGAAGCCCCTCGAGCCCCTCTACAAAGCCGACCCGCGGGCGGGGATAACGTTGTAGAACCGCCTGCGCCGCCGGCCGCGAAAGGACCTCCCGTGGGACTCCTCGATCTGTTCGCCTCCAGGGAGGTCAAGCAGCAGAACGTGCTCCGCCGGCTGGTGAAGAGGGTCACCGAGAAGTACGGCCCGCCCGAGAACCGCCAGAAGGCCATCGATCAGCTGGGGCAGATGGGCACCCCCGCCGCCCTCGCCGCCCTGTGCCAGCGCTTCACGGTCCGTGCGGAGCCGGGCATCACCGACGACGAGGAGAAGGAAGCGGCGCTGCGCATCCTGGTCGAGGCCGGCCAGACCTCGGTGGCCCCGGTGCAGGCGTTCGTGCGCCAGGAGGAGTCGGGCGTGGCCTGGGGCCTCCGGGCCCTGGCCGGGATCTCGTCCGCCGAGCAGCTGACCGCCTTCGCCCTGGCCGAGCTGTCGCACCTTTCGCGGGAGTACACCCGCGATCCGGAGAAGAAGCTGGTGCTGCTCGCCTGGCTGGGCGAGCACCACGGCGGCGCCCAGCCGCCCGAGGTCGAGCGCGCCCTGCTCCCGCTGCTGGAGGACTTCTCCGACGACGTGCGCATCGGGGCGGTCCGGGTGCTCTCGACGCTGGCGCCCGGGGAGGCGGTGCGGGAAGGGATCATCCAGCTCTTGTTGCGCGACCAGGACAACGCCCGGGTGCGCGGGGAGGTCCTGGAGGCGCTGGCGCGCATGGGCGCGGACGTCAAGGGCTACCGGCCCAGCGTGGAGGCGCTCCTGGTCGAGCCCTACTTCCTCGACCGCGAGGGCAACGTGAAGAAGCGCGCCTGACCCCGCCTCGCCGCCCGCGCAAACCGTTCCCGAAGGCGTAGACTCGCCTCGTGACCCAGCGCACCGAGCCGCCGGCGGGCGAGGACCCGGGCTCGCCGCGGCGACCGGGCTTCCTGGGCCGGTGGTTCGAGCCGGTCAAGGCCTCGCGCGAAGCGCCGGCCACCCTCGAGGCGCTCGCCGCCCGGGGCAGCCTGGTCTTCGTGATGCGCTCGCCCGGGCTGCTCGACTTCCTCTACCTGCGCTGGTTCTTGCGGCGGTCCGGCCTCCCCCCGCTCCGCGCCCTCCAGGGATTCCCCGGCCTGCTCGGCTGGCTGACCCGGGTCCGGCGCTCGCGGCGCGCCCTGGCCCAGTCGGTCTCCACCGGTGGGGCCAGCCTGCTGTTCCTCGGCCCACGCCAGCCGCCGCGCGACCCCTTCGCCACGCTGGTCAGGCTGCAGCGCGGCCTCTATCGGCCGGCGCTGCTGGTGCCGGTCCTGCTGGTGTGGAGCCGGCGGGCCCCCAAGCTCCAGGGCTCGGTCTGGGACATCCTCTTCGGCTCTCCCGAGGCCCCCAGCGCCCTCTCCAAGGCCGTGGCATTCCTCCGCAACTTCCGGCGGGCGGTGTTCGACGTGGGCCGCCCCTTCGACCTCAAGGCCTTCCTGGCCGACCGGGCCGACGAGCCGGACGCCCAGCTCGCCCGCAAGGTCCGCGGCGTCCTCTATCAGCACCTGGCCCGCGAGTTCCGCACCGCGGTGGGACCGCCCCTCAAGGCGCCCTCCCGCGTGCGGGAGAAGGTCCTCCGCGACCGGACCCTGCGCGCCACCGTCGAGGCGGTGGCCCGGGAGGGCGGCAGGGGCCAGGCGGCGCTGACCGCCGAGGCGGCCCGCGACCTCCGCGAGATCGCCAGCCGCTACCACCCGGCCTTCATCAGCCTGATGCGACCGCTCATGGCCTGGCTCTTCGGCCGGATCTTCAAGAGCGTGGAGGTGGACGAGGAGGGGCTGGAGCGCGTGCGCCGCGCGGCCGCCGACGCCCCCATCGTGCTGTGCCCCAGCCACAAGAGCTACGTCGACTTCCTGGTGCTGCCCTGGCTCCTCTACGAGAACGGGATGACCCCGCCCCACGTGGCCGCCGGGATCAACCTGGCCTTCTGGCCCTTCGGCGGCATCGCCCGCCGCGGCGGGGCGTTCTTCATCCGGCGCAAGGTGAAGGGCGACCGCATCTACACCGCGGTGCTGCGGGCCTACGTGAAGCACCTGCTCCGCGACCGCTTTCCCCAGGAGTTCTACGTGGAGGGCGGCCGCTCTCGCACCGGCAAGCTGCTCTTCCCCAAGACCGGCCTGGTCTCCATGGAGGTGGATGCCTGGCTGGACGGCGCCGCCGACGACGTGCTCTTCGTCCCCATTGCCATCGACTACGAGCAGCTGATCGAGGCCGGGAGCTACGCCCGCGAGCTGGAGGGCGGCGAGAAGCCCCGGGAGAGCCTGGGCGGGCTCTTGCGAGCGGTGAAGGTGCTCTTCCACCGGTACGAGCGGCTCTACGTGCAGTTCGAGGAGCCCTTCTCGCTGCGGGCGCTGGCCGAGGAGCGGCTGGGGGGCGGCACCCGGACGCTGTCGGTCGACGAGTCCTGGGAGGGAGAGGCCTCGCGCTCCTCCACCGCCATCTCCCTGCTGGGGCGGGACGGCCAGCCCGACGCCAAGCGCCGGCTGGTGCAGGCGGTGGCCAACCGGATCGCCTACCGCATCAGCCGCGCCGTCACCGTCACGCCGGTGGGGCTGCTGGCCGCCGCCCTGCTCTCCCACGTCCGCCGCGGCATCGGGGCGGCCGAGGTGATGCGGCGGGTGGAGCTGCTGCGCGCCCTGGCGGTGGAGGGCGGCGCCCGCCTGGCGCCGGGGCTGGCCGGCGCGCCCGCCGACCCGAGGGAGCCCGGGCCGGTGCGCGACGCGGTGCGGGGGCTCTTGGCCCGGCAGCTGCTCCGCGAGCAGCGGGCCGGCGACGAGGTCATCTACCAGGTCCCCGAGGATCGGCGGACCCTGCTCGACTACCACCGCAACGCGGTCATCCACCGCTTCGTGTCGCCGGCGCTGGTGGCGGCGGCGGCGCGGGCCCAGGGCAACCGGAGCGGGGAGTCGGTCCGCGCCCGGGCCCTCTGGCTCTCGCGCCTCTTCAAGCTGGAGTTCATGTACCGGGTGGGCGCCACCTTCGACCAGATCTTCGGGGACAACGCGGCGCTGCTCTTGCGGCTCGGTGCGCTGTCGCGGGTGGACGAGGAGCTGCGGCCCGGCCCCGACCCGGAGACGCTGGCCTTCCTGGCCGAGTTCACGCGCGCCTACCTGGAGGCCTACCGGGTGGCGGCCTCGGCCGCCCTGGAGTCCTGCGGGCGAGGCCCCTCCGATCGGCGCGCGCTCCTGCGCGAGGCGCTGGAGCGGGGGCGCGCCGGCTTCCTCTCGGGCCAGGTGGCCCTGCGCGAGTCGCTCTCCAAGGCTACCCTGGGGAACGCCATCGAGTGGCTGGTGGACCAGGGGGTCCTGGCCGAGGAGGAGGGCGGCCGGCTGCGCCTGGCCGACAAGGGCGGCGCCGCCCTCCGCGAGCTGGTGGAGGAGATCGGGCGCTACCTCGCCTAGAAGGCGCGCTATAGGATCCCCATGCCCGACCTGGACCTCCACCTGGCCATGGAGACCGCGCGCGCCGCGGCCGAGGCGGCGGCCGCAGCCTCCCTGGCCCACTTCCGCCGGGGCGTCCGGGTCGAGGTGAAGCCCGACCGGACCCCGGTCACGCAGGCGGATCGCGACGCCGAGGCGGCCATCCTGGAGGTGGTTCGACGCGCCTTCCCCGGCCACGCCGTGCTCGGCGAGGAGTCGGGCGCGCACGCCGGCTCGGCCCGCTTCCGCTGGATCGTGGACCCGGTCGACGGCACCAAGGGCTTCACCCGTGGTCGCGAGTTCTGGGGGCCGCTGGTGGCGCTGGAGGTCGACGGCCGGGTGGAGGCCGGGGCCATGGCGCTGCCCGCCCGGGGCGAGGTCTACTGGGCGGCCCGCGGCCTCGGGTGCTGGCTCTCGGCGGGCGGAGCGGAACCGGCCCGGCTCTCGGTCTCGGGAGTCGGGGAATGGGGCTCGGCCTCGCTCTCCCTGGGTGAGCCGCAGGTGCTCTTCCGGCCGCCCTTGCTCGAGCGGGTCGGACGCCTGGCCACCAGCTGCTCCACCGCCCGCTGCTACGGCGACCTGGCCGGTTGCGCCCTGGTCCTACGAGGCCAGGCCGAGGCCTGGGTGGAGGCGGGCGTCCAGATCTGGGACATCGCCCCGCTGCAGGTCCTGGTCGAGGAGGCCGGGGGGCGTTTCACCGACCTCGAGGGCAGGCCGACCCACGCCTCCGGCGCCTGCCTGGCCTCGAACGGCCTGGTGCACGACCACGTCCTGGCCGTCCTCGCTGGCCGCTAGGCTCGCACGGCCCTTTGGGGGCGCGTCGGCCCGGCCTCAACAGTCGAATCGTCCATGTCGGCCGTGGTCCCAGCCATTCTCGGTCCCGGGTGGCACGCGTAGTGTTCGGCCCGATTCGGAGCGAATCGAAACGGCGATCCGGAGTGAAGCGAAGCTCGGTGTCGTCCGTCTAGCTGGAATGCGGGCCGCGCCTGCGGCCGCCGCAACGTGCGCGGCGGGGTGAGGCGCGGTGCCCCATCGAAGGGAGCTCTTCCAGAGGACGCACCCGGGCGGTAGGGGCCTCGCACCGCTGCGCCGCACGGGCTGCACACTCGACTGAGGAGGACGTGATGAAGCGATTTCTCTTCGTGGCAGTGGCGATGCTCTCCCTGTTGTCGGGCGGAGCGGCGCGGGCCGCCGGCCCCGTCAAGATCGGTTTCCTGGTGAAGTCTCCCGAGAACGGCTGGTTCCAGAACGAGTGGAAGTTCGCCGAGCAGGCCGCCAAGGACCTCAACTTCGAGCTCATCAAGATCGGCACCCCCGACGGCGAGAAGGTGGTGAGCGCCATCGACAACCTCGCCGCCCAGGGCGCCCAGGGCTTCGTCATCTGCACCCCCGACGTCAAGCTCGGGCCTGCCATCGTCGCGCAGGCTGATCGGCTCAAGATGAAGGTGATCGCCGTCGACGACCGCTTCGTCGACGCCTCCGGCAACCCGCTCACCAAGGTGCACTATCTCGGCATCTCCGCCGGCAAGATCGGGGAGAAGGTCGGCGAGACCCTGGCCGCCGAGATGAAGAAGCGCGGCTGGAACGCCAAGGAGACCGCTGCCCTGGTGCTCACCAACTACGAGCTCCAGACCGCCAAGGAGCGGACCGACGGCGCCAAGAAGGCGCTGCTGGCCGCCGGCTTCCCCGCGGAGAACATCAAGGAAGGCTCGCAGGGCAAGCTGACCGACGACGTGCAGAACTCGCTGACGATGGCCGACCCCATCATCACCCGGAACAGCCAGTTCAAGAACTGGCTGGTCTACTCCCTCAACGAGGAGTCGGTGACCGGGGCCGTGCGCGCCCTCGAGAACCGCGGGTTCAAGCCGGCCAACATCATCGGCGTCGGCATCAACGGCGGCTCGGTCGCCATCAACGAGTTCAAGAAGCCGACCCCCACCGGCTTCTACGGCACCATCCTCCTCGAGGCCAAGGTGCACGGCTACGAGACGGCCAAGATGATGTACGAGTGGATCGCCAACGGGAAGGAGCCGCCGCTCGACACCCGCACCGCCGGGACGCTCCTCACCCGCGAGAACTACGTCAAGGTCCTCACCGACAGCGGCCTTGCTGACGCGCTGAAGTAACCGAGATAAGCTGCACCGTGCCGCGGGGGAAGCCGCCTACCGGCTTCCCCCGCTGCTCTGTCCGCAGGAGCGAGCGTGGAGACGCGGGTCCGGTTCGAGGAGATCTGCAAGAGCTTCCCGGGCGTGCGAGCGCTGGACCGGATCACCTTCGGCGTCCAGTCGGGATCGGTGCACGGGCTCATCGGGGAGAACGGTGCAGGGAAGTCCACGCTACTCAAGATCCTCTCCGGCGCCTACCACCCCGACTCCGGGCTGGTGATCATCGACGGCCAGCCGCGTACCTTCCGCAGCACCCGGGACGCGGACCAGGCCGGCGTGACCATCATCTACCAGGAGCTCAACCTGGTCCCGGAGATGACGGTGGCCGAGAACATCCTCCTGGGGATGCTCCCCCACCACCTGGGGATCCTCGACCGACGGGCCATGCTGGCGCGAGCCCGCGAGCAGCTCAAGCGCCTGGCCCTGGACGTCAGCCCCACCACCAAGACCAAGCGGCTCTCCATCGCCCAGCGCCAGATGGTGGAGATCGGCAAGGCGCTCATCAAGAACGCCCGCATCATCGCCTTCGACGAGCCCACCAGCTCCCTCTCGGCGCGCGAGGTGCGCCAGCTCTTCACCACCATCCGCGAGCTGAAGGCGGCCGGCTACGCCATCCTCTACGTCTCGCACCGCATGGAGGAGATCTTCGAGCTGTGCGATGCGGTCACCGTGTTTCGAGACGGACGGCTGGTGAAGCACTACCCGACCGTCCAGGGCGTCACCCGGGAGATGCTGGTCGCGGACATGGTCGGCCGCACCATCCACGACGTCTACGGCTACCGGCCGCGACCGCACGGCGAGGTGCTGCTCCGGGCGGAGGGCGTGCTGGGCAAGGGGCTGAGCGCCCCCGCCTCCTTCGAGGTCCACAAGGGCGAGGTGCTCGGCTTCTTCGGCCTGGTGGGTGCCGGCCGCACCGAGCTCATGAAGCTGGTGTTCGGGGCCGAGCGCATGCGGGAGGGGCGCCT
>DATKMW010000060.1:0-23722 GCA_035541675.1 Anaeromyxobacter sp. | reverse complement strand
GCTCGCGTGCGGCGTGGCGAGCCTGGCTCGAGCGCCACCACGCGACCTCGCCGGGAGTCTGGGCCGTGACCCGGAAGAAGGCGGCCGGCAGCAGGCCGGTCTCGATGGCCGACCTGTCCGAGGAGGCGCTCTGCTTCGGATGGGTCGACAGCCTGCCCCGCAAGCTCGATGCGGCCAGGTCCATGCTGCTCGTCACGCCGCGCAAGGCCCGCAGCGGCTGGTCGCGCCTCAACAAGGAGCGCGTCGAGAGGCTCCTTCGCGCCGGCCGCATGGCGCCCGCCGGGATCGCGGCCGTCGAGGCGGCCAGGCGAGGCGGGACCTGGAATGCGCTGGATCAGGTCGAGGCCCTGACCATCCCCGACGATCTGGCGGTCCGCCTTGCCCACGCGCCCAAGGCCGCTCTCCAGAACTTCGAGGCCTTCCCCCGGTCCGTGAAGCGCGCCATCCTCGAGTGGATTCACGGCGCCCGTCGATCCGAGACGCGGACGCGGCGCATCGAGGAGACCGTCTCGCAGGCCACGCGGAACCGGCGCGCCAACCAGTGGCGGCAGGGCCGCGCCTGATCGGCGCGTCCCGGCGTGACGACCCGTGGCGGGACCACCCGCGCACCGGCGCTCCCGCGTGGCCGTCCCGTCCCGAGCAGGAGGGGCTGCACTGATCCGGGACCGTTACCGCCCATCGTCCCCCGGCGTACCCGGCTCCGTAGCCTCCACTCACAGGAGATTCCGAACATGGGAACGAGAGCGATGATCCTGTTCACCCTGGCGGGCCTCGCCTACGCCGGCCCGCCGGCCGCCGCGGCCGGGCCCGGCGCGGTCTTCACCATGACCGACGAGGTCGCCGGCAACGCCGTGCTGGCGTTCTGGCGCGACGGGCGCGGCGCGCTCACCCCGGCCGGCTCCTTCCCCACCGGCGGCACGGGATCGGGCGGCGGCGAGGGCGTCCTCGGCTCGCAGGGCGCGGTCACCCTCAGCCGGGACGGCCGATTCCTGTTCGTGGTCAACGCCGGCTCCGACGAGGTCTCCTCCTTCCTGGTCGACGGCGCCAGCCTGACCCTGGCCGACGTCGCGCCCTCCGGCGGCGTCCTCCCCGTGAGCGTCACCGAGCACGACGGGACGGTCTACGTCCTCAACGCGGGAGGCGCCGGCAACATCTCGGCGCTTCGCGTGGACCACCGCGGTCGCCTCGCGCCCCTGGGCGGCTCGACCCGGCCGCTCGGCACCGCCACCGCCGGCGGCGCCCAGGTCTCCTTCGACGCCTCCGGCGACGTCCTGGCGGTGACGGAGAAGGCGGCCAGCGCCATCGCGCTCTACGCGGTCGACGAGGACGGCCGAGCCTCTCCTCCCCGGAGCTTCCCGTCGTCGGGGATGGTCCCCTTCGGGTTCGGGTTCACCCGCCGCGACGTCCTGGTGGTGTCGGAGGCGGCCGGGGGCCCCGCCGGGACCAGCGCCGTGTCCTCCTACGACGTGGACGGCCGGGCGGCCACGCTCCTCAGCGGCTCGGTGCCCGACGCGCAGGTGGCCGCCTGCTGGCTGGTGGTGACGAGCGACGGCCGCCTCGCCTTCGTGGCCAACGCCGCCAGCGGCGACATCTCCAGCTACGCCATCGACCGCCGGGGGGATCTGGCGCTCGTGGCCGGGAGCGCCGGGGCGCTTCCCTCCGGAGGCAAGCCGCTCGACCTCGCCCTCACCCGCGGCGATGGGATCCTGTACGCGCTCGACGCCGGGAACCACGGCATCGTCGGGTTCCTGAACCGCGCCGACGGCGCGCTCGATCCGCTGGGCGCCCAGGCGACCGGCCTCCCCGCCCACGCGGTCGGGCTCGCCGCGCGCTGAGGGGCGCCTCGGGCTCCCCGCCCGTCCCCGCCGGCGGTCCCCGGGCCTCTGCCGGGGCCCGCCGGCGCGGTCCCGCGCTTGCCCGATGGCTGCCCGGTCCCGGGCCCGCGGGAAGGGCGGGCAGCGGTCCCGCCCGGGCCAGCCGCGGGCGTCCCCCGGTGCAGGGTGCGCCTCGCCAGCTCCGCCCTTACCTACATCCCCCATGCCCCCGTCCCCGACCGAGCTCCTCCTCGCCGACGCTGCGCGGCGCGCCGCCACCTACCTCGACGGCCTCCGCGACCGACCGGTGCGCCCGTCGCCGGAAGCCACCGCGGCCCTCTCCTCGCTGGAGGTCCCGCTCCCGGACGGCCCCTCCGACGCGCGGGCCATCCTCGAGGAGCTCGACCGGCTGGTCTCCCCGGCCACCATGGCCACGGCCGGGCCGCGCTTCTTCGGCTTCGTGATCGGGGGCGCCCTCCCGGCCTCGGTCGCGGCCGGCCTCCTCGCCTCGGCCTGGGATCAGAACTCCGCCAAGTGGTCGGTGACGCCGGGCACGGCGGCCCTGGAGAGGGTCGCCCTGCGCTGGGTCCTCGATGCGCTCGGCCTGCCCGCCGGCGTGGAGGGCGGGTTCGTGACCGGCGCCACCGTGGCCAACTTCACCGCCCTGGCCGCGGCGCGGCACGCCCTGCTCGCCCGGTCCGGCTGGAACCCCGAGGCGCGCGGCCTCTTCGGCGCCCCGCCCATCACCGTGGTGGTCGGCGCCGAGGTGCACGTCAGCGTGCTCAAGGCGCTGGCCCTGCTGGGCCTCGGCCGGGAGCGCGTGGTCCGCGTCCCGGTCGACGGCCAGGGCCGGATGCGCCCCGAGGCGCTTCCCTCGCTCCGCGGGCCGACCATCATCTGCTTGCAGGCCGGCAACGTGAACACCGGCGCCTTCGATCCCGCCGCGCCCATCGTGGCGCGGGCGCGCCAGGCCGGAGCCTGGGTGCACGTGGACGGGGCCTTCGGGCTCTGGGCCGGGGCCGCGCCCCGGCGCGCCCACCTCGTCGCCGGCGTCGCCGACGCGGACTCGTGGGCCACCGACGCGCACAAGTGGCTGAACGTGCCGTACGACAGCGGCCTCGCCCTGGTGCGCGATCCCGCGGCGCTCCGCGGCGCCATGGGCGTGTCCGCCGCCTACCTGCCCGAGGGCGGCGAGCGCGATCCCGCCGACACCACCCCCGAGCTCTCCCGCCGCGCCCGCGGCGTGGAGGTCTGGGCCGCGCTCCGTGCCCTGGGCCGGAGCGGCCTCGCCGAGCTGGTCGAGCGCAGCTGCCGCCACGCGGCCCGCCTGGCCGAGGGGCTCTCCGCCGCGGGGCACGAGGTGCTCAACGAGGTCGTCCTCAACCAGGTGCTGGTCTCCTTCGGCGACGACGGGCGCACCCGCCGCGTCATCGAGGCCATCCAGAAGGACGGCACCTGCTGGTGCGGCGGCACGGTCTGGCAGGGCCGGGCCGCCATGCGCATCAGCGTCTCCTGCTGGGCGACCACCGAGGAGGACGTGGAGCGATCGCTGGCGGCCATCCTGCGCCTGGCGCGCGCCTGACCGGGGGGCGGCGGCCTCGCCGGCGGAGCGCCGGGACGACGATCGAGGGACGAGCCGGCCGAGCTAGCGGATCCGCTCCTCGAGCCGCTTGAAGGCGTCGACCAGGAAGACGGCCACCAGCAGGACCGAGCCGATCACGATCGTCTCCCAGTACGGGTTCACGTTGGCCATCACGAAGGCGTTGTAGACCATGGACATGAAGACCACGCCCAGCACCGTCCCGAAGATGGTGCCGGTCCCGCCCTTGACGATGTTCGTGCCCCCCAGGACCACGGCGGTGATGACCCGCAGCTCGGCGTTGATGCCGTAGGAGTTGCTGGCGTTGTCGTAGGTGGAGGCGGTGAGCACCCCGGAGGTGCAGGCGGTGAGCGACGACACCACGAACACGAAGTAGAGGAACCGCTCCACCCGGATGCCGGAGAGCTTCGCGGCCTTGGGGTTGTCCCCGATGAAGTACACCTGCTGGAAGAAGCGGTGGTGCTTGAGGAGGACCCCGAGGATCACCGCCAGGACCGCGAAGACCACGATGGGGAAGGGGATCCCCAGCACCCGGCCCTGGCCCAGGAACAGGAAGGGCGTGGGGAAGTCGCTGGCCACGTTCTCGCCGTTGCTGATGGCCAGCCCCAGGCCGCGGACGGTGAGCATCATGGCCAGGGTGGAGATGAAGGGGTGCACCCGCAGCACGTTGGTCATCCAGGCGTTGAAGCCGCCGATCAGGGCGGCCACCCCGAAGGTGCAGAGGAGGGCCAGGGCGATGGAGAAGTGGGCCTTGAAGAAGTAGGCGATGAGGATGGCGGAGAACCCCAGCACGCTGCCCACCGAGAGATCGATCCCCCCGGCGATGATCACCAGGGTCATCCCCAGCGCCATGATGGCCTCGAAGATGAACCCCATGAAGAGCACCTCGAAGTTGGCCACGCTGAAGAAGCTGCGGACGAACGCCGACATGAGGGCGAACACCACCACGGTGATGGCGATGAGGCAGGTGTTCTGGACCCCCAGCCTCCGCACCACCGGCAGGACGAATGCGTCGCGGACGTCGCCTAGAGTCATGATCCTTCCTTCGCGCCCTCTCCCGGCCTACTTGGCGGCGAACCGCATCACGTCCTCCTGCCCGAGACGCTCGTTCTCCAGCACCTGGGCGATCCGCCCCTCGCTGAACACCGCGATCCGGTCGCACAGCCCCAGGATCTCGGGGAGCTCGGAGGAGATGACCAGGACGCCCACCCCGCGGTCGGCCAGCGCCCGCAGCTCCAGGTAGATCCTGGCCTTGGCGCCCACGTCGACGCCCCGGGTCGGCTCGTCGGCGATGAGCACCTGCGGGTCGGTACAGAGCCACTTGGCCAGCAGCGTCTTCTGCTGGTTCCCGCCGCTCAGGCTGAGCGCGCTGCGCTCGTCGTCGGTGGGCCGGACGTCGAGGGCCGCCACCAGCCGGGCCGACTCCTTCCGGATGCGCGCCGGCCGGTAGAAGCCCCAGCGGGAGACGAACCGGTCCAGCGCCGCGGCCACCACGTTGGACCGCACCGGCATGGGAAGGAACAGCCCCTCGCTCTTGCGATCCTCGGTCAGGTAGCTGATGCCGGCGCGGATGGCGTCGCGCGGGCTCCGGATGCGCAGCCTCTTCCCCCGCAGCAGCACCTCGCCGCCGTCCGGGCGATCGGCGCCGAAGATGGCCCGGGCCACCTCGGTCCGCCCCGCGCCCACCAGGCCGGCGAAGCCGAGGACCTCTCCCTGGTGCAGCTCGAAGCTCACCCCCTCGAACACCCCCTGGCGGCGGAGCCCCCGCACCTCGAGCAGGGGCGCCCCCTGGCGCCGGCGCCGCTCCGGGTAGAGGTCGGACATGGGGCGCCCGACCATGAGGCGGACCACCTGGTCGCGGTCCGTCGCCTCCCGCGCCTCGTTGCCGACCAGCACCCCGTCCCGGAGGACGATGATCCGCTCGGCGATGCGGAACACCTCGGTGAGCTTGTGGGAGATGAAGATGACGGTGACCCCGCGCCGGCGCAGGTTGGCCACGATCTCGTAGAGGTGGTCGACCTCCTTCTCGGAGAGCGCCGAGGTCGGCTCGTCCATGATCAGCACCTTGGAGTTCAGCGAGAGGGCCTTGCCGATCTCCACGATCTGCTGCATCCCGATGCTGATCCGGGCCACCGGGGTCCGCGGATCGAGCTTGACGCCCATGGCGTCGAAGACCTTCTGCGCCTCCCGGACCATGGCCGCCCAGTCCACGAACCCGAGGCGCCGGGTGGGCTCCCGGTTGCAGAAGATGTTGTGGGCGATGGAGAGGTTGCCGACCAGGCTCAGCTCCTGGTGGATGACGCTGATCCCCCGGGCCATGGCCTCGGCGGCGGAGTGGAACTGGACCGGCTGGCCCTCGTAGAGGATGGTCCCGGCGTCGGGCCGGTAGATGCCGCCGATGATCTTCATCAGCGTGGACTTGCCGGCGCCGTTCTCGCCCACCACCGCGTAGCAGCGGCCGCGCTCGAACTCGACCGAGACGTCGTCGAGGACGCGGTTGCCGGCGAAGGACTTGGTGATGCCCTGGAGCCTGAGGATCACGTCCGCCATCGCTCACTCCCGCCGCTCTCTGCGGGTGCGCACCGCGTCGACGCCCACCGCCACCAGGAGGATGATCCCGCTCACGGCCTGCTGCCAGTTGGGCGAGCCGTGGAGCAGCACGAACCCGTTGTTGATGATGGCGATCAGCACCACCCCCAGCGTCGCCCCCAGGACGCTGCCGGCCCCCCCGGTGAAGCTCGCCCCCCCGATGACCGCCGCGGCGATGGCCCGCAGCTCGGCCAGCTGGCCGAACTGCGAGAAGCCCATGGCCAGCTTGGAGGACATGAGGATGGCCGCCAGGCCCCCCATGAGCGAGCTGATCACGTACCCGACCAGCGTGACCCGGTTGGCGTTCATCCCCGACAGCACCGCTGCCCGCGGGTTCGTGCCCACGAAGAACGCCTGGTTCAGGAACTTCCAGCGCTTGAGCAGGAGGTGCAGGACCACCAGCACCACCGCCACCAGCAGGTAGGGGATGGGGAAGCCCCCCAGCCTGCCCTCGCTGATCTTGGAGTAGGAGGCGGGCAGCCCGGAGATGAAGTAGCCGGAGGAGAGGACCAGCGCGGCGCCGCGCGCCACCGACATGGCCGCCAGCGTCACGATGAAGGGGGCGATCTTCAGGTGGGCGACGACCATCCCGTTCAGGGCCCCGACGGCCAGCGCGCAGAGCAGCCCCAGCCCCACCGAGACGGGGATGGCCACCCCGGAGTGCAGGAGCATGGCGGTGATGACGCTCACCAGGGCCAGCACCGCGCCCACCGAGAGATCGATGCCCCAGAGGATGAGGACCACCGTCATCCCCGCGGCCATGAGCAGGTCGTAGGTGATCCCGGTCGCGATCCCCTCGAAGTTCTTGAGGGAGAAGAAGATGCCGCCCTTCAGGATCCAGAGGACGGCGAAGGCGGCCGCGATCACCAGGAACAGGCTCAGCTCGCGGGAGTGGAGGACGCCCCGCAGCGCGCGGGCCGCGTCGGCTCCGCCGGGCGGGCGCTCGGCGGAGGGGTCGGGGGGCGCGGAGGGGGCAGGCATGGAGTGTCGTGTGCCCCGCATCCTACCGCCGGAACCCCGCCTCGAGCATGGACCGGATCTCTTCGCGCCCGGCGATGCGGGGGTTGTTCTTGTAGTCGGGCAGCACCCGGCTGTTGTCGGCGATGGGCCCGAGCAGCTCGCGCGCCACCCCCAGCCCCTCGAAGGAGAGCCACATCCCGATCTCCCGGAGGAACGAGTCCATGGCCGCGCAGGCCCCCTCGGCGGCCGCCCGCTCCGACGCCCGGCCGAGCGCCGGATCCAGGATCCTCCCCAGGGCGGCGAACCTGGGGACCGCCGACGCCCAGGTGAAGCGCAGGAATTCGGGGTAGACCACCGCCAGCGCCTCGCCGTGCATGACCTGGGGCGCGAAGCCGCCGATGGTCATGCCGATGCCGTGCGGCAGGGTCACCCCCGCGGTGGCGATGCACAGCCCGGCCAGCGTGTCGGCCCAGGCCATGCCCCGCCGCGCCTCGCGGTCGTCCCCGGCCCGGACGGCGGTGGGCAGGTGGCGGCGGACCAGGGCCATCGCCTCCAGCGCCAGCAGGTCCGCGTAGGCGTTCCCGCCCACGTGGATGAAGGACTCGAAGGCGTGCGCCAGCGCGTCGAAGCCGGTGGAGGCCGTCACGTGCGGCGGCACGCTGGCCATGAGGTCGGGGTCGACGATGGCCACCCGGGGGAAGAGGAGCGGGTGGTAGATGGCCGACTTGGTACGGGTGGCGGCCTCGGTCATCACCGCCACCTGCGTCACGTGGGAGCCGGTGCCGGAGGTCGTGGTCACGGCCACCACCGGCAGGGTCGCCGAGGTGGGGGCCTTCTTGAAGAAGAGGTAGTCCCAGGCGCGGCCCGGGTGCGTCGCCCCCACGGCGATGGCCTTGGCGGTGTCCATGCTCGACCCGCCGCCCAGCCCGATCACCAGGTCGGCCCGGAACTCCCTGGCCCGGACCGAACCGGCGTCGACGCTCTCCGTGGTCGGGTTCGGGACCGCGCCCGGGTAGTGCTCCACGGACACGCCCGCCCGCTCCAGCGACGCTCGCGCCCGGTCCAGGGGCCCGGCCCTCGAGGGGGAGGGGCGCGTCGTCACCAGGAGGGCGCGCCTGCCCAGGGCGGCAGCCACCTCTCCCAGCTCGTCCAGCCGGCCCGGCCCGAAGCGGACCTCGGTCGGCTGGTGGTAGGTGAACCTCATGGCCGCTCCTCGGGGACCGGCGAGCGGGGCCCGGGCAGAGACCTCTGCCTGGGCCCCGGGAATGCGCACCGCGCCCCGGGGTCCGTGGCCCCCGGGGCGGGCGCGCGGCCGCGCCTAGAACTTCGGCGGGTTCTTGAAGGGCGCGACGTCGTCCTTGGTGAGGATGGTCACGCCGGTGTCGATGAAGTTCGGGACCAGCCCGAAGCCCGTCGACGACTTGATGGGCGCCGCCCAGGGGTGGCGGGCCTGGTAGGCGAGCTTCATGGCCATGTACCCCATGAGGTAGGGGCTCTGGCCGACGGTGCCCCGGATCTCGCCCTTCTCGATGAGCTCGATGACCGGCCCGCCGAAGTCGAAGGCCATGATCTGCACCTTGCCCTGCAGCCCCAGGGCGCGGACCGCGGCCGCCGCGCCGGGACCGGGGTTGCCGTGGGCCCCGAAGACGCCGTTCATGTCCGGGTTGGCCTGGAGCATGGCCTGGACCACCGTGGCCGCCTTGGCCACGTCGCCCTCGTCGTTGACCACCGTGACCTTGATGCCCGGCCCGTACTTGGCGATGGCGTCCTGGAACCCCTGGATGCGCCGCTTGAGGTGATCGGGGCCGACGTTGGTGGAGATGCCGATGTGCCCCTTGCCGTTCAGCCAGCCGGCCATGGTCTTTCCGGCCAGGTAGCCGGCCGCGTAGCTCTCGGTGCTGGCGAAGGCCAGCCGGTTGCTGTCGGGGGCGTCCGAGTCGAAGGTGATGACCGGGATCTTGGCCGCGATCGCCTTGTTGATGGCGTTGTTCATGGTCTTGGCGTCGCCGGCGGTGGCCAGGATGCCCGCCTCCTTCTTGGCGATGAGCTGCTCGATGGCCACCGCCTCCTTGGTGGCGTCCCAGTCGGCGGGCCCCTGCAGCTCGGTCTTGACGCCCAGCTCCTTGGCGGCGTCGACCATCCCGGCGTAGCACCAGTTGAAGAACTCGCTCCCCTTCAGGAACACGACCATGCCGTAGGTCTCGTCCGCCGCGGACGCGGCGAGCGGCGCCAGGACCAGCCCGGCGGCCATGATGGCGAAAAGCAGCTTCCTCATTTTCTACCTCCGTTTCGATTCACCTCGACGACCCGCTCCTCACGCCTGCTTGCCTCTCGGTTCTTGCTCCCTCGTGCGGTCCGGCTCGACCGCACGGACTCCCGTACCGTCCCCGCGACCTCCATCGCGGGACCCTGCGTCGATGCCCTGCCGGCTCGTCCCCACCCGCTCTGCCCCGGAGCGTTCCCCTTCTCGGCGTGGACCAGGTTGAGCTGCAGCACCTCGTTGAGGATGAGGGCGATGGCCCCCATCACCGCCGCCCGCTCGCCGTGGGCGACCAGGCCCACGTGGATCTCGCGCTTGTGCGGGTTGATGGCCCGCGAGTCCAGGATCTCCCGGATGGTGCTGAGGACCAGGTCGCCGGCCAGCGCCACCCGCCCGGAGAGCACGATGGCCTCCGGGTCGTAGAGGTTCACCAGGTTGAGGATCCCGATCCCCAGGACCTCCACCGCCTCGCGCAGCACCCGCCCCGCCAGCGCGTCCCCCTCCCGCGCCGCCTGCGCCACCAGCTCGGCCGTGATCCGCTCCGGGTCGCCGCCGCAGGCCTCCCGCAGCGCCGAGTGCTCGCCGGCCCGGATCCGCTCGCGGGCCGTCCGGGCGATGCCGGAGCCGGAGGCGATGGCCTCGATGCAGCCGCGGTTCCCGCAGTTGCAGACCCGCGGGTCGTCCCGGGCCACCACCGTGTGGCCGAACTCGCCCCCCACGCCGTGGCTGCCGTAGAAGGGGACGCCGTCGACGATGATGCCGGCGCCCACCCCGTAGCCGACGTTCACGCAGATGAAGCTCCGGAACCGCCTGCCGATCCCGTAGTGGTACTCGCCGATGGCGGTCACCCGGGTGACGTTGTCCAGGCGCACCGGGAGCTGGAGCTGCTCCTCCAGGACGCCGACCGCGTCGACCTCGGTCCAGCCGAAGTCGGGCGAGGACTCGATGATGGCCCGCTGGCGGTTGATGAGGCCGCCCACCGCCACCCCCACGCCCATGATGTCGCGCACCTGGACCCGGGAGTTGGCGATCAGGGCCCGCACCAGCCCCGCCACCCGCGCCATCACCGCCTGGAACCCCTCCTCGGCGTCGGTGGGGCAGGTGGTCTGCTCGACCACGCTGGCGTCCAGGTTGGCCAGCGCCGCGTGGATGCTGGTCCGGCCGATGTCGACGCCCACGATGAAGCGGGAATCGGCCGCGAACCGCACCAGGCTGGGCGGGCGGCCGCCCTTGGACGAGCCGGCGCCGACGTTCACCACCAGCATCTCGTTGCGGATGAGGCTGTCGACGATCCGCGTGACCGTGGGGGCCGAGAGCCGCGCCCGCTGGGCAAGGTCGGCGCGCGACGCCGAGCCCATCTGGCGGATGAGCTCCAGGACGCGGATCTTGTTCAGGCGGTTGACGTGGCTCGTGTCCATCTGCGCTGCCCCGCTGGGCGGCCGGAAGCGACGCCGCGCGGCGCGGCTCCGCGGCGGCGTGGCCTTTCTTGCAAACAGTTCAAAACTAAGCCATCGCACTACCCGGCCGGTGACGGGATGTCAACCGCGGCCCGCCTGCCGATACTCAATCTGCCGACATTCCACTGGATTTATTCGCCATCGGGCGGGGCACCGGCCGCCCCGGCGCCCGCTCCCGGACCCCGCGGCGGTCTCCCCGCACCACGGGGAGGGCCACCGGGCCCTGCGGATCTCCCGGCGCTTGCCGGGATCGCCCCGGCCGAGGACGTCCTCCCGGCTGCCGAGGCCCGCTCCCTAGGCAGGTGGCGACGATCGGTCCAGGCGACCCGACTCGGACCGACATCCCACGCTCATGCGACGGCACGGCGCGTCGATCCCGCGCACTTCCCGCCCTCCGGCGACGCGTGGTATCTGTCGCCGACTGACGGAGGAAGGCGAGCATGTTCGAAGGACTGTTCCGCGGCGAGCACCTGCTGATCATCCTGCTCATCGTCATCCTGATCTTCCCGAACAAGGTGGCGACCCTGGGCGGCTCGCTGGGAAAGACCATCCGGGACTTCAAGAAGGCGGTGAGCGAGCCCGACCGCGAGGCCCAGAAGCCCGCCGCCTCGAGGAGCCTGCCCGAGGCGAAGTGACGAACCCGCGACGGCGGGTCGCTCCACCCCATGCTTGGTCGCGCCTCCCGCGCCGGGCCGGGCTACGGGGGGCAGTCCCATGATCGCCGTCCTCCTCCTGGCCGTCATCCAGGGCCTGACCGAGCTCCTGCCGGTCTCGAGCTCCGCGCACGTCATCGTCGCCGCCAAGCTCCTGGGGCTCGATCCCACGGCGCCGGAGATGACCCTGCTCCTCGTCATGCTCCACAGCGGGACGATGCTGGCGGTGATCGCCTACTTCTGGAGGACCTGGCGGAGGACGTACTTCGCCTCCGGCGCCGCGCTGCGGCGGAGCCTGCCGCTCCTGGCGGTGGCCACGGCCCTGACCGCGGTCGTCGGCTACCCCCTGAAGTGGACCATCGAGCGGCTCCTCCTCCACGGCGCCCCTGGCGCCGACGTGGAGATGATCTTCGGCAACCTGGCCATCATCTCCGGGGCGCTGGCCGCGGTCGGGGTGCTGATCCTGGTCTCCGGGCTGGGGCGACGGCGGGCCGGCGCCGGGGAGCGGGAGGTGGGCTACCGGGAGGCGAGCTGGATCGGCGCAGTCCAGGGCTTGTGCTTGCCCTTCCGCGGCTTCTCGCGCTCGGGCGCGACCATCTCCACCGGCCTGCTGGCGGGGACCGGCAGGGCGCGCGCCGAGGAGTTCAGCTTCGCCCTGGCGGTGATCCTCACCCCGCCGGTCGTCCTCCGCGAGCTGAGGCGCCTCCTCGACGCCCACCGGATGGGCCCGGGCGCCGGACAGGCGTGGCACCTCCTCGCCCCCAGCGTGCTGGGCATGGGCCTGAGCTTCCTCTCCGGGCTGGCCGCGCTGGCCTGGCTGTCGCGCTGGCTCGAGCACGGCGCCTGGTACCGCTTCGGCATCTACTGCCTGGTGGCCTCCGCGGGCGTGCTCGCGCTCCACCTCGGGGGCTTCTGAGGCGAGCCCGCCTCCCGGGCAGGATGGGACAGGTCCTCCCTGGAGGCGCGCCGGTCGCTATCCTGGCCCGGCCGGTTCGCCCTGCGAGCCTGCCTCGCCGCCTGCTCCCGGGAGGGCGGCGCCACCCGCCGACCCGCCGCGCCCCGCGCTCGCATGGCGCGCTCGGCCGGGCAGGCGATCGCGGCCCGGGCACCGACGCCTGCCGCACCAGGATCCCGCCATCCAGGAAGGAGCCTGGCCCGGGGGCGAGCTCCCCTGGCCCCGGTGACGTGGAGCGGCTGCCGCTCCCCGCCGGTCCTCGGCGGGGCCAGAGACGACGAGGCCCCCGGTCGCCCGGGGGCCTCGCGACCACCTCTCTCGGCGCCGGGCTACATCCCCGGGAACGGGTACGGCGTCCCGTCGGTGTACGACGCCGGCCAGTCGGTGAAGTCGTTGGTGTTGTCGAGCAGGTCGGGCACCGCTCCGAAGACGGGGTCGCAGGCGCTGGAGGCGACCGTGCCCAGGTGCTCGCTCGACTCGCCGGCCAGGGTGTTGCCGCTCGCGTCCTCGGCCTTCATCAGCCAGAAGCTCTCCGCCTGCACGTCGGCCTCGGCGGCGGCGTCATGGCAGGTGACGGCGGCGACGTGGTCGACGGTCACCCCGCCGATCTGGGTGCTGGGGAGCTGGCCGCCGGTCATGTAGGCGTCGGAGCGGCCGTGCACCGAGGTGGGGCTGAAGCGGTACCAGCGGGTCACCATCTGGGCGTCGGCGGGGAGGAGGTCGGGGTTGGCGGGGCAGGCGAAGACCATCTGGTCCTCGATCTTGATGCTGCCACCCTTGCCCGGCTCGCGGTAGTAGACGTAGGCCCCGCTGCGCGGCGCGGAGAGCGCGTTCACCACGTCGATGGACGAGAACTGGGCGGCGTCCAGGTCCCAGGTGATGCCGGTGGCCACCGCGCTGAGGAGCCGGGAGGCGGGCTGGACGTTGAAGTCGACCGCCAGGGTCCCGGCCGTCACCTTGGAGGCGGGGTCGGCCGCGTAGAGGTTGGCGAAGTCGATGGTGAAGCTGCCCTTCCCCTCCCGGGCCACGGTGGCGCCGCTCCGGTCGATCTGGCCGGTCATGACGGTGAGGAGCGCGTTGCCGACCTGGGCCATGTCCAGCTCCCAGCTGTAGACGTCGGTCGCCACCAGGGTGATGGTGAACTTGATGTCGATGCCGCCCTTGACCAGCTCCCAGGTGGCCGAGCTGCCGACCTGGGTGAGCTTGCCGGCGGCGATGGCCTCGGCCACGTGCGAGAGCGCCTTGTAGATGTGGCGGTTGAGCCGCTCCACCACCTCGCGCTGCCGGATGAAGAGGTGGGGATGGCAGCCGGCGCCGAGCATGGTGGGGCTCACCACCATGGCCTCGGCGGGCGCGGGCTCGCTGGCCGTCGCCGCCGGCGGCGTGGCGTCGACCGACGCCTCGTCGATGGAGAGCGCCGCGTAGCTGGGCGCGGCGTCGGTGAAGGGGTTGCTGCGGGAGGACCCACCTTGCCCCCCGCAGGCCAGGGTGAGGAGCGCCGCAGGAAGCGCCACGATCATCTTGTTCCAGGCCATCGAAGTGTCCTCGTTCAGGGTTGGGGGACCGGCCGCGTGGTGCTCGCCGGTCCTGCCCGCTCCAACACCGGACCCGGCATCGGGTTGCGGTGCCGTCGCGCGGCAGCGGCGGGCGCGCTGTCGTCGCCGCGCCCACACCTCACACCTGGCGGGAGCGAGCGGACCGGGACCTGGCCGCGCCGGCCCGCGGCGCGGACCGCCCGCGGCGGCGCGGGCCTGGCGAGCGACGCCCCCCTGGGGTCGCCGGCCCTCGGGCGGCTCTCCTCCGGCCGCCGCATCCTGCAACCCGGGACCTGCGAGGAGAGGATCCGACGCGCTGCGTCCCCGCCGGCGCGGGATCGAACCCGCCGGGGATCCGACGGCGCCACCCAGGCCGCGATCCCCGCGTGCTAAAGGAGCCACGCCACGGGACCGTCCTGCCGTTGAACGAGCTGGCAGCGATCCTCCGTCGAGGGACTCGCCGCCCGCAGCCACCCCACGCTCCCAGGAGCCGCGCATGACCCGCAGCACAGTCACCCTCGCCGGGATCTGTTTCGCGATCGTCGCCGCCGTGGTCGGCGCCTGCAGCGGCGGCAGCAGCAGCTCGAGCGGCCCGCCCCTGCTGCTCAACTACATCGACTTCCCGCAGAGCGGCAGCTGCGCCAATGGCCGGACCCTGTGCAGCACGGGGTGCGTCGACCTCTACTCGAACCCGCTCCACTGCGGCACCTGTGGCACCGCCTGCGGCTCGGGGCAGGTCTGCGTGGGCGGCAGCTGCACCTCCTCCTGCCCCGCCACCACCACCGCCTGCGACGGCCTGTGCGTCTCGCTCGCGACCTCGAGCCTCCACTGCGGCGCCTGCGGCACCGCCTGCGCCGCCGGCCAGGTCTGCGTGAACGGCGCCTGCACCGACTCCTGCGCCGGCCCCCTGGTCCCGGGCCAGTCCTTCAGCGCCCAGGGCCCGACCACCGCCTGCGTCAACCTGGCCAGCGACTCCAACAACTGCGGAGAGGCCTTCACGGTGTGCGCGGCGGGCACGGCCTGCGCCAACGGCCAGTGCACCGCCACCTGCCCGGAGGCCGCCAACTGCGACGGGGTCTGCACCGACCTGGCCAGCAACGCCAACCACTGCGGCGCCTGCGGGACCGCCTGCAGCCCGGGCGAGATGTGCCTCGACGGCGCCTGCACGGCCGCCGGCTGCCCGACCGGCCTCAGCGCCTGCGCCCGGAGCTGCGTCGACCTGAACAGCAGCGTGACCAGCTGCGGCGCCTGCAACGCCGCCTGCGCCTCGGGCCAGGTCTGCGTGAACGGCGCCTGCACCAGCACCTGCGCGCCGGGCGAGACGAACTGCGGCGGCACCTGCGTCAACACCTCCAGCAACGTGGCCGACTGCGGGAGCTGCGGCCACCGCTGCGGACCGACCGAGACCTGCTCGGCGGGAACCTGCATCGGCTCCTGCGGGGCGGACGGCCAGCTCTGCGGGGACCGCTGCACCGCGAAGACCTCCTTCGCCCAGTGCGGGACCTGCGACCCCTGCGCCCCCGGCCAGGCCTGCGTCGACGGCACCTGCACCGGCACCTGCCCCACCGGGACCCGGATGGTGGACGGCGCCTGCGCCAGCTATGCCGCCGACAACCTCAACTGCGGCGGCCCGGGCCTGTCCTGCGCCAGCGAGACCTCCTGCCTGAACGGCCACTGCGTGGCCTTCTCGGCGGCCGGCAACGTCGTCGACTGCAGCGGCCGGCCGGTCGACGTCTCCTCGAGCACCTCCCACTGCGGCGCCTGCGGCACCTCGTGTGCCGCGGGCGAGGTCTGCAGCCGGGGGCACTGCGCCAGCGACTGCGGGCCCGACGAGACCCTGTGCCAGGGGACCTGCGTGAACCTCCGCTCCGAGCTCTACAACTGCGGGGCCTGCGGCGCCTCCTGCACCCTGGGCCAGACCTGCTACCGCGGAGGGTGCACCGACATCGCCGCGCTGGCCGCCAGCCTGGGCGGCTCCAACGCCAGCTGCGGGACCTACGAGGCCGACCTCTCCTCGGACCCGGCCAACTGCGGCAGCTGCCACAACGCCTGCCCGCTGGGGCAGGTGTGCCAGGGCGGCGCCTGCGGCACGACCTGCCCCGCGGGGGAGACCGCCTGCGATCCCGGCCTCTGCGTGAACCCCCTGACCGCCGCCGCCAACTGCGGGGAATGCGGCACCCGCTGCGACCTCACCCAGGCCTGCGTCTCCGGGACCTGCACCGACTGCGGCAGCGCCTCGGGCTACGCCACCTGCGACGGCGTGTGCACCAACACCCAGAGCGACGCGCAGAACTGCGGGACCTGCGGCAAGCAGTGCGCCGCCGGCCAGACCTGCACCGCCGGCGCCTGCGGGTAGGTGCGGGCGACCTCCCGGCCGCGGGGCCCCGGGCGGATCCGGGGCCCCGCCGGCCGGCCCGTGGCCGCCTGGCCCGGTCGAGGCGGAGGCGCTGTGTGCCCCGTCCCCCTCGCACCCACAGGGCCCCCGGGACCCACCCGCCCACCTTGACAGGCTCCGGAGCGGCCTCCACAGTTGCACTCATAGTCACTGGATCTGGCCCGGGGCCTTCCTTGCTCCACCCGCTCGCTGCCGCTCCCCGCAGAGGAGGCCCGCCCCGGGACGCCGGCCCGGGCGCACACCTCCTCGCCTGCCTCGCCCTCTGCCTCCCTGCGCTCTCCTGCAGCGGGCACGCCGGCGGCGGGACGCCGGGTGGAGGCGGGGTGGTCTACGCCGGCTGCCCCGCGCCCCCGGCCACCCCCAAGCACGTCTACTACGCCGATCCCGCGGGCGGCAGCATGGACAACGACGGATCGCAGGCGCACCCCTGGGGGAGCCTCTCCGAGATCGTGGCCGCCGGGAAGCTCCCCCCCTCCCCCGGGGCCACCGTGGGACCGGGCGACACCGTCTACCTGCTCGGCGGCGACCACGGCTCCTTCCGCGTCGACGGCGCCGACAACGCCGACTTCATCTCCATCGCGGCCGCGCCCGGCCAGGTCCCGACCCTGACCGGCATCACCATGTACGGCGGCTCGCACTGGGCGTTCCGCGGCCTCACCATCCAGAACCTGAACGACGGCGGCTACGTCATGGGGGCGCGCATGGACGTGGACGACCTCGTCTTCACCGGGTCGACCCTCCTCTCCCAGCCCGACGTGAGCGCCTGGACCCAGGCCGACTGGCGGCAGAGCGCCATCTGGGGCATCAGCGCCTCGGGGACCTGCCTGGCCATCACCGGCAACGACCTGCGCAACGTGGCGCTGGGGATCGGGGTCTCCGGCACGCGCATCCTGGTGCGCGGCAACACCATCGACCACTTCGGGGACGACGGGATCGACTTCGGCCAGGGCACGGACGCGGGGACGCTGGGCGACCTGGAGATCTCGGGCAACACCCTCACCAACAACCTCGACATCGGCGACGGGAACCACAACGACGGGCTGCAGGGCTGGGTCCTCAACGGGACCACCGCCGCCAACGTCCTCATCGACGGCAACACCGTGATCGCCCAGACCGACCCGGCCCTGCCCTTCCCCGGCAACCTGCAGGGCATCAGCGAGTTCGACGGCGCCTGGGAGGGCGTCCACGTCACCAACAACGTGGTGGTGGGGTCGGCCTACCACGGGATCGCCCTCTACGGGGCGCGGGACTCGACCCTCATCAACAACACCGTCCTCGGCAACTGGACCGCGCCGAACGGCGACGTGAACGAGACCTGGATCGGCGTGTTCGACGGGAAGGACGGCACCCCACCGGTGAACGTGGTGGTCCGCAACAACATCGCCAGCGTCTACAGCCTGGCCTCCTCGGGCGTCACCGCCGACCACAACCTCACCGCCACCGACCCGGCCAGCCTGTTCGTGACCTTCGATCGGTCCGGCTACCGGTACGACCTCCACCCCGCGCCCGGCAGCCCGGAGCTGGGCTTCGGCAGCCCCTCGCTGGCCCCCGACCACGACATCACCGGCGCCCGGCGGACCCCTCCCATCACAGCCGGCGCCTATCAGTGAGCGGGCGCCCGGAGGATCTGGTCGCCCAGCGCCCCGGTGATCCTCTCGCCCCCGCCCTCGGTCACCACCCAGGTGTTCTCGATCCCCACCGCCCCGCGCCCCGGGAACACGAACTTGGGCTCCACCGCCACCACCTGACCGGCCTCGAGCTCGGCGGACTGCCCGGGGGCGAGCAGCGGGAGCTCGTCGAGCTCCAGCCCGACGCCGTGGCCCACGAAGCGGGCCTGGTCCCCGGGCGGTCCCATGAACCGGTCGGCCAGTCCCGCCTCCTCCGCCATGGCCCGCGCCCGCGCCCACAGCTCCGCGCCGGTCGCGCCGGGGCGCAGCCCCGCCGCCACCTCCGCCTGGATGGCCAGCGCCACCTCGAAGGCGCGGGCCAGATCCGCCTCCAGGTCCCCGATGGCCGCCATCCGGGTCATGTCCGCGACGTAGCCGCCATGCACCGCCGTCCAGTCCAGGAAGACGGGCTCGCCCCGCCGGATGGCCCTTTCCGAGGAGCCCTGCGGGTAGGAGGGATGGAGCCCGCCTCCGGTCACCGGCCCGTCGAAGCAGCCCGGCCCTGCCGCGCCGTCGCCGGCCAGCGCCAGCCCCAGGAACAGCTCGGCGTTGAAGGCGCGCAGGCGCGGGCTGCCCAGGTTGCCGGCCCTCCGCAGCCGGTACTCGATCTCGGCCGAGAGGTCGACCTCGCGCATGCCCTCCCGGAGCAGGGCCGGGACCTGGGCCAGCACCCCGGCCAGCAGCGCCCCCGCCTCGCGCAGCGTCCCGAGCTCCCGGGGTGACTTCCTGGAGCGGAGCTCGCGCAGCGGGCGCGACACGTCCACCCACTCGGCGGCGCGGAGCTGGGCTCGCCACCAGTCGAGCGTGGCCGCCGGCACGGCGTCGAAGGTGGCGCCCAGCCGCCCCCGGGCCCCGAGCGCCTGGGCGAGCTCCCGGGACGGCGGGAAGGGCCGGACGTCGGCCACCGCGCTCTCGGCCCTCGCCCGGGAGAGGCTCCGGCGGACGAGCAGGATCGGCTCGCCGCTCGCCGGCACGAACAGCGCGCCGCTCTGGCGGGTCGCGGCCAGGTAGTAGACGTCCACCGCCTGCAGGAGGAGCGCGCCGTCGAGGCCCTGGGCGCGGAGCGCCTCCTGGAGCCGCGCCGTCCGGCCGCCGTGCTCGGTCGAGGGGTCCATGGCTTCCTTAGTAGTGCGCCTCCCTGCCCCTGTCTCGCGCCCGCGGGATGCGCCGCCCGCCTGGCCCGGACCCGGGGAAGACCCCGCGCGCCGGAGGCCTGCGCCTCCTCGGCGGCGGCCGGCCCTCCCATTCGGGTGTGCGACGGGCCGACGCGACGCCGCCCGCGGCGCGCACGACCCACCTGCCCGACTCCGGTGCCGCCCTCGCCCCCGGGACCACCGCCGTCTCCGGCGAGGTGAGCGTCGAGATCCCGGCCGACGCCGAGCTGGCCATCGACACCCTCACCTGCGCCACCGCCGGCCAGCAGGCGCTGCGGACCCAGTCCATCGCGGTGGCCGTGGCCTCGGCGCTGCTCGCCTCGGCGCCGGCCGGAGGGGAGTTCGGCCTCGTCCACGGCCTGGCGCCGGCCGCCGCCATCTGCTCGCCGGCCAAGGTGACGGTGGCCCTTCCCCACGCCAGGGGGCAGCCGAACGACCCGGGCTGGGCTCCCGGCACCGCGGTGGAGTTAGACCTTCGCGCCCAACGCCGGCTGGGCCAGGGTGAGCGACGGAGAGGTCAGCGCCGACGGCCTGAGCGTCTCGACCGGCGCCGGCCAGGCTTCCCCTTCCTCGAGCCCTTCGCCGTCCGCGGGAAGGTCAACCAAGGCCGGCGAGGCCAGCCGATCTCTCTCTCTCTCTCTCTCGATCCGCACCCAGACCGCGACCGGGAAGGTCGCCCGGTCCGGATCTCACCGGTCGAGCGTCGCCGCAGACCTCACAGGCCCGGCGCCGCCGGCAGGGCTGCAGGGCCACGGGGCGCTCCGCTTCGAGATCGACCCTTGGCCGAGGGTCGAGGGCCGAGCGCCGCAGCGCGGTCCGTCCCCCCTTCGACGGCGAAGCGCCGCACCGGCGTCGGACAAGGCGCAACGGCCTGATGTCCATGGTGCCCTCGCCCGTCACCGGGGAGGACTTCCCCGGGGAGCTCGCCCTCCCTCATGACCCGGCCTCGCCCGGCTCCGGCGAGCAGCCCGGCCATGCCCGGGTCGATCCACCGACTGATTGACCATGGCATCCGTCCACGCAGGGAGGGACCCTGGATGCGCCGAGAATCGGTGCCGAGCCGGCAACGCGCAGCGCTGGGGGTGGGGCGCACGTCGGGTCACCTCACGCCCGGGCTGTGAACTTGCGGAGGAGGGTCTGTCATGCTGCGGAAGCTCATCATCGGTCTGTCCACAGCCCTCGTCGTGGCGACGGGGGCGATCGCCATCGCCCCCGCCGCGGCCCATGATCCGGATTCCAGGATCGTGCCGCCCAACGAGGTCGTCTTTGCCCGGGCCTACGGAGACTGGGCGGCACAGTGGTGGCAGTGGGCGCTGTCGCTGCCGGCCGCGGCCCACCCTCTCTTCGACACGGCCGACTGCAGCGCCGGGCAGTCCGGTCCGGTGTGGTTCCTGGGAGGAAAGTTCTGCGCCACGTCCAACCCCAACTGCTCCCCGGGAGTCGGGTCGAGGGCCTGCACCGTCCCCGCAGGGAAGTACCTGTTCATCCCGGTCCTGAACGGCGACGACTCCTACGTCGAGGAGCTCGCCTACGGCAACCCCGAGCCGACCATCGCCTCCATGCGGGCGGCGCTGGACTCGACCATGGGCAGCGCCACCAAGCTCTCGGCCACCATCGACGGAATCCCGGTTCGCGACCTGCTCCGCTACCGGGAGCAGTCGCCCGTCTTCTCGTTCACGCTCCCGACCGGAGACCTCTTCACCGCCATCGGCGAGGCTCCCTCGGGCCAGCCCGACTTCTTCAAGCCCGGACCGTACTTCCCCATCGTCGACGACGGCGTGTACCTCATGATCGAGCCGCTCCGCCCCGGGAAGCACACCATCCACACTCATGGTGAGTTCACGAACTTCATCGTGGACGTGACCTATCAGATCACCGTGGCCTGTCCGTGAGGGGTGGGGCATCGCCGCCCGGCGAGCCGGGGAGTTGACCGCGATCGCCGGGGAGCCGGCGCAAGGCAGAGAGGGGGAGGCGGGAATCCGACGCCTCCCTCGCCCGAGAAATCACGCCTGTGGAGGTTCCTGCCATGTACTCGAGAGAGGTGCTGGGCCTGGTCGCGTGTTCCTGCGTGGTCCTCCTGATGGGGTCGGGCTGTGGCGGCGGCGGAGGCGGCGGGCCGACCACCCACCGCATATCGGGCACCGTTTCGGGCGACGTCTCGACGGGTGTGACCCTGGCCCTGACGGGCGCGGCCACGGCCCAGGCGACCAGCGACTCGGCGGGGCGCTTCACCTTCGATGGCCTGGCCGACGGCACCTATGTCGTGACCCCGTCACTCGGCGGATTCTCCTTCGACCCCGCCGTTCGAACCGTCGTGTTGAGCGGCGCGGACCAGGGCGCGCAGGACTTCACCGCGCACGGCAGCGACATCGTCGAGTTCACCCTACCCACCGCCGGCGGCGGCCCGGCCCTCATCGCCGCCGGCCCCGACGGCCAGCTGTGGTTCACCGAAACCTCGGGGGGCGCCATCGGCTGCATCTCCTCGAGCGGGGTGGTGACCGAGTTCCCGGTTCCCACCTCCGGGGCCGGGCCGAACTTCATCGCGGCGGGACCGGACGGCAACCTCTGGTTCACGGAGTCGCCGGGCGGCGCGGTGGGCCGCATCACGACGAGCGGTGCCATCACCGAGTTCGCGCTCCCCGGCGACGACAGCCAGCCTCAGGGCATCACGGCCGGACCCGACGGCAACCTGTGGTTCACCGACGCCGGGACGAACGCCGTCGGCTACGTGACCACCAGCGGTGCCGTCACCGAGTTCCCGCTCCCCACCGATGACCGTGCGCCGTTCGGCATCGCCGCGGGACCCGACGGGAACCTGTGGTTCGCCGAGTTCTACGGAAGCTCGATCGCCAGGGTCACCCCCAGCGGAACGATCGACGAGGTCGCCCTCCCTTCCTACGGCATGCCCTACATGGTGGCCGCCGGCCCGGACGGCAACCTCTGGTTCACCGATCCGGAGGCGAACGCGATCTGGAGGGTCTCGACCGAGCTGGCGAGCCCGGACTTCGCCTCCTATGCGGTGCCGTCGGGCAGCAGCCAGCCGGCCGGGATCGCAGCAGGGCCGGACGGCAACCTCTGGTTCACTGAGTACTCCGCCAACGTGCTCGCAAGCCTCACGCCGAGCGGGACCTTCACCGAGCTTCCCATCCCGACCGCCGATGGCAAGCCGCTCGGGATCGCCGTCGGGCCAGACCAGGCTCTCTGGTTCGCCGAGTCGAGTGCGGGCCGGATCGGGAGGTACCCGCTGCCCTGAGCGACCGCCCTGGCGCCGGCCGGCCCAGGGTTCCGGGGACGGGCATCGCGGCGCGGAAAGGAGCCCGGTGAGGGCGGGCTCCTCGACCGGCGTGGGGAGGGTCTGCCCGCCGGCAGCGCGAATCCCTGCGGACCCTGCGCGGCGCGCGGCGCGGGGCGGACGAGCGCGTCCCCCCTGCCGCGAGCTGCCGCCTCGGCGAGCGCCACCTCCGAGAGGGCGAGTGCCCCCGCAAGCGCGCGGACCTTGCGTGGCATCGGACCCATGGTCGCATGGAAGCCCGCGACCGGTCCACGCGGCCCGGGCCCCGAAGGGCCGGGAGGCGAGCCTTCATCCCGCCGGCCGGGCCGGCTAGGATGCTCCGGGATGCCCGGACCCGACCGCCAGGGGCGCCGCGCGCCGTGAGCGAGCCCAGCTCCGGCCCCGCCGCGCGCGCGGCGACGGCCCCCGGCCGCCTGGCCCTGGTCGACGCCCTGCGCGGCGCCTCGATGCTGGGGATCATGCTGGTGAACTTCCCCACCATGAACACCGCCGCCGGGGACGAGACCACCCTCTACGGGGGCGTGCACGGCGCGCTCGACGGCGCGGTGGGCGCCCTCAACATGGCGCTGTGCAACGGCAAGTTCTACCCCATCTTCGCGCTGCTCTTCGGCTGGGGCCTGTCGGTGCAGTGGCGGAGCCGGAGGCGCGGCGGCGGCCGGCCCGCCTCCTACCTCCTCCGGCGGCTGCTGGTGCTCCTCGCCTTCGGCGCGCTCCACATCACCCTGGTCTGGTGGGGCGACATCCTCCTCGTCTACGCGCTCCTCGGGCTCCTCCTCGTCCCCTGCCTCCACCTCGAGGACCGGGCCTTGCTCTGGGCGGCGGCGGCGCTGCTCGTCCTCGTACCGCTCGCCTCGCCGCTCCTGGCGCTGCTCCAGGGCCTGGGGCTCCACGCCCCGGATGCGGTGCTGCTGCCCGGCCTGGGGCTCCCCGAGCCCTCGCACGAGGTGGCGTCCCTGGTCTACACCCAGGGGCGATTCCCGGAGATGCTGCACCAGCGCCTCCTCGACTACCTGTCCGACTTCACCCCCTTCGCGCACCAGGGCGCGAGCCTGGGCGCCCTGGCCGGCTACGCCGCCTACTACGCCCAGCTGGCCGGGCTCTTCCTCCTGGGGATGTGGGCGGCGAGGAAGGACCTGGCCGCGCGGCTCGCCGCCCCTGGCCCCTGGCCCCGGGCCCTGTGGACGTGGTCGGCGCTCGCCGCCGCGGCGCTCACCGCCCTCCGCTACCTGGTCCCGGAGCTCGGCGAACGCCTCTACTACTACCAGGGGGAGGCGCTGGCCCTGTTCTACCTGGCCTCCTTCTGCCTGGCCTTCCCCCGCCTCGGGCCCCTGGCGCGGCCCTTCCAGGCCGTGGGCCGGATGTCGCTCACCGCCTACCTCCTCCACACGGTG
>DATKMW010000059.1:0-25145 GCA_035541675.1 Anaeromyxobacter sp. | reverse complement strand
CCGTGGCCACGAACACCACGATGGGGAAGGGGATGCCGAGCAGGTCGCCGCCGCCGAGGAAGCGGAAGCCGGGGTGGAACCCGCTGATGGGATAGCCGTTGGTGTAGATGAGGGTGAGGCTCCGGGCGATGCTCATCATGGCCAGGGTGGTCACGAAGGGCGTGATGCGACCGAGGGTGATGACCAGCCCGTTGGCCAGGCCCAGGACCGCGCCGATGCCCAGGCTCGCCAGCATCACCAGGGAGATCGGCGCCCCGGCCTTGAGCATGCCGGCGGCGACGGCCCCGGCGAAGGCCAGGATCGAGCCCACCGACAGGTCGATGCCGCCGGTGAGGATGACGAAGGTCATCCCCACCGCCATGATCCCGAAGACCGAGCTCTGCTTGACGACGTTGAGGATGTTGCTCCGGGTGAGGAACACCGGCGAGAGCACCGACAGGATGGCGCACACCGCGATGAAGGCGATCAGGAACCCGTAGTTCTTCAGCACGCGCTTCGCGTCGAGCCTCATCCGCTGTCCCCTCGAGCCGCCCCGGCCGCGGGCGGCGCCATCAGGAGGCCTTCTCCTCGTGCAGGCCGAGCGCGTAGCTCATCACCTGCTCCTCGTTCACCTCTCCGCGGGCGAACTGTCCCACGATGCGACCACCCCAGACCACGGCGATCCGGTCGCTCATGTTCATCACCTCGGGCAAGTCCGAGGAGACCATGATGATGGCGGCTCCCCGCGCCGCCAGCTCCTGCATGAGCTTGTAGATCTCCACCTTGGCGCCGACGTCGATGCCGCGGGTCGGCTCGTCGAAGATGTAGACCTCGCAGTCCCGGACGAACCACTTGGAGAGCACCACCTTCTGCTGGTTGCCGCCGGAGAGGTTCCGCACCGTCTGCCGGAGCGACGGGGTCTTCACCCGGATGGTCTGCGCCACCTGCGAGACCAGGGCGGCGACCGCCCGCCGCTTGATGAAGCCCAGGACCGAGTGGCGGTCGAGGATGGTCAGGCCGACGTTGTCGAGGACGGAGAGTCCCAGGACGAGCCCCTGCCGCTTCCGCTCCTCGGGGATGAGGGCGATGCCGCTCTGCACCGCATCGCGGGTCGAGCGGATGCGCACCTCCCGCCCGTCGACCAGGATACGGCCGGCGTCGCGCCGCCGGGCGCCGAAGATCGACTCCACGATTTCGGTGCGCCCGGCCCCCACCAGCCCCGCCACCCCCAGGATCTCGCCGCGGCGCAGGGAGAAGGAGACGTCGCTGCAGACGCCGCGCCGGGACAGCCCCTCCACCCGGAGGACTTCCTTCCCGGGGCTGCTGGCACCCTTGGGGTACTGCTCGGTGAGGGTACGCCCCACCATGTGGCGGATGATCTCGTCGATGGAGATCTCCTCGACCCGGGAGGTCGAGATCCGGCGGCCGTCGCGGAGCACCGTGACCCGGTCGGCCACCAGCTTGATCTCCTGGAGCCGGTGGGAGATGTAGATCACCGACTTGCCGCTCCGCCGGAGCCCCCGGATCACGTCGAAGAGCCGGTCCACCTCGCGGCCGGTGAGGGCTGCGGTGGGCTCGTCCATGACCAGGATGTCGGAGTTGAGCGAGAGCGCCTTGGCGATCTCCACCACCTGCTGGTAGGCGGGGCCGAGGGTGTTCACCCGGGCGCGCGGGTCGACGGAGAGGCCGAAGGGCTCGAGCAGCTTGCGCACGTCGTCGCGCATCCGTCGCCAGTCGATGAACCCGCCCGGCCGGCGCGGCTCGCGCCCCAGGAACACGTTCTCGGCCACCGACAGGTAGGGAACCAGGTTGAGCTCCTGGTAGATCACCGAGAGGCCCGCGTCGATCATCGAGCGCGGGCCGGTGGCGGTGATCTTCTTGCCCCGGAGCCGGATCTCCCCCTCGTCGGCGTGGTAGACGCCGGAGAGGATCTTCATCAGGGTGGACTTCCCGGCCCCGTTCTCCCCGGCCAGGGCGTGGACCTCCGAGGCTTCCAGGTCCAGGTCCACGCCGTCGAGCGCGCGGACCCCAGGGAAGCTCTTACAGATGCCGCTCATCCTGAGCAGCGGATCGGCCATGGAGGTCCCCGGGCCCACGGTGAGGAAGGGGCCGGTGCCGCCAGCGGGCCGCCGGCGGGCACCGACCCCGAGCTTACCCGAAACGGCGCTACGGCGCCTTGGTGACCGCTTCCGGATTGATGTAGACGACCTGCTTGGCCGGCTTCTTCTTGGTCTTCACGTAGTCGACCAGGTACTTGAGGGCCTCGCCGGCCTGCTTGCCGGGGAACTGGTCGATGGTGGCGCCCAGCTTCCCTTCCTTCATGTACGCGAAGGCGTCCGGGGTGGCGTCGAAGCCGATGGTCACCTTGCCCTTGAGGCCGGCCGTGGACATGGCCTCCACGGCGCCGATGATCATCTCGTCGTTGGCGCCGAACACGGCGTCGAAGTTGGGGTACTTCTGGATCAGGCTCTCCATCACCGACTGGCCCTTGGCGCGGCCGAACTCGGCGGTCTGGCTCACCAGGATCTTCACGTTCGACTTGTTCATCACCTCGTCGAAGCCGGTCTTGCGATCGATGGCGGCCGAGGCGCCCGGGGTGCCCTCGAGCTCGATGACCGTGCCCTTGTTCCCCAGCTTGTCGATGATGTACTTCGCGGCCGCGCGGCCGCCCTGGACGTTGTCGGCGCCCACGTGGACCAGCACCGCGTCGGTGTTGGCCTTGCGGTCGACGGTCGCCACCGGGATGCCGGCCTTGGCGGCCGCCTCGATGGCCGGCACCAGCGAGTCGACGGTCATGGGCGAGATGAGGATGGCGTCGACCTTCTGGGCCACGAAGTTCTCGACAGCGGCCTGCTGCTTGGCCGAGTCGTTCTGGGCGTCGACGAACACGATGGTGGCGCCGAGCTTGGCCGCCGCCTGGTCAGCCTCCTTCTTCATGGTCACGAAGAACGGGAACTGGAGCCCGGGGACCGTGAAGCCGATCTTGAGCGGTGCCGCGTGCGCGCCCTGCGGCAGCAGCGCGACGGCAAGAAGTGCAAGGAATGCCCTCTTCATCGTTTCCTCCCTGTGGTGTGCACTGCGAGGCCGGGTCCCGCGCCACATGCGCGGATGGATCCCGACCGGGTGATGCCCTACGACGCGGCCGCCGGACGGGAACGGGGCCGGCCCCGCGCTCCGCCCGGCGGTGACACCTGCTGCTGACCGCTACGACCTCCGACGGCGTTCGGCTATTCAAACACGGACGGCCTCAGGCCGTGGGCCCGAAGTGCTTGAGGAGAACCAGCGGGTCGGCGTCGCTGGGGTTGGTGAGCTTCACCCCGGCCGCCGCCGCCTCGGCGGTGACGAACACCTCGTCCTGCGTCATCTGCCCGAAGCGGATCAGCGCCGGCGACTCGACCGCCAGCTCGCCCATGGTCCCCTTGCCCTGGATGACGATGGCGCCGTAGGGGCCCGCGTCGCGGATGACCGCCGAGCGGCCCGGCAGGATGGTCAGCTCCTTGGCCGAGAACCAGGGGGACTTGTAGACGATGTCGTACTCCTCGTAGCCCTGGGCCCGCATCTCCTCCGGGGCCCGCACCGGCCGCGGCGGCATGTACCGGTTCTCGTAGAACAGCGGGTCGACGTTCAGCTCCCAGTCGAGGAGGCTGACCAGGTAGTCGAGGTCGTTCCGCTTGGCCTCGGGCACGTCCTTGGTGAGCAGCTCCTTGGGCGTGTAGACGTCCCAGACCAGCGACTGGAACATCCCGAACACGTCGGAGGCGCGCTGCGGCTCGTAGGTGCAGAGCGACCCGGGGGCGTGGAGGATGCCGGGCGGCACGTCCCAGCCGGTCCCGGGCCGGAGCCGATAGGCCTTGGACAGGTCGAGGATCCCGTTGTCCCCCTTGTCCCAGTTCGCCAGGCAGCGCTTGATGTCGTCCTTGGCGGTCTTGGGGTGGAGGCCGAAGAAGGTGTAGGGGAACCAGCCGCCGTGGTTGTTGAGCTGCTTGGGGAAGTAGTAGGCCTCCGGCTTGCCCTTGCGCCCCACGTCGGCCGCGCGCTCGTCGGTCTGGTGGACGTGGAAGGGCAGCGGCTCCTGGTTGTCGAAGAACTTGCTGTACATCACCCAGCCGCCGTGCTTCTTCACCACCGCGGCGCCCAGGAGCTCGTTCCCGCAGAGCTCGACCGCGTCCTTGAGCAGCACCCGGATGCCGCCGTCGACGATGTAGGAGAGCCCCTCGTCGGGCAAGGTTCCCGGGCCGTTGTCGGCCTTGGTGGTCGACGAGAACCAGCGCTCGTCGATGCCCCCGCGGTGGGCGCCGTACGCGTAGTAGTCGGCCGGGTGCAGCTTGATCCGCTTCCCCGGTACGCAGAAGGAGCGGGGGACCCAGTTCGGCGCCAGCCGCAGGATGCCCTTGCCCCGATTGATCGCCGTCTGCACCGCCTGCCGTTCACCAGCCATGCCTGCACCTCTCTTCGTGGGTGTTGCCCTTCCCGGCTTGACGGCAGCCGGGAGAGCGGGAAAGGTCTGTGCCGGGAGGTCCACCATGAGCCCCCGGCCCCTGATCCTGGTTGATCCGCTGCCGCGCACGCTGGACTCGATGTGCGACGACGAGACCCGCGCCCGCCTCTCGGCGCTCGGCCGCCTGGCCGTGTCGGAGGACCGGCCCATGCCCGACGAGGAGATCGAGCGCCTGCTCCCCGAGGTGTCGATCCTCATCGGCCAGACGGCCATGCCCCGGGCCCGGCTCGACCGGGCCCCGAACCTCAAGGCCATCTTCAACGTGGAGACGAACTTCCTCCCCAACATCGATTACCAGGCCTGCCAGGAGCGGGGGATCTGGGTGCTCTCCCCCACCGCGGCCTTCGCCGGCGTGGTGGCCGAGTCGGGCCTGGCCATGGCCATCGACCTCTGCCGCGGCATCAGCGCCGCCGATCGCGCCTTCCGCGCCGGGAAGGAGCGCTACGGTCTGGAGGCCAACCTGGGCTGCTTCCAGTTCAGCGGCGTGCCGGTGGGGCTGGTCGGCTTCGGGGACCTGGGGCGGGCGGTGCGCACCCTGCTCGTGCCCTTCCGGAACCCGGTGACCGTCCACGATCCCTGGCTGCCCGACGAGCTGGTGCGGGCCCACGGCTGCCGCCCGGCGCCGCTCGAGGAGGTGCTCTCCACCTCCAAGGTGGTCTTCGTGCTGGCCTCGGTGACCACCACCAACCAGGGCTTCCTGGGGGCGCGCGAGCTGGCCCTGCTCCAGGACGGCGCGGTGTTCCTGCTCCTCTCCCGGGCGGCGGTGGTGGACTTCCCCGCGCTGGTGCGCGAGGTCCGCTCGGGACGCATCCGGGCCGCCGTCGACGTGTTCCCCGAGGAGCCGGTGCCGGCGGACCACCCCGTTCGGACGGCCGGCGAGGGCGTGCTGCTCTCGGCCCATCGCACCGGCGGCATGCCGGAGGCGATCCGGCTCATCGGCCGGATGACGGTCGCCGACGCCGAGCTGGTCCTGCGCGGGCTCCCGCCACAGCTGTGCCGCCGCGCCGATCCCGCGCTCGCCAGCCGGCTTCGCAGCAAGCCGGTCGGAAAGACCTAGCTCCGTCCCCACGCATTCCTCCGACCAGGGGTCCACCGTCGAGGACGCGGATACTAGCGCTTGAAATCGTTTTCATCCAGCCCGGAGCGAGGAAAGGGGACCTGAAAGGGGGTCGGCCGCCGGGCTCAGCGCCGGGGGCGCCGCGCCGGGGCCGGCGGGCGGGCAGCCGAGGACTCGCGGACCAGGAGCCCCGGCGCCACCACCACCCGCCGGTTGCCGATCCGCTGCCCGTGCCGCATGGCCAGCACCAGCTCCACCGCCTGGCGGCACATCTCCTCGAAGGGCTGGGTGACCGAGCTGAGGGCGGGCACGACCATCTCCGAGAGGCCGGTGTTGTCCATCCCCACCAGCGAGACGTCCCCGGGGACCTTCACCCCGTGGCGAACGAAGGTGTTCAGGGCCCCCACGGCCATGAGGTCGTTGTGGCACCAGATGGCGGTGACCTTGAGCCCGGTCTCGATGAAGGCCCGGGCGGCGGCGCGGCCCGACTCGAACTTGAAGTCGCCCTCCAGGACGTGGGAGGCCGGCAGGCTCAGCCCGTGCCGGCGCAGGGTGCCGGCGAAGCCCCGATGGCGCTCGCGCGACAGGGCGATGTCGCGCGGCCCGGTCACCACGCCGATGGACCGGTGGCCCAGGGCCACCAGGTGCTCGGCGGCGATGACCCCGGCGCGCTCGTTGTCGAGGACCACCGTGGGAAGGCTCTCGCGGTCCAGGGCGCGGTCGATGATCACCGCCGGGACGTTCCACTTCTCGACGGTGTTGATGACGCGGCTCCGGTCGGAGACCCGGGAGAAGATGATCCCGTCCACGTGGCGCCGGAGCAGGTTGTCGATGAAGGCCCCCTCCGTCTCCGGCCGCCCCCCGGTGTTGCCCACCACCAGGTCGTAGCCCTTCTCCACGCAGAAGCGCTCGGCGTACTTGATGAACGCGGCGAAGGTCTCGTGCAGGATCTCCGGGACCACCAGGCCGATGACGTTCCCGCTCTTGGAGCGGAGCCCGCGGGCCAGGAGGTTGGGCCGGTAGTCGATCCGGGCGATGGCCTTCTCCACGCGGGCGCGCGTGCCCTCGTCCACCCGAGGCGATCCGGAGAGCACCCGGGAGACGGTGGAGACGGAGACGCCGGCGAGCTGGGCCACGTCCTTGATGGAAGCCACAGGGCCCTCGCGCGGGGCCTGGGGCATCCGGGCCTGGCGCCCGCCGGTCCAGGCCAGGCCCCAAGCCTTGCACGCTGCCAGCGGCCGGGCAAGGGCGTGCTCGCTCCGGATGGCGGCAGGCGCACCCTCCGGGCCGCGCTGCCCGGGTCGCTCCTCGCCTGCACCGGGCCCAGGGCGGCGCCGCCGGCGGCCGTGTTGGCCGGGTGCGACCTCCCCCGGTGCGGGCCGCACGGGCTTGACCCGGCCGGGCGCGAGCGGGTAGTAGGCGCGAGTGTCCGCCCGCCCCAGGCCCGCCCCGCGCCGCCCCGAGCTCCTCGCGCCCGCGGGCGGGCCGGAGGCGGGCCTGGCGGCGCTGCAGCAGGGCGCCGACGCCGTCTACCTGGGGCTGAAGCGCTTCTCGGCCCGGGCCGACGCCCAGAACTTCACCCTGGAGGAGCTCGACCAGCTGGTGGGCTACGCTCGGTCTCTCGAGCCCCCGCGGCGCGTCTTCGTGGCGGTGAACACCCTGGTGCTCGACGCCGAGCTCGACGCGCTGGTCGAGGCCCTGGGCGCGGTGGCCGAGGTCGGCGCCGACGCCCTCATCGTCCAGGACCTGGGGGTGGCGCGGGTGGCCCGGCGCCACTTCCCCGAGCTGGAGCTCCACGCCAGCACCCAGCTCGCCGCCCACGGCCGCGCCGCGGTGGAGACGCTCCGCGACCTGGGGTTCGCGCGCGTGACGCTGGCCCGGGAGCTCACCCTGGAGGAGATCCGCGAGGCGGCGGCCGTCCCGGGGGTGGAGGTGGAGACCTTCGTCCACGGCGCCCTCTGCTACTCCTACAGCGGCCTGTGCCTGTTCTCGTCGCACGTGGTGGGGCGGAGCGGCAACCGCGGCCAGTGCGCCTACCCCTGCCGCGATCGCTGGGAGGTGGCGGCGGTGAACGGCGGGCCGCCCGGCCCCGAGCTCGAGGACGGGTTCGCCTTCAGCATGAAGGACCTGGCCCTGCCCGACCACGTGGGTGCGCTGCGCGAGGCGGGCGTGGCCTGCCTCAAGATCGAGGGGCGCAAGAAGGGCCCGCTCTACGTGGCCGCCGCGGTCGACTTCTACCGGCGGCTGCTCGACGGAGCCCTCCCGCCCGCCGAGCGCGCCGCTCGCCAGGCCGATCTCCAGGCCACCTTCGCCCGCCCCTTCACCACGCTCTACCTCGGCTCGCGGCTGGAGAAGGACGTCGCCGACCGCGACTGGGTGGGCCACCGCGGCGCGCCGGTGGGGACGGTCCAAGCGGTGGTGCGCTCGGCCTCCGGCGCGGCGGTCCGCTTCCGCACCTCGCGCCCCCTGGCTCGCCACGACGGGCTGCAGATCGAGGTGCCCGGCCTGGACCGACCCTATGGGTTCGGCGTGGGCGCGCTGCACCTGGTGGGGTCCCGGGGGGGCGGGACGGCGGAGGCGTTCGAGGCGCCGGCCGGGGCGCTGGTGGAGGTGCCACTGCCGGCCGGGTATCCGACCCTGCCCCTGGGGGCGGCCATCTCCTGCTCCTCGTCGCAGGAGGTGAAGCTGCGCTACCGGCTGGAGCGGCCCCACCTCTCTGGCCACCGGGCCCGGCGCGGGGTGCGGATCGCCGCCGAGGTCTCGGAGGACGGGCTCCGCCTCCGGGCGGAGGCCGCGGCGGCGCCGGGGCGGTCGGTCACGGCCCGGCGGGAGGTGGCCGGCCCGCTCCCGCCCGCCCGCGACCCCGCGAAGATGGAGGCCACCGCCCGCGCCGCCTTCGAGCGGCTGGGCGAGACGCGCTTCTTCCTGGAGTCCTTCGCCTGGCAGGACCCGGCGGGCCGGTTCCTCCCGGTCTCGCGCCTCAACGAGGCGCGGCGCGAGCTCCTCTCCGCGCTGGAGGGGGCCCTGGCGGGGGACACGGCCGTCCGGGTGGCCGCCGCCCGGGCCGAGCTCGGGCTCGCGGCGGCCCCGCCGCCGGGCGCGGGGACCGGCTGGACGATCAAGATCGACCGGCTGGCCACCCTCGACGCCTTCGAGGCGGAGGACTTCGGGGAGATCGACGAGGTGGTGGTGGACCTGGGGCGCGAGCCGGCGGCGGGCCTCGCCGACCGCCTCCTCGAGCTGGCCGGGCGCGCCGGCGGGCGGGACCGGGTCCGGCCCGCCCTGCCCACCATCGTGCGGGCCTGGGAGGAGGGCGGCCTCCTCAGGCGGGTGGGCGAGCTGAAGGCCGCCGGCTTCGATCGCTGGGAGCTCGGCAACGTCGCCTCCTGGGCGCTCCTCGGGGTCTCCGCCGCGGGGGAGGCTCATCCGGGCCTGGACCTCACCGCCGACTCCAGCCTCCCCGTGGTGAACCGCGCCGCCGCCCGCCAGCTTCGGGACATGGGCGTCCACCGGGTCACGCTCTCCACCGAGGATGTCCAGGGGAACCTGGCCGCGCTCCTCGGGCAGCTGGGCGCCGCGGCGTCGGTGGTGGTGTACGAGGACTCGCCCCTGTTCGTCTCCGAGTCCTGTCCCTACGCCACCCTCCGGGGCGGCTGCCCCGGGCCGGCCCGCTGCGAGTTCTCGACCATGGACCTCACCTCCTCCCATGGCGGCGAGGTGCGGGTCGTGAACGAGCGGTGCCGCAGCGTCACGCTGGCCGCCGAGCCCTACAACCTCTCGCCCCACCTGGCCGCGCTGCGGGCCGCCGGCGCCCGCTCGCTGCGGGTGCACTTCGTCCACCGCGACTACCATCCGGCCGAGGCGCGGAGGATCTGGCGCGCCTTCCGGCGCGGCGAGGCGGTGCGGCCGGGCCACGCCGGGAGCTTCACGCGCAGCGGGTGGTGAGGTGCGGCGGGACGATCTACCCGAAAAGCGCGGCCGCCTCGGCGTCGAGCTCGAGCGCCCGGACCTCGAGCTGGGCGGCGATGGCGCGGAAGGCGCTGGCGCGCGCCGGGTCTGCGGCCGCCTCGGCCTGCTGGACGAGCTCCAGCGCCCGGGCCCGGTGGTCGCGCACCCGGGAGGCGTCGTGGGCGAGGAGGTGGGCGCGCTCGGGCATGGCCGGGGAAGGATGCCCGGCGACGATGTGCGCGGATATCCCACGACCGCGGGTCGGCGGAGCTCGGGGCGCGACGGCGGGACCGCTCGCCCGTCCCGGGGTCCCCCGATGGGCTATTCCAGGCCGAGGCCGCGCAGGAACGCCGCGCTGTTCGGCTCGCGGCCGAGGAAGGTACGCAGCAGGACCTCGGGTTCCAGGCTCCGCCCCGGCTCCAGGATGATCTCGCGGTAGCGGCGACCGAGCTTCGGGTCGAGCACGCCCGCCTTCTCGAACAGCGAGAACATGTCCCGGGCGTAGACCTCCGACCAGAGGTACCCGTAGTACGCGGCGTCGTAGCCGGCCATGAGGTGCCAGAAGGCGGCGAGCGAGTGCGTCCCCGGCACCGGCTCGAGCCCCATGATCTGCGCGAACAGCTCGCGGTCCACGGCGTCCGGGTCGACCTCCGCGCCCGAGGTGTGGAGGACCTGGTCCTCGGTGGCGTAGAGGACCTGGGTGGTGTAGCGGTACCCGGCGTCGAAGGCCCGCGCCTCCTTGAGCTTCCTCACCGTCTCGGCGGGGAGCTTCCTCGACGGGTCGCGCCAGTCCCCGCTCATGAGGTCGAGGACCTCCTTCTCGTAGACCCAGTTCTGCAGCATCTGCGAGGGCGCCTCGACGAAGTCCTGGGCGACGTTGGAGCCCGACTGGCTGCCGTAGCGAGCCCGGGTGAGCGTCTGGTGCATGACGTGGCCGAACTCGTGGAAGAGCGTCTCCACCTCGCCGTGGGAGAGGAGCGGCGGCCGCCCCTGCGCGGCCGGGTTGAAGTTGGCCATGAGCACCGAGATGGGCATCTGGTAGCGGCCGCCCAGGACCCGGCCCACGGTCACGCCGGCGCTGGCGGCGTGGCCGAACTTGCCCGGGCGTGGGTACAGGTCGGCGTAGAAGGCGCCCATGGTCTCGCCCGAGGTGGCGTCGCGGATGAGGTAGAGGCGCACCGAGGGATCCCAGACGTCCGCCCCCTGGACCTCCTCGATGCGGACCCCGAGGAGCCGCTCATAGACCCGGAACATCCCCGAGGTCACCGTCTGGGCGGGGAAGTACTGGCGGATGGCCTCGTCGTCGAGCGCGTAGTCGCGCTTCTTGAGGAGGTTCAGGTCGTGGGCCACGTCCCAGGGCTCGAGCCGGGCCTTGGGGTCACCGGTCTCCTCGCCCTTGAGCGCGGTGAGCTGGGCGTAGTTCCGGTCCCTGAGGGGCACGAGCTTCTCGCGCAGGTCGGAGAGGAAGCGGTGGACGTTCCCGGCGCTCCGGGCCATCAGCACCTCGGTCACGAAGTCGGCATGGGTGGCGTAGCCGAGCAGGCGCGCCTCCTCGTCGCGGAGCCGGATGGCCTCGGTGAGCAGCGGGAGGTTGTGGGCCGCCTCGCGGCTGCGGAAGGCCACGTAGAGCCGTCGCCGGGCCTCGCCGCTCGTGGCGTTCTCCATGAAGGGGTAGTAGTCGGGGTACTTGGTGGTGACGACGTAGGTGCCGCGGTCGGTGCGCTTCAGCCGGCCGGCCAGGTCCTGGGGCACGCCCGCGAGCTCCTCCTCGGAGACCTCGACCGAATCCTGGTTCTCGTCCAGGTTGCGCTGGAACTCGGTGGAGAGCTCGGCCAGGCGCGAGCGGAGGGCGACCAGCCGCGCCAGCTGCTCGTCGGACAGCTCCAGGCCGTTGCGGCGGAAGTCGCGGAGCGTCAGCTCGACCAGGCGGGCCTGCTGCGGGTCGAGCGGCTCGGCCGGCCTGCGGGCCTGCCAGGCCTTGACGGCGCGGTACAGGTCGCGCCGGGAAGCGACGGCCACGGCGTAGCGGTTGAACCGCTCCTCGGCCTCCCCGGCCGCCGCCCGCACCTCCGCCTCGGGGTGGACCTCCTTCAGGATGGAGATCCTCCCCGCCACGTCCGCGTAGCCGTCCAGCGCCTGCTCCAGCGCCTCGACGGTGTTGGCGAAGGTGCGCTCGGCGTCGGGCACCGCCACCGTCGCCAGAAGGGCCTGGTCGCAGGCGGCCTCGGCCGCCTCCATCCGGGCCCCGATCTGCTCCGGCGACAGGCGGTGCTCGAGGAGCGGCACGGCGGTCCGGGGCGGCGCGCGGAGGAGGGCCGCCGGGCCGGGGCCCTGCCGGGCGGCGCAGCCGGCCGCGAGCAGGGTGCAGGTGACGAGGACGAGCGGGAGGGTTCTCGAGGGGCGGGGCATGGGACCTCACTTGATCCGGGCGAGCAAGGTTCTTGCGCAATCCCACCGGCGGCGCAACCTCTCGGCCGTGCGGTCCGGGCTTCCCGGCCGCGGTCGCCGGGGTGGGGAGGGCGTGCCGCCGGCCTGGAGCGAGCCACGGGGCGCCGGCTACGCCGGGCGCCGGGGGAGCGGGTTCGCCGCGCTGACCGGCGTCACCCCCCGCGCGCCGCCAGGGGGGCCCGGGCGGCCGCCAGCGCCAGCGCCAGCGCCTCCACCGCCGCCTCGAAGCCGTTGGCCGGGGGGGTGGCATAGCCCACCACCAGGCCGCCCCGGCCCCGGGGCTTGCCCCCGGTGAAGGCGCGCAGGCCACGCAGCTCCACCCCGCGCTCCAGGCAGGCGCGCTCGAGCTCGGCCTCCCCCGGCCCGCCTGCGGGCGGGCGGAGCAGGAGGTGCATGCCGGCGGCGATGCCGGTGGGCTCGAACTCGGGGGCGTGGCGGGCCAACGCCAGGAGCAGGGCGTCGCGGCGCCGCCGGTAGGCCCGGCGCATGCGCCGCAGGTGGCGCTCGAAGGCGCCGCCGCGGATCAGCTCCGAGAGCGCCAGCTGGTCGAGGACCGGCGCCTGCCCGTCGGCCAGGGCCTTCACCGCCGCCACCCGCTCGGCCCACGGGTGGGGGAGCACCAGCCAGCCCAGGCGCACCCCCGGCGCCAGGGCCTTGCTGGCCGTCCCGGCGTAGGCCACCCGCGTCGGATCGAGGGCCTGGAGGGCGCCCACCGGCTGGCGGTCGTAGCGGAACTCGCCGTCGTAGTCGTCCTCGATCACCAGCGCGCCGCGGGCGCGGGCCCAGGCCAGGAGCGCGGCGCGCCGCGCGGGCGAGAGGTTGACGCCCAGCGGGAACTGGTGGGCCGGGGTGACGAGCACCGCCCCGTCCCCGTCCCGGAGCGCGTCGACCACCAGCCCCTCGCCGTCCACCGGCACCGGGCGGCAGGCGAGCCCGGCCGCCTCGATGGAGCGGCGGAACTCGCCCTCGCCCGGGTCCTCCACCGCCACCCGGCGCGCCCCGGCGGCGCGCAGCGCCCGGGCCAGGAGGCCCACGCTCTGGCCGAAGCCGCTCGTCACCAGGACGTCGTCCTCGGTGGCGACCACGCCGCGGGCCCGAGCAAGGTAGTCGGCCAGGGCGGCGCGCAGCTCGGGACGGCCCCGCGGGTCGCCGTAGTCGAGGGCGAGGTCCGGGGCGCGCGCCAGGGCGGCGCGCAGTGCGCGCACCCAGGCGGCGCGGGGGAAGGAGGAGACGTCGGGCCGCCCGGAGCGGAAGCTGTGGAGGAACGGCCGTGGCGCCGGCGTGGGGACCGGGCGGCGCGGCGGGGCGGCGGCGGCCCAGGCCACCACCGTCCCCGAGCCCTGACGGCTGGCCAGGTAGCCCTCGGCGGCGAGCTGGCCGTAGGCCTCCACCACCGTGCCTCGGGCCACGCCCAGGTCCTGGGCCAGGGCGCGCGAGGAGGGGAGGGGCGCGCCGGCCCGCAGCGCGCCGGAGCGGATGGCGGCGCGCAGTGCGCGCTCGACGGCCGTGCGGCGGGCGGCGCCCGGCGGGAGGTCGAGGTGGAGGGCCCGGCCTGAAGTGGTCCAAGATCTTTGCGTTGAAGTGGCCCTGGTCGATGGTCCACTCCACGACTAGCTTCCCCGGCATGAACACGCCAGCCCTTTCCGACGCCGCCGCCCCGTTTCCCGCCGTCCCCTCCCGACCCGGGCGCCGCACCGAGGTGCGGGCCCTCTCCTCCCCCTCCGCCGCCGGGCCCCGCCCGCTCCCGCTCCCGGGGCGGCGCGCGCCGGGAGCGACCCCCAGCTCCGCCGGCGAGGTCCTGGCCGGGGTGCTGCTCCTCGTGGTCTGGACGCTGCTGTGGATCTTCTTCCTGGCGGCGGTGGTCGAACCCGGCGCGGCGCTGCGCTCGGCCGCGGCCGCGCCCGCTCCCCGGGCGGAGCGGGCGCGGGCGCTGTTGGCCGGCTCGCTCCCGGCGCCGGCCGCCGACCCGGTCCCGGTCGCTAGGCCCGCCCGACCCCGGGGGTGATGAGGATCTTGAGCACCCCGGGGGCGCCGCGCTCGATGAGCTCCACCCCCTCGACGAACCGCTCCAGGGGGAGCTCGTGGGACACCAAAGGCCGCACGTCGATCCGGCCGCTCTGCAGGAGCCGTACCGCCTGGAGCGAGTTGCGCACCGAGGTGTAGCTGGAGAGCACCGACAGGCCCTTGCGGAAGATGGCGAAGGCGTCGAGGCTCAGCCGGGCGCCCGAGGGGGGGACGCCGAAGAGCAGCGCGCGGCCGCCGGGGGCGGCCCACTCCACGCACCGCTGCATGACGGCGGGCACGCCGGTGGCGTCGATGACCACCTCGAAGGCGTCGCGGGGCACCTCGTCCAGCGAGGCGAGGGTGGTGACCGTCCGCCCGCCGGCGGCGGAGGCCAGGGCCAGGCGGCTGGCGTTCTTGTCGACCACGGTGATGGCGGACGCGCCGGTGGCCAGCACCGCCTGGAGGAGGAGCACGCCGATGGGGCCGGCGCCGACCACCAGGACCCGGTCGGCCAGCTGCGGAGCGACCCGCTGCACGCCGTGCAGCACGCAGGAGAGCGGTTCCACGAAGGCGCCGGCGGAGAAGGGCAGGTCGCCGATGGCGAACACCGCCTTCTCCGGGGCGCAGGTGTACTCGGCCATGCCCCCGGGCAGGGTGACGCCCACCGCCTTCCAGCCCTCGCAGAAGTTCTGGCGGTTGGAGAGGCAGGTGGGGCAGGCGTCGCAGGAGATGTTGGGCTCGACTGCCACCCGGTCGCCCACGGCAAAGCGTCTCGCTCCCGGGCCCAGCGCTTCCACCACCCCGGAGAACTCGTGGCCCGGGGTCACCGGATAGCTGCCCAGGTACTCGCCCCGGAAGATGTGGACGTCGGTGCCGCAGATCCCCGACCGCTCCACGCGGATGAGCACCTCGCCGGGCTTGGGCTCCGGACGTGGGACCTCGACGACATGCGCCTGTCCCGGCTTCTCGATCACCAGTGCCTTCATGTCCTGGCTCTCCTCTCAGGGCCGCGAGGGCCGCTCCAGCTGCTCCAGGGGTGGGAAGGTGGAGGGCGGAAGGAAGGTGAGGGGCGCGACCGGCTCCCCACGGAGGGCCCGCGCCGCCTGCTCCACCGCCGGGCCGGCGGCGGGCGGCTGCACCACCGTGGCGGCGAGCACCCTCTCCCTCACCAGCCGCTGGCCGCCCTCGGGCAGCCCGTCACATCCGGTGAAGAGGACGTCGAGCCAGGCGGGCTGGATGGCCTGGATGGCCTTGCGGGCGCCCACGGCCATGAGGTCGTTCTGCGCGCCGATGAGGTCGGGCCGGACCTTGAGCTCGCTGAGCCGCAGCCAGAAGGAGAGGGCCCGCAGCCCGCCGGCCTCGCTCCAGTCGCCGGTCAGGGTCTTGACGATCTTCACGCCCGAGCCCCGCAGCCTCTCCTGCACGCCCTCGCGCCGCCGGATGGTGGACGGCGAGAAGCTGGGACCCTCGAGGTAGACGACCTTCCCGCCGCGGGGCAGGAGCGCCTGGAACATGCGGCCCTGGAGCCTGCCCATCTCCTGGTTGTCCACCGTCACCACCGCGGCGGCGCGCTCCGGGAACTCGCGCCGAAGCCGGTCGAGGTAGACCGCCGGGTCCAGGGAGACCCAATTCACGCCACCCTCCAGCGCCGCCCGCGCGGTCTCATCCAGCCCGGCCACCGCCACCGGCTGCAGGACCACCGCGCCCGGCCGGCTCCCGGACGGGCGGCGCAGCGCCGCGGAGATGTGGTGGACCTGCACCGAGAGGTCGGTCCGGCAGTAGTCCACCTCGACCTCGATCCCCAGCCGGGAACCGGTCGAGCGCGCGTCCTCCCCCTGCAGGCGCTGGTACTCCTGGGCCTCGTCGAGGAGCGAGACCAGCACGCGCTGCCTGTCGGCCACCACGCCACCTCCGGGGCCGAGTTCGCGGGGCGGCCCGCCGGTGCAAGGGAGGCGGGAACATAGCACCCGGAGCGGCAGCGAGCATGGGCGGCACCTTTGCCGAGGAGGGTGCGGGACGCAGCTGGGGATCGGGCCAAGGTCGGAAGGGCGCGCCCCGGGCCGGGCAGGAGCCCGGACGGCGAAGCCGGGAGCGAAGGCTTGCAGGCCTGGCTGGCCGCGCTCCTACCCGGGGCGCTCCGGCCCGCGCGAAGCCTGCTGCCGCCGGCGTGCGCCCGGCAGTGGGCCGGGCGGGCAGGGGCGCCCGCACTCAGGCGAAGACCATCACCTGCTTGAGCTCGGGCCGGGAGCCGAGGTTGGCGATCAGCGCCGGTGCCACCCGGAACGCCGGGGCGCTGCCGCGCTCGTCGAGGCGGGACCGCAGCCGGACCACCAGCTCGGCGATCCGGCCGGGGAAGGGCGGGACCCGGGTCAGGTCGATGCTGGGCTCGGAGGACGGGGCCAGCCGCGCGCAGCGCAGGAAGAGCGCCCGCCCCAAGGCCGCGAAGTAGGCGGGGAGGTTCTGCTCGCTCCCCTCGAACCCGGCGGCGTGGAAGACGCTGCCCTCCGCGAACACCAGCGGGCGCAGGAAGTTGGCGTAGAGGAAGCCGCGGACCAGGTCCGCGTCGAGCTCCAGCGGCAGGATCCCGTCCAGCGACCCGGCCGGCGACCAGCGCGCCTCCGGCGGCGGCCGGGGGGCGATGGAAAACACGGCCGCGTCGGGCAGGAGCTGGCGCACCAGGTCCGCCGCCATCCCCACCTCGCCCTCGAGGACGCGCGCGTCCAGGAGCACCACGTCGTGGGGGATCTTCTCGGCGGTCTCCAGGATCCGGGTGAGGGCCGGCGCGGCGGTGAGCTCGACGTGGGGCGGGAGCAGTGCGCGCAGCCGGGCCGAGAGCGCGTCGTCGGGGTGCTGGAGGAGGACGCGCGAGGGCCGGACCTCCATCCGCTCCAGGTCCAGGTCCAGCGCCCGGGCGGCGGCCGTGCGGATGGCCTCGGGCGTGAAGGGCTTGGCCACGTAGTCGCTGGCCCCCAGCCGGATGGTGGAGGCCACCACGGGCGTGGCCGCACCCACCGTCACCAGGATGATCTTGGTGGGAATCCCCTGGGCCCGCATGAGGCGGACCAGGCTGGGTCCGTCCAGGACCGGCATGTTGATGTCGACGAAGGCCAGGTCGTAGGCCGAGTTGCGCAGCAGGCCGAGAGCCGAGGCGCCGTTGTCGGCGTGCTGCACCTCGAAGCCGTAGGGCTCCAGGGCCGCCTGGAGGGCGTCCCGGGTCGCCTTGGAGTCGTCCACCAGCAGCACTCGACGCACAGCGGAATCGTAGCAGAAGCCGCGGTCCGCTGCTGCGGTCGGCGCCGGCGGCCTCAGGCGATCTGCTGATAGCGGCTCGCCGGCGCGTTGCAGATGGGGCAGCGCTCGGGGAGGGTCCCGAGCTCAATGTCCCCGCAGACCGGGCAGAGGTAGATCGACATCTGCGCCAGGTCCTTGCCGGCGCGCAAGGCGTCGAGAGCCTGCTGGAACAGCCTTGCGTGCACCTGCTCCGCCTTGTTGGCCCAGCCCAGCATGACCCTGGCACGATGGCCCTCGGCCTCGGCGCGGGCCACCATGGGCGGGTACATCTCCTCGTACTCGTAGGTCTCGCCGGCCAGCGCGGCCTCGAGGTTCCTGAGGGTCTCGCCGATCCCGCCCTGGTTGGCGAGGTGGCCGAGCGCGTGGACGGTCTCGGCCTCGGCCGCGGCCCGGAACAGCCGGGCGACCTGCGGGTAGCCGTCCTTGTCGGCCTGGCGCGAGAAGGCCAGGTACCTCCGGTTGGCCTGGCTCTCGCCGGCGAAGGCGAGGGCGAGGTCCTCGAGCGTCGTGGGCATGTCGGTGGTTCCTCCGGGGAGCGCTGGGAGCCCCGGTGCCAGGGAACAACGGGCGGGGGGCCGCTGTCCACAGCCTGCGGCGGGTGGGTGGCTCGCACCTCGCGCGGCTCCCGGTTAGAGGAGCGGGATGGAGCCCTTGCCCGTGCTGGTGGTCTCGCCCGATCCGCTGGCGCGCGCGGGCCTGGCGGCGCTGGTGGCGGCCAGCGAGGGCCTGTCGCTCGCGGGAGCCGTCGGCCCCGGGGAGGCCGCGGCGGAGGCCTCCCGGCGCGAGCCGCGTGCGGTGGTGTGGGAGGTGGGGCCGGGCGCCATCTCGCCGGCGGCGGAGCGCCTCCGGGAGCTGGGCGCGCCGGTGGTGGCCCTGGCGGCCGACCCCGGCCAGGCGGGAGAGGCGCTCGGGGCAGGCGCACGCGGCGTGCTTCCCCGCGGGGCGGGCGCGCCGGCGCTGGCCGCCGCGGTGGCCGCGGTGGCCCAGGGGCTGCTGGTCCTCGACCCGGCCCTGGCCGGCGGGCTGGTCCGCGCCCCCGCGCCCCGCGGCGAGGCGGAGCCCCTCACTCCGCGGGAGCGCGAGGTGCTGGCGCTCCTCTCCCAGGGGCTCGCCAACAAGGCCATCGCTGCGAGCCTCGGGATCTCCGAGCACACCGCCAAGTTCCACGTCAACGCCATCCTGGGCAAGCTGGGGGTGGACTCCCGCGCCGAGGCCATCGTCCGCGCTGCGCGGCTCGGCCTGGTGGTGCTCTAGCGTCGCCCGTCCCAGGGTCCGGTGACGGAGGCATGTGCGACAGCCGCATCCCCCTCTGGGGAGGGGTGCGCCCCGGTCGGGACTGATAGGTAGAAGTGGGGGTAGATCCCACTCCGGAGGCGCCGTCCAGCGCGGGGAAGGATGAGACAGCGGACCTACTTCGTCGCGGGCGCCACCGGGCGTCAGGGTGGCGCGCTGGCCCGCCAGCTCCTCGCCCGCGGGCAGCGCGTGCGGGCATACACCCGCAGCCCGGGTGGCCCGGTGGCGCGCCAGCTGGAGCGGCTCGGGGCGGAGATCTGTCCGGGCGGCATCGAGGAGCCGGTGCCGCTCGAGCGGGCCATGCGCGGCTGCGACGGCGCGTTCGCCATGGCCACCTTCACCGAGGGCGGGGTCGACGCGGAGATCCGCTGCGGGCGGGCCCTGATCGACGCCGCCCGGCGGGCGCGGGTCCCGCACCTGGTCTACAGCTCGATGGCCGGCGCCGATCGCGAGACCGGCGTTCCGCACATCGACTCCAAGGGCGAGGTGGAGCGGTACCTGGGGCGCGCCGGGGTGCCGTCCACCATCGTGGCCCCGGTCTTCTTCATGGAGAACTGGCTGGCCATCCTCCCCGGCGCGGTGGTCCGCGGAGCCCTCGGCTACCCGCTGCCGCCCGGGCGCGTGCTGCAGATGGTGGCGGTGGAGGACCTGGCCGCCTTCGTGCGCACCGTGCTGGAACGGCCCGCCGAGTTCGTGCACCGGCGGCTGGAGATCGCCGGGGAGGAGCTGCCCATGACCGGCGTTGCCGCGGCCCTGGGGGCGGCGGTGCGGCGCCGGCTCGACTACCTGCCCATCCCGCTGCATGCGGTCTGGGCCCGGAGCGAGCAGCTGGGCAGGCTCTGCGCCTGGCTCGACTCGGCAGGTCCGCGCGTCGACGTGGCCCGGCTGCGCGCCCGCCACCGCGAGGTGGCGTGGACGAGCCTCGAGCTGTGGGCACGGCGCCAGGACTGGAGCGGCCTCGCCCCGCCCGCGCCGGCCGCCTCGGCTTCGCCGCGCCGGGTGGTCCCGGCCGCCGCGGCGGAGGGCGCCTCCGGCGGGTGGATGCTGCGGCCGAGCTAGGTCGCGGCGGGGAGCCCGGCCCCTCGGTGGGCCCCCGGGAGCGCAGTGCGTCGATCACGTCGACGCCGCCGGCGTCGTGCGCGCCGGACCGGTGATCCAGGTCGGTGAGGGGGGTCCCTTCAGGTTCTTGCGGACCGGGTGGACGGCGTCGCCGATGAACCCGCTTCTTGCCGGGCGTGCGCCGCGGGATCCTGCATCCGCGTCACGCCCGTGCGCGAGTCAGCCTCGAACCACCTTGGGCACGCCGCGCTCGGAGAGCCAGCGCGCCACGCGCTCCCGCTGATCGCCCTGCACCACCACCGCGCTGCCCTCCACGCCGCCGCCGCAGCCCAGCGCTCGCTTCAGGTCGTCTGCCCAGCTCGAGAGCTCGGCGGGCGACAGCTCCAGCTTCTCCACCACCGTCGCCTCCTTCCCGCCTCGGCCCTTGCGCTCGAGGCGGACCACCGCCCGGGTCGGGGTGCGGGGCGACGCCGGCGGGGGCGCCCTGGGGACGTGGCCGGGCGGGAGGAGGTCCCGGAGCGCGGCGAAGGCGTCGTGGAAGGGGCGCTCCGCCGGCTGGGGCGGGGAGGGCTTCGGTCGCCTGCTCATGGTCGCCTCCGGCGAGGGCGCGGGGCCCGCCTGGCGGCCCGCGGCGGCGCCGCCGCGCCGGCCGCCTCCTCCAGCCATGCGCCCGACAGGCGCGCGCCCAGCGCCAGCCCCTCCTCCCAGGAGGGACCGTCGGGGACCACGCGGTCGGCCAGGGAGAGCAGCCGGGCCTCCAGCAGGAGGTCCTCGGCCGCGGCCCGCGCCGCGGCCTCATCGAGCCCCAGCGCGGCGAGCGCGGCCCGGCGCCGGCCCGGGGAGGTCCCGAGCCGCGAGAGCCAGGCCCGCTCGGCGGCTGCGGTGCCGGCCGCGTCCGGCGAGAGGGAGAGGCCACGCGCCCAGCGCGCCAGGAGCAGGCGCCGCAGGCCATCCGCGGCCAGGGGCCCGGCGTCGGGCCGGCGGGAGAGGCGCGCCAGGACCGCCGCCCCCGGCACCTCCTCGCCCCCGGGGAGCCGGGCCGGCGCGCGCTCCAGGCGCAGGCGCCGGAGGTGCGAGGAGGGCGGCGGGATGCGCGGCGGGGGAGGGGGCGGGGCGCCGGCGCGGCGGGCCCGGGCGAAGTCCAGGGCCGCCCGCAGGCAGGCCTCGGCGTCGGCCGCCTTCACGTCCGGTGCGCGGGGGAGGAGCCGGGCGAGCGCGGCGCGGCGGCGGGCGGGGAGGGCGGCGGCGGCGAGCACGGCCGGCCAGCTCCGCTGGGAGTGGTGGAGCCGCGCGGCGGCCCGCACCAGCGAGGCGGCCTCTCCCGCACCCAGGGCCCCGGCCGCGCGCACGTGGGCGGCCGCCGCCCGGACCTGCACCAGGGGGACCGTGAGCGGCCGGTAGCCGTGCTCGGCGCCGGCGTGGAGCAGGGCCACCTCGCCGTCGTCGACCAGCCTGCCGTCCCGGTACCAGCGGAAGACCTGGCCGACGCCCACCACCCCGTGGGGGAGGAGCTCGGCGGCGCGGAGCGCCCCCAGGCTGGCCGCCCCGAACACCGCCACCCCCGCCTCCAGGGCGGCGAGCAGCTCGCGGTGCCAGACCGAGGCGGTGGTGTCGAAGAGCCCGTCCACCAGGGCGATGGCCAGGGGCCGGGAGGGCAGGACCGCCAGCACGTCGCCGGCCCGGGCGGGCGGGAGCAGGCGGAGCGGGCCGCACCGCCGCGCCGCGTCCGCCTCGAGCGAGGGCCCGAGGAAGGCGACCACGTCGCCGGGCCGCGCCCTCAGCACAGGAGCTCCGAGAGCAGGAGGCCCGGGACCAGCACCTTCACCACCGCGAGCCCCGGCGGCGCCGCGAGGTCGGCCACGGCGCCGCGGACGAAGCCGGCGCGGCGGAGCCTCTCGATCACCCGGGCCGCACCCCGGGCCGGGTCGGCCGCACCGAGGTCGGGGAGGGCGAGGGCGTCTCGCCGCGCCGGGCAGGCGTCGAGGAGGTCGGCCAGCGGGGCCGCGGCGGCCCGGTCGGCGAAGGCCACCTCCTCGCGCGCGCCGTGGATCTCCGTGGCCCGCGACTGTGCCGCCTCGAGGAGCGCCGCCTGCAGCGCCGCGTCGCGCCCCAGCCGGCAGGCATAGCCGGCGGCGACCGGCACCGGCCCACCATCCTCGTCGAGGATCACCGCGGCGGCCACGGGCAGGCCGAGGTCGACGGGCGCGGGCACCCCCGCCGGCCTTCGCCGGCGCCCGCAGGAGGGGGCGAGGTCGAGCAGGTGGACCCGGAAGCCGCGCCGCAGGAGGGCGCGCCGGAGGGCGGCGGCGCCGGGGGCGGCCCGGGCCAGGGTGCCCGGATCGAGCAGGCGCGGGCCCAGGTCGCGCCCGGTGAAGCCGTCCGGCAGGGCGCGCGCCAGCTGGTCGCGCTCCGCCGCCTCGAGCAGCGCATGGAGCAGCGCCGCCGAGCGGACGGGGTGGGCGCCCATTCCGCTGGAGGTCCAGCGCGCCCAGCCCGCGCGCGCCGGGCCGGCGGAGGGCGGCGGGCAGTGGACGGCATCGAGGGGGACCAGGGCCGCCCCGCGCCCGGCGAGCGGGCGCGCCGGGCGCCAGGCACAGCGCAGGCCGTCCGCGCCCTCGGGGCCGCCGTCCCCGCCCAGCTCGGAGGGCGAGAGCACCAGCGTCCCCGGGCCGAGGTGCTCGCGGAGCTCCCGGGCGCTGGCCTCGGGCCAGGGCGGAGGCGGGAGCTGCTCGGCGCCCCAGAGCTCGGCCGCCTCCAGCAGGGCGCCGCGCTCCGCCTCCTCGCGGTGGAGCCCCTTGCCGTTGGTGACCTGGAGCACGTGACCGCCGGGCCGGACCGCGCTCGCCACCTCCACCCCGGTGCGGTCCAGGCCGGTGAGGCGCGCCACCCGCGTCACGCCCAGCGCGGCGGCGAGGCGGTCCCGATCGGCGGCCGGGCCAGGGCGGGTGGGCACGCGCCCTTATAGCCCGCCCGCGCGTTTGCGGCGGAACCGCGCCAACGTGGAGGCGGGGAGCGGAGCACCTTCCCGGGAGGCGATGCGCCGCAGCGGAGGTTTGGCGCTGGGCCGCGGATCGTCCCCGAGGCTATGATGATCCCTCACGGGGCGCGAAGGCGCCCCGGGGGCCGGCCCGCTGCCGGACAGGAAGGAAGAGAGGCGAGATGGCTCCCCCCAGGAAGCAGACCACCTCCCCGCGCGGCGCCGAGGCCCGGGCGCTGGAGCGCGCCCGCGAGCTACCCAACGCCCGCACCGCCTCGGACCCCGACAGCCTGAAGCGCGCCTTCGCCGACCACCTGCAGTACGCGCAGGGGAAGGACGAGCACTCGGCCACCGCCCTCGACCGCTACTTCGCCGTGGCCAACGCGGTGCGCGACCGGATGATGCGCCAGTGGATCCTCACCCAGCAGCGCTACTACAAGCAGGATGCCAAGCGGGTCTACTACCTCTCGCTCGAGTTCCTCATGGGGAAGGCGCTCGAGAACAACCTCCTCAACCTCGACCTCTACGACAACATGCGGCTGGCCCTGGCCGACCTGGGGCTCGACCTCGACGATCTCCTGGCCCAGGAGCCCGATGCCGGGCTGGGCAACGGGGGCCTGGGCCGGCTGGCGGCCTGCTTCCTGGACTCTCTGGCCACCCTCTCCATCCCCGCCTACGGGCACGGCATCCGCTACGAGTTCGGGATCTTCGACCAGGAGATCCGCAACGGCTACCAGGTGGAGCGGCCCGAGGAGTGGCTGCGCTTCGGCAGCCCCTGGGAGATCCCGCGGCCCGAGGCCATCGTCCCGGTCTCCTTCTACGGTCGGACCGAGCACGGGAGCGACGAGCGCGGCAAGATCAAGGTGCGCTGGGTCGACGTCCGGCACGTGCTGGGCATGCCCTACGACGTGCCGGTGGCCGGCTTCCGCAACGCCACCGTCAACACCCTGCGGCTGTGGCGCGCCCGCGCCTCGCAGGAGCTGGACCTGGCCGACTTCAACGCCGGCGACTACCTCTCCGCGGTCGAGGACAAGGACCTCTCCGAGAGCATCTCCAAGGTGCTCTACCCCAACGACCTCACGGTGATGGGCAAGGAGCTGCGGTTGCAGCAGCAGTACTTCTTCGTGGCCTGTGCCATCCACGACATCGTCAACCGCTACCTCAAGATCCACGAGGGCTTCCGCGAGTTCCCGGACCAGGTGGCCATCCAGATGAACGACACCCACCCGGCGGTGGCGGTGGCCGAGCTCTTGCGGGTCCTCGTGGACGAGCAGGGTCTGGAGTGGGAGGACGCCTGGGAGCTCGGGCGGGCCACCTTCGGCTACACCAACCACACCCTCATGCCCGAGGCGCTGGAGCGCTGGTCGGTGGACCTCTTCGGCCGGGTCCTGCCAAGGCACCTGGAGATCATCTACGAGGTGAACCGGCGCTTCCTGGAGGGGATCCGCGCCCAGAAGAAGGCCGATGAGGGGACCATCGCCCGGGTGAGCATCATCGAGGAGGGGACGCCCAAGCAGGTACGCATGGCCAACCTGGCGGTGGTCGGCTCGCACTCGGTGAACGGGGTGGCCGAGCTGCACACCGAGCTCCTGCGGCGCGAGCTGTTCCGGGACTTCCACCAGCTCTGGCCCGAGCGCTTCGACAACAAGACCAACGGCGTCACCCTGCGCCGCTGGGTCCTCCAGGCGAACCCCTCGCTGGCGAGGCTCATCGACGAGGTCATCGGGCCGGGCTGGATCACCGAGGCCGCCCAGCTCCACCGGCTCGAGCCCTTCGCCGAGGACGCGGCCTTCCGGGAGCGCTTCCGCAAGGTGAAGCACGAGAACAAGGCGGAGCTGGCGGAGATCGTCCGGGCCCAGAACGGGATCTCCCTCGACCTGGACTCCCTCTTCGACGTCCAGGTGAAGCGCATCCACGAGTACAAGCGGCAGCTGCTCAACATCCTGCGGGTGGCCTCCGAGTACCTGCGCATCAAGGAGGAGCGGAACTACGACCCGTTCCCGCGCAGCTACCTGTTCGGTGGCAAGGCCGCCCCGGGCTATGCCCTGGCCAAGTGGATCATCAAGCTCATAAACTCGGTGGCCGAGGTGGTGAACCACGACGTCGACGTGCGGGGCCGCATCACCGTCGCCTTCCTCAAGAACTACCGGGTGTCCCTGGCGGAGCGGATCTTCCCGGCGGCCGAGGTCTCGGAGCAGATCTCCACCGCCGGCAAGGAGGCCTCCGGCACGGGCAACATGAAGTTCGCCCTGAACGGCGCCCTGACGGTGGGCACCCTCGACGGGGCGAACGTGGAGATCCGCGCCGAGGTGGGGGCGGAGAACTTCTTCCTCTTCGGGCTCACCGTGGAGGGGGTGGCCGGGCTTCGCAAGCGTGGTTACGACCCGTGGGAGTGGTACCGCAGCGACCGCCGTCTCAAGACGGTCTTGGACGCCATCTCCTCGGGTGTGTTCTCGCCGGGCGAGCCGGGGCTGTTCCGGCCGATCATCGAGTCGCTCCTGAACGGCGGCGACCCCTACCTCGTCCTTCCCGACTTCGCCGCCTACTGCGCCTGCCAGGAGGAGGTGGACAAGGTGTACCGGGATGGCGAT
>DATKMW010000058.1:0-23742 GCA_035541675.1 Anaeromyxobacter sp. | reverse complement strand
CGGCCGGGGCGAAAGCGAGGAAGCGCGTGACGTTCCAGGACCTCATCCTCAAGCTGCAGACCTACTGGGCCGAGCGGGGCTGCATCCTCGCCCAGGGCTACGACCAGGAGGTCGGGGCCGGCACCATGAACCCCGCCACCTTCCTCCGCGTGCTCGGGCCCGAGCCCTGGAAGGTGGCCTACGTCGAGCCCTCGCGCCGCCCCGCCGACGGCCGCTACGGCGAGAACCCCAACCGGCTCTACCAGCACCATCAGTTCCAGGTCATCCTCAAGCCCAACCCGCCCGACGTGCAGGAGATCTACCTCGGCTCGCTCCGGGCCATGGGGATCGATCCGCGCGCCCACGACATCCGCTTCGTGGAGGACGACTGGGAGAGCCCGACCCTGGGCGCCTGGGGGCTGGGCTGGGAGGTGTGGTGCGACGGGATGGAGATCACCCAGTACACCTACTTCCAGCAGGCGGGCGGCTTCGAGGTGCGGCCGGTGGCGGCCGAGCTGACCTACGGCCTCGAGCGCATCGCCATGTACCTGCAGGACGTGGAGAACGTGTTCGACGTGGAGTGGGTGAAGGGCATCCGCTACCGCGAGGTCTTCCACCGCAACGAGGTGGAGATGAGCACCTACTCCTTCCAGAAGTCCGATCCGCGGATGCTCTTCGGGCTGTTCGATACCTACGAGGCCGAGTGCAAGCGGCTCATCGCCGAGAAGCTGCCCTTGCCGGCCTACGACTACTGCCTGAAGTGCTCCCACACCTTCAACAACCTGGACGCGCGCGGTGCCATCAGCGTCACCGAGCGGGCGGCGTACATCGGGCGGGTCCGGGCGCTGGCCCACGCCTGTGCCGAGGGCTACCTCGACTCGCGAGAGGCGCTCGGCTTCCCGCTCCTGCCCGAGGCGGAGCGGCAGGCAGCGGTCCAGGCGGCGCGCGCCGCCAAGGAGGCGCGATGAGCCCGGCCCGCAGGTCCCAGCGGCCGGCCGCGGCCCGACCGGCGACGAAGGCCAAGGCCGCACCCGACCTGCTTCTGGAGATCGGCGCCGAGGAGATCCCCGCCGGCTTCGTACCGGCGGCGCTCCGGCAGCTGGCGGAGGACCTGGGGAGGGCCCTGGGCGAGGCGCGGCTGGCGCACGGCGAGGTGAAGGCGGTGGGAACGCCGAGGCGGCTGGCGGTGTGGGCCCGCGGGGTGGCGCAGCGCCAGCCCGACGCCACCAGCCAGGCGCTCGGGCCACCGGTGGCCCAGGCCTTCGACGCCGAGGGGAGGCCCACCCCGGCCGCGCTCGGGTTCGCGCGCAGCCAGGGGGTGGAGGTGGCGGCGCTGGAGCGGGCCGCGACGCCCAAGGGCGAGAGGCTGGCGGTGACCCGGGTGGAGGTGGGGAGGGCCGCCCGCGAGGTGCTGCCGGCGCTGCTGGAGCGGCTGGTGGCCGGCCTCCGATTCCGGAAGGCCATGCGCTCCCGCTTCGACGAGGTCACCTTCGCCCGGCCGGTCCGCTGGATCGTGGCGCTCTACGGCGGCAAGCCCCTGAAGGTCGCCTACGGCGAGGTCCGCTCCGGCGCGACGACCCGGGGCCACCGCTTCCTCTCCCCGGCGCCCATCGCCTTGACCGGCACACCCGAGGACTACCTGGCCAAGCTGCGCCGCGCCCATGTGCTGGCCGATCCGGTCGAGCGCCGTGGCGCCCTGGAGGCCCAGCTCGCCAAGGCGGCCAAGGCCGCCGGCGGCGCCATCCGCCCCGACCCCGCGCTCGTCGACGAGGTGCTGTACCTGGTCGAGGAGCCCACCGCCATCGCCGGGGAGTTCGAGGTGTCGAACCTGGAGCTGCCGCCGGAGGTGGTGGTCTCCGAGCTCCGCAACCACCAGCGCTACTTCGCGGTGGTGGACGGCGAGGGAAGGCTCAAGAACCGCTTCGTGGCGGTCTCGGCCACGGCGGTCAGGGATCCCAGGGTGGCGCGCCACGGCTACGAACGCGTGCTCCGCGCCCGCCTGGCCGACGCCCGGTTCTTCTTCGAGGAGGACCGCAAGCGGAAGCTCGCCGACCGTATCCCGGACCTGGCCCGGCGCACCTACCTGGCCAAGCTGGGGAGCGAGCTCGACCGCGCCGGCCGCATCGGCGCGGTGGCCGAGGCGCTGGCCCGGGCGCTGGGCAAGGAGGCGCTCGTCCCCGATCTGGCCGAGGTGGCACGGCTCGCCAAGGTGGACCTCAACACCGGCATGGTGGGCGAGTTCCCCGAGCTGCAAGGCATCATGGGCGCCCACTACGCCCGGATCGAGGGCCTGCGCAGCGAGCTGGCCGACGCCATCGAGGACCACTACAAGCCCATCGGCGCCTCCGACGCCATGCCTCGCGGCGACCTGGGCGCCCTGGTGGGCCTCGCCGACCGGCTCCACCAGCTGGTCGGGATCATCGGGGTGGGGGAGAAGGCCACCGGCGCCGCCGACCCGTATGGCCTGCGCCGCGCCGCCATCGCCATCCTCCGCATCCTCCAGGACCGCGGCTACCAGCTGTCGCTCTCGGCGGCGGTCGAGCGGACGCTGGACGCGCTCTCCGGGGTGAGGCTCTCGGCCGACCGCAAGGCGGTGGCCGGACAGGTGCTGGACTTCCTCCGCGGCCGGGTCCGGGCGCTCTGGGCCGAGGATCACCCCGCCGACTTGGTCGAGGCGGTGCTGGCCGCCGGGTTCGACGACGTGGTCGACGCCCGACGCCGCCTGGAGGCGCTGGCCGAGGTGAAGGTCCGGCCCGACTTCGCGCCGCTGGCGGTGGCGTTCAAGCGGGTGGCCAACATCCAGGAGAAGGCCGGCGGGGCGGCGGGCGCGGCGGTGGATCCGGCCCTGCTCGCCGACGGGGCGGAGCGCCACCTCCTCGCCGAGGTGCAGCGGGTGGAGGAGGAGGCTCGGGCCCTGCGCGCGGCCCGCGACTATCCGGCGGTGCTCCGGACCGTGGCCACCCTGGAGCCGGCCGTGGCCCGGTTCTTCGACGAGGTGCTGGTCATGGCCGAGGACCCCGCGCTCCGCTCCAACCGGCTGGGCCTCCTCCGCCGCGTGGGCGCCCTCTTCCAGGACCTGGCTGACTTCCGGCGCATCCAGGCGGAGCTCCCCGGCGGCGCCGCGGCCTGACGCCTCGCCCATGACCTTGACCGCGCGCGGCACCCATGGCTACGGTTCGCCCCTCTCCGTGCGCTCGCTCCTGACCCGCGCCTCGCCACTGGCCCTCTCGCTCCTCCTCGCCTGCGCCAAGGCGGGGTTGCAGCCGGCGCCCAAGCTGGACTGGCTCCACTATCCGGCCTGGATGGCGGCCTACGCCGACCAGGACCAACTCCTGGTGGTGAACATCGACCAGGACCTCGCCTTCAGCGACGGTTGGGTGACCGGCTTCGATCGGGGGTCGGATACCCCCGGCACCGGGGTGGTGCTGGGCGGCGCCGACGTGCCGAACGTGGCGGGGAAGATCATGGTCCTGGACCCTGCGACTGCGGGCGCCTGCAGCGGCGCCTTCGGCCAGTTCCAGCCCCCCCTCGCGCTGGTGGCCGGCCGCACCGAAAGCGCCCTGTACCAGATCCCGCTCCCGCTCCCCACCACCCCGGGCCAGAAGGTCGCCTCCAACCGGATCGGCCTCGACCCCTTCTCGGCGGCGGAGCCCTACGGGCTCGCCTACACCTGCGGCGCGGACCTCGTGCCGCGCGCCTGGGTGGGCTTCCAGGCCGGCGCCGGCGACGTTGGCTACGTGTCGCAGGTGGACCTCCGGGCGAACCCGATCACCGGCGCGGACGTGGTGGAGGTGAACGTCGGCATCGGCACCCCGCGCAGCTTCGCCTACGACGCCGCCCACGACCGGCTGTACTTCACCGGCAAGGAGTACCTGCTCCGCGGCGCGCTGCGCTGGATCGACGTCGGCCAGGGGTGCAAGACCTTCGACGGTGGCGTCCAGGACGAGAGCCAGGGCGGATGCCACGTGGACGTCGGCTGGGACCTGGGCGCGGTGCTCCGCGGGGCCGAGCCCAACGAGATCCAGCTCTCCAGCGACGTGAGCCCCTGCACCGCAGGCGGGTACACGGGAGACTGCCGCCGCGCCTACATCTCGGTGCGGATCTACGACGCCGACCTGGCGCACCTCTCCGGCACGCGGCCCTCGTCGGACATCGGGGGGATGCTGTGGGTGGTGGAGCTGCCCGAGGGCGGGCTGGGTCGGCCCGATCCGCAGGTCGTCCAGATGCTGGACGTCGGGGTGACCGCCGGCGACGTGCACGTCATCCCCCGCGCCGGCCAGCGCGATCTGGTGGCGGTGACCGTGCTCGACGACGGGCTCCTCTGGCTCTACGACGACGAGTCGGGGACGATGGTGAAGGTGATCGGCTCGAATGCCGTGGGCTTGCCGCCCCTCGGCCACAAGCCCACGGCCATCGTGAGCAAGGACCTGGGGAACGGGGTGGTGCGGCTCTTCGTCAGCTCGTTCGAGGACCACTTCGTGACCGCGGTGGACGTGCCGGTCGCCGACCCATCGGCGGCGCAGGTCGCCACGGGGACGGACGGCAACGGCAACGTCGTCCCGCTCCGCTGGAAGGGGAACACCCCGTGACCCGCCGCGCCCTGGCCCTGGCCGCCCTGGCGCTGGCGGCCTGCAACAAGGGCTCGGCCGGCCCGGCCTTCCGCCTGGCCGAGCCCAGCTCGCTGGCCGTCTTCTGGGGCATCTCGCACAAGAACCCCGGGCTCCTCCACCCCTACGTGGCCGTGGCCAACACCGGCCAGGACGAGCTGGTCGTCTTCGACCCGGTGGACGACAGCACCGTGGCCGCGCCCATCGACATCCGCCCCCTCTCCATCCCCACCCCGGACCCGCGGCCGGCCCTGGTGGCGTCGGCCCGGTTCGGGCTGACGAGCAGCCCTCCGGCCACCGATCAGCCGGACCTCCTGGTCGCGGTCTCCGCCGGGGCCACCTCGCTCCAGCTCATCCGGACCTGGGCGGACACCAGCGCCGCCGCCAACCCCGACCCGGGCCTGGCGGTCGACGCGAACGACAGCCCGCTGTCGGTGGACCTCGGGGCCGAGGTGATCGACCTCAGGGCCATGCCCGAGGTCGATGGGACGGGGGCCATCGTCCCCGATCGCGCCTGGGCCGTGGCCTCGCTGATCGGGGGCACGCTGGCGGTGGTCGAATACCAGCTCACCGAGACCTCCGACTCCAGCGGGCCCATCGCGCCGGTGTCCGGCGCGGCGACCCTGCAGGACCTGGGCTTCGAGGCGCTGTCGCTGGCGGTGGACCCGTCCCCGTCGGGGAACGCCGCCATGGCCGTGACCCTCGACCAGCGCTCGGGCGGCTACCCGCAGAACCCCTACTACCTCTACGCCGCCTCCCTCGACCCCATCTCCGGCAGCACCTACGGCGTGGCCCAGCTGGACATGCGGGGGACGCCCGGGGCCTGGCCCGTGCGGGCCATCGACGCTCACGCGCCCACCAGGCTGGTGGCCGCCTACACCCTGCGGGAGCGCCAGACCAGCTACCGGGGTGGCTACATCCAAGAGAACGCCCCCACGGTGGACGACACCGACCTGGCGGCCGACGGGGGCGACTTCAACGACACCGCCGCCTCCCGCGTCTACGCCTACCTGGACCCGCAGTCCTGTGGACCGAAGACGGCCGTCGCCTGCGGCGTGGCCGTGCTCGACCCCGCCGCCGGGGACGTCCTCGAGGACCCCTGGAACCCGGGTGCGAGCCCCAAGCAGTACCTGCCGCCCATGGCCGTCGCCGCCCAGCCGCTGGCGCTCGTGCCCGGGACCCCACCCGCGCAGGCGCCCTCGACCACCGACAGCACCTCGGACTTCGAGCACTACCCGTACATGGCGATCATCGCCGGCGGCAGCCGGATCACCACCGGGGTCCTGGTCATGCCCTCGGCGGACGGCCGCATCTACTACGCCGACCTGGCCCGTTGGGAGCTGCCCGGCAACCAGTACGAGGTGGCCACCTTCGGCGTCGAGACGCAGGTCACGGCCTTCCGGGCGAGCGGCAGCGACTCGCCGCAGATCGCGCTCTACAAGCCCGCGGTGGAGCCCATCTACTCCAACTACTTCGCCACCAACACCTCGGCGGCGCTGGAGCCGTCGAGCCTGGCGGCCGCCTTCGTCCGGGTCACGCCCGGCTTCACCCCCGACGACCTGTGGAGCGTGACCTACCAGGGCTACCTCCCCGACTTCGTCGACGACCGGGTCGCCGAGGTGGAGGACGCGGGGAACGGGCAGCTCCGGGTGGCGCTCCAGTCGGGCAGCGGCAGCACGGCCACCCAGGTGGTGAACGTCTTCGACCCGGCCTACGGGGTCCGCGTGGGCGACATCGTCGAGCTGCGGACCACGCCCATCCTCTTCGGGAACCCACCCGACTACGCCTGCCCCGACGTCTCCCAGACCGACCCCAGCACCGGCACCTACTTCAAGGCCATCGAGGGAAAGATCGTCTCGGTGGACAAGCCGGACGCGAGCCACCCGGGCGGATCGCTGGTCCTGACCACGGCCGACTGCGTCCCCCTGAAGCTCGGCATCACCCCGACCTGCGAGGTCCTCACCTACGGCCCCTGGACCAGCAAGCCGGGCTGCTGGGCGGAGCTCCGCGGCGCCTCCCTGCCCGTGCGGATCCGCGCCGGGGGCGGGGGGGCCCCGGACGACACCGCCCGCGACGGCAAGGACCTCGTGGTGGTCGCCACCGACGCCGGCTACATGGGCCGGGCCACGACCGTGAGCGGCAACACCCAAGGCGACCCGAACTACCCGTCCTTCTCGGCCGACTCCGCCAGCGAGGCCGCCCTGGTCGCCCTCTGCCCGCTCATGCCGTTCGACCCTCTAACGGTGCCGGACAGCTGCGACGAGAGCTGCCGGCGGACCTGCGAGCAGGCCGCCATCGCCCGGCGCGTCCGCCGGCGGCACCTCGTCTCCGCCTACTGTGCCCAGGACGACACCACCTGCACCAGCAACTTCTCCTTCGCCGACTTCCGGTTCCCGTCGTTCGTCTACCCCACGGCCAGCGATCCCCTGGCGGAGCCGTACCCGCCCCCCATCGGCCCGGCCATCGCCTTCTCGGTGGGGGTGTACACGGTGGCCGCCACGGCGCCCGACCTGCTGGTCCGCGACACCCAGATCCTCATCACCACCCACGCCGGCTACGTGCCCTCCTCGCGCTACGGCGCGGGCACGAACTACGGAGCGGGGGCCCGGCCGTTCGGGGCGGTGACCTTCGACCGGAGCGCCGACTCGAACTGGAGCAAGCAGGGGGACGGTGTCCGCTTCTACGTGCCCTATGTAGGCAACACGGTGCTGGACGTCTCTCCCTCGCACTTCAATAGCGACACGCACGTGCTGCGGTAGGGTGGCGGGGCCTTCCGCCGGCCGCCGCCCCGGTGCTAGCCTTCACCCGCACAGCCGGTGGAGGTGACCCATGAGGTCCACGCGCGCGGTGGGGTTGGCGGATCACCTGTGGGAGCTCTACGGCCGCATGGCCGAGGAGATGGGCTCGGATCGCGAGGCGCTGGTCAACGAGGCCATGCACGTCTTTGCCCGGCTGAACGGCTACCTGGTGCCGGTCCAGGCAGGCGCGTCCCGGCGATCGTCCCCGGCGCCGCAGGCCGAGGAGGAGGTGGCCACCCCACCCCCGGCCGCCCGAGGCGAGCCCCCGAGCCCGCCCCCCGGCGCCTCAGCCCAGCCCGTGTCGCATGACGCCCCTCCGCCCATCCCCTCGGGCGTGGTCGCGCCCGGCGGCCGCGACCTGTTCCTCCTCCGCGACGACGGGAGCGAGGTGCGGGTGGGGGAGGCGCGGTTCCTCATCGGCCGCGGGCGCCACTGCCACCTGGTCCTCGACGGCCCCAAGGTGTCGCGGGAGCACGCCGCCATCTTCCGGGAGGGCGACGGCTGGTTCATCGAGGACCTTCAGTCCGCCAACGGCACCTGGCACCGGCAGGCGCGCATCGACCGGCGCCGCATCGCCGACGGCGACGAGTTCTTCGTCTGCGCCGAGCGCGTTCGCTGCCAGCTCCGCTGAGCGAAGCGCGTCGACGGGCCCGACTTTCCCGGTGCCGGGGGGCGCCTCCGCGGCTATCGTGCGGGGTGGATGCCCACCCTGACGCTGATCGACGGCTCCGGCTTCGTCTTCCGCGCCTACCACGCGCTCCCGCCGCTCACCACCACCAAGGGGCTGCCTACCCACGCCGTCTACGGCTTCACCACCATGCTCCTCAAGGCCCTGCGGGAGCGGGCCCCCACCCACGTGGCGCTGGTCATGGACGCGGCCCGCCGGACCTTCCGCCACGACCTCGACCCCGGCTACAAGGCCAGCCGCCCCGAGGCCCCGGACGACCTCCGGGTGCAGTTCCCGCTGGTCCGCGACGTGGCCCGGGCCCTGCGCGTGCCGGTGGTGGAGGAGGCCGGGGTCGAGGCCGACGACATCATCGGCACGCTGGCCCGCCAGGCCGCCGCCAGGGGCTGGGACGTGGTGGTGGTGACGGGCGACAAGGACTTCGCCCAGCTGGTGGGCGAGCGGGTCACCCTCTACGACCCCATGGCCGAGGCCAGCGGCCGGGGCGGGTGGACCGGCCCGGCCGAGGTGGAGAAGAAGATGGGGGTCCGCCCGGAGCAGGTGGTCGAGTACATGGCCATCCTCGGCGACAAGATCGACGACGTGCCCGGGATCCCCGGGGTGGGCGAGGTCACCGCCGCCGCCCTGGTCAGGCACTTCGGCACGGCGGAGGAGATGCTGCGGCGCGTCCAGGAGATCCCCGGGGCCGTCGCCCGCGGCGGCGAGAAGCTCCGGGAGAAGATCGCCGCGTCGGCGGACCGTATCCGCCTGAACCGCTCGCTGGTAGCGCTCCGCTGCGACCTCGAGCTGCCCTACGACCCGGATTCGTTCCAGCGCCAGCCGCCCGACGACGCCCGGACCCGCGCGCTCTTCGGCGAGCTGGAGTTCTCCCGGCTCCTCAAGGACCTGCCCGCGCCGCCGCCCACCGCCCGCGCCGAGGCGGTCGAGGTGATCCAGGGCGCCGCCGCCGTCGAGGCCGCGGTCCGCTTCCTCCTCGGCGCCGGGCCGGTGGGGGTACGTCCGCTCCTGGCTGGGGAGGCGCCCCGCACCGATCCGCTGGTGGGGCTGGCCCTGGCGGGCGGGGGGAGGGCCTTCTACCTGCCGCTTGGACATCGCTACCTGGGCGCGCCGCGGCCGATCCCGGTCGCGGAGCTGCGCCAGGCGCTTCGCCCGCTCATCGAGGGCGAGGTGGAGAAGGTCGCTCACGACCTCAAGGCGGCGGTGCACGCCCTGGCCGGCATGGGCCTCCGCTGGCGCGGGCCGGGGATGGACACCGAGCTCGCCAGCCGGCTCCTCCTCCCCACCCGGCGCGAGCACGCCCTGGCCGACGTGGTGCGGGAGCGGATCGCCACCGAGCTTCCGCGCGACCCTTCCGGCGGCGACGCCGCGCGCCGCGCCGACCGCGTACCGCTGGAGGGGGTCGCGGTGGAGCAGGTGGCGGCCTGGGCGGGCGCGGGGGCGGCGGCGCTGCCCGACCTGGCGAGGAACCTGCGCCAGGCGCTGGAGGAGGTGAGGGTCCTCGCGCTCTACGACCAGGTGGAGCGACCGCTGGTGCCGGTGCTGGTGGAGATGGAGCGGGTCGGCATCGCCGTGGACCGGGCCGCCATGGCCGGGATGAGCGCGGAGTTCGGCCGCTCCATGGACGAGCTCCTGGTGCGCATCCACGCCGAGGCGGGCCACCCCTTCAACGTCGCCTCCACCCGCGAGCTCGGCCAGGTGCTGTTCGAGGAGCTGAAGCTGCCGGTGGTGAAGCGGCTCAAGACCGGCCCCTCCACCGACCAGGACGTGCTGGAGAAGCTGGCCGAGAGCCACGCCCTGCCGCGGCTGGTGCTGGAGCACCGGTCGCTCTCCAAGCTCAAGGGGACCTACGTCGACGCGCTGCCCGCGCTGGTGGCCGAGGACGGCCGGATCCACACCACCTTCCACCAGGCCGGCGCGGCCACCGGCCGGCTCAGCTCCACCGACCCCAACCTGCAGAACATCCCGGTCCGCACCGAGCTCTCCCGCCGCATCCGCGCCGCCTTCGTGGCGCCGGAGGGTCGGCGGCTGATCTCGGCCGACTACTCGCAGATCGAGCTCCGCATCCTGGCCCACTACTCCGACGACCCGGCCCTGCTCGAGGCCTTCCGCAGGGGCGAGGACGTGCACACCCGGACCGCCGCCGAGACCTTCGGGGTGGCCCCGGAGCTGGTGACGCCGGACATGCGCCGGGTGGCCAAGGTTCTCAACTTCGGCATCGCCTACGGACTGTCGGCCTTCGGCCTGGCGCAGCGGCTCGATCTGCCCGGAGCCGAGGCCCAGGGGATCATCGACCGCTACTTCGCGCGCTACGCCGGGGTCCGCGGCTACGTCGAGACGGCCATCGCCGAGGCCCGCAAGAACGGCGAGTCGCGCACGCTCTACGGCCGCGTCCGGGCCATGCCCGAGATCGCCTCCCGCAACCCGGCCCTGCGCATGGCGGCCGAGCGGACCGCCATCAACACGCCCATCCAGGGGACCGCTGCCGACGTGGTGAAGATGGCCATGGTCCGGGTCCACGCGGCGGTGGCGCGGGAGGGGCGCGACGCTTCGCTGATCCTCTCGGTTCACGACGAGCTGGTGCTGGAGGCGGCCGAGCGCGAGGTCCCGGCGGTGGAGGAGCTGGTCCGGCGGGAGATGGCGGCGGCGGCGGCGCTCAAGGTGCCGCTGGAGGTGGAGGTGGGGCAGGGCCGGAGCTGGGCCGAAGCCCACTAGCAGGGCGGCGTCAGCGTGGGCGGAGCCGGATGGCCAGGCGCTGGGCGACGGCGGCGGCGGCGAGCAGGAGACAGCCCAGGTTGCGCAGCAGCGCCAGGCTGGCCGCGGCCACGCCCGAGGGGGAGCCGGCCAGCCCGGTCAGGGCGGTGCCGCCGTCGAGCAGCAGCCAGGCGAGGCAGCTGGCGGAGATGAGGCCGAAGGGCCAGGCCAGCGTGCCGCCGGCCAGCGCCCGGGCGGTGAGGAACACCGGCACCACCAGGAGGAAGACCGCCACGTCGCAGGCGTCGCCCAGGGCGTAGGAGAGCGCGACCACGTCGCCCCGCGCCGCCCGGGCCCCCATCTCCAGCAGGTCCGGCCCCACCGCCAGCAGAGAGGCCACGGCCAGGGGGACGACCACCGTCGCCAGCCTGCGCCCCGAGCTCGGCAGCGGAAGGCCGGTTCGGCGCCAGGTCGAGGCGAACAGCACCATGCCCCACACGCCGAAGGCGTTGCTCAGCACCGTCGCCGCGGCCAGGAGCCAGCCGGCGAGCGGGCCGGCGGGTAGGCCGAGGAGGTCGTGGGAGAGGAAGAGGCGCCCGCAGGCCAGGGCCAGGTAGTCGAGGCCGAAGAGGGCCCAGGCGCGGCGCAGGTGATCGCCGCGCCGGTAGGCCCACGCCGCCGCCCAGGCTCCGGCCGCGGCCACCAGGTAGACGGCCAGGGAGGTGGCGACGCGGACGGCGGTCGCGTCGGCGCCGGCGGCCCACTCGATCGCGGCGAGGAGGACGGAGGCCACCAGGGCCGCGCCCAGGGCGCGGGAGGGCGTCCAGGCGGGGGGAGCGGAGGGGCGGGGAGGGGAGGCGGTCACCGGAAGTCCTCCGAGACGCGTTGCAGGAGCTCCTCCGCCCCGTCGCCGCCCAGGAGCGTGCGCAGCATCGGGCGCAGCGCCTCGACGAGGCGCGGGACGTCGTTGCGGGTGAGCTCATGCGGGAGGCAGCCGCAGGCGCGCCCGGCGAAGGTCCGGACCGCGACCTGGGCGGTGTTCGGCCCCAGGTACGCCGCAAGCCGCTCTGCGATGATCTGGTGCGGCAGCTCGGCGTTCATCGCTCTCCGCGTTGCGCGCCCCTTCCGGGCGCGGCCCGCGGGTCGGCGGGGCGAGCGTGCTGAGGGGGACGGACCCTCAGAATAGTCGAGGCCAAAGGTGCCGTCACGGAACGGGCATCCGAGCACGGCGCGCTCGGGACGGGCCGCGGCTTGAGGTCGCGCCTGGTCGATGGGGCCCGTCCTCCGGATCGCAAGCACCTGTATTTGCTGCCTCCCGCTCGAGGCCGAGAACGGATCCGCCCGCCGCCGGCCCGCGATACGGCAACATGCCGCGCGAATTGAGGTCGTTCAGGTGGTAATTCACGCTCGCCAATCGAGATGAGATTCTCGATTTCGGCTCGAGAAATGATGATTCAAGGCGCACAGTCGAGGGGCCGCGGAGCTGGGACAGCCAGCCTCCGGCGCCTGCCGCTCTACTACCGCCTGCTGCAGCAGCTCGTGGCCGGCGGCGTCCGGTACGTCTCCTCCGGCATCATCGGGCGCGACCTCGGCCTCGACCCGACCCAGGTGCGAAAGGACCTCGAGGCCCTCGGGCTCTCGGGCCGGCCCAGGGTCGGCTTTGCGGTGAGCGACCTCCTCCGCGGCATCGAGTCGTTCCTGGGCTGGGACCGGCCCAAGGAGGCGGTCCTGGCCGGAGCGGGCAACCTGGGCAGCGCCCTGCTGCGCTACCGGCGGTTCGGCGAGTACGGCGTCCAGATCGTGGCTGCCTTCGACACCGATCCCGAGAAGATCGGTCGCCCCATCGACGGCAAGGAGGTCTACCTCCTCGACTCGCTGCCCGGGCGCGTCCGCCGCATGGGAGTGCATCTGGGCGTCATCACCACCCCGCCGCGCGCGGCCCAGCGGGTCGCCGACCTGATGGTGGAGGGCGGAGTCCGCGCCATCTGGAACTTCGCGCCGGTGCACCTGCGCGTGTCGCCCAGCGTGGTGGTGCAGAACGAGGATCTGGGCCACGCCCTGGCCTCGCTGTCGCTCCGGCTGGCCCAGGAGGGCCCGGAGGACGGCCTGGGCGGCCCGGCCCGCCTGGTGCCGGACCTCGAGCCCGAAGACCCCGACGCCGCCCTGCAGGGCGGCGCCCAACCCGACGAAGGGTGAAACATGGCGAAGACCATCGAGATCACCGAGCTGATCCTCCGCGACGCCCACCAGAGCCTGATGGCCACGCGGATGGCCATGGAGGACATGGTGCCGGCCTGTGCCGACCTGGACCAGGCCGGATTCTGGTCGGTGGAGTGCTGGGGAGGCGCCACCTTCGACTCCTGCATCCGCTTCCTCAACGAGGACCCCTGGGAGCGGCTCCGGACCTTCCGCAAGCTCATGCCCAACACCCGGCTGCAGATGCTGCTGCGCGGCCAGAACCTGCTCGGCTACCGCCACTACGAGGACTCGGTGGTGGACCGGTTCGTGGAGAAGGCGGCCGAGAACGGGATGGACGTGTTTCGGGTCTTCGACGCCCTGAACGACATCCGCAACCTGCGCCGGGCCATCGCCGCGGTGCGCAGGACCGGCAAGCACGCGCAGGGGACCATCTGCTACACGGTCAGCCCCCTCCACGCCATCAACGACTTCGTGGAGCTGGCCGAGAAGCTGGTGGAGCTGGGCTGCGACTCCATCTGCCTCAAGGACATGGCCGCCCTGATCAAGCCGCAGCCGGCCTACGACATCGTCAAGGGCATCAAGGAGCGGTGCGGCGAGGAGGTGCGGGTCCACGTCCACGCCCACGCCACCACCGGCGTGACCATGGTGAGCCTGATGAAGGCCATCGAGGCCGGCGCCGACTGCGTCGACACCGCCATCAGCTCGCTCAGCCTGGGCCCCGGCCACAACCCCACCGAGAGCCTGGTGGAGATGCTCGACGGCACAGGCTTCGACACCCGGGTCGACCGCAAGCGGCTCCTCAAGCTCAAGAAGTACTTCGGTGCCGTCCGCCCCCGGTACAAGGAGTTCCTCTCCAACATCACCGGCGTGGAGACGGAGATCTTCGAGAGCCAGATCCCCGGCGGGATGCTCTCCAACATGGAGAGCCAGCTCAAGCAGCAGGGCGCGGCCGGCCGCATCGACGAGGTGATGGCCGAGGTGCCCCGGGTGCGCAAGGACGCGGGCTTCCCGCCCCTGGTCACGCCCTCCAGCCAGATCGTGGGCACCCAGGCCGTCTTCAACGTGCTCATGGGGCGCTACAAGGTGCTGACCGGCGAGTTCGCCGACCTGATGCTCGGCTACTACGGCGAGACCATCGGCCCGCGCGAGCGCGCGGTCATCGAGCAGGCGGCCAGGCAGACCGGCAAGGTGCCCATCAAGGGGCGCCCGGCCGACCTGCTCAAGCCCGAGTGGCAGGAGCTCCGCACCGCGGCCATCGCCCTCCAGGGCTGCAACGGCTCGGACGAGGACGTGCTCACCTTCGCCATGTTCCCCCAGGTCGCGCCCAAGTTCTTCGGCACGCGCGACCAGGGGCCGCGCAACCTGGGCAAGGACCCGAACGCGGTGCCGTCCCCAGCCCCGGCCGCCGCCCCCGCGGCCGACCCCGGCAAGGGGCCAGTGCGCGCACCCATCACCTACGACGTGAAGATGAACGGTCGCACCCACCGCGTAACCGTCACCCCGGCCTAGCCGGACCGGAGCGAGGACGGAGAGCCCATGGCAACCCACACCATGCAAGAGAAGATCGCCGAACTCCGCAAGCGCCGCGACAGCGCCCGCCTGGGCGGTGGTGCCGACAAGCTGGAGAAGCACCGCCAGGGCGGCAAGCTCACCGCCCGGGAGCGCATCGACGCCCTGGTCGACCCGGGCTCCTTCGAGGAGACCGGGATGTTCGCCCAGCACCGCTCGACGCTGTTCGGGATGGCCGACAAGGACCTGGCCGCCGACGGCGTGGTCACCGGCGCGGCCTCGGTCGGCGGGCGGCTGGTCCACCTGGCCAGCCAGGACTTCACCGTGGCGGGCGGCTCGGCCGGTGAGATCCACTCCACCAAGGTGGCCGAGATCATGCTGCAGTCGCTGAAGACTGGCTCGCCCTTCGTCTTCATCAACGACTCGGGCGGCGCGCGGGTGCAGGAGGGCATCGACTCCCTCTCCGGCTACGGCAAGGTCTTCTACACCAACGTGATGCTCTCCGGGGCCGTGCCGCAGGTCTCCCTCATCTGCGGCCCCTGCGCCGGCGGCGCCGCCTACAGCCCGGCCCTCACCGACTTCATCATCCAGACCCGCCAGGCGCAGATGTTCATCACCGGCCCGCAGGTCATCAAGAGCGTGACCGGCGAGGCCGTCACCGCCGAGGACCTGGGTGGCCCCGACGCCCACATGGCCGCCTCGGGCGTCATCCACTTCGTGGCCGAGGACGACCGACACGCCGCGGCGCTGTGCCAGAAGCTTCTCAGCTTCCTGCCCGCCAACAACCTGGAGGACCCACCCCAGCTCGAGGGCGACCGTCACATCGACCCCAACCCGGCCCTGGACGAGGCCGTGCCCGTCGACGGCAAGAAGGGCTACGACGTCCGCCAGGTCATCACCGGGGTGGTCGACTACGGCGACTTCCTCGAGGTACAGGCCGGCTACGCCAAGAACATCGTGGTCGGCTTCGCCCGCGTCACCGGGCGCTCGGTGGGCGTCATCGCCAACCAGCCGGCGGTGCAGGCCGGGGTGCTGGACATCAACGCCTCCAACAAGGCCTCGCGCTTCATCCGCTTCTGCAACGCCTTCAACATCCCGCTGGTCACCTTCGTGGACGTCCCCGGCTTCCTTCCCGGGGTGCAGCAGGAGCACGGCGGCATCATCCGCCACGGGGCCAAGATGCTGTTCGCCTACTCGGCGGCCACCGTTCCCAAGATCACCGTCATCCTGCGCAAGAGCTACGGCGGCGCCTACCTGGCCATGTGCGGCAAGGACCTGGGGGCGGATCGGGTGTTCGCCTGGCCCACCGCCGAGGTGGCGGTGATGGGGGCGGAGGGGGCGGCGGAGATCGTCTTCCGCAAGGAGATCCAGGAGGCCGAGGACAAGAAGGCCCGGCGCAAGGAGCTCATCGAGCGGTACCGGGAGACCTTCTCCAACCCCTACGTCGCCGCCGGCCGCAGGCTGGTCGACGACGTCATCGAGCCGTCGGCCACCCGCCGCCACGTGGCCCACGCGCTCGAGTACCTGCACACCAAGCGCGAGCTGCGGCCGGGCAAGAAGCACGGCCTCATCCCGCTCTAGACCGGTGCCCCGATGAGCAAGGCGAGCAAGGAAGAGCTGGGCGCGGCGCTGGCGAGAATCGAGCAGCAGCTCGAGGCGCTGGCCCTGCGGATCGAGCGCCTCGAGGCGAGGGGAGGCCCGCCCCAGGGCAAGGACCCCGCGTCCGCGGAGGCCACGGCGAGGGCCCCTGCCCCGGCCAGGGCCGAGGCCCCCGCCAAGCCCCAGGCGCCGGTGCCGGCCGGCCCGGCCCCGGAGAGCATCAGCGAGGAGGAGATCCTGGCCGTGTCCGCCGCGCTCGCCGCCTACCTGGGCGTGCGGGTCCGCATCCGGCAGATCCGGCTGCTCAGCTCGGCGGCGTGGGCGCAGCAGGGCCGCGTGTCCATCCAGGCGTCGCACCATCTGCATTCCTAGGGAGAGGCCGTGAAGCTGAACGTCAAGATCGGCGGCAAGGCGTACGAGGTCGAGGTGGAGGCGGTGGAGCCGGAGAGCGCCGCGCCGCAGCCCCTGCGCCCCATCTCGGTGGAGCCCGCGCAGGTGCGCGTGCCCGGGGCCGCGGCCCCGCCGGCCCCGGCCGCGGCCGCAGGACCGCCGGTGGACGAGGCCAAGGTGTGCCGGAGCCCGGTGTCGGGGATCGCCGTCCGCATCGCCGCACAGGTGGGGCAGACGCTCCAGCTGGGCGACGTGCTCATCGTCCTCGAGGCCATGAAGATGGAGACCAACATCACCGCCCCGGCCGCCGGCAAGGTGGCCGCCATCAAGGTGGGGCAGGGTGACAGCGTGCAGTCGGGCCAGATCGTGGTGGAGTTCGAATGACCAGCGCACAGGCAGAGCAGGTCCCCGGGTTCCTCTTCTTCGATCACGTCGCCATCTCGGTGCGGATGGGCGAGCTGGAGGCCCAGGTGGCCGCCTACAAGGCCATGGGCTTCCGGGAGCTGCACCGCGAGGACGTTCTCGGCACCGACCAGGTGCGAGAGGTGCTCCTCCAGGTGGGCGACGGGCCCAACCTGGTGCAGCTCCTCGAGCCGCTCAACGCCGAGTCGCCGGTGGCCAAGCAGCTGGAGAAGAACGGCGGCCGCGGGGGACTGGCCCACGTCGCCCTGCGGGTAGCCGACGCCCGGAAGGCCTTCGACGCCCTGAAGGCCAAGGGGTTCAAGATCATCGACAAGGCCCCCCGCAAGGGCTCGCGCGGCACCACCGTGTTCTTCGTCCACCCCAAGACCACCGAGGCCGTCGCCTTCGGCTACCTGCTGGAGGTGGTCGAGGAGAGCTCCCATGTCTGACCACCCCTCCTGCGCCGAGCCGCTCGAGCTGGCCCGGGAGTTTCCGCCCACCCCCACCGCGGAGTGGGAGGCGGCCATCGCCAAGGACCTCAAGGGCGCCGACTACCAGAAGAGGCTGGTGTGGCGCACCGAGGAGGGGCTGGCGGTGCGGCCCTACTACCGCAAGGAAGACGTGGCAGCGCTGGCCGAGCAGCGCGCCGCCGGGAGCTGGCGGATCGCCCAGGAAGCCGTCCCCGGCCCCGACGCCGTCCGCGCCGATCTCCTCCACGAGGCCGGGGCCCACGCCGTCCAGGAGCTGGGCTACGCCCTGGCCGCCGGCGTCGAGCGGCTCTCGGCCCTCTCCGAGCGGCAGCCCGCCGAGGCGGCCGCCCCGCTGGTCGAGTTCGTCTTCGCCGTCGGCCCCGCCTACTTCGTGGAGGTCGCCAAGCTGCGCGCCGCCCGGCTCCTCTGGGCGCAGGCCGTGGCCGCCTTCGGGATCCAGGGAGCCGACGCCGCCCGGATGCGGCTCGCGGTCCGTACCCCGCGGCGGAACAAGAGCGTCCTCGACCCGGCCACCAATCTCCTGCGCGTCACCACCGAGGCGCTCTCGGCGGTGGTGGGCGGCTGCGACGCCCTGACGGTGGAGCCCTTCGGCTTCGACCCCCACCTGGCGCTCAACGTCCAGCGGATCCTGCAGGACGAGGCCCACCTCGACGCCGTGGCTGACCCGGCCGGGGGCTCCTACTACGTCGAGGCGCTGACGGACGCGCTGGCGCGCGAGGGCTGGAAGCTCTTCCAGCAGGTGGAGGCGGCCGGCGGCTTCGCCCGGGCCCTCTCCTCCGGCGCGGTGGAGAAGGCGCTCTCCGAGAGCCGGGCCGCGCGGGCCGCGGCCCTCGCCAGCCGCCGCAAGGTGCTGGTCGGGGTGAACAACTACCCCAACGCCGCCGACAAGGCCGTCGAGGCCGCTCCGGCGCCGCTCCCCAGCCCGCTCCCCCAGGCCCGCTTGGCCGAGCCGCTGGAGCGGATCCGAAGGCGGACCCGGGCGCACGCCAGGGCCAGCGGGAAGGCGCTCCGGGTGCTCCTCCTCACCCGGGGAGACGCCAAGATGCGGAGCGCCCGCGCCACCTTCTGCCTCAACTTCTTCGGCTGCGCTGGCTTCGAGCTCTTGGAGGGCGAGGAGCTGGTCCCGGGCGTCGACCTGGTGGTTCTGTGCAGCTCCGACCCCGAGTACCTGGCCCTCGCCCGGGACGTCTGCCCGCGGGCGGCCGCACCGGTGCTGGTGGCCGGCAACCCCAAGGAGCAGATCGCGGCGCTGGAGGCCGCCGGCGTGCAGGGCTTCGTCCACGTGCAGAGCGACGTAGTCGAGACCCTCTCGCGGTGGCAGGACCGGCTCGGACTGAGGGAGGAGCGATGAGACCCGACTTCACCAAGATCGACTACCGGCCGCGCTCGCTCCCCCGGGCGGCCGGCGCCGCCGCACCCCCCTGGCAGACCGGCGAGGGGATCGCGGTCAAGGGCTGGTACGCGGCCGAGGACCTGGCCGGCATGGAGCACCTGGGCTGGGCCGCCGGCGTGCCGCCCTTCCTGCGCGGCCCGTACTCGGCCATGTACGCGCTGCAGCCGTGGACCATCCGGCAGTACGCCGGCTTCTCCACCGCCGAGGAGTCGAACGCCTTCTACCGCCGCAACCTGGCGGCGGGCCAGAAGGGGCTCTCGGTGGCCTTCGACCTGGCCACCCACCGTGGCTACGACTCGGACAGCGATCGCGTGGTCGGCGACGTGGGAAAGGCGGGCGTGGCCATCGATTCGGTCGAGGACATGAAGATCCTCTTCGACCAGATCCCGCTCGGCCGGATGTCGGTGTCGATGACCATGAACGGCGCGGTGCTGCCGGTGATGGCGTTCTACGTGGTGGCCGCCGAGGAGCAGGGCGTCAAGCCCGGGGAGCTCTCCGGGACCATCCAGAACGACATCCTCAAGGAGTTCATGGTCCGCAACACCTACATCTACCCGCCCGGCCCCTCGATGCGGATCATCGGCGACATCTTCCGCTACTGCGCGGAGCGGATGCCCCGCTTCAACTGCATCTCCATCAGCGGCTACCACATGCAGGAGGCCGGAGCGACCGCCGACATCGAGCTGGGGTACACGCTGGCGGACGGCCTGGAGTACATCCGCACCGGCATCCGGGCCGGCCTCTCCGTGGACGACTTCGCCCCGCGGCTCAGCTTCTTCTGGGGCATCGGCATGAGCCACTTCATGGAGATCGCCAAGCTGCGGGCCGCCCGCGTGCTCTGGGCCAAGCTCATCAAGGGGTTCGGGCCCAAGAACCCGAAGTCGATGGCCCTGCGCACCCACTGCCAGACCTCGGGCTGGAGCCTGGCGGCGCAGGACGTGTTCAACAACGTCCCCCGCACCTGCGTCGAGGCGCTGGCGGCGGCCCTGGGCCACACCCAGTCGCTGCACACCAACGCCCTGGACGAGGCCATCGCCCTGCCCACCGACTTCTCCGCCCGCATCGCCCGCAACACCCAGATCTACCTGCAGGAGGAGACCGGGATCACCCGCGCGGTGGACCCCTGGGCGGGCAGCTTCTTCGTGGAGACCCTCACCCACGAGCTCATGCACCGGGCCTGGCACCACATCCAGGAGGTGGAGGCCCTGGGAGGGATGGCCAAGGCCATCGAGACCGGCCTCCCCAAGATGCGGATCGAGGAGGCCGCCGCCCGCCGGCAGGCGCGGATCGACTCCGGACGTGAGATCATCGTGGGCGTGAACAAGCACCAGCGGCCGGAAGAGCAGGCCATCGAGGTGCTGGTGGTGGACAACCAGGCGGTCCGCGAGGCGCAGCTCCGCCGGCTGGAGAAGGTCCGGAAGGCGCGCGATCCCGGGGCGGTCGAGGCGGCCCTGGCCGCGCTCACCCGCGCCGCCGAGCAAGGGCAGGGGAACCTGCTCGAGCTCTCCGTGAACGCCGCCCGTGCCCGGGCGACGCTGGGCGAGATCTCCTCCGCGCTGGAGAGGATCTTCGGGAGGTACCAGGCCGTGAACCGCACCATCTCCGGCGTCTACTCGTCCGAGAGCCAAGGCGACCCCGAGTTCCAGAAGGCGCGGGACATGGCCGCCGCATTCGCCCGGACCGAGGGGCGCCGGCCGCGCATCCTGGTGGCCAAGATGGGTCAGGACGGCCACGACCGCGGCGCCAAGGTCATCGCCACCGCCTTCGCCGACCTGGGCTTCGACGTGGACGTGGGCCCGCTCTTCCAGACGCCCCGGGAGGCGGCGCGCATGGCGGTGGAGAACGACGTCCACGTGCTGGGCGTCTCCAGCCTGGCCGGCGGGCACACCACGCTGGTGCCGGAGGTGATCGCCGAGCTGAAGGCGCTGGGGCGCGAGGACATCCTGGTGGTCTGCGGCGGGGTCATCCCGCCCCAGGACTACGACGCGCTGTACAAGGCGGGCGTCACCGAGATCTTCGGGCCGGGCTCGGTCATCCCCGCCTGCGCCCAGAAGATCCTGGCGGCGCTCCTCGGATAGGCCGCGTGCCGCACCGCCATCCCACCCAGGGCCCACCGGGGCGAAGGCGGCTGGCGCCGGAGCGCTACGTCGAGGGCGTCCTGGCCGGGGACCGCACCGTCCTGGCCCGCGCCATCACCGTGGTGGAGAGCGACCTGCCCTCCGACGGCGAGCTGGCGGCGCGCATCCTCGACGCGCTCCTCCCCCACACCGGCCACTCGCTGCGGGTGGGGATCACCGGCGTGCCCGGCGCGGGCAAGAGCACCTTCATCGACGCGCTGGGGATGCACCTGATCCGCGAGCGCGCCGAGAACGTGGCCGTGCTCTCCATCGATCCCTCCAGCCCGGTCTCCGGGGGCAGCATCCTCGGCGACAAGACGCGGATGGAGCGGCTGGCGGTGGAGGAGAGGGCCTTCATCCGGCCCTCGCCCGCCCGCGGTCACCTGGGCGGGGTGGGGCGGCGCACCCGCGAGACCATGCTGCTCTGCGAGGCGGCCGGCTACCACAACGTCCTGGTGGAGACGGTGGGGGTCGGGCAGTCGGAGACCGCGGTCCGGTCCATGACCGACTTCTTCCTCTTGCTCATGCTGCCGGGGGCCGGCGACGAGCTGCAGGGCATCAAGCGCGGCATCATCGAGATGCTCGACGGCATGGTCATCAACAAGGCCGATGGCGAGGACCGGCTCCGGGCCGAGCGCGCCCGGGTCGAGTACCGGGGCGCCCTCCACCTCTTCCCCGCCTCGCAGGACGGCTGGAGCCCCCAAGTGCTGCTCAGCTCGGCCCTGCACGGCCAGGGCATCGCCGAGGTCTGGCAGATGGTGCAGGAGCACAACGCCCTCCTTTCCGGGAACGGCCACCTGGAGCGCCGGCGCCGGGCCCAGGCTCTGGAGTGGATGCACGAGCTGGTCCGGGCCGGGCTGGAGGACGAGCTCCGCGGGGACCCGGCGCTGGCCGAGCGCTTCCCCGCCTTGCAGGACGAGGTCAGCCGGGGTCAGGTGACCCCGTTCGCCGCCAGCCGCGAGGTGCTGGCGCTGTTCCGCAACCGCCGCAGGGGCGACCACGCCGCCCCGGAGAGACCGAGACGATGATCGCCTCCTTCCCCGAGCTCACCGCCGCCGAGGCCGCCGCCACCATCCGGCACGGACAGAACGTCGGCTTCAGCGGATTCACCCCCTCCGGCGCGCCCAAGGCCGTCCCCCTGGCGCTGGCCGCCCGGGCCGAGGCCGAGCACGCCGCCGGCCGCGAGTTCCAGATCGGCGTCCTCACCGGCGCCTCCACCGGGCCCTCGCTCGACGGCGCCCTGGCCAAGGCCGGGGCCATCAAGTTCCGCACCCCCTACCAGACCAACGAGGCGCTGCGCGACAGCATCAACGCCGGCGAGACCCCCTTCTTCGACCTGCACCTCTCGCTCATGCCCCAGGTGACCCGCTACGGCTTCCTGGGTCCGGTGGACGTGGCGGTGGTCGAGGTGGCGGACATCACCGCCGGCGGCGGCCTGGTGCTGACCTCGGGGGTGGGCGCCACCCCCACCTTCTGCAGCCTGGCCCCCAAGATCCTCGTCGAGCTGAACCGCCACCACCCGCCGCAGATCCTGGGCCTCCACGACCTCTACCAGCCGGCCGACCCGCCCCACCGCCGGGAGATCCCCGTCTACCGCCCCTCCGACCGCATCGGCTCGCCCATCGTCACCGTCGATCCCAGCCGGATCGTGGGGGTGGTGGTCACCGACCTGGAGGACGAGGCCCGCGGCTTCAGCGAGGTCTCGCCGCTCACCGAGGCCATCGGGAACCACGTGGCCGACTTCCTGGTCCAGCAGATGAGGGCGGGCCTGATCCCGCCCGGCTTCCTCCCCATCCAGTCGGGCGTGGGCGACATCGCCAACTCGGTGCTGGGCGCCCTGGGGCGCAACCCCGGCATCCCGCCCTTCGAGATGTACACCGAGGTGCTTCAGGACTCGGTCATCGATCTCATCGAGTCCGAGCGGGTCCGCTTCGCCTCCAGCTGCTCGCTCACCGTGACGTCGCCGGCCCTGAAGCGGCTCTACTCCAACCTGGAGTTCTTCCGGCGGCGGGTGCTGCTCAGGCCCCAGGAGATCAGCAACCACCCCGAGGTCATCCGCCGCCTGGGCCTGGTGTCGATCAACACCGCCATCGAGGTGGACATCTTCGGCAACGTCAACTCCACCCACGTCATGGGGCGCAAGCTCATGAACGGGATCGGCGGCTCGGGCGACTTCACCCGCAACGCCTACCTGTCGATCTTCACCTGCCCCTCGTCGGCCAAGAAGGGGAAGATCAGCACCGTGGTCCCGCTGGTCTCGCACCTCGACCACAACGAGCACTCGGTGGGCATCATCGCCACCGAGCAGGGGGTGGCCGACCTGCGGGGCAAGTCACCCACCCAGCGCGCCAACGAGATCATCGACAAGTGCGCCCACCCGGACTTCCGGCCCCAGCTCCGCAGCTACCTGAAGATCGTCCAGGGCGCACACACGCCCCACACGCTCTCCGCCGCCTTCAAGATGCACGAGCAGTATCAGCGCACCGGCGACATGCGGAGCTGCGACTGGTCGGAGTGAGCTCGGGCGCGCGGGGCCGTCCGAGCCCCGCTACCCGTCGTCGATGGTACGCTTGCGCGGGGCGGGCATGTACTGCACCGCCTCGTCCGGGCCCGGCTCGTGGAAGGCCTCCACCAGCCTGAGGTGGCTCTCCACCAGGGTCCGCACGCCGGCCTCGAACTGGACGCGCTGGCGCTTCAGCTCGTTGATGTCGTCGACGATGCGCAGGAAGCGGGCGTGGGCCCCCTGGACGATCTTCTCCGCCTGCAGCTCGGCGTCGGAGATGGTGATCTCCGCCTCCTTGCGGGCCGCATCGCGGATCTCCTCCGAGGCCTTCTGCGCCGTGACCAGGGTCTCCTGCAGGGCGCGCTCGCGCCCCTTGTGC
>DATKMW010000057.1:0-12788 GCA_035541675.1 Anaeromyxobacter sp. | reverse complement strand
GACACGGCATCGGCGGGATCGAAGTTGCCAATGGTGGAACCGGGGAAGAAGGACAGGCGGCGCCCGGTGGAGAGCCCGGCGTCGGGGAGCACCACCCCGTTCGTGAAGTCCCCGACCACCGGCCGGATGTCCAGACGCGGGAACCGGCGGGCCAGCCCGGCCGCCGCCCGCAAGAGCGCTTCGCGGGAGATGTCCACCGGCAGGTAGGCCACCGGATCCTCGAGCGCGGACAGCAGCCGCTCCGTCTTCTGGCCGGAGCCGGAACCGAACTCGAACACCAGCGCGCGCGGGCCGACCTCGGCGGCCATCTCGCCGGCATGCCGGTCCAGGATGGCCAGCTCGGTTCGGGCCGGGTAGTACTCCTTAACCCCGCAGATCAGCTCGTAGAGCGCCGATCCTCGCGCATCGTACAGCCACTTGGGCGAGAGGGCCTTGCGCGGCGCCGTCAGCCCCGCCAGCACCTCGGCCAGGAACTGTCCGCCCTCGGTCCCCTCTGCCCCCAGCTCCCCCGGTTCGATCACGCGTCCCTCGCCAGCCGCACGCCGCTGAACTGCCAGCGGGCGTCGGGGTAGAAGAAGTTCCGGTAGCCCGGGCGGATGTGCCGGAGCGGCGTGGCGCAGGAGCCGCCCCGCAGCACCAGCTGGCTGACCATGAACTTCCCGTTGTACTCGCCCAGCGCTCCGGCCAGCGGCCGGTACCCCGGGTACGGCCCATACCCGCTCGAGGTCCACTCCCAGACGTCCCCCAGGAGCTGGCGGGCCCCCGGGCCGGCCGCCGCCGGGTGGTGGCGCCCCCCCTCGGCGAAGGTGCCGTCGGCCGCGGCCTCGGCCGCCGCCAGCTCCCATTCCGCCTCGGTGGGCAGGCGGGCGCCCGCCCATCGGGCGAAGGCGTCGGCCTCGTACCAGGAGACGTGGGCCACCGGCTCCACCGGATCCAGGGGCCGCATGCCGCCGAGGCTGAACTGGCGCCATCCCTCCCCGCCGGCCTCCCAGTAGAGGGGCGCGCGCCAGGCCTGCCGCCGGGCAGCCGCCCAGCCATCCGACATCCACAGGTCCGGCCGGTCGTACCCGCCATCCTCCATGAACCCCAGCCACTCGCCGCAGGTCACGGGGCGGCTGCCCAGGGCGTGCGGCGAGACCAGCACCGGGTGGCGCGGCCGCTCGTTGTCGAAGGCGAAGGCGCCGGGCGGCGTGCCGATCTCCGCGCGCCCCCCCGGCCGCGCCAGCCACTCCAGCGGCTGCGCTGGCCCGGCCGCCGCCGGCGGCGGGGCCGGGTGGTAGGCGGGGTGCAGCGGATTCGACCAGAAGGCGTGCTTGAGGTCGGTGAGCAGGAGCTCCTGGTGCTGCTCCTCATGGGCGATCCCCAGCTCCACCACCTCGAGCAGCTCGCCGGGCAGGCCCCGGCCGAGCGCCTCGGCCATGGCCAGGTCCACCTCGGCGCGGTAGCGGAGGACCTCCTCGAGCGCGGGGCGGGAGAGGAGCCCGCGCTCGGGCCGCGGCTGCCGCGGTCCGGCCGACTCGTAGTACGAGTTGAAGAGGTACCCGAAGGCCGGGTGGAAAGGCCGACGCCCCGGCTGGGCCCGCGCCAGCACGAATGCCTCGAAGAACCAGGTCGTGTGCCCAAGGTGCCACTTGGCTGGGCTCGCGTCCGGCATCGACTGCACCTGCGCGTCCTCGGGGGTAAGCGGACTGCACAGCTCCGCCGTGGCTCGACGCACCTCGACGAGCCGGGCGGCCAGCGCGGCCGTCCGCTCGAGCATCCGGGCCATGCCGCTCGACGCGGTCGCGCGGTCCACGCCTGACGAGATCCCCCGGCCGCCTGCCGGTGGCAACGCCCGCCGGGGCCGGGCCCTGCCCGGGCCTACGGGCCGGCACCATCCGGTCGGCGTCGCCCGGCCGCCCGATCCGCGCTAGCCTCCGCGCCCATGCGTGGACCCCGGAAGGAGCTCGAGGAGCGCCTGACCGACCGCCGGGCCCGGGTGGCGAGGCTCGAGCGGCGTGACGCGCGCGTGGCCCTGGGCCGCCTGGCGGCCTTCGGCGCGGCAGCGCTTCTCGCCGCTCTCTGGCGCTGGGGCGGGCTGGCGCCCGCCTTCGTCCTCCTCCCGCTACTGGCCTTCGCCGCCCTGGTCGCCCTCCACGACCGGGTCCTGCGTGAGCTGTGCGCCGCCCGCCGTGCGGTCACCTTCCACGAGGAGGCCCTGGCCCGCCTGGCCGGCCGGCCTCCGGCGGCCGGCCCGACAGGGTCGGCGTACGCCCGGGAGGATCACCCCTACGCACTGGACCTCGACCTCTTCGGCGAGGGCTCGCTCTTTCACTTACTGTGCACGGCGCGGACGCGGTCGGGCGAGGAGCGCCTGGCGGCGTGGCTACTCTCCCCGGCCGGCGCCGCCGAGGTCGTGGCGCGGCAGCGGGCCGTGCAGGAGCTGGCCCCGCTCCTCGACCTGCGGGAGCACCTGGCCGTGCTGGGCGACGAGGTGCGGGCCGCGGTCGACCCGGCCGCGCTCTCGGCGTGGGGGCGGGCGGCGCCGGCCTTGCCCCGGGGCGCCGCCGCGGCCGCGCTGGCGCTCGCCACCGCCACGGCGGCCGGGGCGGTGCCGTGGGCGCTGGGTCACGGGCCCGCTCCCTTCCTGGTCGCGCTGGCCCTGGGCCTGGCCTTCCGCCTCGCCACCCGCGCCCGGGTCCAGCGCGTGCTGCGGGACCTCGACCGCCCCTCCGCCGAGCTGCGGGTGCTGTCGCTCCTCCTGGCGCGCCTGGAGCGCGAGCCCTTCCGGGACGACCGGCTCGGCGCGCTCCAGGCGCGCTTGGGCGCTGGCGGGAGCGCCGCCTCGCAGCAGATCTCCGCGCTGGGCCGGATCGCATCGCGCCTGGAGTGGGGTCGGAACCAGCTCTTTGCGCCGCTGGCCTTCCTCCTCCACTGGAGCGCGCTCCACGCCACGGCCGTGGAGCGCTGGCGCTCCGCCTCGGGCGCCCGCCTGGGCGACTGGCTCGACGCCGCCGCCGAACTCGAGGCCCTGTGCGCGCTGGGCGCGTACGCCCACGCCCGCCCCGACCATGCCTTCCCCGCGGTGGCCGCCCGCGCCCCGGGCGCCCCGGCGTCCTTCCAGGCCGACGCGCTTCGCCACCCGCTGCTGTTGGGCGCGGTCCCCAACGACGTGCGGCTGGGCGGGCTGGGCCCCGCCGCCTGCCTCGTGTCGGGCTCCAACATGTCCGGGAAGAGCACCTTCCTCCGCACCGTCGGCGTGGCGGTGGTGCTGGGCCAGGCCGGCGCCCCGGTGCCTTCGGCGCGTTGCGCCTTCACGCCGCTGATGCCGGGCGCCACCCTCCGCATCCAAGACTCGCTCCTCGCCGGGCGCTCGCGCTTCCTGGCCGAGGTCACTCGCCTGCGCCTGCTCCAGGACCTCGCCGCCTCGGGGGAGCCGGCGCTCCTCTTCCTCCTGGACGAGCTGCTCCACGGGACCAACAGCCACGATCGCCGGATCGGTGCCGAGGCCGTCCTGCGCACCCTGGTGGCAGCGGGCGCCATCGGCCTGGCCACCACCCACGACCTCGCCCTGACAGAGCTCGCCGGCGCCGTCGGCGGCCTGGCCAACGCCCACTTCGAGGACCAGCTCGTCGACGGCCGGATCGCCTTCGACTACCGGCTGCGGCCCGGTGTGGTGGCGCACTCCAACGCCCTGGCGCTGATGCGAGCAGTCGGGCTGCGCGTCTGATCGGCCGCCTTCGCCGGGTTGCGAGGGCTCGAGCCTCGGAGGATCGGCGGCAGGGCAAGGCGGTCATCCGGAGGGGTCCCGTCGACGATCCGCCCCCCTGGAGCGGCGCACGGGCGGCGAGCAGGCCCTGGCCAGGCGCCTGAACGTCAGGGTCGTGGAGGTGGAGACCGCCGACGGGTCTCGCGCCGAGGCGACCCGGAACGGCGGCCGCGACCGGGTGTACGAGGTGCCCTGGGCGCCCATCGCCCTCGACGGCGCCGGACCGCCGCTGCAGGCACGCCAGACTGACCGGAGGATGGGCTCGGCTAGGCGACGGCTCAGGCGACGGCTAGCCGGCCTCGCGCTCCACCGTCAGGACCTCCGCCCCTTCCGCGGTCACCAGCACCGTGTGCTCGAACTGGGCGGAGCGCTTCCCGTCGTCGGTGACCGCCGTCCATCCGTCATCCCACAGCCGGTCCTCCCAGCGGCCCTCGGTGATCATGGGCTCGACGGTGAAGGTCATGCCCGGCACCATCTCCCGCCGCAGGGAGGCGTCGAAGTGGTGGGGGATCTGCAGCGAGGTGTGGAACGTCTCGCCGATGCCGTGTCCGCAGTAGGAGCGGACCACGCCGTAGCCGTGCCGGGTGGCGTGGGCCTCGATGGCCTGCCCGATGTCGGAGATGGGCCGGCCCGGCCGGACGGCCGCGATGCCCCGCTGCAGGCACTCCCGCGCCACCTGGACCAGCCGCCGCCCCGGGGCGTCCACCTGGCCGACCAGGAAGGTGGCCGAGCAGTCGCCGTGCATGCCCTCCAGGAACACGGTGATGTCGACGTTCACGATGTCGCCGGCCTCCAGCGGACGGCTGTCGGGGATGCCATGGCAGATGACCTCGTTCACCGAGGTGCAGATCGACTTGGGGAAGCCCCGGTAGTTGAGCGGGCTGGGGTAGCCTCCCAGGCGGACGATCTCGGCGTGGGCCACCTCGTCCAGCCCGTCGGTGGTGACACCCGGGCGTACCGCCTCGCCGGCCACGCGCAGCACGCGCGCCGCTGCGGCACAGGCCCGGCGCATCCGAACCAGCTCCTCGGGCGTGCGGACGTCGGAGCCCTGCGTGCGGGGGCGGCCGGTGACCGCGTACTCTGGACGGGGCGTCTGCGCCGGCACCGCCCGGCGGGGCGACACCACACCCGGCCTCAGCGGCTTGCGGGCGGGAGGGCCGCCTCCGCCCTCCGGGCCCGCGCGCTCATCGGCGTGGAGGTGGCACTTCTTGTACTTCTGCCCGCTGCCGCACCAGCAGGGGTCGTTCCGGCCTGGCCGCGGGCGGCTCGCCAGCGCGGGATCGTTCACCGCCAGCCCCCTTGCCCCTGTCCCGCGCGGCACATGGCCCCTTTCTAAGGCCATCTGGCTCGTCGGGCAACCGCTCTCCCACCTTCACGTCCGGTGTGCGACGGCCCGGTCGGGGCGCCGGCCGCCGCTCCGCAGCCGGGCGCCACAATTCCTCGAATTCGGTCCCGGGGAGGGGCGCATGAAGCGAGCGATGGCGTTGGTGTGGCTGTCCGCCGTGGCGCTGTCCGCCTGCCTCTCCCAGGGCGCGTTTCGCCGCAAGGAGGCAGAGGCTGAACAGTACCGCCAAGACTGGCAGTCCGAGCGGGGACGGGCGGCCGACCTGCAGGGGCGGCTCGATGCCAGCTCGGCCGAGGCGGAGAAGCTCCGCGGCGACCTGGCCAGCGAGGAAGAGGCGCTGGCGCAGCAGCGCGCCGAGCTCGACGCCGCCAACGCCCTGCTGGCGGAAGCCCAGAGCTCCCAGCAGGCGCTGGAGGTGGCCAAGGCCGACCTGGAGCGCAAGAGCGCCGAGTACGAGCAGCTGGCCGGATCGCTGCGCAGCGAGATCGAGGCCGGCCGCGTGGAGATCACCGAGCTGCGGGGCAAGATGACCGTGAAGATGAAGGACAAGGTCCTCTTCTCCTCGGGCTCGGCGGCGCTGGGGAAGGACGGGCGGGCCGCGCTCCAGGCGGTGGCCGACGCCTTCCGGAACCTCCAGGGCAAGACCATCCGCGTCGAGGGGCACACGGACGACGTCCCAACCGGCAAGAGTGCCTTCCCCACCAACTGGGAGCTCTCAACGGCGCGTGCCCTGGTGGTGGTCCGCTTCCTCCAGCAGGCCGGCGTGGACCCCACCCGCCTGGCGGCTGCGGGCTACGGCGAGTACCAGCCGATCGCACCCAACGACACGCCGGAGGGGCGCAGCCAGAACCGGCGCATCGAGATCGTGCTGGCGCCAGCCGAGGCTGCGGCGGGCGACTGAGGCCCTCACCGCCCTGCGTGGCCCACCGGCAGCCGGACGATCTCCGCCAGCAGTGCCCCGGCGGTGCTGGCCCCGCCCACGCCCGAGCCCTGCACGAGGAGGGGGCGCTCGGCGTGCCGCGCCGTGGTGAAGGCCACGTAGGCCTCGACCCCGGTGAGACGGGCCGCCGGGTGATCGGCCTCCACCGCCGCCGGCCCCACCCGCGCCGTGAACTTCCCGCCCGGCCCGGCTGGCGCGATCCGGGCCAGGTAGCGGAGCACCCTGCCCTCGCGCCGCAGCGCCTCGACCCTGGCAGCCACTGCCTCGTCGTGGGCGCGGAGCGCGCGGATGAGCGCCTCCGGCCCTCCCGGGACCAGGAGCTGCGGCGGGACGAGGGCCTCGACCTGCACCTCGGACAGGTCGATGGTTCCCCCCAGCTCCCGCGCCAGGACCACCGCCTTGCGGGCCGAGTCGACGCCGGAGAGGTCGTCGCGGGGATCGGCCTCGGTGTAGCCGAGCCCCATGGCCCAGCGCAGGGCCAGGGAGAGCGGTGTCCCGCGCTGCAGCTCCCAGGCGACGTAGCCGACCGTCCCGGAGAGCGAGCCCTCCACCCGGACCACCCGGTCGCCGCTGCGGATCAGCCGGCGGAGGGTGCCCAGCACCGGGAGGCTCGCCCCCACCGAGGCGTCGTAGTGCCAGTGTCGGCCGCGCTGCCGGCGGGCTTCCCGCACCGCCTCCAGCCGCGCGGTGGCCGCCGAGAGGGGCCGCTTGTTGGAGCTGACCACGTCGATGCCGCGCCCGAAGGCCTGGGCGTAGACCTCCGCCATCCCCTCGTCGGCGGTCACGTCCACCAGGACCGGGCCGGGAAGCCGGGACAGCCGGTCGAGCAGCGCGGCTGCGCCGCGAGCGTCGAGCGGCCCCTCCTCCGGCGCCGCCGAAAGCCGCTCGCGCCAGCCATCGAGGTCGATGCCCTCCTCGGCCAGCACCGCTCCCCGGCGGTCGGCGACCCCGACCACCCGCAGCACGACGTCGTAGTCCTGCTCCAGCTCGGGCCGCAGCACCCGGAGCTGCTCCAGCAGCTCGGTGCCCACCCTCCCCTTGCCCACCACCAGAAGCGATAGCCCCCGCTCCCGGTAGCGATGGGCCAGCGGCTCGCCCGCCGAGGGGCGGGCGCCCTCGCCGCCGCGGAACCCGGCCACCAGGTCGGAGAGCCGGTCCACGTCGATGAGGAAGGCGTCGTGCCCATGCGGCGAGTCGAGGACGGCGAAGCGGGCTGCGGGGATGAGCCGGGCCATCTCCCGCTGCTCGACGGGCCAGTAGAGCAGGTCGGAGTCGATGGACACCACCAGGGTGGGCTGGCGCACGCTCCGCAGCACCTGGTCCAAGTCACCACGACCGCGCCCCACGTCGTGGGTGTCCATGGCTCGGGTCAGGGTCACGTAGGTGGCCGGGTCGAACCGGTCGACCAGCTGCTTCCCTTGGTGGCGGAGGTAGCTCTCGACCGCGAACAGCCCCTCGCCCTGGGCCCGCCGGCCGAAGCGCTCCTCGAAGGACGGTGCGCTCCGGTAGGAGAGCATGGCCTGCATGCGGGCCGCCGCCAGGCCGGCCTCGGGCGGCGCATCCGGCGAGTACTGCCCGTCGTGCCAGCGCGGGTCGGCGAAGAGGGTCTGGCGCTGGGCCTCGGAGAGCCCGATGGCCCAGGCCGAGTGACGGGCGGTGCTGGCCACCAGGATCAGGGACTCGACCAGCTCGGGGTGCAGCAGTGCCCACTCCAGGGCCTGCATGCCGCCCAGCGAGCCCCCGATCACCGTGCGGATGCGGCGCACGCCCAGCGCGGCCACCAGGACATGCTGGGCCTGGACCATGTCCCGGATGGTGATGGCAGGGAACCTTCCCAGGTAGGGCTGCCCGGTGGCCGGGTCGATCGAGGTGGGCCCGGTGGTGCCGTAGCAACTCCCCAGGATGTTGGCGCAGACGATGAAGTCGACCGCGGGGTCGAAGGCTCGCCCCGCCCCGAACATCCGGGTCCACCACCGGTCCGCGTCTGCCGAGCCGGTGAGCGCGTGACAGATCACCACCGCGTTGCCGCCGTCGGGATCGAGATTCCCCCACGTGCGATAGGCCACCCGGAGCTCGGCCAGCTCGCCCCCCAGCTCGAGGGGGAACGAGGTGGGATGCAGGTATGTCCTTGTGTCGAGCGACACGAAGGCGGCGCGCGCCCGGCCGACCGGTGGGTCGGCGCCGCCCGCCGCCGGCGCGGCCGCCCCCGACGTTCCTCCCACCACTCGCTGGCCGGACTCGTGCGCCATGGAGGCCGCGGAGCCTAACGGCGCGTGATCTGGGGTGTCAAGGCGGCGGCGCGGTGCGCGCACCTCGGCCCACCCCGATGCGTCCAGAGTTCACCAATCGTCAAGGACGCCGGCGCAGGAGCCCTGGCCCGGAGGGGTGGCCGCGGCGCTAGGGTATGGCGCGACCCCGGAGGGAGAGCCCGCGGGGGACCGGCAAACCACCCGATTCCCGGCCCATCCGGCCGGCACGACGGTTGGCCCTCGCCTTGCTCCTGACGCCAAGGCGACGACGCTGGCCACGAAACGGACAAGGAGCGCCCAAGATGACCACCAGGCCGCAACCAGGAACCGCGCAGCCGGGGAGCACCTCGCCCCAGATCGTGTGCGGGCCGGATAGCCCCCTGGTGGCGCTGGTGCGCACCTGTGAGCGGATCGCCCAGAGCGAGGCCACCGTCCTGCTCACGGGCGAGACCGGGACCGGCAAGGAGGTCTTCGCCCGGGCCATCCACGAGCGCAGCTCCCGGGCCGGTCGTCCCCTGGTCCCGGTGAACTGCGGCGCCATCCCGGAGACGCTGCTCGAGTCCGAGCTCTTCGGCCACGTCCGGGGCGCCTTCACCGGCGCCAACCAGTCGCGCCGGGGTCGCATCGCCACTGCCGAGGGCGGCACCCTCTTCCTCGACGAGGTGGCCGAACTCCCCCTGGCGCTCCAGGTGAAGCTCCTGCGCGTGCTCCAGGAGCGGACCTACGAGCCGGTCGGCTCCGCCGAGCCGGTGCCGGCCGACTTCCGGCTGGTGGCCGCCACCAACCGCGACCTGGCCGCCGAAGTGGCCGCCGGCCGCTTCCGCCGCGATCTGTACTACCGGCTGCTGGTCTGCCCCATCGAGATCCCCCCGCTGCGCTCCCGCGGCGGCGACGCGCTCCTCCTCTTCCAGCACTTCTGGACCCTGCGGGGCGAGCGCCGCCCGCTGGAGCCGGCGGTGGTGGAGACCCTCCAGCAGTACGACTGGCCGGGGAACGTCCGCGAACTCGAGAACCTGGTCGAGCGGCTGAGCGTGTGCGCCGAGGGTCCCAGCATCCGCGCCTCAGACCTGCCCCTGGCCCTGCGCGCCCGTCGGACCAACGGCGCGATGCTCTCGGTGGTCCCGCCGGCCGAGCCGACCTGCGCCGCCGTCTCCCAGACCGCCGCCGAGGCCGCGCCCGTGCTGGACGAGGCCGCGCCGGCCTTCCCCACCGCCCCCGCCACCGACGTGCAGGAGGACGGCCTCGACGCGGCCCTCCTCCGCGCGCTCACCGCCGAGGACTCCCCGCCCGCGCTCGACCCGGCCCTCTCCGACGGCCGGCCGGTCGACCTCCCGCGTTTGCTGCGCCGGCTGGAGGAGGCCTACATCGCGGCCGCGCTGGCGCGCACCAAGGGAAACAAGAAGGCAGCCGCCGATCTCCTCGGCCTGCAGCGCACCACCCTGGTGGAGAAGCTCCGCCGCCGGAACCGGGACGCGACAGTCAGCTGACGGAGGACCCTCTCCCGCCTCCGGCTGCCGGCCGGGGCGAGGCGTTGGCCCGCACGGTCGCAGCCAGCGACCGGTGAGCCGCGCCCCGCCGCCCGTGGCCTGTCGCCCCGTACTCCCTCGACTTTTCCCCTGCGTCACGCCCCCGGCGCCAGCGGCGTGCACGGCGGTTGCACTGGATGGCCCTCGTGACGTCGACCGCCGCGATCGTGGCGCTCGCCCTGGGGATCCCGCCGCCGCTCTCGCTGGTGCGCGAGGCCGAGCGGCTCGATCTGCCTCCCGCCGCGGCGGGGATCCAGCTCGAGGCGCACCCTTTCACCCGAGAGTGGATCCTCCACCTGCCGCCGGCGGTGGTGCCGGCCACGCTCTTCCGGCTCCGGGGCGCCTCGCGCCTGTGCCCGGAGGTCACCGCCGGGCCAGATCGGATCACGCTCCGCTGCTCCACCTCGCGCATCCGGGCGGACGTGATCAAGGACGGCCAGGGGGTCGGCCTGGCCCTCTACCGGCTCTCGGTCCCGTCCTGGCGGCCCCAGGACGAGGGGCCGCCCCTGGTCCCCTTCGACCTCCTGGCCCTGGGGCTGGGCCCCTGCCCGGGCCGGACCCCGGACGTGGCCGGGGAGTGCGCGCTCGCCTCCGGCGATTTGGAAACCGCCCGCGAGCTCTTCGAGCGGGCCCTCCGGACCGGCCCCTCCCCCCTGGCCCACCTCCGGCTCGGGGACCTGGCGTTGCGGGCCGACGACCCCGCAACCGCCGTGGACCACTGGCGCCTGGCTCGCGCCGAGGCTCCCTGGGGGCGCCTCGCTACCGCTCGCCTGTGCGAGACCGAGCCGAAGTGCCTGGCCTCCGAGTCCTCCCGCTCCGTCTTCGACGACACGGCAGTGGATCTCCCGCTGCGGGCGGACATCGTCCTGCGCCGGGCCCGGCTCTCCGCGCTGGAGGGCGGGCTCCTGGACACGGCGCGCCTGCTGGCGAGCGAGTCCGCCCCCGGCGGCGCCTGCCAGGCCTCGCTGGCCTGGTGCCGCGGCGTCCTCATGCAGTCGCTGGAGCTCGACGGTGCGAGCGGGATCGAGGCGCTGGCCGCCTACCTCGACCTGTACGGGCGCCGGGAAGGGCCGCTGGTGCTGGAGCTGGCGCGCGCCGCAGCCACCCAGGCGGAACGGGCCGGGGCGCCCGTGTTCGGTGCCAACCTCCTCGCCTCCTTCACCGGTGCCATCCCGGCGCAGGAGCTGGAGCCGCACCTGCGCCGGGTGGCCCAGCTCTACCTGGCCGGGAGCGACCGCGCCCGCGCCGACGAGATCGTCCGCTACGCCCGCTCGCGCCTGGGCGAGGCCACCCTGCGCAGCGCCACTTGGGCCGCGCTCCGGCGCGCCGTCCGCGACCGACCTGCCCCGGCGGGCGCCCAGGCGCCGGCCGCCGACGACCCCGACCTGGCCGGCGCCCGGGCCGCTCTGACCGCGGCCCGGCTGGTCCAGACCCCGCCCCTGGAGAAGGGAGCCACGCCGTGAACCTGCCCCGCTCCGCGCCCGCCCCGTCAGCCGCCCGTTCCGAGCCACCGCCCGTGGCCGAGAGCCCTGCCATGCGCGAGGTGCTTCGGACCCTGGACGAGGTGGCGTCGACCCCGACCACGGTGCTGCTGCTGGGGCCGAGGTCCAGCGGCCGGGCGCGGCTGGGACGCTACCTGCACGCGCGCTCGGGCCGCTCCGGGCCCTGCCTGGAGGTCCGCTGCGCGTCGCCGGGCGGGCCCTCCGACCCGGCCCTGCAGGCGACCCTGGCCGCCAGCGCCGGCGGCACACTCCTCTTGCGCGAGGTGGGGGACCTCCCGGGCGAGGCCCAGGGCCGCCTGGCACGGGCGCTCCAGGACCGCGACGACGGCCCGCGGGGCGTGCGGGTGATCTCCACCGCCACCCCCGATCTGGCCGCGCGCGTCGCCGCCGGAGGGTTCCGCTCCGACCTGTTCTACCGGCTCGACGTCTTCCCCGTAACGGTGCCGCCGCTGTGCGAGCGCCCCGAGGACCTGGCCGGGATCGCGGCCTCCCTCCTGGCCGAGGAGGCGCAGGCCCGCGGGACGGCGCCCCGCGCCCTGTCCGAGGGCGCCCTGGAGGCGCTGCGCTCGCTGCCCCTCCCCGGCAACCTGGCCGAGCTGGCCGCCCTCCTGCGGAAGGCCGCCCAGCGCGAAGGTCCCGCGCTCCGTGCCGCCGACCTCCTCGGCGAGGAGGCCGCCTCCGCCGCCTTCCCCGAGGACCTCCCGCTCGACCTCGACCGGCTGGAGCGGCTCGCCATCCTCGAGGCGCTGCGGCGGGCCGGTGGCAACCGCACCCAGGCGGCGCGCCTGCTCCACATCGGCCTGCGCACCCTGCGCAACAAGCTGCGCGCCTGGCGAGAGGCGGGCGAGGAGGTCATCGCCTCGCCCCGCGCCCGGCCGGAGCTGCCGGCGCATCCCGGACCCGGGGCTGCCGAGACCGCCGCGATCCTGGCGCGGGCCTGGGCACGCCGCTCGCAGGAGGGGTCGGCATGAAGATCTTCGACGCCACCCTGGGAACTCTGGAGCGCGCGCTGGACGTGCGGCTCTCCCGGCAGACGGTGCTGGCCGGGAACCTGGCCAACGCCAACACCCCCGGCTTCGTGCAGCGGGAGCTGGACTTCTCCGCGGCGATGGCCGCCGCCGCCGCCCCGGCCGCGCCGGAGCAGGCGTCGGCGGCCCGCCCAGGCGACATGCCTCTGGCGGGCGGTGCCAGCGGGCCGCCGGCACCCGAGCAGTTCGTCTTCGAGATGGCCGGCGCCTCGCCCGGCCTGGACGGGAACACGGTCGACCTCGACAAGGCCAGCGCCGCCGTGGCCGAGAACTCGCTGCAGTACGGGGCCGCCGCCAAGGCCGTGGCCCGGAAGCTGGCCATCCTCCGCTACGCCGCCTCCGACGGGCAGGCCTGAGGCGGCGACAGGAGCGCGTCATGGACTTCCTCTCCGCCCTCGATGTCAGCGCCTCGGCGCTCTCCGCCGAGCGGGTCCGCGTCAACCTCGCCGC
>DATKMW010000056.1:0-21451 GCA_035541675.1 Anaeromyxobacter sp. | reverse complement strand
GTACTTCGAGGGAAGAAGCCTTGCTTCAGGACTTCCGCGCCCGCCCGCTGAGCCAGGTGGGAGCTGGATGCTCTCCCTCGAACCGGTCGCGCGGGTCCTGCGGACCGTCAGCCTTTCTGCCGTCGCACTGCGACCGGCGTGCGCGCCGATCCTGGACCCATGCCTCTTCGGGTCGTACGCCTTCCCGCGCTTCCACGTAGCCAGCACGGCCGCAACCATCCGCCGTGCGATGGTCAGCATCCCGAGTCCGGCCTCGTCCCGCCCCCCATTGAGCGGCACGGCGAGATCCTGCCCTCGGCCGAAGCGGTGGGCGGGCGGAGCAATTCGCCACCGCTGGCGAGGTCGGCCCGGGCGCCCGAGAGGATGGAGTCGACCGATGCCCGATGGGGAAGGTCGCTCGGCCGCCGAGCAGATTCTCGGGGGGCGCTCGGCCGTCCCGATCCTGTTCGTCTCCGGCTCACCCGAGGTGCTCGGTTCCTCGCGCCCGGAACGTGACGCCGCCTGCTGGCGAGCCTCTTCGCCTTCGAGGGCCCGCCGCTCTCGCCGGCGCTACCAAGTCCTGGCGGGTCCCTCTGCTCCCGCTATCATCCTGGCTCGGATGTCCAAGGCCTTCACCAGCGAGGAGGCTCCGGAGCCCACCTCCCCGAGCCGCGACCCTCCCCGGCTCGCGCCCGGCGAGGTCCGCTACGTGACGCCGGAAGGGCACGCCGCCCTGCGCGCCGAGCTGGAGCGGATCCGTGCCGGGGAAGGGCCCATCCATGGCGAGGAGCGGGCCCGCAGGCTTCGCTACCTGGAACGCACCCTCGCGATCCTGACCGTGCTCGGGCCGGAGCGCATCCCGGACGGTGAGGTGGGCTTCGGCTCATGGGTGACGGTCGAGGAGGAGGGCGGCGAGCGACGCGCCTTCCGGCTGGTGGGTCCGGACGAGGTCGACGCGCCGCGGGGCGCGGTCAGCGCCCAGGGCCCGCTGGGCCAGGCGCTCCTGGGCCGGCGCGTGGGCGAGACGGTGGAGGTCACCCGGCCGGGCGGGGTACGGGAGTACACCATCGTCGAGGTCGGCCGGAGTGCCCCCGCCGGTTGAGGCGCCCCTCCTCACCGCGCCGCGGCCAGCCGGACCGCCAGCGCGCACAGGGTGCTACCCGTGACGACGTCGAGCAGCCGCCAGGCGGCGGGTCGCGCCAGTAGCGGCGCCAGGGCCTGGGCGGCGAGGCCGAGCCCCACGAACCAGGCGGCGCTGGCCAGGGAGGCGCCGGCCACGAACCACGGTGCCCCGCCAAGGGGTTGGGCCGCAGCCATGCCTCCGGCAAGGAGCAGCGCGTCCAGGTAGACGTGGGGGTTCAGGAAGGTGAAGGAGGCCGCCTGCGCGAGCACCCGGCACCGGGACCTCGGACCCGCGCCCGGGCCGGCGCCGAGCGCGCCGGGACGCAGGCCGCGGAGCAGGGCCCGGAACCCGTACCCGGTCAGGGCCGCGACGCCGGTCCACCGCAGGAGCGCCCAGAGGGCGGGCCGGGCGGCCACGACCGCGGTCAGCCCGGCAGCCCCTGCGCAGAGGAGTAGCACGTCGGCCGCCGTGCACAGCGCCACCACGGAACCCGCGTGCTCGCGGCGGAGCCCCTGGCGCAGAACGAAGGCGTTCTGCGGGCCGATGGCCACGATGAGGGAGGCCTGGAGGCAGAGCCCGGAGAGGAAGGCGCCGATCACCCTGCGAGGATGCCCCTCTTCCGGCGGAAGGAGCAGTTCTCGGACCATCGCGGCCCCGGGCGCCAGCCGGATCCCACTCGAAGCAGCTCGCCGGCCCATTCGAACTCGAACGCAGGCTTCCGGAACCGGGCGTAGAATTGCATTTCTATTCGGTGTCGAATGCTGAAAACCCCCTTGTAGGTCGACCCGGGCCCTGCTAGCCTCGGGACCTGCTGTGAAATCGTTTTCAAGGTCCCGTCCGGGGGACCCAGGGGAGACAGGAATGAAGCGTTTTGGGGTCGTGATGGTCCTGCTCGCGGCGGTGCTCGGGGCACCCCCGGCGAGGGCCGCGGACAAGAAGTTCGCCCTCCTCATGAGCCACATGAGCAACGCCTTCACCATCGAGATGGCGAACGCGGTGCAGACCAAGGCCAAGGAGCTCAAGGCGAACCTCACCGTCTTCGAGGCCGGCCAGGACGTGGCGAAGCAGATCAGCCAGATCGAGTCGGCGGTGGCCCAGGGCTACGCGGCCATCATGATCGAGCCGGTCTCGGTCGACGGCGTGGTCCCGGCCATCGAGGCTGCCAAGAAGGCCGGCGTGGTGGTGGTGACGCTGAACCAGAAGATCGCCAAGCCGGAAGCGGCCGACTGCTACGTGGGAGCCAACCCGGTGGAGGGCGGCGAGCTGGAGATGGAGACGGCCGCCAAGGCCATCGGCGGCAAGGGCACGGTGGCCTTCCTGCTCGGGCCCATGGGCTCGGACGCACAGCTCGGCCGAACCAAGGGCTACGAGAACGTCCTCAAGAAGTACCCGGGGATCAAGGTCGCCTACCAGCAGACCGCCAACTGGCGGACCGACGAGGCCCTGAAGCTCACCGAGAACTGGCTGCAGACCGGCACCCAGCTCGACGCCATCGTCGCCAACAACGACGGCATGGCCATGGGCGCCCTCAAGGCGGTGGAGGACGCGAAGCTGGGCGGCAAGGTCAAGGTCTACGGCCTCGACGCCACCCCCGACGCCCTGGCTGCGGTGAAGGACGGCCGGCTGGCCGCCACCATCTCCCAGAGCACCACCGACCAGGGGATGATGGCCATGGAGACCGCCTACAAGATCGTCGGCGGCGCCAAGCCCAAGCCCGAGGCCATCGTGGCCCACACCCTCATCACCAAGGCCAACGTCGACAAGTTCATCAAGTAGCGAGTTCGGAGCGCCTCCGGCCACGGCGGCGGCGCCGGCCCCCTTCCCCCCGGGGAAGGGGGCCTTTTCGTGTATCCTTCCCGGCGGTCGGAGATCCCCGAAAGGCGGCGCGAGCGCGTGGACGGCGTCCTGCTGGAGATGCGGGGCATCTGCAAGAGCTTCGGCGGCGTCCCCGTGCTCACCGACGTCGGCCTGGAGATCCGCCGGGGCGAGGTCCACGCCCTGGTGGGCGAGAACGGTGCGGGGAAGTCCACCCTGGTGAAGATCCTCATGGGGATCCACCCGGCCGACGCCGGCGAGATCCTGGTCGAAGGCCGTCCGGTGGCCTTCCGCAACCCCCGCGAGGCCATTCACGGCGGCATCGCCATGATCCACCAGGAGCTCTCCCCGGTCCTGGACATGGAGGTCGCCGAGAACGTCTTCCTGGGGAGGGAGTTGCGCGCCCGCCGCTGGGCCTGGCTCTCGGTGGTGGACCGGCGGCGCATGCGCCGGGAGTGCCAGGCGCTCCTCGACAGCCTCTCCATCCCCATCGACCCGGCCGCGACCATGCGCTCCCTGAGCGTGGCCGAGATGCAGCTGGTGGAGATCGCCAAGGCCATCTCCCACTCGCCCAAGGTGGTGGTGATGGATGAGCCCACCTCGGCCATCACCGAGCGCGAGGTGGAGATCCTCTTCGCCCAGATCGCCGCCCTGCGCGCCCGGGGAGTGTCGGTGGTCTACATCTCCCACAAGATGGCGGAGATCTTCCGCATCTCCGACCGGATCACCGTCCTGCGCGACGGCGCCCTGGCCGGCGGCGGCGAGGCCCGATCGCTCGACCAGGACGCCCTCATCCGCATGATGGTCGGACGGGAGATCAAGGAGCTCTTCCCCAAGGAGCCGGTGGAGCCTGGGGAGGAGGTGCTCTCGGTGAAGGGGCTCTCCTGGGGCCGACGGGTCCGGGAGGTCGGCTTCTCCCTGCGCCGCGGCGAGATCCTGGGCATCGCCGGCCTGGTGGGCGCCGGACGCAGCGAGACCGTCGAGGCCCTCTTCGGCGTCCGGCGCGCCAGCGCCGGCCAGGTGCGGGTCGGGGGTGTCCCCCGGCGCATCCGCTCGCCCCGCGACGCCATCGCCCGCGGCATCGCCCTCATCACCGAGGACCGCAAGCTCCAGGGGCTCAACCTCAAGGGGACGGTGGAGCAGAACATCTCCCTGGTGGCGCTGGGCAAGCTCTTCCGCGACGGCGTCATCCGCCGACGCACCGAGCGGGCGGTGGCCGACGAGTACATGCGCCGGCTGCGGATCAAGGCCTTCTCCCGCAGCGCCCTGGTCGCCTCGCTCTCGGGCGGCAACCAGCAGAAGGTGGTGCTGGCCAAGTGGCTCCTGGCCGAGCCGGAGATCATCATCCTCGACGAGCCGACCCGGGGCATCGACGTCGGCGCCAAGCGGGACATCTACCTGCTCATGGGCGAGCTGGTGCGCCAAGGGAAGGCCATCGTCCTGGTCTCCTCGGAGATCCCCGAGCTCATGGGGCTCTCCGACCGGATCCTGGTCATGGCCGGCGGACGGATCACCGGCGAGCTCCAGCGCCCCGAGTTCAGCCAGGAGCGGATCATGCGCTTCGCCTCGCAGGTCCACGGAGGGTGACGTCGATGGCGATGGCTACGGGCGGACGCAGCTGGGCGGTCCTGCGGGATCTGGGCATCCTGCTGGTCTTCCTGGCGGTGGTGGGCGTGCTCATGGCCCTCTCGCCCCAGGCCTTCGCCAAGCCGGCCAACCTCATCAACGTCGTCAAGCAGGCCTCGATCAACGGGGTGCTGGCCGTGGGGATGATGCTGGTGATCATCTCCGGTGGGATCGACCTCTCCATCGGCTCGATCGTGGCCCTGGCCGGCGTCATCGCCGCGAGCCTGGCCCACCCCGGCGAGCACTCGCTGGCCCTGGCGGTGGCCGCGCCGGTGGCGGCGGGCGCGGTGGTGGGGGCGCTCAACGGCGCCTCGGTCGCCTACGGCGGCATCCCGCCCTTCATCGTCACCCTCGCCTCCATGACCATCGTGCGCGGCCTGGCGCTCATCGCCGCCCACGGCATGCCGGTCTTCAACGTCACCAAGGCCTTCGAGGCGCTGGCGGGCGGCTTCGTCGCCAACACCGTCCCCTACCTGGTCATCTACTTCGCGGTGGTGACCGCCGTGGGTGCCTTCGTGCTGGGCAAGACGGTGTTCGGGCGCCGGATCTACGCGGTCGGCGGGAACGAGGTGGCGGCCGCCGTCTCCGGCATCGACGTCCACGCGGTGAAGATCGGCGTCTACACCATCTCCGGGGCGCTGGCCGGCTTCGCCGGCCTGGTCCTCGCCTCCCGGACCATCTCCGGCAACCCCACCTCCGGCCAGGCCTACGAGATGGACGCCATCGCCGCGGTGATCATCGGCGGCGTGAGCATGAGCGGAGGCGTGGGCAAGTGGTACGGGACGGTGATCGGGGCGCTCTTCATCGCCGTGATCGGCAACGGCCTCGACATCCTCAACGTCTCCTCCTACTACCAGTTGATCATCAAGGGGCTCATCATCTACTTCGCGGTGCTCTTCGACATCAAGGGCAAGCGCCGCGGATAGCGCCGGCTGCCCCGCCACGCGGCTCCGGTGCAGGAGGGCCGGCCTGTCGTCCCCGGCGCAGCGCCCTCGCCGTGCTGCGCTCCCGGTCGTGGGCATCGCGCGCTCCCCGGCCTCGGAGCTGCCTGCGGGCAGCCGCCGGGCACGGCCGGGAACGTCCTCCTCGCCGCCTGCTGCACCACCGCTTCGCTGCCTCCGGCCAGGCCCCCTCGAGGAGGTGGAGGCCGGCTCGGCGGCGGCTCCCAGGGAGGGGGCTCCTCGCCGCCAGGCCCTCCGGCGGGGCCGATCCGGGTGAAGGACCGGGGGGATCCCGAGCCCCGCGTCGGCGCCGCCGCCGCGCGAGAGGCGTTGCCCGCGCCCGTCCGTGGGCGGGCCGCGATCTCGTCACTGTCCCTCCGGGCAGGGACGCGGTATTCACAGTCCAGGCGACCGCCCGCTCGAGCAGGCGGGAGGAGGCCGCGGCAGTGATCCGGCAGGTCGACAAGATCTTCGGGCAGGCGGTGGCCTTCCTCGACCGCTCGCGGCGCGTGGGCTGGGTCGACCTGGCCCTCGTCGCCGGGCTGGGCGGCACGATCTACGGCCTGGTGCACCTCTCCCGCCAGTGGACCGGGGCACTGCGACCGGCGGTGGAGATCGACCTCTCGCTCTCGGCGCTCCCCGGCTACACCCTGCTCTCGCTGTCGCGCGGGCTGGTGGCCTACCTGCTCTCCCTGCTCTTCACGCTCGGCTACGGCTACTGGGCGGCGCGCGACCGGCTGGCCGAGCGGGTGCTGATCCCGGCGCTCGACATCCTGCAGAGCATCCCGGTCCTGGGCTTCATGCCCGGCGTGGTGCTGGGGCTGGTGGGCCTGTTCCCCCACAGCAACACCGGGCTGGAGCTGGCCTCGGTGATCATGATCTTCACCGGGCAGGCCTGGAACATGACCTTCAGCTTCTACCACTCGCTCCGGTCCCTGCCCCGGGACCTCACCGAGGTCGCTACCTTGAGCCGGTTCGGCTGGTGGCAGCGCTTCCGCTGGGTGGAGCTGCCCTTCAGCGCCATCGGCCTCATCTGGAACAGCATGATGAGCATGGCCGGGGGCTGGTTCTTCCTCATGGTCAGCGAGGCCTTCGTCCTGGGAGACAAGGACTTCCGCCTCCCCGGCCTGGGCTCGTACATGAGCGTGGCCGTCTCCCGCGGCGACGGGCGGGCCATGCTGGGCGCGGTGGTGGCCATGGTGCTCATGATCGTGGCGCTCGATCAGCTGCTGTGGCGGCCGGTGGTGGTCTGGTCGCAGAAGTTCCGGGTCGAGGAGAGCGGCCAGACCGAGACCATGACCTCCTGGTTCCTCGACCTGCTCCAGCGGTCCCGCCTGGTGGCCGGCGCCGGCTCCGCCCTCCGCCGCCTGGCCCGGTTTCGCTCGCCCCGCCCGCCGCGCCCGTCCGCCGCGACCCCGCCCCGCCCCGCCGGGCGCGGGCCCGGCGCCGCCATCTCCCTGGCCCTTTTCCTGGCGGTGATCGCCCTGCTCGCCTGGGGGACGGTCGACCTCGTGGGGCTGCTGCGCCACGTGCCGGGCGCCACCTGGGGCGGGATCTCGCGGGAGGCCTCGCTCACGCTCCTCCGGGTCCTGGCGGCCACCGCGCTGGGCACGCTCTGGACGCTGCCGGCCGGGCTGGCCATCGGCCTGTCGCCGCGGCTGTCCCGGGTCCTGCAGCCGGTCGTCCAGGTGGTGGCGTCCTTCCCCGCGCCCATGCTCTTCCCGGCGGCGGTGGCGGTGCTCAGCGCGCTGGGCGTCGGGCTCGACCTGGGCAGCGTGGTCCTGATGCTGCTCGGCACCCAGTGGTACATCCTCTTCAACGTCATCGCCGGCGCCACCGCCATCCCCGCCGACCTTCGCGAGGCAGCCCGCATCTACCGGATCGGCACCTGGCAGCGCTTCCGAGAGCTCTACCTGCCGGCGGTGTTCCCCTACCTGGTGACCGGCTGGGTCACCGCGGCCGGGGGGGCCTGGAACGCCAGCATCGTCTCGGAGTACATGAGCTTCCGCGGCCAGGTGATCGCCGCCACCGGCCTGGGCGCCCGCATCAGCATCGCCGCCTCCAGCGCCGATTTCGGGGTCCTGGCCGCGGCCATCGCCGTCATGGCGGCGATGGTAGCCCTCTTCAACCGCCTGGTCTGGCGCCGGCTCAACGCCATGGCCGAGGTGCGCTTCTCCGTCTCCCGCTAGCGAGGATCCGATGGTCGAGGCCACGGCAACGGCAACGGCGTTGAGCGATGGCGAGGCGCTGTGCGAGCTCCGCCACGTGGACAAGGAGTTCCCGCAGGCCGGAGGCCCGCCGCTGCGCGTGCTCCAGGACATCAACATCGCCATCCGGCCCAACGAGGTGGTGGCCCTCCTGGGGCCCTCCGGCTGCGGCAAGAGCACCATCCTCCGCATCCTGGCCGGCCTCACCGAGCCCTCCGGCGGCGAGGTGCGCTACCACGCCGCCCCCCTGGTCGGCCTCAACCCCGGCATCGGCTTCGTCTTCCAGAGCTTCGCCCTCTACCCCTGGATGACGGTGACCCAGAACGTCGAGGCGGTGCTCAAGGCCCAGGGGCTGGCCCCGGAGGAGGTCGCCAGCCGCGGCGCCCGCGCCATCCGCATGGTGGGCCTGGCCGGCTTCGAGGAGGCCTACCCCCGCCAGCTGTCGGGCGGGATGAAGCAGCGGGTGGGCATGGCCCGCGCCTTCTCGCTCGACCCGGAGATGCTGTTCATGGACGAGCCCTTCAGCCAGGTGGACGCCCTCACCGCGGAGAGCCTCCGCGCCGAGGTGCTGGACCTGTGGGCCGCCAAGGACTCGAACCCCTCCTCCATCGTCATGGTCAGCCATGACATCAAGGAGGTGGTGTTCATGGCCGACCGGATCGTGCTCCTCGACGCCAACCCGGGGCGGGTCCGGACGGTGGTGGAGAACACCCTCCCCCGCCCGCGCGACTACCGCTCGCCGGGGCTCCTCCACCTCGTCGACCGGCTGCACGACATCATCACCGGCATGGAGATGCCCGACGAGCCGGTCGGGGTCCCGGCGGCGGCTCCCACCTTCGAGCCGCTGCCCTTCGCCGGCGCAGGCGAGATCCTGGGCCTGCTCGAGTACCTCGACGCCCGTGGCGGGCAGGAGGACGTCTTCCGGATCGGGTCCGACACCGACCAGGAGTTCGGCAAGCTCATGGGGGTGGTGAACGCGGCCGAGCTCCTCGACCTGGTCGACACCCCGCGGCGGACGGTGGTGCTCTCCCCGCGGGGCGCCCAGCTGGTGAAGGCCTCCGCCGTGGAGCGGCAGTCGCTGTGGCGCGAGGCCATCCTCGGGCTGCGCCTCTTCCAGGTGGTCCGCGACGCCATGGAGAGGCAGGAGCGGCACCAGGTCGACCGCGACTTCGTGCTGGAGATCGTGGCCGTCAACATGCCCAACGAGGACTACGAGCGGATGTTCGGGACCTTCGTGAACTGGGGGCGCTACGCGGGCCTGTTCGACTACGACGAGGCCTCGGAGCGGCTGTCGGCGGCCTGAGGTCGGGCCAGGCGGGAGGCGGGCGCCGCGCGCCCCGGGGCATTCCCCTCATGTCCCATCCCCGGCGACCGCGGCGAGCAGCGCCTCCCGTCGCCGGGAAAGCAGCCGCGCCGAGGCGGGCAGGACGGCCCGGCGCACGGCCGCGCCCACGAGCCCCAGCCCCGCCCAGGCGACCACCAGGAGCCAGGGCTGGTCGAGCCGGAGCGCCAGGAGGACCGGCGGCGCGAACAGGGCGGCGCCGGCGGAGACGATGGCCAGGCCGGCCAGCGACGAGGCCGGGGCCAGGTTCCCGCCGCGCTGCAGCGAGTGCACCGCCGGCGCCGGGTTCAGGATCGACACCACGTTGCCGGCCGCCCGGTACCAGGGGCCGATCCCCAGGTGCAGCGCCAGCGCCGCCGCCATGGCCCAGGCTGGCGGCGGACCGCCGGCCGCGAACAGGGCGGCGGCGCTGGCGGCGAAGATGGCCAGGGAGAGCAGGCTGGTCGCGGCGTTCTTGGCCCTCAGCACCTCGGCCGGGTCGAGCGGCACAAGGAACCACAGGCGCGCGCCGCCCCGATCCCAGCCGAAGGCGTTGAGCCAGAAGGCCTGGGTGACGAGCTGGGCGTAGAGCGCGAATCCGAAGAGCGGGAGCGCCCGCACCACCTCCCCGGCCTCGGCGGGGATGAAGGGCAGGGCCCGCCAGCCCACCACGCCGGCGATGGCCGGCACCACCAGGATCAGCACCGCCACCAGCGGGTGGCGCAGGAGGACCTTGAGCTCCTTCTCCAGGATGGGCCCGAGCCGCCCCGGCAGGCGCCAGCCGGAGCCGCCGGACGCGCCGCGGGCCGCACCGCCCTCCACGCCCGAGCGGGTGTCCGAGAGCGCCAGCCGGTAGGCGCACCAGGCGGTGGCGGCGGCGGTCACCCCTTGGGCCGCCAGCCAAGGGATGGCCCGCATCGCCCGCCCGGCGTAGAGCGCGGCGCCCGCCTCGGCGGCCAGGGCCGCCGGGTAGGCGACCCAGCGCGCCGACGAGAGCGCCGCCAGGCTGCGCAGCAGGGCTCGGTGCCCGGCGCTGCTCCCCCAGGCGAGCAGGGCCACCAGCCCCACGTAGACCGCGGCCACGCCCAGGACCCGCGCCTGGCGCCCGCGCAGGAGGCGGGCCAGGACCTCCTGCAGGAGCGCCACCAGGGCGACCACACCGGCCGCGAAGAGCAGGTGCGTGAGGGCGAGGAGCAGGATCCAGGGGCCGGGGCGAGCCGCCGCGGCCCCCACGAAGGCGCCGAGGAGGAGGAGCGACCAGAAGAGGGCGAAGGGATCGCCCAGGTACGAGGCGGCCATCTCGTAGGCGAAGGCGTGAGCCGGCGGGACCGGGTAGACGAGCAGGCGCCGCAGGTCGAACGACTCGCGGTCGGCCAAGGTCACCGCCACCACCGTCCAGGTCTGCCAGACGCCGAAGAACAGCGCGGCGGCGGCCAGGGCCGGGGGCATGCCGCGGCCCCGCACCGCCTGGAACGCCCCGGTCCCGGCCAGCAGCGCGAAGGCCGCGCCCGCCGGCAGCGCCATGACCAGGAGGACCGCGCGGGCCACGATCTCCGGCACCCCGGAGCGCCCCCGCAGCCGGCGCAGCGTCAGCCGGAAGCGGAGCTCGGCCAGTGCTCGCAGCGGTGAGGTCCGGGCGGCGCCTTCCCCGGCCCCACCGTGGCGTGCCGGCGCGCCGCTCACCGCGGCGGCCCCTCGCCCAGCCAGGAGAGGCCCAGGGGCACGGCGCGCTCCTCCCCCACGGTGCGGATGAAGAGCTCCTCCAGCGTCCCGCTGCCGCGAACCTCCTCCAGCGCGCCCTGCACAACCAGCCTGCCCTGGTGGATGATGCCCACGTGCGTCACCAGCCGCTCGACCATCTCCAGCACGTGGCTGGTGAGGAAGATGGTCACCGCCCCCCGGCCCACCAGGCCGACCAGGAGCCGGCGGATCCCGGCGACGGCCAGGGCGTCTATCCCCTCGAACGGCTCGTCCAGGAAGAGAAGCCGGGGAGCGTGGATGAGGGCGCACCCCAGGGCCAGCTTCTTGCGCATCCCGTGGCTGTACTCGCCCACCAGCTTGCCGGCCTGGTCGGACAGCTCCAGGACCCCGAGGAGCTCGTCGGCGCGGCGCGCCGCCTCGGCGCGGGGGAGGCCGTAGAGCTGGCCGTGGATGCGGAGCTGCTCGGAGCCGGAGAGCCGCTCGAAGAGCCCCAGGCCGTCCGGCACCACCCCCACCTGCCGCTTCACCGTCAGCGGATCGCTGCCCAGCTCCACCCCCAGCACGCACGCCCGGCCGGCGCTGGGCTCGAGCAGGCCGGTCAGCATCTTGATGGTGGTGCTCTTGCCGGCGCCGTTCGGCCCCAGGAAGCCGTAGAAGGCGCCCTCGGGAACGGCCAGGTTGAGATCGGTCACCGCGGCCTTCCCGTCGAACCACCGGGTCAGCCCCTGGGTCTCGATGGCCAGCATCCTCGCCTCGGGTAGCACGCGACCGAGGCCCGCGGCAAGCTCGCCGCCCCGGGCCCGGGCCCCTCAGTGCGTGAGCGCGGCCGAACCCTGCCCGACCTCGAAGTAGAGGAAGCGGAGCCCCATGCCGCGCACCGCCACCGGGCCGGGCAGGTTCCCCTGTCCGCGGCCCAGGAGGTGGCATACGTACCGCACCTCGGCCACCGCCAGCATGCTGCCCGCCTCGGAGGGAAAGGTGACGCGCACCTGTGAGCCGATGGGCTGCGGTGTGCGGGTCTCGATGAAGATGCCGCCTTGGGAGATGTTCCGGGCGACGCCCATGCCGCAGCCGCGGTCGCCCTCGACGAAGACCCGGAAGACCTTGTCGAAGCGGGCAGCGCCCCGCCGGTCCGCCTCGAGCCTCGGCTCCCCTCCAGCCTTGAGCATGCAGCCTCCGATTCCGGGGAGCGTAATCTGGTAGGCTGATGTAGGCAATAAACCGACTTTGTCGTACTTGTGCTACCCCGTTTGGGTGCACGAATGCGCTAGAATGGCGTCGTTCCGGGCTGGATCGCCCGGAGAGAGGACCGCCCGATGCGCCGCCCCGCCCTCGTCGCCCTGGCCCTGGTCGCCGCGCTGCCGGCCTTTGCTCACGAGGCCGACTTCGAGGCTGTCGCCCGCGGCGCCGAGCGGGTCGATGCGCTCGAGCCCTTCCTGGCCCGCTACCTGGGACGCTGCGAGGACGTCTACGAGCGCGCCAAGTGCGAGGCCAACGTGGCCGAGGCGCGCAAGCAGGTGAGCGGTCGGGCCTTCGCCGTGCGCGTGCCCGACGCCGCCGGCCTGGTCCGGCCGGAGCGGCGCGGCGGCGGCTACCTCATCCTGCTCACGCCCTTCGTCGACGGTGGCGGGCTGGCGCTCACCAACGGGGCGCCCCTCAAGCAGGACGCCGAGGGGCGGCCGCTCATCAACCTCATCCCCATCCCCGGGGCGGTGCCGGCGGGGATGATGGACATGGAGTTCGAGAGCCCCTTCCGCACCGGCGCCATCGAGCTGGAGATCGTCTTCCGGCCGGAGAAGGCCTGGCGGCTGGCCCGGCCGGGCGAGAAGCACGGCTACGAGGGCGTGGCGGCGCGCTTCCTGGCGGTGCGCGTCATCGACGCGCGCACCGGCCACCCCATCGCCGCGCGGGTCCTGTAGGCGTCCGCTACTTCCCGCCGAGCCGCAGGGTCAAGAAGGACGACTGGTCGCCCCTGCGCACGCGCAGGAGGATGACATCGTTGTCCTTCAGCTTGGCGATGGCGGAGTTCACGTCCTCGGGGCGCCGGACCGTCTGGTGGTTCACCTCGAGGATGACGTCGCCGCGGCGCAGGGCGGCGTGGTCGGCCGGGCCGTCCGAGGTCACGTCGGTCACCACCACGCCCTCGTCTCCCTCCAGGCCCAGCTGGCCCTGCAGGTCCGGGGTGATCGACGACACCGCCAGGCCGAGCCGGGGCGCCGCCCCCTTCGCATCGCCCGGGCCCTCGTCCGGGCTCTCGCCCCTCCCCGCCACCGCTTCCTCCTCGGGGCGCTGGGCGACCTTGACGCTGAACTGCTTCTGCTCCCCGCCGCGGACCACCGTGAGGTTGGCGGTCTGCCCGGGCGCCACCAGCGCCACGCCGCGGGTGAGCGTGCCGGAGGAGTCGACCACCTTGCCGTTGAGCTGGGTGACGACGTCGCCGGCCTTGAGCCCTGCCTTGTCAGCGGGCGACTTGGGGACCACCTGCTGCACCAGGGCGCCCTTGGTCCCGGGCCTGAGGCTGAAGGCTTGCTCCAGGTCGGGGGTGAGGTCGGAGACCATCACGCCCACGAATCCGCGGGTGACCTTGCCCCGCTCGCGCAGCTGCGGCAGGAGCGCCTTGGCCAGGCTGATGGGGACGGCGAACCCGATCCCCTGCCCGATCTGCGGCGAGACGATGGCGGTGTTGATGCCCACCACCTCGCCACGCAGGTTGAAGAGCGGCCCGCCGGAGTTGCCGGGGTTGATGGCGGCGTCGGTCTGGATGAAGTCGTCATAGGTGCCGCCGGGGTTGATCCCGGCACGGTGCTTGGCCGAGACGATCCCCAGGGTGGCGGTGTCGCGCAGGCCGAAGGGGCTGCCCATGGCCACCACGAAGTCGCCCTGGCGGAGCGCGTCGGAGTCGCCCAGCACCACCGGCGGCGGCAGGTCCTTGGCCACGTTCTGCAGCTGGATCAGGGCCACGTCGGTCATCTGATCGCGCCCCACCACCTTGGCGCCGAACTCGCGCCCGTCGGAGAGGCGGACGCGGATGTCGGTGGCGTCCTTGACCACGTGGTTGTTGGTGAGCACGAAACCGTCGGCGCTCAGGAGGAAGCCCGAGCCCAGGGACGCGCCCTTGAACTCCTCCGGCGGCTCGGGCTGCGGCCCCGGCCGCTGGCCGAAGTAGCGCTCGAAGAAGTCGTCGAAGTCGTCCGAGCCCCCCCGGCCGTGGGGAGAGCGCCGCACCTGGGGGTGCTTCACGGTGGTGGTGGTGGAGATGTTCACGACCGAGGGGCGGAGCCGCTCGATGAGAGGCGCCAGCGTGGCCCCCACCGGTACCGATGCCTCGGGCTGCTGCGCGGCCGGGGTCGAGGCGGCATCCTGGAAGAGCGGCGCTGACCCGCGGGCCGTCGCCGGCGCCGGGGTGGCCGCGTCGGTGGGGCGGGAGCACGCCAGGGCGGCGATGGCTGTCGCCGCGAGGAACGGTCGTCTGAGGGAAGTCCACATGGATGCTCGTCTCCTCTGGGGCTCTCGCCCGGCGCCTGACCGACGCCTGATCCGGTTGTTTATTCCCGATGGGTGCCCTTCGCCAATCGGCCGCTACGCCTTGGCCAGCCTGCCCACCCGCACCCGGGCGGGGCGCAGCACCCGGTCGCCGATCCGGAAGCCCGGCCGGATCTCCTCCACCACCCGGCCATCCTGCGAGGCGTCAGGGACGGCCACGGTGTCCACCGCCTCCGCCACCTGCGGGTCGAAGGGAAGGCCGTGGACCACGATCCGCTCGGCCCCGAGGTCGGCGATGCGCTTGTGCATCCCGGCCAGGGAGAGCCGCACCCCCTCGATCAGGCTCTTCACCGCCGCCTGGCGCGCATCGGCGGCGGCGACCGAGCCCAGGGCCCGCTCCAGGTCGTCCGCCGCCTCGAGCAAGGTCTGGGCGATCCCGGCGCGCTCGGCCGCCACCACCCGGACGCGCTCCCTCTCCTGCCGCTGGCGGAAGGCCTTGTTGTCCTCGACGAGCGCGGCGTAGGCGCGGGTGAGCTCGTCGATGCGCGCCTCCTGGGCCGCCAGCCTCCGGGCAGTCTCCGCGGCTGCCTCCGACGGAACCTCGGCGAGCGCCTCGGCCTCCGGCACCGCGCCCTCGCCGCCCGACGGGTCCCCTGCGGCCTCCACCGGCTCGCCGTCCTCACGGAACCGCCTGCGATCGACGACCTTCACCTGCTCCTCGGCCGGCTTCGCCGCGCCGTCTCGCCGCTCCTGGGACATTCGGGCCCTCCGCCGGCTGAACGTAACCACCCGCCCGGGCATGTCAAATCCGGGCCGCCTCAGGCGTCGGGTGTGGTCGGATCGCCGGGGAGCTCGGCGCTCGCCGCGCCGCCCTGGTCGCGGATCTCCACCCCGGCCGCGCGCAGGCTGTAGAGGAGCAGCCAGCGCTCGGGTGGCGACAGGCTGCCGGACGGCATGGCGCGGTCGATCTCCGCCAGCTCCAGCCATCCGCGGCGGATGCCCACCTGGAAGAGGGACTTGCGCGCCTCGTGGCTGTCGCTGCCCGGCTGCATCGGACCTTCACCCCTGGCCGTCTTTCCCCTCGTCCGGACCGGCCCGGCGCACCGCGAAGGCGCTGCGCTCCGACACCTCCGCCGCCGGGTCGGAGCCGGACGGGGCCGCGGGCGGCCCGCCTCCCTCGGCGAGGCCGGCCCGCACCACCTTGGGCCCCCACAGCGCGGCGAGCCCCTCCTCCTCGATCACCTCGGTGGTGAGCAGCCGCGCGGCCACCGCGTCGAGCTTGTCCCGGTGGCGGCGGATGAGCTCGCGCGCCCTCTCCTGCGCCTCAAGGACCAGCGAATGCACCTCGCGGTCCACCTCCAGCGCGGTCTGCTCCGAGTAGGAACGTTGCTCCAGCCCCTTCACCCCCAGGAAGCCGGGCCCGCCACCCTCGCCCAGGGCCACCGGGCCCAGCACCGTGCTCATGCCGTAGTCGCGCACCATGAGGCGAGCCAGGCCCGTGGCCTGCTGCAGGTCGTTGGAGGCGCCGGTGGACGGCTCCCCGAACACCTCCTCCTCGGCGGCGCGCCCGCCCAGGAGCCCGGCCATCCGGTCCCGGAGCTCGCTGCGGGTGAGGAGGTAACGATCCTCGAGCGGGAGCTGGAGGGTGTAGCCCAGCGCTCCGAGGCCGCGGGGGATGATCGAGACCTTGGTGACGCGGTCGGCATGCGGGAGCATCCACGACACCAGCGCGTGGCCCGACTCGTGGAAGGCCACGATCTCCTTCTCCCGGTCGTTGATCCGCCGGCTCTTCTTCACCAGGCCGGCCACCACCCGCTCCACCGCCTCGTCGAACTCGGCCCGGGTGACGGCGTTCTTGCCGCGCCGCGCGGCGAGGAGCGCCGCCTCGTTCACCACGTTGGCCAGGTCCGCGCCGGCGAAGCCGGGGGTCCGGGCCGCCACCGAGCGCAGGTCGACGTCCGGGGCGAGCTTCACGTCCCGCGCGTGGATCTGCAGGATGTGCTCTCGGCCGCGCTTGTCGGGGCGATCCACCAGCACCTGCCGGTCGAAGCGGCCGGGGCGGAGCAGCGCCGTGTCCAGGATCTCCGGCCGGTTGGTGGCGCCCATGATGATGAGGCCGGCGCGCGCGTCGAACCCGTCCATCTCCGCCAGGAGCTGGTTCAGCGTCTGCTCCCGCTCGTCGTGTCCCCCCATGAGGCCGGAGTTGCGCGACTTGCCCAGCGCGTCGAGCTCGTCGATGAAGACGATGCAGGGCGCCTTCTGCTCCGCCTGCTGGAAGAGGTCGCGGACCCGGGCCGCCCCCACCCCCACGAACATCTCCACGAACTCCGACCCCGAAAGCGAGAAGAAAGGCACCCCGGCCTCGCCGGCGGTGGCCCGCGCCAGGAGCGTCTTGCCCGTACCCGGCGGTCCCACGAGGAGGACGCCCTTGGGGATGCGGCCGCCGAGCCGCCGGTACTTCTCCGGCGTCTTGAGGAAGTCGACGATCTCCTGCAGCTCCTCGACTGCCTCGTCGATGCCGGCAGCGTCCCGGAAGGTCACGCCCGTGTCCGGCTCCACGTGGATCCGGGCCCGGCTCTTCCCGAAGGCCATCACCCCTGGCGGGCCCTGCCCGGCCTGCCCCGCCACCCGCCGCATGAACCAGGCCCACAGGAGGAGACCGATGGCCATGGGCGCCACCCACACCCAGAAGGCGTCGCCCAGCCCGTTGCCCGTGACCGCGTCGTAGGGGATGCCGGCACCCTCGATGATGGGCACCAGATCGTCGCCGCCGCCCGGGATCCGGGTGGCCGTCACCGGCAGGGCGGCGGCGACGCCCTGGGCCTGGCCGCCGGCCTCGGGCTTGGGGATGCCACGCACCCAGTCCGGCCCGATCACCACCCGCTCGAATGCAGAGCCCTTGATCATCGCCTTGAACTCGGAGTAGGGCACCCGCCGCACCCCGACGTCCTGGAAGGCGCGGAAGAGGAGGACGGCCAGCGCCACCAGCGCCAGCCAGGCGAGCGGCGAGGCCAGCGAGACCCGCGGCGGGCCGCCGAAGCGCCGGCCGCGCTCCCCGCGCCTCCCCAGCGAGCTCCTGTCGTCCGGCGCCACCGCGTCCTCCCCGGTCAATCTGCGCACGGGCGCGGCTCGATCCAGCCGGGCGCCCCCGGGCGCCGGACCCCTCGGGTCCCATCCCATGGGACGCATAACCGCCCGTCGTGCGACGCGCCGCGTGGACGCGGCCCCGGCCGGGGCCGGTCACTCCGCGCGGGGTGTAGTGGCCTACAACCCCAGCAAGCGGGCGATGCTCTTCTCGTCGGCTGGCGGGAACTCGTACTGGTCGAGCTCGTCCGGATGCACCCAGCGGTGGTCCGCCACGCGGATGTGGCGGAGCGGCCCGCGCACCAGCCGGCAGCGGTAGACGCAGAAGTCGATGTCGTAGGCCTCGTAGGAGTGCTCGACGTGGATGACCCGATCTCCCACCTCCACGCCGATGTCCATCTCCTCCGCCAGCTCGCGCGCCAGCGCCGCCTGGTCGGTCTCGCCGACCTCCACCCGGCCGCCGGGGAACTCCCAGAGGTTGGGGAGCGAGGCGGTCTTGGGGCGCTGGGTGATGAGGTACTTGCCGTCCCTCTCGATCATCGCGCCGACCACGCGGATCTTCCTGCGCATCGCTCGAGCTCCCGTCCGGCCCTCGGGCCCGCCCCGACCCTACCCGGGCCGGGGCCACTCCGTTCCCCTCGCCCTCTTCTCCGATTGTAGAATCGCGCCACGATGACGTCCATCCGCTTCCTCGGCGCGGCGGGCACCGTGACCGGCTCCCGCTACCTCGTTCAGCACGGTGACGCTCGTGTCCTCGTCGACGTCGGGCTCTTCCAGGGAGAGAAGGAGCTCCGCCTCCGCAACCGGGCCCCCTGGCCCATGACCCCCGCCTCGGTCGACGCCCTGGTCCTGACCCACGCCCACGTGGACCACGTCGGGGCGCTGCCCCTGCTGGTCCGCGACGGCTTTGCCGGGATGGTGCACTGCACCCCGGCCACCCGCGACCTGTGCGGGTTGGTGCTCCCCGACTCCGGGCGGCTCCAGGAGGAGGAGGCGAGCTGGGCCAACAAGAAGGGGTACTCCAAGCACGCCCCGGACGCCCGTCCGCTCTACACCGAGGCCGACGCCGTCGCTGCCTTGCCTCGCCTGCGCACGCTCGCCTACGGGGAGCGGCGGGAGGTGGCGAGGGGCGTCACCGTGCGCTTCCAGCGCGCCGGGCACATCCTGGGCAGCGCCTCGGTGGAGATGGAGCTCTCCGCCCTGGGCGACGCCCCTCCCCGCCGCATCCTCTTCAGCGGCGATCTGGGGCGCTACGGCGCGCCCATCCTACCGGACCCGGAGCCGGGCGAGGCGGCCGACGCGCTCCTCGTGGAGAGCACCTACGGCGGCAAGAATCACGAGGGCGGGACGCCCTCGCAGGCGCTGCGCGACGAGGTGCTCCGCGCCGTGCAGCAAAAGGGCGTCCTGCTCATCCCCGCCTTCGCCATCGGCCGGACCCAGGAGCTCCTCTTCACCCTCAAGGAGCTGGAGAGCGCCAGGGCCATCCCCGAGCTGCCGGTCTGGGTCGACTCGCCCATGGCGGTGGACGCGACCCCCATCTTCCTCGCCCACCGCGAGGATTACGACGATGACATGGCCGGGCGGGTTGCCGCCGGGGAAGAGCCGCTGCGGCCGGCCAAGCTCGGCTTCGCCCGCAGCCCGGACCAGTCCAAGGCGCTGAACGACCTCGCCGGCCCCTTCATCCTCCTCTCCGCCTCGGGCATGGCCACCGGCGGCCGGGTGCTCCATCACCTGGCGCGCCGCCTCCCCGACCCCCACACCACCGTTCTCCTGGTCGGCTTCCAGGCCGCCGGCACGCGCGGCGCTCGCCTCCAGCAGGGCGCCACCTCGGTGAAGATCCACGGCGAGGCAGTCCCGGTGAACGCCCGGGTGGCCACCTTGTCCGGGTTCTCCGCCCACGCCGACGAGTCGGAGATCTTGCGCTGGCTCGGCTCCTTCCCGGCCCGGCCGCGCCAGACCTTCCTCGTCCACGGCGAGCCCACCTCCCTGGCCGCAGCCAAGGCGCGCATGGACCGGCTTGGCTGGCCGGCCATGGTGCCGAAGCAGCTCGACCAGGCCCAGATCTAGCGCGCCTCGCCCCGTCCCTCGCCCGGCACCGGGCAGCGCGGGTAGGAGCCCAGAAGGTGCAGCCGGTCCACCCGGGCCAGCACACCGGCCAGCGCCTCCGCGCCGGACGCGTCCCTCCGGTGCGCCTCGAAGTCGAGGAAGAAGATGTAGTGACCCATCGAGGCGCGGGTGGGCCGGCTCTCGATCTTGGAGAGGTTGAGCCCGCGCCGGGCGAACTCGCCCATCACCTCGTAGAGGCCTCCGGGGCGGTCGCGATCGAGGGTGAAGGCGATGCTGGTGCGGTCGGCGCCGGTGGGGGCCTCGTCCTCGCGAGCCACCAGCACGAAGCGGGTCAGGTTCTCGCTCGCGTCCTGGATGTCCTCGGCCAGCACCGCGAGGCCGTAGAGCTTCACCGCCGCCCGCGAGCCGATGGCCGCGGCCCCCGGCTCGCCCCCCGCCACCTTGGCCGCGGCCTCGGTGGTCGAGCGGGTGGCCTCGAGCGCCGCGCCGGGCAGCTTCTCGCGCAGGTAGCGGGCGCACTGGCCGAGCGGCTGCGGGTGCGAGAGCACGCGCCGCACCTCCGAGAGGCGCGTGCCCGCCGGCCCCAGCAGGCACTGGCGCACCGCCAGGAGCACCTCGCGCCGGATCCGCAGGCCCGGGCGGTGCACCATGAGGTCGAGGACGGCGGTGATGCTGCCCTCGATGGAGTTCTCGATGGGCAGGAGGGCCGCGTCCACCGCCCCGGACAAGGCGGCCTCGTAGGCCTCGGCGAAGGTGGCGAAGGGGACGGGCTCGGCGCCCTGGGCGAGGTCGCACAGGGAGAGGGCCTCGTCGCTGAAGGTGCCGGGCGGCCCCAGGTAGCCGATCCGCATGGCTCCCTGTATCACGAGCGCCCCGCCCCCGCCGCCTCCTCGACCGCCACCACGCCCGGCAGGTCGCGGATGTCGGAGAGCACCCGAGCGGCGCCGGCCGCCCGCAGCGCCTCGACCGGCGCTGCACCCCATGCGGCCGCCAGCGCCCTCACGCCAGCGGCCACGGCCGCGGCCACGTCGTGCACCGAGTCGCCCACCAGCACGGTCCGGTCGGGGGCGGCCCCCAGCCGATCCATCGCCAGCAGCACCGGATCGGGGAACGGCTTGCAGCGCGGGCAGGAGTCGGCGCCGACCACCGTCCCCATGTGCACGAGGAGCCCGGTGTGCGCGAGCGTGCGGCGCGCGCTGGACTCGGTCTTGGCGGTGACGATCCCCAGCGGGTGCCCCGCCCCGGAGAGAGCGGCCACGGTCTCCAGGGCACCCGGGAAGCAGTGGGTGAGGCGATCGTGGTGGGCGCGCCAGAAGGCCCGGTAGCGCTCGAGCAGCGCGGCCACGTCCTCGACCCGCCGTGCGAAGCTCGCGAGCTGGTCCTGGAGCGGGGTGCCGATCCCCGCCACCCAATCGGAGTCGGTGGGCCCGCCACCGTAGCCCTCGAACGTGTGGTGGACGCAGGCCAGGATGAATGGAACCGTGTCCACCAAGGTCCCGTCCATGTCGAACAGCACGCACAGTGGCGAGGGCACGCACTCAATCTAGCAAGGAGGAAGGGACGCCGAGGACGCCCGTGGGTCCGGCTCCGCCAAAGTCGTTGACATCCTCGGCCACGGATGGCAAATACATCCACCTGATTTAGTTATTCGAGGAGTGGGAGGATTGGCCGCCGGCGCGCCCGAGGCCGGTGGCCGCTTCGTGATTCACCGCACGCTGCTCAGGGAGTTTCCCAGAAGCAGACCCAAGGAGAACGCATGTACCGCAAGCTCGCGCTGTGCCTCGCCGCCGCCTTCGCCCTGGTTGCCACCAAGGCCTCGGCCGCGGATCAGGTGACCGTCGGCCTCATCACCAAGACCGAGTCCAACCCCTTCTTCGTGAAGATGAAGGAGGGCGCCAACGCCGAGGCCAAGAAGCTGGGCGCCAAGCTGCTCACCGGGGCCGGCGCCAAGGACGGCGACAACGAGGGCCAGGTGACGGCGCTCGAGAACATGGTCAACGCCGGCGCCAAGGGCATCCTCATCACCCCCAGCGACACCAAGGCCATCGTCCCCTCCATCCAGAAGGCCCGCGCCAAGGGCGTGCTGGTGATCGCCCTCGACACC
>DATKMW010000055.1:0-81413 GCA_035541675.1 Anaeromyxobacter sp. | reverse complement strand
GACGTTGAGGAAGGCGCAGAACCCCGCCAGGCCGAGGGCCACCAGCGCGCCCGGACCGGGCTCGCGCGCCGCATCGGAGAAGGGCGCGGCAGGGGGCGCGGCGGGGGTGGTCATCCCTTGCATCTGCTCCATCTTGGCGTGCCACGCCAGGTCCGCGGGGCGGCAGGAGGTCGCAGCGACCGCGCGACGGCTCAGCCTGCCGGAGGCAGGGAGGCGCAGGGGGCGCCCTCGCAGCCCATCCCCGGCGCCAGGAGCGCCGCCGCGTTTCAGGTCCCGTGCGGCGGGGCGTGTGCGTAGCCCGTGCTAGGAGCGCGACCCGCACCCCCGCCCCCGACACCGAAGGCGACGGCACGGAGGGATGTCGGCGGACCGCGCCCCACCGGCGATCCCGCGCTCTGGACGGGAGCCCGCGGAAGGCGACTCCTCGCTGCGCGCCGCCGCCGCGACCGCGAGCCGCAGGGTCCTGGCCGCCTCGCCGCGAGGCCCCGGCCGGCGCCCAGCCCATCCCGGTCCCGGGCGAGCGAGGCGCGAGCGGGTGGCGGAGCGCCAGGCCAGCCACCGCCCGAGGCGCCCGGGAGCGCATGGCGATCCGCCGCCGGGGCCCGCCCCACTGGCGCGCCGACCGGTTCTCGGATAATTTGGGTATTGCCAGCGCCACTGCTTCGGTGAGACTTGAGACGTGACATCGGCGCTGGACCGCACGCGACCCGGAGCGTTCCGCCAGCGTGTAAGGCCGCCGCGAGGGATCCATCGCCGCGGGGCCGCCCGCCGCCCCGGAGCCCGGGCAACCGCGCAGCGGAGGATTCCATGTTCGAAGGCCTCTTCCGTCCATCGCACCTTCTCATCGTCTTCATCATCGTCATGCTGGTCTTCGGCCCGGGGAAGCTGCCGCAGCTCGGCTCGTCCCTGGGGAAGGCCATCCGCGACTTCAAGAAGGCGGTCAGCGAGCCTCCCGAGCTGCCGCCCGCCGCGAAGCCCGAGCGGAAGCCCGAGGGCGAGGCGCCCGAGAAGGCCGCGCCGGACGCCTAGGTCCTCGCCACCAGGCCCCGGCCTCCACGGGGCGGAGCACGTTCGGCATGTCATTCACCGAGCTCGCCATCATCGCCGTCCTGGCCCTGGTCCTGCTCGGGCCGGACCAGCTCCCCGAGGCGGCCCGCAAGGCCGCCCGGGGGCTCCGCATGCTGCGTCAGGCGGCGGACGGCCTGCGCGCCGAGGTGCGGGCGCTCGAGCTCCGGGCGGGTGAGGATGACGGCGTCGCCGCCGGGCTCTCGGCCCTGCGGGACCTGCAGAGCCTGGCCGGGCAGGCCACCTCGCGCCTGAGGAGCGAGGTGCTCGCGCTCACCCGGGAGCCGGACCCTGCCCCTCGGGCGACCGCGCCGGCCGAGCCGCCGCCGGGCCCCGGCCCGAAGCCCGCCGCGGCCGCGGGCGTCCCCGACCCGGCGGCGCGCCGAGGGCCGACCGCGTGAGCGCGCCCGCCCCGAAGGCCCTCCCCCCGGCCAGCCCGCCCCCGCCCGGTCGGGGGCTGCTCCTGTACCTGCGCCGCATCCGGACCTGCCTGGTCCGCTCGATCGCGGGCGTGGCGGCGGGGACGGCGGTGGTGGGCTTCTTCGTGGCGCCGCTCGTCGACGCGCTCATGGCGCCGGTGCGAGCGGCCCTGCCCCCGGGGAAGCAGACCGTGGTGTTCACCAGCGCCATCGAGCCGATGATGGTCTACATCAAGGTGGCCATCTACGGCGGGGTCTTCGTGGCCGCGCCCTGGGTCCTCTTCCAGCTCTGGCGGCTGATCGGCCCGGCGCTGGGCGAGGGGAGAAGGCGGCGCGCCTTCTCGTTCGTGGTCTGGGCCACGCTCCTCTTCTACTCCGGGGCGGCCTTCTGCTACTGGCTGGTCCTGCCGCAGGCCTTCCCGGCCATGCTGGCCTTCGCCTCCAGCGGAAACCTCACGCCGGTGCTGGCGCTCTCCCAGCAGCTGTCGCTGGTCTTGGCCATGCTGTTCGGGTTCGGGATCGTCTTCGAGGTCCCGGTGGTGATCGCCTTCCTCTCCATGGTGGGGCTGGTGAACTGGCGGTTCCTGGCCCGGTACCGCCGGCACGCCATCGTGGTCAACGTGGCGCTGGCCGCCATCATCACCCCCACCGGCGACCCGCTCAACCTGGCACTCCTGGCCGTGCCCATGATCCTGTTCTACGAGGTGGGCATCCTGCTGGCCCGCCTCCTCGGCCGGCCGGGGCCGGCCGCGCTGGCCGAGGGGCCGGCGAAGGTGCAAAGGAGGAACCCGTGAAGTTCGAAGACCTGCTCATCGTGCTCCTCATCGTGGTGGTCCTCTTCGGCGGCTCGAAGCTCCCGCAGCTGGGCGCCGGGCTGGGCAACGGCCTGCGCAACTTCAAGCGGGCCATGGACGGGAAGGACGAGGAGCCGCCGCCTCCCTCCCCGGGCCAGGAGGCCCCGAAGGACCCCGCCCCTCCGGCGCCCCCGCAAGGCCGGTAGGCCACCCCCGCAGGGCGGCGGTTGCGCACTTGCCGGCCCTGGCTAGACTGGCCCGGGCCGGGCGGGCCGCCCGCCCCCTTTCGAGGCCGGGCCAGGCCTGCGGGCGAGACAGCATGGCGATCCCCGGCGACCGCTTCACCGCCCTCTGCAGCGAGGCGCTCGACCTGGCCCTCGACCGGGTCGAGGCCTACCGCTCGTGGCGATCCTTCGACCCGGGGCCGAAGGCCGGCGTCGACGCGCGCTACCGCGCCCTGCCCGCGCTCACCAAGCGGCTCATGAACGCCCATGCCCCGGGCGCCTTCGTGCCCCGCGGGCGCTCGATGGAGCAGGGGCTTCGCGACGGGGAGATCGAGCTGGTCACCACCAGCGGCACCACCGAGGACCGGATCGTCAACGTGTGGTACCAGCCGTGGTGGGACGCCTCGGAGCGGGCCTCCTGGTCGCTCAACGCCCACGCGGCGCGCGTGGCCACCGGCGACCACCGCGAGGCGATCCTGGCCAGCCCGCTCAACGTCGGCTTCCCCAGCGAGGTGCCGCTCCCCGCCGAGCGGCGCCGCCTGGGCCGCTTCCTCTTCCTCAACGAGCTCGTGGACCCGCTGGCCTGGCCGGACGCGCACTGCCAGCGGATGCTGGACGAGCTGGCCGAGTACCGGCCGGCGGTGCTGGAGGCCAACCCCTCGCTCCTCTCCCGCCTGTGCCGGTACGCGGCACGGGTGGGCGCCCGCCCCTTCCAGCCCGGGCTCATCACCCTGACCTACGAGTACCCGTCGCTCCTCCACCGCCGCCACATCGCCGCCGTCTTCGACGCGCCGGTGGTGAGCTCCTACGGCTCGACCGAGAGCGGCTACGTCCTCATGGAGTGCGAGCGGGGCCGCCTGCACCTGAACGCCGCCTCCTGCCGCGTGGACTTCCTCCCCTTCGCCGCCGACCGTGCCGATCCCGCGGTGGGCAAGCTCCTCATCACCACCCTCGACAACCCCTGGCGATCCCTGGTCCGCTTCGACGCCGGCGACCTGGGGCGGATGGCCGAGGGCCCCTGCCCCTGCGGGCGGTCGCAGGGCCTCGCGCTCTCCAGCGTGGAGGGACGGGCCATCAACCTGACCTCGACCCCCGAGGGCCGGGTGGTCACCCAGGCAGAGGTCGACCGACGCCTGGCGGAGGTCGAGGGCCTGGAGGGGTACCAGCTCGTGCAGGAGGACGAGCGGACCTACGCGCTGCGCGCGGTCGGCGACGGCGACGCGGCGGCCCTGGCGCGTCGCGCCGAGGGGGCGCTGCGCGAGCTCTACGGGGCCGCGGCGCGCATCTCCGTCTCCCCCGCCGACGGCATCGGCCCGGAGCCCTCGGGGAAGCACCGGCTGGTCAAGGCGTCCCTGGCCATCGACTCCCAGGCCCTGGTGGAGCCCTCCCTCCGCCCGCCCTCGCCTCCCGAGGCGGGGGACCGGGGGTAGCGATCGTGCCCGCGCCCCTCCGCCAGCCGGCCGCCGGGCCGAGCCCAGTCCTCCTCCTGGCCGGCGGCCCCGGCACCTCCCGGGACGTCTACCGCCCCCTCCTGCGAGAAATGCTGCTCGGGCCCGGGAAGCCGCGGCCCCTGGTCGCCTACCTCGGGGCGGCGACCGACGACGACCGCCGGTTCGCCGGCTGGATGAGGGACCTCGTCACCGGCGCCGGTCCCTGCACCTTCCGGCTGGCGCCGGTGGTGGGCCGCCGGGCCGGCGGCACCGCGGCCCGGGAGGTGGTCGACGAGGCGGACGTGGTCTTCGCGGGCGGGGGCGACGTGGAGCTGGGCATGCGGCGCCTCCTGGAGCGGGACCTGGCCGGGACCCTGCGGGCCAGGCATGCCGCCGGCGTCCCCTTCGTGGGGATCTCCGCCGGTGCCATCCTGCTCGCCCGGCGCTGGGTCCGCTGGCGAGACCCCGACGACGACGCCAGCGCCGAGACGTTCGAGTGCCTGGGGGTGGCGCCCGTCCTGTGCGACTGCCACGGGGAGGAGGACGGCTGGGCCGAGCTCGCGGCGCTCCTGCGGCTCGAAGGGGAGCGCTCCCTGGGGTACGGCCTGCGCTCGGGCGCGGCGGTGCGGGTGGGCGCCGGGGGCGAGGTGGAGCCGGCCTGCGGCGAGGTGGACCGCCTCCAGCTGCGGGAGGGCAAGGTCCTGCGGCTCTGATCGATCGCTTGCCCTTCGGCGGGATCCTGCCAGAATCCTGTGCCCACCGCGCTGCGCGGCAAGGAGCGTCCGGGCATGGTCGTCACAATCCTCCTCGACGACGACCAGGCCAGCCCGCCGGACCTACCCGGGACCGAGGCGCGCGTGGACGTGCTGCACGTGGCCGACGCGGTGCGGTCGGCGCTGGTCGCCGCCGGTCACGCGGCGGAGGTCCGCGCCGCCGGCGCCGACTTCCTGGCCACGGCGCAGGCCATCCGGCGCTCCGGGCCCGACGTGGTGTTCAACCTGTGCGAGTCGCTCGCCGGCGACGCCCGCGGGGAGGCGGCGGTGGCCGCCGTCCTCGAGCAGCTGGAGCTCCCCTTCACCGGGTCGCCGGCCCTGGCGCTGGGGCTGGCGCTCCACAAGGACAAGGCCAAGGCCCTCCTGCGGGGCAGCGGGATCCCCACGCCGGAGTGGTGCATCCTCCCCGAGGGCGTGCCCATCGCCGGGTGCCCCGCCTTCCCGGTGATCGTGAAGCCGGCGCGGGAGGACGGCTCGGTCGGGATCTGCTTCGGCTCGGTGGCCCGCGATCCCGAGGGGCTCCGGCAGGCGGTGCTCCGGGTCTGGCGCATGCACCAGCCGGCGCTGGTGGAGCGGTTCGTGGACGGGCGGGAGCTGTGCGTGTCCTTCCTGGGCAACGCGCCGCGGACGGTGCTGCCGGTCCGGGAGATCCGCTTCGGGCCCAGCTTCGCCGGGCGGCCCAGGGTCGTCTCCTACCTGGCCAAGTGGGACCCCACCACCCCCGAGTTCCGCGACACCACCTCCGGCGCCTGCGAGCTCCCGCCGGCCGCGCGCGAGCGGGTGGTGGAGATCGCGCAGCGGGCCTTCGAGGTGCTCGGCTGCCGCGACTACGGCCGGGTGGACCTCCGGCTGGACGGGGACGGCACGCCCCACGTCATCGACATCAACCCGAATTGCGACCTCCACCCCGAGGCCGGCTTTGCGCGCGCCGCGCAGGCGGCCGGCATCGACTACGGGGCCCTGGTCGCAACGCTGCTGGAGAACGCCCTTGAGCGAGCCCGTCGAGGTCGTGTCGATCGAGCCCCGCCACGAAGAGGAGCTGGGGGCGCTGCTTCGGCGGATCCCGAGCTTCACCCCCGATGAGGTGGCCTGCGCGGGCGAGGTCTTCGGCCTCGCCGCCAGTTCCGGCAATCGCGAGTACGTCGCCCGGGTGGCCCTGGCCGGCGCCCGCGTGGTCGGGGCCGTGGCCTACGGCCAGACCCCGATGACCGTCGGCACCTACGACCTCTACTGGATCGCCTGCGAGCCGGCGCTCCAGCGCCGCGGGGTGGGCGGGGCGCTGCTCCGCGCCGTGGAGGCCGACCTGCGCCGGCGCGGGGGCCGGCTGGTCCGCGTGGAGACCTCGGGCACGGAGGCCTACCGGGCGACCCGGGCGTTCTACCAGCACTTCCAGTACCGCGAGACGGCGCGCCTTCCCGACTTCTACCGGCCGGGCGACGATCTGGTCGTCTTCACCAAGCGGCTCTGACCCGACGCCCGCCCCGCGGGGGAGCCGATCCGGCTCCGCCGATGGGGCGGCTTTTGCCGCGTGCCGGCGTTACCTCTCCGGTCCGCACAAGGAGAGAGACCATGCCCACCGTCCCGGCCTACGCGGCCCACAGCAAGTCCGCGCCTCTCACCCCGTTCCTGGCCCCGCGCCGCGAGGTCGGCCCGCGCGACGTCCTCATCGACATCGCCTACTGCGGGGTCTGCCACTCGGACATCCACCAGGTGCGCGACGAGTGGGGCGGCGCGGCCTTCCCCATGGTCCCCGGCCACGAGATCGTGGGCCGGGTGGGGCGGGTGGGCCGGGAGGTGACCCGCTTCCGCGCCGGGGACGTGGCCGGGGTGGGCTGCTTCGTCGACTCCTGCCGCACCTGCGGCACCTGCCGCCGCGGGCTGGAGCAGTTCTGCGAGAAGGGGCCCGCCTTCACCTACAACTCGACGGAGATGGACCGCAAGACGCCCACCTACGGTGGCTACTCGACCCAGATCGTGGTCGACGAGGCCTACACCCTCAGGATCCCGCCCCAGCTCGACCTGGCCGGCGCGGCGCCGCTGCTGTGCGCGGGGATCACCACCTATGCGCCGCTCCGGCGCTTCCAGGTCCGCAAGGGCACGCGCGTGGGCGTGGTGGGGCTGGGCGGGCTGGGCCACATGGCGGTGAAGATCGCCGCGGCCATGGGTGCCGAGGTGACCATGCTCAGCACCTCCCGGTCCAAGGAGCAGGACGCGCGCCGGCTGGGGGCCCAGGCCTTCGTCCTCACCACCGACCCGGCCGCGCTCGACCGGCTGCGGGGCACCTTCGACCTGATCATCGACTCGGTCTCCGCCCCCCATGACGTCGAGCGCTACCTCCGCGCCCTGCGGGTCGAGGGCGCCATGGCGGTGGTCGGCCTGCCGCCCAGCGCCGTGCCCATCCCCCTCTCCGGCCTGGTCCAGGGCAACAAGACGCTGGCCGGCTCGATGATCGGCGGCATCACCCTGACCCAGGAGATGCTGGACTTCTGCGGAAGCCACGGGATCGTCTCCGAGGTGGAGGTGATCCCGGCTCAGCGGATCGACGAGGCCTACCAGCGCACCGTGAGCAACGACGTCCGCTACCGGTTCGTCATCGACGCCGCCACCATCCGGACCTGAGCCGGGCCCGGGCCGGCCGCGTGCCCGGCGCCGATCCGGCTCGCCAGCGCCGCGCCCCCTCGGGTACCATGGGCGGACCGCGCCTGCGGAGCCACCATGGACCTGGAGTCGGTCGAGCGCGTCCTGGCCAGCGTCTCGCTCTTCGAGCAGCTGCGCCCCGACGAGCTGGCCCGGATCGCCCGACGCTTCGAGCTCCTCGAGCTGCGGGAGGGCCAGGCGCTCGAGGTCGGGGCCGCGCCGGGGCAGCAGCGCCTGCTGGTGCTGCTCTCGGGGGGGGCCCAGCTGGAGGTGACCCTGGGCGGCCGGACCCTGCGCTCCTCGCTCGACCCCGGGGACCGCTTCGGCGACACCGCCCTGGTCTCCGGCCATCCCCGGCCGTTCCGGGTGGTGGCGCGGCGGCCCGCGGTCCTGGCGGCCCTCGACCGGGCCGGGCTGGACAGCCTCCTCCACGACTTCCCGGCGGTGGGGCTGCCGCTGGCCGGCGAGCTCTCCAGCGAGCTGCGGGCACGGGACGACGCGGTGAGGCAGCTGCTGGAGCTGCACGCCGAGCGCTTTCCGGCCGACGAGCTGGCCAGCGCGGTGGCCGAGCGCCGCCGGGTGCTGTCTCGCCAGCGCGCCACGGTGCGGCGGCTGGCGCCGCGGGCCCTCTTCCGCCGGCTGGTGGTGGAGCCCGAGGCCGACCCGCCCTTCTGGATGCTGGTCGGCTTCGTGGTGGCGCTGGGCCTGGCGCGGCTCACCGTGTTCCTCATCCTCCACTACCACCTGGAGGCCCAGCTCTTCGCGCTGGTGCCGGGGAAGGATCCCAACCCCGTGCACGTCCACCACTTCAACTACGGGCTCCTGCTGGTGGCGGCCGCGGGCCTGGCCGCCCTCTTCCCCCTGGGGCGGCGGGCGCTGCGGGTCTTGGCCTTCTCCTTCGGCGCCGGCTGCGGCCTGGTCTTCGACGAGTTCGCACTGTTCTGGAACCTCAACCCGGAGTACGCCCGGGCCTCCAGCCTGGTGGCCTCGGGGATCGCCGCGGCCGCCCTGGCGCAGGTGGTCTACTTCCGCCGCTTCTGGCAGGCGCTGGCGCGCCGGGCCTGGCGCGGCCTGCGGGGCTGGCGGTGAGCGGCGCCCCACCCGATCCCCGGCTCGAGGTCCTCCGCCGGGTGGAGTTCTTGGCGGTCCTCGAGGAGGAGGCTCTCTCCGAGCTGTGCGCCCGCTCGCGCCGGGTGCGCTACCGGCCCGGCGAGCGGATCCTGGGCGAGCTGGAGGCCGGGGCCGACGTGTTCGTGGTGATGGAGGGGCGGGTGGAGGTGTCGGTGGAGTCCGGCGCCGGCGGCCGCTACCGGCTGGGCGAGCTGCAGCCCGGCGCCGCCTTCGGGGAGATGTCCTCGCTCACCGGCGAGCTCCACTCCGCCTCCGTGGACGCCATCACCGAGGTGGAGGCCCTGGTCATCCCCGACGCCGAGTTCGACCGGCTCCGGGAGCGGCGCCCCGAGGTGGCGGTGGCGCTGGTGCGGCTCCTGGGGGAGCGGCTGGCCGGCGCCGAGCGGGCCGTGGACGAGCTCCTGGAGGATCGGGCCCGGGCGGACGCCCCCGAGCCGGCCGCCGCCGGGCGGCTCCGGCGCGGCTCGATCTCCCGGGCCTGGCGCGAGCTGGTGGTGAACCGGCGCCGCGACCTCGGGTTCCTGGCCTTCGCCGGCTTCGTCGCCACCCTGCTCTGCGTGCGCGTGGCCGTCTACGTCTCCTTCCGGCTCGGGGTGGTGGCCTCGGACCTCCTGCGCGGCGCCTACCTGACCGGCTTCGCCCTCCTCGGCCTGTCGGCCGCCTCCTCCCTCCTCGTCTTCCGGGACCCCGCCCGCCGGATCATCGCCCTGGCCTACGGGATCGCCTGCGCGCTCATCCTCAACGAGCTGGGCGTGACCCTGGCCTTCGACATCTTCTTCAAGGACATCCACACCGCCGATCCGACGGTGCCCTTCGACATCGAGAGGCTCTACCGCCGGACCGAGCCGGTGCGGGCGGTGCTGGTGGCGCTGCTGGTGCTGGTGCAGGCGGCCTACCTGCGCCGCTTCTACCGGCGCGCCGGATTCGTGCTGGCCACCCGGCTGCGGCGGCTCTGGGTGCGGCGCGAGGGGTGACGGCGCCGGCCGGCGCGGCGAGGGGCCTGGGCCGCCGAAGGGCGAGCCCGCCGGCCGATCGGCCCTCTGGCCGATCCACCGGCGGGCCGTCCGCCCGCGGCGGGACGGGCTACCTCGTCCCCGGCGTGGTGGGTCCCCGTCGCCCGCCGGCCTGGAGCCGCCCCTGCGCTCCGGGGAGGGCGGACATGACGAAGGCCGCCACCGACGCCGGCACCGGGGTCTCCTGGACCACCACCACCGGGAGGGCCTTGGAGATGGCGATGAAGATGGCCACGCCCAGCGCGGCCATCCCCACCGTCACCGAGATCTCTCCCCAGGACGGCCAGTAGTGGTAGGCCTCGCCGGCGTTGTAGCTGGTGAGGAAGGTGTCCACCCGCCACAGGGCCCCGGCCACGACCGAGAGGAGCGCGCCCAGGACCCGGAGCCGGCTCGACTCCACCCGCCGGGTGAGGAAGATGAAGGCCGGGATGAGGCACAGGGCCATCTCCAGCACGAAGAACATGAGGAAGAGGTCGGAGACGGCCAGGAGCCGGAGCTTGCCGTTGGCGGCGATGTCGGCCAGGCGGATCCCGGCGTAGAGGAGCAGCATGAGGCCGTTCACCCGCGACATGTCCACCAGGATCTCGCGGTCGTGCCGCGCGTTCCAGCCTTGCCGCATCACGGCGGTGAGCACCACCACCGCACCCAGGCCCATGGACAGGCAGGAGATCAGCGCCAGGAGCGGCAGGAGCCGGGTGTGCCAGAGCGGGTGGAGCTTGGGCCCGGCCACGAGCATCAGGCCGCCCAGGGAGCTCTGGTGCATGGTGGGCAGGAGCATGGCCAGGGCGATGATGTAGGGCATGGCCTTGGCCAGGCGTCCGCCCCAGATCCGGCCGAAGGCCGAGCGGCGGGGCGAGGAGCTCTCGGCGGCGCCGTCCAGCACCGCCGGGAGCATCTCGATCCACAGCACGCACACGTAGGCCATGACGCAGATGGCCACCTCGAGCAGCACCGAGGTGAGGTTCCACATCCCGGGGATGGCCAGCCAGTACATGTTCCAGGGGCGGCCCAGGGCCACCACGATCGAGGCGCCGCCCAGCGAGTAGGCGATGGCCCCGAGCAGCACGGCGGGGCGCACCAGGGGGTGGTAGCGACCGCGGTTGAGCAGGTAGCAGAGCAGGCCGACCGAGTAGGCCCCGGCGCCGATCCCGGTGAAGACCACCACGTTGACCGGCTCCCAGATCCCCCAGGCGTAGCCGTCGTTCATGTTGCTGACCGCGCCGATGCCGGCCAGGAACCGCCAGGTGATCACTCCCTCGGCGATGCCGAACAGCGCCAGGAGGGCGATCATGGGGCGATCGAGGATGGCCCCGCCGATGGGCTTGGGCCGCAGGTGCGGGCTCATCGGTGCTCCTCGTCCTTCGCGTGGTCGGGCGCCTCGGCCCGGTGGTTGCGGCGCACGACCAGGGCCGCCGCGGCGTACAGCGCCAGCGGCGTCAGGCCGTGCAGGTAGGGCGTCTCCGAGACGCTCTCCGAGAGGCTGGCCGGCGAGTTCTCCGGCATGTCCGGCAAGCCCAGCTCCTTGAAGGAGACGCCGGCGCCGGCCAGGTACAGGGCCTGGGTGCCGCCGCCGTCGTGCTCGCCGAAGATCTTGGGGTTGTAGCGCCCCGGCTCCCGGGCCATGCGCCGCTTGGCCTCGGCCAGAAGGTCGGCGCGGTACCCGTAGATGACCGCCTCGGCCGGGCAGACCTCGGCGCAGGCGGGGTTGGCCGACGCCAGGGCCCCGCCCTTGGCCGGGTCGGCGCGCCCGTGGCAGAGCTCGCACTTCACGATGCGGGGGATGGCCTTGGCCCACTCGAACTTGGGGATGCTGTAGGCGCAGGCGATCTGGCAGTAGCGGCAGCCCAGGCACAGCTCCTTGTCGTAGAGCACGATGCCCGAGCCGCGCTGCTCGCCGCCGGAGTCGCGCTTGTCGCGCCCCTCCTTGTGCAGCGCGCCCAGCACGCACACCGACACGCAGGACGGGTCGACGCAGTGCATGCACTGGCGCTTCACGAACGCCGAGGTGGCGCCGCCGGCCACCGGGTGGGAGAGGTGGCGGGTCTTCACCACGTTCTTGGTGTTGCAGTCGAGCTCCCGCGGCTCGTCCTGGTAGGGCAACCCGTTGGCCTCCTTGCAGGCGGCCACGCACCCTCCGCAGCCCACGCAGCGGGTGGAGTCGTAGAGCAGCCCCACCGCCTTGGGCTCGGGCTGCACCTCCTCCCGCGCCGCCGCACGCCGGGGCAGCGCCGCCGCGGCACCGGCCGCGGCACCCGCCGCTGCCACCCCCAGGAACCCTCGCCGCGAGACGCGCACGGTGGTCACCGGCTGGGGACGGGCGGATAGGTGGTGGTGATGAGCTGCGCGCAGGCGAACAGCCCCAGCCACACCACGATGGAGAGCCCGAAGGCGACCGGCCGGAACGGCTCCAGCGCGCCGACGCCGGTCGTGGCCGCCAGGGCCACCGGCATCAGCACCGGGAGGGCCAAGAGCCCCACCACGCAGCAGCGCACCGTGACCACGGCCCAGTGGGGGGGTGCGTCCCTCACCGCCGCCTGCCCGAAACGACGAACCTGGCTCGCGTGCATCTTCGCCCTCTCTCCGGGCGCCGGGTGGCGCCCGCACCCCTCGCCACAGCAAGCCGCGGGCCGGCCCGGAGGGCGCGCAAGCCCGCGCCGGACGGGCGGAAGCGGAGAGGCCGGGGCGGGCGCCGACCGTCAACCTACTTGACGATCGGCGCAACCCCGCGTTCTCCGGGGCGTTCCGGGTGTCAGCGAACTTGTCACGCTTCCGGGGGTGAAAGCGATCCTGCCGCCTCAGCCCTCGGGCTCGGGCTTGGCGTGCGCGCCCCTGGGCGCAGGCACCTCGGCGTCGAGCCCCAGCCGCTTCAGCTTGGCGTGCAGCCCGACCCGGGAGATCCCCAGGATGCGCGCCGCCGCGCTGCGGTTGCCGCTGGTGTAGCTCATCACCGCGCGGATGTGCTCCTCCTCCAGGTCGGCCAGGGTCTTGCGCACGTCGGTGGGGACCCGGGCGGCGCTCCGCACGGCGGCGGCGCGGAGCGGCGGGGGCAGCGAGTTCACCGAGAGCGCGTCGCCGGTCTCCAGCACCACCGCGCTGGCGATGATGTTCTCCAGCTCCCGGAGGTTCCCGGGGAAGTCGTAGCTCTCGAACAGCTCCATGACCGGCTCGGAGATGGACTGGATCGACTTGCCGTTCTCGCGGCAGTAGCGGTCGAGGAAGTAGTAGGCGAGCAGCTCCAGGTCTCCCCGCCGCTCCCTCAGCGGCGGGACCACGATGGTGCTGATGGAGAGGCGGTAGTAGAGGTCGCGCCGGAACCGCCCCGCCTCGATCTCCGCCTCCAGGTCCTTGTTGGTGGCGGAGATGACCCGCACGTCGGCGTCCCGCTTCTTGCTGGAGCCGACCCGGTAGTACTCCCCGCTCTGCAGCACCCGCAGGAGCTTCGATTGCACCGCCGGCTCCATGTCCCCGATCTCGTCGAGGAACAGGGTCCCGCCGTCGGCCTCCTCGAACACGCCGGCCCGGGCGGCGTCGGCGCCTGTGAAAGCACCGCGCTCGTGGCCGAAGAACTGGTCCTCAAAGAGCGAGGCGGCGAAGGCGGCGGCGTTGACCGGGACGAAGGGCTTGCCGGCCCGGCAGCCGAGCTGGTGGATGGCGCGGGCCACCAGCTCCTTGCCGGTCCCGCTCTCCCCGCGGATGAGCACGCTGTTGTTGGAGAGGGCGATCCGCTCCACCTCGCCCAGGGTGTGCATCAGCGCCTTGTCCTGGGTGACGAAGTCCTTGAAGGCCTCCTTGAACCGGGGGCCCTGCTGCTCCCCCCGCTCCTGGATCTGGTGCAGCTCCTCGCGCCGCCGGGCCCCCTCCAGGGCCCGATCCAGGCAGGCGACCAGCCGCTCGGTGGCGACCGGCTTGCACAGGTAGTCGAAGGCGCCCAGCTTCATCGCCTCCACCGCCATCTCCACGTCGCCCACGCCGGTGATCACCACCACCGCGACCTCCGGCCGCTCCTTGCGAACCCAGCGCAGGACGTCCATGCCGCTGACCACCGGCATGTCCATGTCCAGCAGCAGCAGGTCGAAGCCGCCGCCGCTGAGGATGTCCACCGCCCGGGTGCTCTCGGCCAGGGCCTCGACCTCGTACCGCCCCGTCTGCAGGAGCAGCGTCTCGAAGCAGTGCAGGACGGCCGCGTCGTCGTCCAGGATCAGGATCCGGCTCATGCCTCCACGCGCCCCTTCACCGCCAGAAGAAAATGGAACACCGTGCCCTTGCCCATCTGGCTCTCCACCTCGATCCGACCCCCGTGCTGCTGGATGATACCCTCGACGATGCTGAGGCCCAGGCCCGTCCCGCCGGAGGACTGCTTGGTGGTGAAGAACGGGTCGAAGATGCGGTCCCGGATCTCCGGCGGGATGCCGCAGCCGTTGTCCTCCACCGAGAGCCGGACCTCCGCGCCGCCCGGCTCGGCCCGGGCCCGGATGGCGATCCGCCCGGTGCCGTCGACGGGGAGCGACTGGTAGGCGTTCTGCAGCGCGTTCACCACCACCTGCTGGAGCTGGGCCACGTTGCCGCGCAGCCGGGGCAGGGCCGGGTCGAGGTCCTCCTCCACCCGGAAGCGCTTCAGGTGGTTGTGGAGCAGGCGCACCGAGCCCCGGACCACCTCGGCCAGGTCGACCTCCTCGTCGAGCGGGCCGGGGTCGCGCCGGGCGAAGGTCCTCAGCTCGCGCACGATCTCGCCGATCCGCTCGGCCCCCTCGGCCATGTCGTTGAGCAGGACCGGCACCTGCCTGCGGAAGAGCGGGTAGTCGAGCCTTGCGATGCGGAGCCCGGGGTTCCCGGCTCCGTGCGCGTCGAGGAGCGGGAGCGCGTCGCCGAAGGCCTCGGAGAGGAACCGCATGTTGCCGTGGATGAACTGGATGGGGTTGTTGATCTCGTGGGCGATGCCGGCCACCAGCCGCCCCAGCGAGGCGTGCTTCTCGGTCTGCACCAGCTGCATCTGCTTCTCGGAGAGGCTGGCGTAGGCCTCCTGGAGCTGACGCTCGCGCAGGCGCAGGCCGGTCATGATGGCCGAGGTGATGGTCATCGAGGCGACCAGGGTGACGAGCAGCGTCACCCCCAGGGCCAGCTCCACCGTGGCCCGCGGATCGGCCATGCCGGCCAGGGCGCCCAGGCGATGCCGGGGGCCGCCCTCGGCGATCTCCAGCCCCACCAGGGCCAGGTAGAGGCCGAAGATGCCGGCGCCGATGAGCCAGGCCTCGCGCCGCGGCAGGAGCAGCACGCCGGCGATGGCGTGGATGAGGTACAGGCAGACGAGGGGGCTGCTGGGCCCGCCCACGTAGTGGACGAGCGTGGTGAGGGCGACGAGGTCGAGCCCGATCTGCAGGCCGGCCTCGAGCCTCCCGGTGGCCTCGACGCTCGGACGGGCGAAGCGGTGGTAGGCGGCGAAGACCAGGTTGTAGGCGGCCACCACCACGGCCACCACCAGCGCCTGCTGCGCGGCGAACTCGAGCCTGAGGGCGAGCGAGCCGACCAGGACCGCGGCGCCCAGGCCAGCCACGAACATCCAGCGGATGCGCACGAACCAGCCCAGCAGCTTCCGCAGGTCCCGCTGGGGGAGGGCGGCCGCCCGCGCGCCGGGGACCAGGTCCGGCACGGTGGGCATGCTGGTGCCCCACCCCACCAAGGGAGCGGCCCTGCCCGCCTGAGAGACCTCGCGCATGGAGGTGCCACGCTCGAGCGTGTCAGCGACGGCACGCGCTACCGGTCAGCCGCAGGCCCGAGGCACCCCATGGTCGTGCCAACGGCCTACCCGATCAAGCAGGCCAGAAGCCGCGGGCCGCGCCTGCGTCGCCCTGTCGCAGCTCCCTTGACCCGGAACGAAGAAGCAGGTGTGACCCGGGCGAACCCCTTGGCGGGCTTGCCCTGGGGTGCTCGCGGGACCAGCGCCGTCGGGGTCCGGACGAGGGCGGATGGGTTCGGTGCGACACCTGCCCGCCTGCTCGGGGGTGGTCGCCGCCGACCCCGGCCCCTCGCGCGGGCAGGCGCGCCGGCCGAAGGGCCCGGGCCGGTGGCCAGGGCGGGGCCCCACCGGAATTCGGGACCGGGGCCGCGGTTGCTCCTCCGACCCGCAACACCCGCAGGCGCCGCGCCCGGCGCGGACGGCGCCCTCTCCCCGAGGAGGCCCCATGGGAGGCGAAACGAGCAGCTGCCTGGATCCCGGCCGGCCGCGGGTCCTGGTGGTCGAGGACGACGACGGGCTCAGGACGGCGATGGTCGGGTGCCTGGCCAGGGCCGGCTTCGCCGTCTCCTCGGTGGGGACGGGGGCCGACGCCGTGGCCGCCGCGCGGGCGGTGCGCCCCGACGCGATGGTGATCGACGTGGTGCTGCCCGACGCCGGTGGCCTGGGCGTCGCGAACGAGGTCTGGCGCGACCGCGACCTCAAGTCGGTCCCGGTGCTGTTCACCACCGCGCTGTCCAACCCGGTGGTGCGGACGCTGCTCGCGCCGGCGCAGGTCCTCTTCAAGCCCTTCTCCAAGCGGCAGCTGCTCTCCTGGGTGCGCAGCGCCACCCGGGCCGTCCCCGCGCGCCTCGGCTGGCCGTGACGGGGGCGCCGGCCCGGATCCGGGCCGGGGAGGTCGAGGGCCGCGCTCCTCCCGTCCCGGGGAGCGCCGGGCGCCGGCCCCCCTCAGGCCGTGCGCGCCACCCGCCCGCCGGTCATCTCCACCAGCTGGGCGGGGGTGAGCGCGAAGACGGCGTTGGGGTGGCCGGCCGCCGCCCAGATCCGCTCGAACCGGAGCAGGTCCTCGTCGATCACCGTGAGCAGCGGGTGATCGTGGCCGACGGGTGGGATGCCGCCGATGGCGAAGCCGGTCTCGGCCCGCACGAAGTCGGCGTCGGGCTTCTCCAGCGCCTCCCCCAGGAGCGCCTCGACCCTCTTCAGGTCCACCCGGTTGGCGCCGCTGGCGATCACCAGCACGGCCCGGCCGCTCGACCCCGCCCGGAACACCAGCGACTTGGCGATCTGCCCGACCTGGCAGCCGACGGCGGCCGCGGCCTCGGCGGCGCTCCGCGCCGTGACCTCGAGCTCCACCACCTGGAGGTCGAGGCCGCGGGCGGAGAGGGCGGCCTGGACCCGCTGTGCGCTGGGCTTGAGCGGCATGGATCGACCATGCCAGGGTGCCGCCCGCCCGTCCACCGCCTCAGGCGTGGTGCTCCGCCTGCTGGGCCATGCGGCGCGCCCACTCCTCGCCCCCGCGCCGCATCTCCTCCGCGGTGAGCTCCTTCTGCCGCGTGGCGAAGGACCAGGTGTAGCCGAAGGGGTCCGCCACGCCGGAGCACCGGTCGCCCCAGAACATGTCGGTGGGCTCGGCCATCGAGCGGGCCCCGGCCCTCACCGCCCGCGCGTGGGCGGCGTCGCAGTCGGGCACGTAGAGCCAGAGGGTCACCGGCACCGGCTGATCCTGGCTGGGCGCCGGCGCGCCCATCCCCGGCATCTCGTCGTTCATGAAGAACACCGAGTCTCCGATCTTGAGCTCGGCGTGCCAGACGCTCCTCCCGTCCGGCGCCATCATGCGCCTCAGCTCCTCGGCCCCCAGCGCCCGCTTGTAGAACTCGATGGCCCGCGCGCAATCGCGGATCACCAGGTTGGGCGTGAGCGTGTGCATCCCCTGCGGGATCGGACCTACTCCGGCCATGGCTCCTCCTCGGTGGTGGGGCTGCTCTGGCTACCCGCCGCCGCCGGCCGCCGCGCGGCCTGGTTGGGGGAGATCCCGGGCCAGTGCGGGGGGGGCGACGCAACGTTGGGTGGGGCCGGGGGTCGGAGTGCCCGGTCGCGCGTCGGCGCTGCGACCGGCCGGTCCCCGGGAGGAGAGCGATGCCCAGGCGAGTGGCGTGGTGGGGAGCGGCGGCGGGCGTGGCCGCGGTGGCCCTGGGGCTCCTCTGGCAGGCGAGCCGGCGGGCGCCGGCCCAGGGCCAGGCGGCGGCAGGCGAGCGAGGCCGCCCATCGCAGCCCCCGCCGGTGCCGGTGGCGGTGGTCCCCGTCGCGCGGCGCGACGTGCCGGTCTACCTGGAGGGGCTGGGCTCGGTGGTGGCCAACCGGACGGTCACCGTCCGCAGCCTGGTGGATGGCCGCCTCCAGGAGGTCCGCTTCCAGGAGGGCCAGCGGGTCCACCGCGGCGACGTCCTGGCCCAGGTCGACCCGCGGCCGTTCCAGGCCCAGCTCGACCAGGCCCAGGGCGCGCTCCTGCGCGACCAGGCCCAGCTCCGCGCCGCCCGCATCAACGTGGAGCGCGACCAGCGGCTGGTCGCGCAGAGCCTGATCGCCCAGCAGCAGCTGGACGCCGACCAGGCCCTGGCCGGGCAGCTGGAGGGGTCGGTCCGCATGGACCAGGCCAGCATCGAGACCGCCCGGCTCAGCCTGGACTACGCCCGCATCACCGCGCCGGTGGACGGCGTCACCGGGATCCGGGCGGTGGACCCGGGGAACGTGGTGCACGCCACCGACACCGGCGGGATCGTGGTGGTGACCCAGCTCGACCCGGTGGGGGTGATCTTCTCGCTGCCCCAGGACGACCTGGCCGAGATCTCCGAGCACCTGGCCCGGGGCCGACTGGCGGTGGACGCCTGGAGCCGCGACGGCGCCACCTTGCTGGGGCAGGGGACCCTGGAGCTGATCGACAACCAGATCAACCAGGCCACCTCCACCCTCCGCCTCAAGGCCATCCTGCCCAACCCCCGCCACCTGCTCTGGCCCAACCAGTTCGTGAACGCCCGGCTCCGGCTGGAGACGCGGCAGGGGGCGCTGGTGATGCCCGCGGCGGCGGTGCAGCGCGGGCCCAGCGGAACCTTCGCCTGGGTGGTGGACGCCCGGGGGCAGGCCGCGCAGCGGCCGGTCCAGATCGATCTCACCCAGGGTGAGGAGGCCCTCGTCGCCAGCGGCCTCTCCGAGGGGGACCGGGTGGTGGTGGAGGGGCAGAACCAGCTGCGGCCCGGGGCGCGGGTGGCGGTGCGGACCGACGCCGCCGCGTCCCCGCCGGTGGTGGCCGGGGGGCCGGCGGCCCCCGGGGCGGGGAGCGGGGCGCCGTGAGCATCTCCGAGCCCTTCATCCGTCGGCCGGTGGGCACGGCCCTGCTCACCGCCGGGCTGCTCCTGGCCGGGGCGCTGGCCTACCGCCAGCTGCCGGTCTCGGCGCTGCCCGAGGTGGACTACCCCACCATCGTGGTCTCCACGCTCCTGCCCGGGGCCAGCGCCCAGACCATGGCCTCGGCGGTGACCACGCCGCTGGAGCGGCAGTTCGGCCAGATGCCCTCGCTCTCCCAGATGATCTCGGTCTCCAGCTTCGGGACCTCGGAGATCACCCTCCAGTTCACGCTCGACCGGAGCATCGACGCGGCCGAGCAGGACGTGCAGGCGGCCATCAACGCCGCGGCCACGCTCCTGCCCCGGACCCTTCCCAGCCCGCCCACCTACTCCAAGAGCAACCCCGCCGACGTCCCCATCCTCACCCTCTCGGTGAGCTCGCCCACCCTGCCGCTCGACCAGGTGGACGACGCCGCCGACTCCATCCTGGCCCAGAAGATCTCCCAGGTGTCGGGGGTGGGCCTGGTGACCATCAACGGCGGGCAGAAGCCGGCCGTCCGCGTCCAGGTCGACCCGGCGGCGCTGGCCGGCTCCGGCCTCACCCTCGACGACGTGCGCACGGTGCTGGTGGCCGCCAACGTGGACCAGCCCAAGGGCAACCTGGACGGCCCGCGGCAGGACTGGGCCCTGTCCACCAACGACCAGCTGGACGGGGCGGCCCAGTTCCGGCCCCTGGTCCTGGCCTACAAGGACGGCGCCCCGGTGCGCCTCTCCGACGTGGCCCGGGCCGTGGACGGGGTGGAGAACGCGCAGCTGGCCGGCTGGGCCGACCACGACCGGGCCATCATCCTCAACGTCCAGCGCCAGCCGGGCGCCAACGTCATCGCCGTGGCCGATCGGGTCAAGGCGCTCCTGCCCCAGCTCACCGCCACCTTGCCGCAGGGGCTCACCGTCCGGACCCTCTCCGACCGCACCGAGACGGTCCAGGCCTCGGTCGACGACGTGCAGCTCACCCTGCTGCTCTCGGTGGTGCTGGTGGTGGCGGTCATCTACCTGTTCCTCAGGAGCTGGCGGGCCACCCTCATCCCCGGCCTGGCCGTGCCCCTCTCGCTCGTCGGCACCTTCGGGGTGATGTACCTGCTGGGATACAGCCTCAACAACCTCTCGCTCATGGCCCTCACCATCTCCACCGGGTTCGTGGTCGACGACGCCATCGTCATGATCGAGAACGTGGCCCGGTACGTGGAGCAGGGGGAGCGACCGCTCCAGGCCGCGCTCCGGGGCTCGCGGCAGATCGGCTTCACCATCGTCTCCCTCACCGTCTCCCTGGTGGCGGTGCTCATCCCCCTGCTCTTCATGGGCGGGGTCATCGGCCGGCTCTTCCGCGAGTTCGCGGTGACGCTGGCGGTGGCCATCGTCGTCTCGGCGCTGCTCTCCCTCACCCTCACCGCCATGATGTGCGCCTTCCTGCTGGGGCGGGAGGAGCGGCCCGGCCGCCTGGCCCGGGCCTTCGAGCGCGCCTTCGAGCGGACGGTCCAGGGCTACGACCGGACCCTGCGCTGGGTGCTGCGCCACCAGCCGCTCACCCTCACGGTGACGGTGGCCACCCTGGCGCTGACCGCGCTCCTGGCCGTGCTCGTGCCCAAGGGCTTCTTCCCGCCGGAGGACACCGGGCTCATCCAGGGCGTGACCGAGGGACCGCCCGACATCTCCTTCCGCGCCCTGTCGGAAAGGCAGCGGGCGGCCTCCGAGGCCATCCTCGAGGACCCCGACGTGGCCACGGTCGCCTCCTTCATCGGCGCCGACGGCACCAACCAGACGCCCAACAGCGGTCGGCTCTCCATCGCCCTGCGCCCCCGCCGCCAGCGCCGCGACTCCGCCGGCCGCATCGCCGAGCGTCTCCAGGCCCGCCTGGCCCAGGTGAGCGGCATCGCCGTGTACCTGCAGCCGGCGCAGGATCTGTCCCTGGACGCCCGGGTGAGCCGGACCCAGTACCAGTACACCCTGGAGGACGCCGACGCCGCCGAGCTGGCCACCTGGGCCCCGCGGGTGCTGGCGCGGCTACAGGCCCTCCCCGAGCTGCGGGGGGTGGCCAGCGACCAGCAGTCGAGCGGGCTCCAGCTGGAGGTGGCGGTGGACCGCGACAGCGCCTCGCGCCTGGGGATCCTGCCCCAGGCCGTGGACGACGTGCTCTACGACGCCTTCGGCCAGCGCCAGGTCTCGACCATCTTCACCCAGCTCAACCAGTACCGGGTCATCCTCGAGGTGCAGCCCTCCGACCAGGCCGACCCGGCCGCGCTCTCCCGCCTCTACGTGCGCGCCCAGTCGGGCGAGGTGGCCCCCCTCTCCGCCTTCGCCAGCTTCCGGACCACCTCGGCCCCCCTGGTGGTCGCCCACCAGGGCCAGTTCCCGGCGGTGACCCTCTCCTTCGACACCGCCCCGGGCGCCTCGCTGGGCCAGGCGGTCGACGCCGTCCAGGCGTCGCTGGCCTCGGCCGGCCTCCCGCCCGGCCTCCACGGCGAGTTCGTGGGCACGGCCCTGGCCTTCGGCGACGCGCTGCGGAGCGAGCCGCTCCTCATCCTGGCCGCGCTGCTGACCGTCTACATCGTCCTGGGCGTGCTCTACGAGAGCTACATCCACCCGGTCACCATCCTCTCCACCCTGCCCTCGGCCGGGGTGGGCGCCCTGCTGGCGCTGCTGCTCACCGGAACCGAGTTCACCGTCATCGCCCTCATCGGCATGGTGCTGCTCATCGGCATCGTGAAGAAGAACGCCATCATGATGATCGACTTCGCCCTGGAGGCGGAGCGCAGCGAGGGCCGCTCCACCCTGGAGGCCATCCACCAGGCCTGCCTGCTCCGCTTTCGCCCCATCATGATGACCACCCTGGCGGCGCTGCTGGGCGGGTTGCCGCTGGCCCTGGGGTCGGGGACCGGCGCCGAGCTGCGGCGCCCCCTGGGCATCTGCATCGTGGGCGGCCTGCTCCTCTCCCAGCTGCTCACCCTCTACACCACCCCGGTCGTCTACCTGTACATGGCGCGGCTGGGCGCCTTCCTGCGCCCCCGGGCGCCGGCCGGGGTGGCGGCGGACGCGCCGCCGTGAGCCCGCCCCCCGCCTCCCCGCCGCCGGCCGACGGGGGGGGTTCCTCCCTCTCCGCCCCCTTCATCCGCCGGCCGGTGGCCACCACCCTGCTGGCCGCCGCGCTGCTCCTGGCCGGCGCGGCCGCCTACACCCAGCTCGCGGTGGCGCCGCTGCCGCGCATGGACTTCCCCACCATCAACGTGAGCGCCGGCCTGCCCGGGGCCAGCCCGGAGACCATGGCCTCGGCCGTGGCCACCCCGCTGGAGCGCCGCTTCGGCCGGATCGCCGGGCTGGCGGAGATGACCTCGACGAGCACCCTGGGCCAGACCAACGTCACCCTGCAGTTCGCGCTGGACCGCGACGTGGACGCCTCGGCCCGCGACGTCCAGGCGGCCATCAACGCCGCCGCCGGCGACCTCCCCGCCAACCTCCCCAGCCGGCCCACCTACCGGAAGGTGAACCCCTCCGACGCCCCCATCCTCATCCTGGCCCTCTCCTCGGCCACCCTGCCGCTCTCCCAGGTCTTCGACCTGGCCAACACCGTGCTGGCCCAGAAGATCTCGCAGATCCCGGGGGTGGGGCAGGTGTTCGTGGGCGGCGCGCAGCAGCCGGCCGTGCGCGTCCAGGTGGACCCCGACGCCCTGGCCGGCGCCGGGCTGGGCCTGGAGGACGTCCGCACGGCGCTCTCCCAGGCCACCCTGGACCAGCCCAAGGGCGCCCTCTCCGGCCCGACCGTGACCCGGACCCTGGCCGCCAACGACCAGCTCACCACCGCGGCCGCCTACCGGCCGCTGGTCCTGGCCTACGTGAACGGCGCCCCGGTGCGGCTGGGCGACGTCGCCGAGGTGGTGGACGGGGTGGAGAACACCCACGCGGCCGGGTGGTTCGACGGGCGGCGCGCGGTGGTGATGCTGGTCCGCCGGCAGCCGGGGGCCAACATCATCGAGGTCATCGACCGGGTGAAGGCGCTGCTCCCGCAGCTCACCCGCGACATCTCCCCGGCCATCGACGTGCAGGTGGCCATCGACCGCAGCCAGGCCATCCGCGCCTCGGTGCGCGACGTGGAGCTGACCCTGGGCCTGGCGGTGCTGCTGGTGGTGGGGGTGGTGTTCGCCTTCCTGCGCAGCCCGCGGGCCACCGCCATCCCCAGCGTGGCCGTCCCGCTGGCCCTGGTGGCGACCTTCGCGGCCATGTACCTGCTCGGCTACAGCCTGGACAACCTCTCGCTCATGGCGCTCACCATCTCCACCGGCTTCGTGGTGGACGACGCCATCGTGGTCACCGAGAACGTGACCCGCCTCCTGGAGGCCGGCCTGGCGCCGCTCGCGGCGGCGCTGGCCGGCGCCCGGCAGATCGGCTTCACCATCGTCTCCATCACCGCCTCGCTGCTGGCGGTGTTCATCCCCATCCTGCTCATGGGCGGCATCGTGGGCCGGCTCTTCCGCGAGTTCGCCGTGACCCTGAGCGTGGCCATCGCCCTCTCGGCGGTGGTCTCGCTCACGGTGACGCCCATGATGGCCTCCCGCCTGCTGCGCGGCCCCGGCGGCCAGCCCGGCCGCCTCTACCGCCTCCTGGAGGGGGGCTTCGAGGCGCTCCTCTCCGGCTACGCGCGGGCCCTGCGCTGGGTGCTCGACCACGCCGGCCCGGTGCTGGTGGCCACCGTGGCCACGGCCGCGGCCAGCGTGGCGCTCTACGTGGTGGTCCCCAAGGGCCTCTTCCCGCAGCAGAACACCGGGCAGCTGGCCGGGTTCTCGGACGCCCCGCAGGACATCTCCTTCCCGGCCATGCTGTCGGCCCAGGAGCGGCTGTCGAAGGTGGTGCTGTCCCACCCGGCGGTGGAGCACATGATCTCCTTCCTGGGCGGGGGCACGCTCAACACCGGATTCGTCTTCGTCCAGCTCCGGCCCGGGAGCAAGGAGACGCCCGACCAGGTGATCGGCGAGCTGCGCCCGCAGCTGGCCCGGGTGCCGGGGATCGCCCTCTACCTCCAGTCGGTGCAGGACCTGCGGGTGGGCGGGCGCATCGCCCGGACCCAGTACCAGTACACGCTCCAGGACGCCGACCTGCAGGAGCTCGACCTCTGGGCCCCGCGGCTGGTCCAGGCCCTCAGGAGGGTGCCGGAGCTGCGCGACGTGAACAGCGACCAGCAGACCTCGGCCCTGGAGCTCCGCCTCGGCGTCGATCGCGACACGGCCGCCCGCCTGGGCGTCAGCGCCTCGGCCGTGGACGCCGCGCTCTACGACGCCTTCGGCCAGCGCCAGGTGGCCACCATCTTCGGCCCCATGAACCAGTACCACGTGGTGCTGGAGGTGAAGCCCGCCTACCAGGCCGGCCCCGACGACCTGGGCCGCCTCTTCGTCTCCGCGGCCGGCGACCGGCAGGTCCCGCTGGGCGCCCTCTCCCGGGCCTCGGTCCGGCCCACCTCCCTCTCCGTCAATCACCAGGGGCAGTTCCCGGCCGTGACCCTGTCCTTCAACCTCGCCCCCGGGGTCTCCCTGGGCCAGGCGCTGCAGGCGGTGCAGCGCGCCCAGGGGTGGATCGGGCTCCCGGCCAGCGTCCGGGGCACCTTCCAGGGCACGGCCCAGGCCTTCGTGGACTCGCTGCGCAGCGAGCCGCTCCTGGTCCTGGCCGCCCTCCTCGCCGTCTACATCGTGCTGGGCGTGCTCTACGAGAGCCTGATCCACCCGGTCACCATCCTCTCCACCCTGCCCTCGGCCGGGGTGGGCGCGCTCCTGGCGCTCCTCCTCTTCCACCTCGACCTCGACGTCATCGCCCTCATCGGCGTCATCCTCCTCATCGGCATCGTGAAGAAGAACGCCATCCTGATGATCGACTTCGCCATCGAGGCCGAGCGGCGCGACGGGCTCGACCCGCGCGAGGCCATCCGCCGCGCCTGCCTGCTGCGCTTTCGCCCCATCCTCATGACCACCCTGGCGGCCATGCTGGCCGGCCTGCCGCTGGCCCTGGGCACCGGCGCCGGCGGCGAGCTGCGGCGGCCGCTGGGGGTGGCGGTGGTGGGCGGCCTCCTGCTCTCCCAGCTCCTCACCCTCTTCACCACGCCGGTGGTCTACCTGGCCCTCGACCGGCTGGCGCGGCGGCGCCGGGCGCCCCGCCCCGGGCCTCCCGGCCACGTCCGCTTGACCTGACGCCCATCCGTTGACTAGGATGCCTCGTCCGTTATGTTGGAAATCCCGTCCGGCCCTCCGTTCGCCCCCGCGGGCCGGCCCGCCCGGGCCCCGCTCGACCACCTCGACTGGCTCGAGGCCGAGGCCATCCACGTCCTGCGCGAGGTGGCCGGCCAGTGCACCAGCGCCGCCCTGCTCTTCTCGGGGGGCAAGGACTCGGTCTGCCTCCTGCGCCTGGCCGAGAAGGCCTTCCGGCCGGCGCGCTTCCCCTTCCCCCTGCTCCACGTCGACACCGGCCACAACTACCCCGAGGTCATCGCCTTCCGGGACTCCCGGGCGCGGGAGCTGGGGGAGCGCCTCCTGGTCCGCACGGTGGAGGACTCCATCCGCCAGGGCAAGGTGGTGCTGGCTCACCCGGGCGAGTCGCGCAACCGCCACCAGTCGGTGACCCTGCTCGAGGCCATCGCCGAGCTGGGCCTCGACGCCTGCATCGGGGGGGCGCGCCGCGACGAGGAGAAGTCCCGCGCCAAGGAGCGGGTCTTCTCCTTCCGCGACGAGTTCGGGCAGTGGGACCCCAAGCACCAGCGCCCGGAGCTGTGGAGCCTCTACAACGCCCGCATCCACCGGGGCGAGAACATCCGCGCCTTCCCCCTCTCCAACTGGACCGAGCTCGACGTCTGGCAGTACATCGCCCGGGAGCGCCTGCAGCTGCCGTCCCTCTACTTCGCCCACCGCCGGCCGGTGGTCCGGCGCGGCGGCGCCCTGGTCCCGGTGACCGAGCTCACCCCCCCGCGCCCCGGCGAGGCGGTCGAGGAGCTGTGGGTGCGCTTCCGGACCGTGGGCGACATCCCCTGCACCGCGCCGGTCGAGTCCCGGGCCGCCACGGTGGAGGAGATCGTGGCCGAGACCGCGACCAGCGACGTGACCGAGCGCGGCGCCACCCGCCTCGACGACCGGACCTCGGAGGCGTCGATGGAGCAGCGCAAGAGGGAGGGGTACTTCTGATGGCCCTGGCCGAGCCGCTCTCCCCGCCGCCCGACCACGGCCTGCTGCGCTTCCTCACCTGCGGCAGCGTCGACGACGGCAAGAGCACGCTCATCGGGCGGCTGCTGGTCGACACCCGCTCGGTGCTGGCCGACGCGCTCTCGGCGGTGGAGCGCACCTCGCGGCGCCGGGGCCTCGACGCCATCGACCTGGCGCTGCTCACCGACGGCCTCCAGGCCGAGCGCGAGCAGGGCATCACCATCGACGTGGCCCATCGCTCCTTCTCCACCGGCACCCGCAAGTACCTCATCGCCGACGCGCCCGGCCACGAGCAGTACACCCGCAACATGGTGACCGCCGGCTCGACCGCCCACCTGGCGGTGATCCTGGTGGACGCCCGCCGCGGCGTCCTCCCCCAGACCCGGCGCCACACCGCCATCGCCACCCAGCTCGGCATCCCGCACCTCCTCTTCGCGGTGAACAAGATGGACCTGGTGGGGTGGTCGCAGCAGGCCTTCGAGGCCATCGCCGGCGAGGCCCGGGCCTTCGCCGGGCGGCTGGGCGCCCCCGACCTCGGCCTGTTGCCCATGTCGGCGCTGCTCGGCGACATGGTGGTGGAGCGCGGGAGCCACCTCGGCTGGTACCGCGGCCCGACCCTGCTGGAGGTGCTGGAGTCCGCGCCGGCCGCCCACACCGAGGGGCCGGAGCGGCTGCGCTTCCCGGTGCAGTGGGTCTGCCGCCCGCAGACCGAGGCCCACCACGACTACCGGGGCCTGGCCGGCCGGGTCGAGTCGGGCGAGGTGTCGGTGGGCGACGAGATCGAGGTGCTCCCCTCCGGCCGGACGGCCCGGGTCCGCTCCATCCGGCTGGGCGAGGCCAGCCTCCCGCGGGCCCGCAGCGAGCAGTCGGTGCTGCTCGAGCTCGACCGGCCCGTGGACGTCTCCCGGGGCGACCTGCTGGTCCACGCCGGGGCGGGGCCATCGCCGTCCCGCTCCCTCGAGGCGGTGGTCTGCTGGCTCTCGGAGCGGCCGCTCTCGCGGGCGCGCCGCTACCTGGTCCGGCACACCACCCGCGAGACGCTGGCCCGGGTGACCGAGATCGCCTGGCGGCTCGACCTGGAGGCGGCCGCGCCGGTGCCGGCCCAGGGCCTCTCCCTGAACGACCTGGGGCGGATCCGGCTCCAGCTGGCCCAGCCGCTCCTGGCCGACCGCTACGCCGACAACCGCGACACCGGCTCCTTCGTGATCGTCGACGAGTCCACCAACGACACGGTGGCCGCGGGGATGGTCCAGTGAGGGCGGGGAGCGCGCCGGACGACCTCCGGGCCCTGGCGGAGCGGCTGGAGGGGGCCCCGCCGGAGGAGATCCTGGCGGCGGCAGCGGCGCGCCACCCGGGCAGGATCGCCCTGGCCTGCTCCTTCGGCGCCGAGGACTGCCTGCTCGTCGACGTCGTGGCCCGCGCCAAGCTGGCGGTGGAGGTCTTCACCCTCGACACCGGCGTCCTCTTCCCCGAGACCTACGCGCTGTGGCGGGAGCTGGAGGCCCGCTACGGCCTCGCCATCCGGGCCGAGCGCGCCGCGCTCGCGGCCGTCGATCCCGCCCGGCCCCCTCCCTGGGAGGTCGACCCCGACGCCTGCTGCAACGCCCGCAAGGTGATCCCGCTCCGCGCCGCGCTGGCGCGCCTCTCCGCCTGGGCCACCGGCATCCGCCGCGACCAGACCCCGGACCGGGCCCGTGCCCGGGTGATCGAGTGGGACGGCCGCTTCGGGCTGGAGAAGGTGAATCCGCTCGCCGCCTGGAGCGGCGAGCAGGTGCTCGAAGAGCTCCGGCGCCGATCGGTGCCGGTGAACCCCCTGCACGCCCGCGGCTACGCCAGCATCGGCTGCGCGCCCTGCACCTCCCCGGTCCGGCCCGGCGAGGACCCGCGCGCCGGGCGCTGGCGGGGCCGGGAGAAGACCGAGTGCGGCCTTCACCTCCGCCCCGGCACCCCCAGATGAAAGCGGCCCGCCCCGGGCAGCGTGCCGGGGCGGGCCGAGAGAGGTTGCGCTCCCCTCGAGCGCGGGGGGCCTGCTAGGCGGCCCGGTCGGCGCCCGCCTCGGCGGGAGCGGCCTGGTCCGGGGAGAGGCGCAGCGGGTGGGTCACGCCGTCCGGCGTGCGGAAGCTGTAGCCCACCACCTCGTCGCCGCGGGTGGCGCCCAGGAGCCCGAACCACAGCTCCATCTCGCTCGCCAGCGAGCCGGGGACCCCGAGCTCGGCCAGCGTCCGCCGCTGGTGCGCCGTGTTGGCCGGCGTCACCGACTCGGCCTCGGTCCGCGCGGAGGGGAGCTGGAACGGCACGAACTCCGGCTCCGGCACGGGGGTGAGACCCTCCCGCTCCTTCGCGATCCTCGCGACGGCGCGGAGGCCCAGCATCAGCGCGAATGCGTCAGCCATGACATCAACCTGCCTTTCCCGGGGCCGCCCTGCATCTGGTGTCCCCGTCGCGGAAGAACATGTGGCCGGGCCGGTCGAGCGTCCAATCGATTCATCTCGTCGGATCGATAACTCAGGGTTATGTTTGCACCTTGGCGTCCCCGCAGGGCGGTACGGGGGCCCGGCGGCCCCCGCGAAGTGCACGCCCGGGTGCATCGAACGCGGCAGGAGGGCGCACCGGCGCGGCACCGCGCCGCGCGGCTGGCGACATCTGGCCGCTGGCCCTCGCCGGAGCGAAGGGCCCGGGGCGCGGTGTGCGGCGCCCTGCGACGGCGCCGCCACCGCGCCTCACCGGGCCAGCGCGGTGATCTGGTCGAAGACGCCGCCGTCGGCGAAGTGCCTGGCCTGCGCCTGGGCCCAGCCGCCGAACACGCCGTCCACGGTGGCGAGCTCGATGCGGGGGAAGGCGGCGGCGTGTCGGGCGGCCACCGCCGGGTCGCGCGGCCGGTAGAAGTTCCGGGCGGCGATCTCCTGCCCCTCGGGCGAGTACAGGAAGCGGAGGTAGGCCTCGGCCACGGCGCGGGTGCCTCGCCGGTCCACCACCCGGTCCACCACCGCCACCGGCGGCTCGGCCAGGATGGAGCGGCGCGGGGTGACGATCTCCAGCTCCCCGCGCCCCAGCTTGCTCACCGCCAGCAGGGCCTCGCTCTCCCAGGCCAGCAGCACGTCGCCGAGGCCCCGCTCCACGAAGGTGGTGGTGGCGCCGCGGGCCCCGGAGTCGAGCACCGGCACGTGGCGGTACAGCTCCTGCACGAAGGCGCGGGCCTTCCCCGGGTCGCCGCCGTCCTGGGCCAGCGCCCAGGCCCAGGCCGCCAGGTAGCCCCAGCGAGCGCCGCCGGAGGTCTTGGGGTTGGGGGTGATCACCTCCACGCCCGGCCGGACCAGGTCGGCCCAGTCGCGGATGCCCTTGGGGTTCCCCTTGCGGACCAGGAAGACGATGGTCGAGGTGAAGGGGGCGGCGCCGTCGGGGAGCCGCCTCCGCCAGCCCGGGTCGATGAGCCCCCGGGCGGCGATGGCGTCCACGTCGTACCCCAGCGCCAGCGTCACCACGTCGGCCTCCAGGCCGTCGAGCACCGCCCGCGCCTGGGCGCCGGAGCCGCCGTGGCTCTGCCGGACCACCACCGCCTGTCCGGTCTGCTCCTTCCAGCGGCGGGCGAAGGCGGCGTCCACCTCCTGGTACAGCTCGCGGGTCGGGTCGTAGGAGACGTTGAGGAGCACCACCTCCGGCTCCCCGGCGCGCGGGGCCCTGCCGCAGCCCGGTCCGGCCGCGAGGGAGAGGAGCAGGGCGAGCGTCGATGCGGTCCGGGTCAAGGGGCCTCCTTCACAGCGCGCTGGCGGTGAGGCTGTCGGGCTCGAGGTCGTGGCCGGGGAAGACGCGCACCCGGCGGGGGGAGACGTGGATGCCGTCGCCGGGCCGGAGCGCCAGGGCGTGGCTCCGGGGGAGGTCGAGCTCGGCCTCCAGCCGCTCCCCGTAGCCGGGCGCCCGGAGCTCCACCCGCACCGAGGCGCCCAGCACCGTGACCCGCTCCACCCTGGCCGGGAAGCTGCCCGGCAGGGGCGCCGAGGAGAGCTCCAGGTCGTGCGGCCGCACGAAGACGTGGGCCGGGCTGCGCTCGGCCAGCGCCGGCGCGGAGAACTCCAGGTCGCCCACCCAGGCCCTGCCGCCGTCGACGTGGCCCCGGAAGACGTTCACCGCCCCCAGGAAGCGCATGACGAAGGGGCTGGCCGGCTCCTCGAACACCTGCGCCGGCGTCCCCTCCTGCTCGACCCGGCCGGCGTTCATGAGCACCACCCGATCGGCCACCTCGAAGGCCTCCTCCTGGTCGTGGGTCACGAAGACGCTGGTCACGTGCAGCTCGTCGTGGAGCCGGCGCAGCCAGCGACGCAGCTCCTGCCGGACCCGCGCGTCCAGGGCGCCGAAGGGCTCGTCGAGGAGCAGCACCTCGGGCCGCGTGGCCAGCGCCCGCGCCAGCGCCACCCGCTGCCGCTGCCCGCCGGAGAGCTGGTGGGGGTAGCGCCCGGCCAGCCCCTCCAGCTGCACCAGCCCCACCAGCTCGCGCACCCGCGCCTCCACCTCGGCCCGCGGCCGCTTGCGGACGCGCAGGGGGAAGGCGACGTTCTCGCCCACCGTCATGTGCCGGAACAGGGCGTAGTGCTGGAAGACCAGGCCCACGTTGCGCTCGCGGGCGCCTCGATCGAGGAGGGCCCGGCCCCCGTGACTCACCTCGCCGGAATCCGGCACCTCCAGCCCGGCCAGGATGCGGAGCAGCGTGGTCTTGCCGCAGCCCGACGGCCCGAGCAGCGCCACCAGCTCGCCCTCGGGCACGCTCAGGTGCACCTCGCGCAGCACCGGCTGGGCCCCGAAGCTCTTGGACACTCCCCGGACCTGGATGGTCACGCCTCGCCTCCGGGGCGGCGCTCGCGGCGCTGGGACCACCGCAGCGCCCTCTTGGCCGCAAGGGTGAGCAGCGCCAGCAGGAAGAGGAGCGAGGCCACCGCGAAGGCGGCGCGGAAGGCGTACTCCGAGTAGAGGATCTCCACGTGCAGGGGAATGGTGTCGGTCAGGCCGCGGATGTGCCCGGACACCACCGACACCGCCCCGAACTCCCCCATGGCCCTGGCGTTGCAGAGGATGATCCCGTAGAGCAGGCTCCAGCGGACGTTGGGCAGGGTGACCCGCCGCAGGATCTGCCAGCCGCTCGCCCCCATCACCAGGGCGGCCTCCTCCTCCTCGGTCCCCTGCGCCTGCATGAAGGGGATGAGCTCGCGGGCCACGTAGGGGAAGGTGACGAACACGGTGGCCAGGACGATGCCCGGGACGGCGAAGACGACCTTGAGGCCGTGCGCCTGGAGCCACGGGCCGAGGAGGCCCCGGGCCCCGAAGAGCAGCACCACGCTCATGCCGGCGATGACCGGCGAGACGCCGAAGGGGAGGTCGATGAGCGCCAGGAGCAGGCTCTTGCCGGGGTAGCGGAAGCGGGTGACCGACCAGGCCGCCGCCAGCCCGAAGGCGGTGTTGAGGGGGACGGCGATGGCGGCCACCAGCAAGGTGAGGCGGATGGCGGCGCGGGCCTCGGGCTCGGTCACCGCCTGGGCCCAGGCCCACAGCCCCCCGCGGAAGGCCTCCCCCAGCACCGCGGCGGCGGGCAGGAGCAGGAAGACCGCCAGGAAGAGCAGGGCCGCGCCGATGAGCGTCCGCCGCGCCCAGGGGGGATCCTCCTCCGCCCGGCGGAAGCGGGCCCGCGCCCCGGGGGCCAGGGCCAGGGCCGGCGGGGGGGGCGCCGGCGGTCCGGCCTCGACGAGCTCGGCGGCCTTCACGATCAGGCGATCCCGGCCCGGAGGCGGGTCCAGGCCTGGAGGCGGTGGATGGCGAGCAGCAGCCCGAAGGAGGCCAGCAGCATCACCACGGCGATGGCGGTGGCGCCGGCGTAGTCGTACTGCTCCAGCCGGGTCACGATGAGCAGCGGCGTGATCTCGGTGCGCATGGGCATGTTGCCGGAGACGAACACCACCGAGCCGTACTCCCCGAGCCCCCGGGCGAAGGCCATGGCGAAGCCGGTCAGGGCCGATGGGGCGACGGTGGGGAGGAGGACGCGGGCGAAGGTCTGGCCGCGGGTCGCCCCCAGGACCGCCGCCGCCTCCTCCACCGCCAGGTCGGCGTCCTCCAGCACCGGCTGCACCGCCCGCACCACGAAGGGGAGGCCGATGAAGGTGAGGGCGATGACCACGCCCAGCGGAGAGAAGGCGGTCTGGATGCCCAGCGGGGCCAGCCAGCGGCCGACCCAGCCGGTCCGGGCGTAGACCGCCAGCAGGGCGATGCCGGAGACGGCGGTGGGCAGCGCGAAGGGCAGGTCGACCAGGGCGTCGAACAGCGCCCGGCCCGGGAAGCGGTAGCGGGCCAGCACCCAGGCCACCAGCACGCCCAGGGGCGTGTTCAGCGCCGCCGCCGCCGCCGCGGCGCCGAAGGAGAGCCGGTAGGAGGCCAGGGCCCGCGGGCTGGCCACGATCTCCCAGGCCTTCCGGGGCGAGAGCGCGCTCGCCTGGAGCGCCACCGCCGCCAGGGGAAGCAGCACCACCAGGCCGAGGGTGAACACCGTCACCCCGGTGGAGAGCCCGAAGCCGGGCAGCGGACCCCGGCCGGATCGCTCCCGCCTCACGCCGCGCACTCCCCCTCCAGGGTGGCGACGCCGTACTCCTCCGTCTCGCCCAGGTCGACGAGGTCGTCCGGGGTGAGCGCCTCGGGCGCGAGCTGGGCCAGATCGGCCAGCGCCCCTCGCGCCTCGGCCGGCGCCAGCCGCTCGAAGAAGGCCCGCGCGCCCTCGCCCGGCTGGCGCTGCGCCTGGTAGAGCGCGGCCAGGCGATCCAGTGCCGCCGCCACGCGCCGCGCCGGGATCTTGGCGGCCAGCCGGCCGAAGCGGGCGCCCTGGGGCGAGACGCCGCCGCCCAGGAGCACGAAGTACTGCGGCACGGCCCGGTCGCCGACCTTGCGGACGCTCCCCTGGAACCCGATGGAGGCCAGGTGGTGCTGGCTGCAGCCGTTGGGGCAGCCGCTCATCTTGATGTCCGCGCCGGCCAGCGCCTCGGTGAGCTCGGGGTGGGCGCGGAGGTGGGCCTCGAGCTCGCGCCCCAGGCCGCGCGAGGCGGTGACCGCCAGCCGGCAGCTCTCGGCGCCGGGGCAGCTCACCACGTCGGCCGGGGTGCCGGCGCCGGCCAGGCCCAGCCCGGCCGCCGAGAGCCGCGCGTGCAGCGCGGGCAGCCGCTCGGCGCGCACCCAGCGCAGGAGCACGTCCTGCTCGCGGGTGAAGCGGACGGCCCCGTCGGCGTAGGCGCGGGAGAGCGCCGCCAGCGCCCAGAGCTGCGCCGCGGTGAGGTCGCCGAGGGGGACGGTGGCCACCGCGGTGACGTAGCCGGGCTGCCGCTGCGGGCGGACGTTGGTCCGGGCCCACGCGGCCAGCTGCGCGGGCGTCGGGGCGGGCTCGACCTGCACCTCGGGGACGATGCCCGGGCCGCGCGGGCGCTGGGCCCGCACCCGCGCCGCCAGATCCTGGGGCGACGGCGCCGGCGGGCCGGGCCGCTCGGGCGGGCCCTCGACCGGCGGCCGCTCCGGGTCGAAGGGGAGCGCGGGGGCGCCCTCGGCCCGCACCCGGTCCAGCTCGGCCAGCACCTCGGCCTGGAACGCCTCCCAGCCCATCCGCCGCACCAGGAACTTGAGCCGGTTGGCCTGCCGGTTCTGGCGATCGCCCAGGCGGTGGAAGACCCGCACCACCGCCTCGGCCAGCGCCAGGAGATCCCCGGCGGGCAGGAACCCGAGCAGCGGCCGGGCCGAGACCGGCAGCGTGGCCGTGCCCCCGGCCAGCCGCACCTCGAAGCCGCGCCGGCCTTCGCGCAGGCGCGACAGGAGGCCGACGTCGTGGATGGCCACGGCGGCGTGGTCCTGGGCGCAGCCCTCCAGGGCGATCTTGAACTTGCGCGGCAGGGAGGAGGAGAGCGGGTGCCGGAGGAGGTGGCGGGTGAGCGCCTCGGCGTAGGGGGTGGCGTCGAAGACCTCCTCCGGCGACACCCCGCCCAGCGGGCAGGCGGTGATGTTGCGGACCGAGTTGCCGCAGGCCTCGCGGGAGGTGACGCCCACCTCGGCCAGCCGCCGCAGCGCCGACTCGGCGCCGCGGGCGGTCAGGAAGTGCAGCTGGAAGTTCTGGCGCGTGCTGATGTGGCCGAAGCCGCGCGAGTACGCCTCCGCCACCTCGGCCAGCGCCTCGAGCTGCTCGGCGCCCACCACCCCCTGGGGGAGCTTGGTGCGGAGCATGTGCAGGTCGCCCACCTGGCGCTGGCCGTAGGTGCCGTGGACGAGGCGAAAGGCGCGCCACTCCTCGGACGAGATCTCGCCGCGCTCGTAGCGCTCCAGCTGCCGGACCAGCTCCTCGAGGTCCTTGGGGTCGGCGAATCCCTGGCGGCGGGACGGGGCGGGGACGCTGCTCATGCGGGCTCCTCCTCGGATCGGGGCCTCAGCGGGCGATCGCCCGCGGGGCGGCGGCCGGCCGAGCCAGCGCCGCCACCTCGCCCACCACCAGGGTCCCGGGCGCGGGACCGTCGAGGGGCGCCCCGGCCAGCTCGGCCAGCGTTCCGACCCAGGTGCGGGCCGCGGGGGTGGCGGCGCCGAGCGCGGCCGCGGCCGGGGTCGAGGGGGGCCAGCCCGCCTCCTGCAGCACCTCCGCCAGGCGGGCGCGGGTGCCGAGGCCCATGAGCACCACCAGGGTGGCGCGACCGGGCGGCAGGGCGGCCACCAGGGGCCGGTAGGCCTCCTCGGAGTGGCCGGAGACCACCGTGAACCCGGCCGCCAGCCCGCGGTGGGTGAGCGGGATCCCCGCCAGCGCCGGCGCGGCCAGCGCCGAGGAGAGCCCGGGCACGACCTCGTGGGGGACGCCGGCCTCGGCCAGGGCCAGGGCCTCCTCCCCGCCGCGGCCGAAGACGAACGGATCGCCGGCCTTGAGCCGCACCACCCGCTTCCCGGCGCGGGCCGCCTGGATGAGGATCCGGTGGATGGTCTCCTGCCGCACGCTGGGTCGGCCGGCCCGCTTGCCCACGAAGAAGCAGTGCGCCCTGCGCGCGTGGCGCAGCGCCTCGCCCGAGACCAGGGCGTCGTAGAGCACCAGGTCGGCCTCCTCCAGCAGGCGGACCGCCTTCACGGTGAGCAGCTCGGGGTCGCCCGGTCCCGCGCCCACCAGGGAGACGAAGCCGCCCGCCGGTCCGGCCGCCGAGCGCGGCCCCGGCCGACGGGGCGTGGGCACCTTCACCCCGTAGAGCTCGTTCAGCGCCACGAGCAGGCCTGGCCGGCGCTCGCCCAGGGGGACGGCGTCCGCCTTCCACCGCGCCCGCAGCGCCTCGGCGCGCTCCACCCAGCCCTCCACCCGATCGGGCAAGAGGGCGTCGATCCCCTCGCGCAGCAGGCCGGCCAGCGCCGGGGCCCGCCCGCCGGTGGAGATGGCCACGGCCACCTCGCCCCGGCGGACCACGCCCCCGGCGTAGGCCGAGGCCGAGGCCGGGTCGTCGACCGCGTTCACGAACACGCAGCGGCGCTCGGCCTCCCGGGCCACCTCCCGGTTCACCTCGGGGGTGGCCGCGGCCACCGCCAGCCAGGCGCCGTCCAGGTCGGCCGGGGCGAAGGGGCGGCGCTCCAGCCGGACCCCGCTCCCGGCGATCTGGGAGCGGATCTCCGGGGCCACCACCCGGACGTCGGCGCCGGCGCGGAGCAGCCCCTCCAGCTTCCCGGCGGCCACCGAGCCGCCGCCCACCAGCAGCACCCGCCGCCCGGCCAGCTTGAGGAACAGCGGGGCGAGCTCGAAGCGGGGGCCGTTCGCTGCGGGATGGGGGGTGCGGGTGGGCAAGGGGCTCTCCCGGGCGGGCGCCCCGGGGCCGCGGGGCTGGGTAGACGTTCATCCTGTATAACGGACGGCGCATTGTCAACCCGGTCTTGCTGGGAATTCTCGATCCGTTATAACAGAACGTTCTCCGAACCGACCCCGATCGGGAGCCCCATGTCCGACGCCGTCCACCTCGACCCCAACGTCCCCGGCAACCCCGCCTACCACTTCCGCATCCTCCCGCCCGGCTCGCCCGGGCAGGTGGGCTGGGCCGAGCGGGCGGCGCTGGTCCCCGGGGCGCAGCTCGCCACCCGCTGCGTCCACGCCGGCGTGCAGCCCGATCCCTCCTACGGCGCGGTCGTCCCGCCCATCTACCAGACCTCCACCTTCGCCTTCCGGGACGTCTGCACCAACGTCGGCTTCGACTACACCCGCAGCGGCAACCCCACCCGCGCCGCGCTGGAGGAGGCGCTCACGCAGCTGGAGGGCGGCGGCGGAGCCACCTGCACCAGCACCGGGATGAGCGCGGTGGTGGTGGCGCTGAACCTGCTCCCCCACGGGAGCCGGCTGCTCTGCACCGCCGACTGCTACGGCGGGACCTTCCGGGCGCTGGAGCACGTCCGGACGGCGCACGGCCTCCGGGTCACCTACCTCGACCTCGCCGACCTGGACCAGGTCCGGGCCGCGCTCCGCGAGGGCGCGGGCATGGTCTGGATCGAGACCCCCTCCAACCCGCTCCTCCGCCTCACCGACATCCGGGCGGTGGCGGAGCTGGCCCGCGCCAGCGGCGCGCTCACCGCGGTCGACAACACCTTCCTCTCCCCGGTGCTGCAGCGCCCCTTCGAGCACGGCGCCGACCTGGTGGTGCACTCCACCACCAAGTACCTGAACGGCCACAGCGACGTGGTGGGCGGGGCGGTGGTGGCCGCGCCCGGGAGGACCGCGCTGGTGCAGCGCATCCAGAGCGTGAACAACCTCCTCGGCACCTCCCAGAGCCCGCACGACGCCTTCCTGGTGCTGCGCGGCCTCAAGACCCTGCTCCTGCGCATGCGCGCCCACGAGGCGGGCGCGCGGGCCGTGGCCGCCTTCCTGGCCGCCCACCCGCAGGTGGAGAGGGTCCACTACCCCGGCCTGGAGACCCACCCCCAGCACGCGCTGGCCCTGAGGCAGCAGGGGGGCTTCGGGGGCATGGTGAGCTTCGAGCTCAGGGAGGGGCGCCGCGAGCGGGTGGACCACGTGCTCCGCACGCTGCGCTGGTTCACGCTGGCCGAGAGCCTGGGAGGCGTGGAGAGCCTGGTGGCGCACCCGGCCACCATGACGCACGCCGCCATGACCCCCGAGGCCCGCCGGCGCGCCGGCATCTCCGACGGCGTCATCCGGCTCTCGGTGGGCATCGAGGACCCGGCCGACCTGGTGGCCGACCTGGAGCAGTCGCTGGCCCGGCTGCCCGCCTGACGATCGGACCTCCCGGCGCCCCGATCCGGCGACCGCCGGGGTGAGCACCGCTCCCGGGCGGCGAGGTCCGGGGGGGGTTCCCGCCGAGGTGGGCGAGCCCCGATGCGGGCCGGATCCCTAGACCGCGACCGTCGACCCCGCCGGCTGGCCGGCGGGCAGCTCCGTGGCGGGCAGCTCGATCCGGAACGAGGCGCCGCCGCCGGGCGTGTCCTCGACGCGGATGCGGCCGCCGTGCGCCTCCACCAGGATGCGCGTCCCGTGGAGCCCGAGCCCCAGCCCCTCGGTGTCCGCGGCCGCGCTGCCGCGGTAGAAGCGCTCGAAGAGGTGCGCCTGATCGCCGGGCGAGACCCCCGGGCCGTGGTCGATCACCGAGAGCACGGCCCGGGCGCCGGCCCGGCTCACCCGAACCTGCACGCGCGATGGCGCCGGCGCGTAGCGCAGGGCGTTGGAGAGCAGGTTGACCACGATCCGCTCCAGCCGGGCCGGATCGGCGCGGACCGCCAGGCGCTCGTGGACCGGCAGATCCAGGTCCACCCGGGCGCAGTCCAGGCTCGCCGACATCCGCGCCAGGAGCTCCTCCAGGAAGGGGCGCAGCTCGACCGGTCGGAGGTCGAGCTTGAGCCGGCGCGCCCGGTTCCGGGCGGCGTCGAGCAGGTCGTCGATCATGGAGTTCATGCGCTGGGCGGCGCGCAGGATCGACTCGGCGCGGAGGGCGCCCCAGGATCCCGGCTCCTGCTTTGCCCCGAGGAGCTGCGCCTGGCCCAACACCACGGTGAGCGGAGCCCGCAGGTCATGGGAAACCGCCCGCAACAGGTCGCGCTGGTGCTCCGCCTGGGCGCGGATCCGGGACAGCGCCCAGGCGATGACGGCGTACGAGATGAGCCGCACCAGCGTGTCCCAGTAGATGAGCAGCGGGTGCGAGTAGGGGTGGTGGGAGAGGCGGTCGGACAGGTACCAGCAGGCCCCCGAGGCGGCGGCCAGGACGAGCCCCCCGCGGCGGCTCCCGTACCAGGCGGCCAGGGCGATGGGCAGGAAGTAGAGGACGAACAGCTCCAGCTCGTAGCCGCTGGCCCAGTCGACCCAGGTGATGACGGCCAGGATCGCGACGGCCCCTGCGTAGACCCAGCGGCTCCTCGCTTCCTGTGGCATCGCCGTCGCCGGCCTCCCGACCAGTTGCCACCCGGCGCCTCCATGGACCCCCCGGGCACGCGAGCGTAACCTCGCGTACTCAACAGGGGAGCGGCCGCCCGGATTCCGGGGAGCGGTCGGCGCCCGGCTGCCGGGTGGCTCGGATGTGGAGCGGCAGGCCCGCGAGGGGCGCCGGCTCGGCAGATCGCCGACGGCCGTCGCCCAGGGGATCGGCCCGGGCCCGGCAGAGGCGGCCCTTCCGTCCGGGCCTGCCTCCCTCGCGTCGCCCGACCCGGCCGCCTGGCGCGCCCGGGTCAGGCCGGAGCGACGGGGATCGCGGGCTCGGCGCGGGGCCCGATCCGGGCCACGGCCCGCTCCAGCGCCACCCGATCGCGCTCCTCCAGGCCGGGCGAGGCCAGCTCGGCGCGGAGGGCCGCCAGCGTTCGGCGCAGCGTCGCAGCTGCCCGATCCCGCTCCCGGCGCGCCGGCGGCGCCCCGGCCGCGGGCGGGACCGCCAGCGCCTCCCCCAGGCCGGCGGCCGCGCGCGCCAGGTAGCGGCGCAGCCGGCGCAGCTCGAGGAGCCGCCCCTCCCGCGCGTCGGGATCCTCGCCGTCCTCCGCGGGACACCGCGCCGCGTAGGCCTGGGCCAGCCCGGCCAGGGCCTTGTCGGCCAGGTCCGCAGCGAGCGGCGTGAGCGGCTGCTCCGCGGCGGCCACCTGCACCAGCTTCTCCGCCCAGTAGGGCGCGCTCCGGGCCCCCCGCGCCTCCAGCGCGCGATCGAGGCAGCGCAGCCCCTCCGCTGTCCGGTCCAGCTCCTCGGCCAGGAGCACCCCCAGCTTGAAGAGGGCCCCGGGGACCTGGCCGGCGGCCTTGCGGAGGTGCTCCTCCGCCGCCAGCACGTCGCGGGGGCGGTGCGCCAGGAGGGCCGAGCCGTGCTCGTAGTGCGCCGCCGGGCCGCCGGGGGCGAGCCGCTCGGCCCGCTCCAGCCAGGGGACGGCCTGCTCGAACCAGCCGGGGGGCTGGGCCTTGCGGTAGGCGCGGGCGATCCCCAGCTGGGCGGCGAGGAGATCGGGCTGGGCCACCAGCACCTCGCGAAAGGCGGCCAGCGCCTCGCGGGCGCGGCCGGCCTCCACCAGCCAGCCGCCCCGCGCCGCCAGGGCCAGCCCGCGGGCCAGCGAGAAGGCCCGGGCGTCGATCCCCGGGGGCGGGTCGTCGGCGAGGAAGGCCAGCTCCTCGGTGAGCGCCTCCTGGAGCCGCCCGCGCCCGGTCTCGGACAGGGGCGCCTCGCCCCGCTCGCACAGGCCGAGGAGGCCGGCGGCCGCGGCCGCCCGCAGGCTCCGGGCGTTGAGCTCCAGCTCGCTCGACACCCCGGCCCGCAGCACCTCCTCGGCGAGCGCCAGCGCCCGCCGGAGGCGGCGGGCGTCCCCGGACTGTGCGCAGATCCGCGCCTCCTCGTAGAGCAGGTCCGGCCGGGGGGCGGGGTCGGCCCGCGAGAGCCCGGTGATCATCTCCAGGGCCTGGTCTCCAAGTCCCAGCCGGGAGAGGACCCCGGCCAGCCGCACCTGGGGCGCCTCCCAGGCCGGGTCCTCCCGGACGGCCCGCTCCAGGAGGACCCGCGCCTCCTCCCGCCGCGGCCGGGAAGCGCTCTCCGGCGAGCCCTCGAGGAGCTCGCCGGCCGCCTGGTGCGCGGCGAAGGCCTCCTCGCTCCCGGTGGGCGGCGTCCCGGAGATCCCGGCCAGCGCCACCCGGTAGGCCATCTCGCGGACGGCCTCGGCCCGGCCGCGCGCGTCGGTGCCGGCCGCCCGGGACGACCACTCGCGCCGCCGGCCGGTCCGGCGGTCGAGCTGCTGGAGCGCGAAGCGAGTCTCGTCGCGGTGGCGGGTCAGGGCGCCGCGCCAGGTGTAGCGCGCGGGGAAGAGGAGCCGGGTGAGCCCCAGCCACAGGTCGCGCAGCGGCAGGCGCAGGAAGCCGACGGACAGGGCCGCGCTCCGGTCGAGGTGGGCGGCCAGCCTGCGGAGCTCCTCGCCCAGCGCCGGCGCGCGCAGCACCGCCACGCTGCCCAGCTCGCCGGCCGGCTCGGCGGTGACGGTGGGGACGGTCCGCATGCCGCGGAGCTCGCCCAGCAGCAGCAGCGCCAGCCCGGCGCTGGCGCCGCCCTCGCCGTCCACCAGGGCGATGTCGTAGCGGGGAGCGCGCTCCCGGCCGGTGCGGCCGGTGGCGAGGCGCACCGCCCCGAGCGCCAGGACCGCCCCGGCGAACGCCGCCAGGAGGGCCCCGACCTGCAGCCCGGCGCGCCGCAGGCCGGCCCAGGGACCCGCCTCGCGGGCCGCCCGACGGACGGCGGCGGTGAGCTCGCCGAGCCGCTCGGCACCGGCCACCCGCCCCACCGCGGGATCGGCCAGGGCCCGATCCAGCAGCGGCCCGGCCGCGGCCCAGCGCCCGTCCTCCGCCGCGGACAGCGCCTCGTCGGCGCGGGCCATGGCCCGCGCGTCGGCGGCCAGCCGCGCCAGGAGGTCGGCGCGCTCCCGGACCTCGCCCGCCGCGTCGTCGAGCTCGGCCTCGACCCGCACCCTGCCGCCGGCCGGGTAGATCAGCGCCGCCCTGCGCTCGGCCTCGGCCACGCGCCGGACCGCGGCCAGGTCCCGCTGGGCCCGGGCCCGCAGCTCCGGGGTGGAGGCCTCCGGGCCGCACCAGGCCAGCGCCTCGGCGGCCACGGCCAGATCGGCGTCCGGCGCGAGCTCGCCGGCACCCCGCACCGCGGCGTCGGCCCCGCCGGGCGCCGGACAGGCGGCGAGGGCGAGCGCCAGCGCCGGGACGGAGAGGACCATGCCGCATGGTACGACGCCGATCCGACCCCACCCCGGCTCGCCGCGGGTGGAGCGCCGCCCCGGGCGCGGCCGGCCACCGGCCGTCGGGCCGGGCGGGGAACGCGGCGGGCGCCCCATACGGTGAGTCATCGCCGGGTTGCCCTTGGCCCGCGCCCGGGCGATGCTCTGCGCTCCGCCAACGGAGGGAAGCCGCCATGCGCCCCCATGCGCTCCGCCCGTGCTGCACCATCTTGCCGCCGCACGTGATGAAGCACCTCGCCGGGTCGGCGCAGCGACGGCACCGGGACGCGGCCCTGGACACCCTGCGCGTCACCGAGCGGCTGCGGGGCATGCGGATGGCGGTGGCGGACTTCCTGCGGGCGGTATCGCGGGGCGGCCTGCACCGCGGCGTCTACGACGCCAGGCACGCGGAGCGGCTCCCCGGCGCGCTCGTGCGCGAGGAGGGGGCGAGGCGCACCGGCGACTCCGCCGTCGACCAGGCCTACGACGGCCTGGGCGCCACCTACCGCTTCTACGAGGAGGTCCTGGGCCGCGATTCCCTGGACGGGCACGGCCTCGGGCTCGACGCCTCGGTCCACTACGGCCGCAGCTACATGAACGCCTTCTGGGACGGACGGCAGATGGTGTTCGGCGACGGCGACGGGGAGGTCTTCGGCCCCTTCACCCGCCAGCTGGACATCGTGGGCCACGAGCTGTCCCACGGCGTCATCGCCTACGAGGCGGCCTTCGACTACCAGGACCAGCCCGGGGCGCTCAACGAGTCCTTCGCCGACGTCCTCGGCTCGCTGGTGCTGCAGTACCAGCGCAAGGAGTCGGCCCGGGAGGCGAGCTGGCTCATCGGCAAGGGCCTGCTGGTGAAGTACCCGCGCCAGGCGCTCCGCTCCCTCAAGGCGCCGGGCACGGCCTACGACAACCCGCTCCTGGGAAAGGACCCGCAGCCGGCCCACTTCGAGGACTACCGGCCCCGCGACCATCCCGACGACAACGGCGGGGTCCACGTCTTCTCCGGCATCCCCAACCACGCCTTCTACCTGGCGGCCATGAAGCTGGGCGGGAACGCCTGGGAGAAGGCCGGCCGCGCCTGGTACCTGGCGCTCACCGACCTCCTCGGCCGCCAGGCGCAGTTCAGCGATGCCGCCCTGGCCACGGTCACCGCGGCCGTCCGCCTCTTCGGCGCCCCGGCGGGGAAGCTGGTGCGGGAGGCCTGGGACGAGGTGGGCGTCGCGCCCTCCACCTCCCAGGCGCTGGCGCGGCGGACCCGGGCGCGCCGGCCGAGGCGGGTGGCGTGAGGATCGAGCTCACCCGGTCCGGCGGCCTGGCCGGGCTGCGGCAGGCCGCGGCGGTCGACGACGCCGCCCTCCCCCCGCAGGAGCGAGACGAGCTGCTGCGGCTGGCGGCCGCCGCCGACCTCTGGTCCCTGCCGGAGCGGCTGGAGGCGTCCCGGGCCGAGCCCGACCGGTTCCGGTACCGCATCGCCGTGGACGACGGCGCCCGCCGGCGCGAGCTCAGCGTGGCCGAGGAGGCGATGCCCGAGGCGCTCCGGCCGCTGGTCCGCTGGCTCGAGGCGCGGGCCCATCCTGCCCGGCGCTGAACTCGACGCTCCGGGCGCGGAAGCCCCTGCCGAGGCGTCCCCGGGGTGGAGGCCCCCCTCCCGGGCTACACCTTCTCCCACCGCGCCGACCGCTCGGAGCGGTACAGGGCGTCGATGGCCCGCATGTTCAGGAGCGCGTCGTCGATGCCGTAGGGGAGCGGGATCTCGCCGCGGACGGCGCGCGAGAAGGCGTCGGCCTCGAGCCCGTACTGGTCGCAGGGCGGGAGGATCTCCACCGTGACACCGCTCCCGTCGAGCGCCGAGCCGTCGTCCACCAGGATCCGGGTGGCCCCGTTGGCCGGCGCGTTGAAGGGGATCTGGATCTCGATCCGCCCCTTCGTCCCGCACAGCTGCACCCGCTGGTAGGGCACGCACTGGGTGGCCACGGTGAAGTCGAGGTGTCGGCCGCCCCCGAAGTCCACCAGGCCGCTCGTGGTCCGGTCGACCCGCAGCGCCGGGTCGCGGTCCACGAGGGCCACGGCCCGGAGCGGATCGGCCTCGAAGAAGAACCGGCCGGCCACGATGGCGTAGCAGCCGATGTCATAGAGGCCGCCGCCGCCGATGTCCGCCTGGTTGCGGACGTTGCCGGGGTCGTCGAGGTAGTAGGAGAAGAACACCTGCACCGCCCGGAGCGGGCCGATCTGCCCCTTGCGCACCAGGTCGCGGGCGTGCAGCCACTGGGGGTGGAAGCGGACCATGAACGCCTCCATCACCAGCCCCTTGCAGGCGCGGAGCTGCTCGGCCTGGGCGGCGTCGAGGGCGATGGGCTTCTCGCACAGCACGTGCTTGCCGGCCCGGGCCGCCTCCAGGGTGAGCGGGACGTGGAGGTGGTTGGGAAGCGGGTTGTAGACTGCCTCGATCTCCGGGTCGGCCAGCAGCTCCTGGTAGGAGCCGTAGGCCCGGGGGATGCCCAGCGCCCGCGCCGTGGCCCGGGCGGTCTCGAGCGAGCGGGAGGCGATGGCGCGGACCTCGAGCTGGGTCGCACGCATCATGGCCGGGATGACCTTCTCGGTGCCGATCTTCGCGGTGCTGAGCACGCCCCACACGACCTTCTTCATCCGGGTGGCCTCCTGCCTGACCGGGGGAGGGGTGGTCAGGTGCGAGGGCCGAGTATAGGGCGGACCGGGCCGGCGCGGGCGGCGCTGCCCGAATTCCAGGCTCCCGCTGCTCGCCCGGGCGGCTCCGTTCCCCGCCGGGTGCGGCGGGGGGCGCGCCTCGGGCGCCGTGCCCCGGGCGCCGTCCGCCGCCCTCCCCCCTCGAACGCGCGGAGATCACGGAAGGTGGGCCCCGGCGGGCTCGCCCGCCCGGGGACGGCACGAGGGGTGCAAAACGCATCCTCCCGTCGCCTGGTCAGCGGCAGAAGACAACGTCCCGGAGCTCACCACACATGCCTGAGCCTGCCACCACCGCACCGGCCTCCACGGCCGGGTCCACCTCCTCGCGCCCCACCCTGGGCCTCACCGGCCTCACCATCAATGCCATGGCGCTCATCGCGCCCGGCGCCTTCCTCTGGCTCACCTTCCAGATCCAGAGCCTCTACGGCGCTCCCATGGCCGGCGCCGGGATGTGGGCAGGGATCCTGCTGGCGCTGCTCCTGTGCCTGGCCACCGCCATCAGCTACGCCGAGCTGTCCAAGCTCTACCCCGGCGCCGGCTCCTCGTACTTCTTCGCCGAGCAGGCCTTCCTGCGGAAGACCCAGGCCTTCAAGTTCGCCCGCGTCGCCAAGTTCGTGACCGGCTGGGCCAGCCACCTCTACTACTGGGTCTACCCGGGGTGCATGGTGGGCGTCACCGCCCTGCTGGCCGGCTTCCTGGTGAGCCAGTTCTTCCCCGGCAGCTTCAGCGGCACCATCAGCAGCCCGCTGTTCATGATCCTCTTCAGCGTCGCCTTCGCCTTCGGCGTGGCCTACATCGCCTTCCGCGGCGTCACCGGCACCACCGGCGTCAACTTCGCCATCAACGTCATCCAGATCGCGGCGCTGATCGTCTTCTCGGTGATCGCCATCTCCTATCGCGTCTCCCACCCCGAGGGCTCGAAGGCCTGGCACCTGGTGGGCGGCGTGCCGGTCGACTACGTGGTGGCGCAGGAGCAGGTGGTCGAGGACGGCAAGCCCAAGGTCGACGCCAGCGGCGCGCCGGTGCTGCAGCCCAAGATCGCCGAGGACGGCACGCCGGTGGCCGAGATGAAGGACGGGAAGCCGGTGCCCTTCACCATCAGCTACGCCGCCGACCAGGCCACCACCATGGAGCCGGTCGACGCCGACCACCCCAAGGACCTCACCCCGCACTTCAAGTTCCACCCCACCGCCTCCTCGGTGGTCTCGCCGCACTCCTTCGCCTTCATCTTCATCCAGGCCTGCATCGCCATCCTCATCCTGGTGGGCTTCGAGTCGGTCACCTCCATGGGCGAGGAGGCCCGGAACGCCAAGCGCGACATCCCCCGCGCCGTGCTGCTGTCGCTGCTCATCCAGGGGCTGGTCTGCTACCTGTTCGAGTACTTCGCGGCCAACTACTTCCTCAACCAGGGCTACACGCTGGCCGACGCCGGAGCCTCCGGGGCGCCGCTCGGCGACATGATGGTGCTGGTCGGCACCTGGCTCTTCGGCAGCTACGCCGCCGGCCGCGCCTTCATGCTCATCCAGGCGGCCACCGTGTTCCTGGCCCTCATCGGCACCACCCTCTCCTGCCTCTCCACCGGCGCGCGCGTCACCTACGCCATGGGCAAGGACGAGGAGGTCCCCGAGCACTTCGGCATGCTCCACGGCAAGCGGCTCACCCCGCACCGCGCCATCTGGACCTTGGCCGCCCTCTCGGCGGTGATCGGCATCGTCACCGTCCTCGTCTACCTGGGCGGCACCTCCCCGGCGCTGGAGAAGCAGTACCAGGGCTCGCTCTGGTACGCCTTCGGCATCTTCAAGCCCGAGACCTACGCCTGGCTGCCCAACACCCTGGTGATCGTGACCCTGGTCTCCAACTTCGGGACCTTCCTCCTCTACATGCTCACCTGCATCATCGCCATGGTGGCCTTCCGCGAGCACCACAGCTTCAACGGCTTCAAGCACCTGGTGGTGCCGGTGTTCGGCCTGGTGGCCAACCTGGCCTGCATGCTCTTCTACCTGGTGGGCCCCTTCACCGTGACCGGCATGAGCATCAAGGAGCCCTACATCGCCCTGGGGATCTGCGCGCTCTGGGGCATCTACGGGGCGGTCTTCTTCCTCCGCTCCAGCAAGAAGAAGGGCAAGGAGGTGCTGATCTCCTCGAAGCCGGCGGTCGCCTGACGGCCGGGCCAGCCCCCTCTCCCGTCGCCCAGGCTCGCGCCCTCCCCGGGGGCGCGGGCCTGGGCGCGGGCTTCTTCCGCGCGGGTCAGCCCCGCGGGTAGGCGTCGGTGCCCATCTCCAGCGAGTCCAGGCCCGTCAGCTCCACCTCGGCGGTGACGCGGTTGCCCAAGAGCCGGTCGATCAGCCGGAAGAAGCCGTACGCGGCGCCGAAGACGAAGAGGAGGTTCACCGCCACCCCCACCACCTGGGCCAGCAGCTGGTCGCCGCCCCCGAACAGCAGCCCGCGCACCGGGCCGGGGACCCCGTTCCACCCCTCCCCGAAGCTCCCATCGGCGAAGATCCCCACCGCCAGGCCACCCCAGAGCCCGCACGCACCGTGAACCGAGATCGCCCCCACCGGATCGTCGACCCGGAACCTCCGCTCCAGCAGGCCCACGCTCCACACCACCAGCACGCCCGCCACCAGCCCGACGATCACCGCCGCGGCCGGGGTGACGAAGGCGCAGGCGCCGGTGATGGCCACCAGCCCGCCCAGCAGCCCGTTGCAGGCCATGCCCAGGTCGGGCTTGCCCAGCGTGTACCAGACGAAGCCCAGGGCGGCCACCGCGCCCGCCGAGGAGGCCAGCATGGTGTTCACCGCCACCAGGGCGATGCGGGGGCTCTGGGCGGAGAGGGTCGAGCCGGCGTTGAAGCCGAACCAGCCGAACGCCAGGATGAGCGTGCCCAGCACGGCCATGGGCAGGTTGTGGCCGGGCATGGCCCCGATGGTCCCGTCGGCCCGGAACTTCCCCAGGCGCGGCCCCAGCACCAGCGCCCCGGCCAGCGCGGTCACCCCGCCGGTCATGTGCACCACCGTGGAGCCGGCGAAGTCGACGTGGCCGTGGCCCAGCCCGGCGTTGGCGCCCAGCGCCGAGAGCCACCCCCCGCCCCACACCCAGTTGCCGTAGAGCGGGTAGAGCAGGGCCGACATGAAGGCGCCGTAGGCCAGGAAGGCGGAGAAGCGCCAGCGCTCGGCCAGGGCGCCGGTGGGGATGGTGGCGGCGGTGTCCATGAACACCGCCGAGAAGAGGAACATGGCCAGGTTGGGCGGGTCCGAGGCCACCGACACCAGGGCCAGCTTGGCCGCGCCGAAGATGCCCCAGGAGTGCCCGCCCAGGCTGAGCGCCACCTCGCGGCCTCCCGCCGGCGCACCGCCCAGGGTGGGCCAGCCGTGGATCCCGCCCAGGAGGATCCCGTAGCCGAGCAGCCAGAACCCCAGCACGCCCAGCGGGTAGATGACGAAGTTCATGGCCATGGTGTGGGCGGCGTTGCGGGTGCGGGTGAAGCCGGTCTCCACCAGCGCGAAGCCCGCCTGCATGAACATCACCAGGAAGCCGCAGAGGAGCACCCAGGCCAGGTTCAACGCCGATTCGGGCACCATCGCCTACCTCCCTCGCTCGACGCCGGCGGCCCCGCCTCGCGCCGCGGAGCGCCCTTGCACCCAGACCAGCCCCAGGAGGCCGGCCACCGCGGCGACCACGATGGCCGCCACCCACGTCCGCCGGCGACGGGCCCGGCCGGCTCGCTGGCGGCGCTCCCCGGTCTCCGGGTCCCGGGGCGGCACCGCCTCCGGCTCGCGCAGGTCGCGGAGCATCTCGGCGGCGGTGGGGTAGCGGTTGCGGGGATCGCGCTCGATGGCCTTGAGGATGATGGCCTCGAGGTGGGGGTCGAAGCCCGGTACCCAGTAGCTGGGCGGCCGCGGCTCCTCGCTGGTCTTGGCCCGCAGCAGCGCCCGGGGGTTGGGGCTGTCGTAGGGGAGGTGGGCGGTGAGCAGCTCGTAGAGCAGCATCCCCAGCGCGTACACGTCGGTGCGGGCGTCGCCGCGCCGGCCGCGGATCTGCTCGGGCGCCATGTAGTCCGGGGTCCCCACCGTGTTGGAGAGCCCGGCCCAGGTGAGCCGCCGCTCGGCCTCGAACAGCGCGATGCCGAAGTCGATGATCTTCACCTGGCCCTCGGCGGTGACCAGGACGTTCTCCGGCTTGATGTCGCGATGGACCACCCCGTGCCCTTCCAGGTAGGCCAGCGCGTCGCAGACCTGGCGGGCCAGATCCAGGGCCTGGGTGGTGGCCATGGGCGTCTTGCTCATCAGCGCCCGCAGGGAGCGGCCCTCGACGTACTCCATCACCAGGTAGGAGCGGCTCTTCTCGCGGGGCTTGAGGATCCGCACCACGTTGGGGTGGTCGAGCTTCTGCCCCACCTCCTCCTCGCGCCGGAACCGCTCGGAGAAGACGATGTCGCTCTCGTACTGGAAGTGAGGGATCTTGAGGGCCACCGTGGCGCCGGAGAAGGTGTCCTGGGCCTTGAAGATGGCGGCCATCCCGCTGCGCGCCAGGAGGTCGAGGAGCTGGTACTGATCGAGGCGGTCGCCGGCGACGGGTTCGGACATGGAGCCTCGGAGGGAGCGTGAGACCGGAACAGCCTAGTGTGCAGGAGGACCCGCCGGCAAGCGCCGGGATCGATCTGGCGGCGCTCAGCGACGTGGGCACCGAGCGCGATCACAACGAGGACGCCTGCGGGACGCTGCTGGCCGAGGGCCTGGCGGTGCTGGCCGTGGCCGACGGCGTCTCCAGCTCGCAGGGCGGCGAGGTGGCCAGCCAGATGGCCATCGAGGTCCTGCTCCGGGCCTTCGGGGAGGAGCCCGCCGACCGACCCGCCGGGACGCGGCTCTACCGGGCGGTGCAGCAGGCCAACATCGAGGTCTACGACCGCTCCCTCGCCGTCCCCGAGCTGCACGGCATGGCCACCACCCTGCTGGCCCTGGCGGTGGAGGGGGACGCGCTCACCGCCGTGCACGTGGGCGACTCGCGGCTCTACCTGTGGCGCCAGGGGCGGACCCTCCAGCTCACCAAGGACCACACCCTGGCCGCGGAGCGGGTGCGCATGGGCGTCCTCTCCGCCGAGAAGGCCCGGGTCCACCCGGACAAGAGCGTCCTCACCCGCAGCGTGGGACGGGAGCTGATCGTGAACCGCGACCGCCTCTCGCAGCCCCTGGTCGAGGGCGACATCCTGGTGGCCTGCAGCGACGGGCTCTACAACGTCCTCGAGGATCCGGAGATCGGCGCGCTGGCCTCGCGGGCCCAGGACGCCGCCGCCGCCTGCCGGGCACTGGTCGAGGCCGCCAACCGGCGGGGCACCGGCGACAACCTCACCGCCGGGGTGCTGCGCGTGACCGGGAGCCTCCCCGCCCCGGCCGCCCTTCCCCCGGGCGGGCTGGTGGGCAGGCTGCGCCGGCTTCTGGGCGGGTGAGGGCCGGCCCGAGAGCGACGGCGAGGGGCGCGTCCGCTATGCTCCGCGGGCCGTGACCCCTGGCCTGCTCCTCGCCCTGGTGGTGCTCCTCGCCGCAGCCAAGCTGGCCGGGGCCGCGGCCGAGCGGCTGGGCCAGCCGGCGGTGCTGGGGGAGCTCCTCGCCGGCGTGCTGCTGGGCGCGCTCCCCCTGGCCGGCCTGGGAGGGCTCGCCTACGCCGGGCACGACCCGGTGCTCGAGGCGCTGGCCGAGCTGGGCGTGATCCTGCTCCTCTTCGAGGTCGGCCTCTCCACCCGCCTGGCCGAGCTCCTCCGCGTCGGCCTCTCCGCCCTCCTGGTGGCGCTGGTGGGCGTGCTCGTCCCCATGGCCCTGGGGTTCGGCGCCGGGATGTGGCTCCTGCCGGGACGCCACCCCTACGTGCCGCTCTTCCTGGGCGCCACGCTCTCGGCCACCAGCGTGGGGATCACCGCCCGGGTGCTGCGGGACATGGAGAAGATCCGGACCGCCGAGGGCCAGATCATCCTGGGCGCGGCGGTCATCGACGACGTGCTGGGCCTCCTGGTGCTGGCGGTCATGGTGGGCCTGGCCGGGGCCGAGGGCGGCGGCGGCCGGGGGCCATGGCTGACCCTGGCGGCGGTGAGCGCCAAGGCGGTGGGGTTCCTGGCGGGGGCGCTGATCGTGGGCCGGGCCCTGGCGCCGCGGCTCTTCCGGCTGGGCGCCCGCGTGCGCGTGCACGGAGCGGTGTTCACCCTGGCGCTGCTGGTCTGCCTCGGCCTCTCCTGGGCGGCCGATCGGGTCGGGCTGGCGCCCATCGTCGGCGCCTTCGCGGCCGGGCTGGTGCTGGAGGGGGTCTCCTTCGAGCAGCTCCTCCCCCAGGGCGACCGGCTGGAGGACCTCTTGCTCCCCCTCTCCACCGTGCTCGTCCCCCTCTTCTTCGTGCGCATGGGCCTGCGGGTGGATCTGGCGGCGCTGGTCTCGGGCGGGGCGCCGCTGCTGGCGCTGGCGCTCACCGTGGCGGCCATCGCCGGGAAGCAGGCCTGCGGCCTGGCGGTGGTGACCCGCGGCGTGGACCGGGTGGCGGTGGGGCTGGGGATGATCCCCCGGGGGGAGGTGGGGCTCATCTTCGCCGGGATCGGCCTGCGGCTCGCGGCCGGCGGCGCGCCGGTGCTGGGGCCGGGCGAGTTCGCGGCGGTGGTGGCCATGGTGATGATCACCACGGTGCTGACGCCGCCCCTGCTGCGCTGGCGGCTGGCGCGCTGACCCCTCCCGGCCGGGGGCGGTCAGGGGGCAGCGTCGTCGATGGGGATGGGCGGGGTGGTCCGGGTGTCGTTCCCGACGAAGGCCGCCGGCTCCCCGGTCGAGCCCTTCTCCAGGGCGCGCAGGTTCGACGCGGTCGCGAGGTTGAACGCGTCGGCCCGGGACAGGTTCACCGCGTAGCCCAGGTCGGAGAGGGAGCCCACCGAGGTGGCGCTGAGCGGCTGGGTGGAGCCGCTGATCCAGCCGGTCATGAGCTCGTTCTTGAAGACCGACTCGCGCCAGTGGGAGAGCGCGGTGCCGGAGCCGCCGGTGGCCTCCACCGGGACCGTGGCGGTGGTCCCGCCGTTCAGGTCGTGGAAGGCGGCGATGGCGCCCGCCCCGGTGAACCCGGGGTCTCCCCCCGACGTGCCGGTGAGGAGCGACTTGTCGGTCCAGATGGTCCCGAAGCCCAGCACGTGGAGCATCTCGTGGAGCACCACGTTCTTGAGGAGCCCGTTGGTCTCGAGGGTGGCCAGGTCCGCCTGGTCGAAGGTCATGATCCCCACCACCGGCAGGCCGTTGCTGGAGCGGGTGTAGCAGGGGCCGGAGCTGCCCAGGATCCCCCCCACGCCGTCGATGTGCTTCACCTCCACGAAGATGAGCAGGTCCTTGACCGAGGCCGGCACCGGGTACTGCGTGCCGCCCTCGCTGCCGCAGGTGCAGGGACCGGAACACCTGATGGTGTCGAAGGTCACCGTGGAGAGGCCGGTGGTGACGATCTGCTCGATGCGGGCCGCCGCGCCGGTGAACGCCGCCCGCTGCGAGTCGGTGACGGGGGTCTCGAACTCCAGCTGGATCTGGTAGCTCCCGCCCCCCCCTCCGCCCCCGCCCCCGCCCCCACAGGAGAGGAGCGCTGCCGCGGCGGCGACGAGGGAGGCGAGGCGGGCGACGGTTCGTCTGGGGGCGTGCACGGTGGCTCCTGTCCCGGCGCTACCGAAGGGGGCGCACCGAGGACGCCGTCGCCCGGGGGGATCCCGGGCTCCGCGGCGGCGGCCCGCAGGCCCGCGGTGGGGGGGTCGGCCGGGTCGAGCCCTTCCCCTCCGCCCGGCGGCCGACCCCGAGCGCGGGCGCGGGGGCGCGGGGCGGGCGGGCGGACGGGCGGCGAGCGCGGCCTTCGACGGCGGGCATGGCGGACGGAGGCTATCCGGTCCGGCCGTGCCGCTCCAGTCGGAGACAGGGCCCCACCGCGGGGGCATCGGGCGGAGGGGGCGGACCCACACCGCCCCCTCCCCGATCAGGCCTTGGGCGCGCTGCCCTTGGCGAAGAGCTCGTAGAGCGCGTACCGCTCGCGCACCTGCTTCTGGGCCTCGGCGATGAGCTTCTCGTACCGCTCGGCGTCGGCGGCCTTCACCGCGCGGTAGCGGGTCTCGCGCTCGGCGTAGGTCTTGAGGTCCACCTTGGGCGCGGGGCTGTCGAGCTTGAGCGCGCTCTCCCCGGCCGCCACCCGGCGCGGGTCGAAGCGGAAGAGCGGCCAGTGGCCGGAGTCCACCGCCAGGCCCTGCTGCTCCAGGCCGATCTCGGTGCCGATGCCCTGCTGCAGGCAGTGGGCGTAGGCGATGACGATGGAGGTGCCGGGGTAGCTGTCCGCCTCCTGGAGCGCCCGGACCGTCTGGGCGTCCCTGGCCCCGATGGCCACCTTGGCCACGTAGACGTTGCCGTAGCTCATGGCCAGCATGGCCAGGTCCTTCTTGGCGGTGGGCTTGCCGGCGGCGGCGAACTTGGCCGAGGCGCCCATGGGCGTGGACTTGGAGGCCTGGCCGCCGGTGTTGGAGTAGACCTCGGTGTCCAGCACCAGGACGTTCACGTCCCGCCCGCTGGCCAGGACGTGGTCCAGGCCGCCGTAGCCGATGTCGTAGGCCCAGCCGTCCCCGCCCACGATCCAGATGCTCTTCTTCACCAGCTGGTCGGCCAGCTCGGCCAGCCGGACGGCCTCGGGCCCGGCCACGCCGGAGAGCTTCCGCCGGAGCGCCTCGACCCGCTGGCGCTGGGCGGCGATGCCGGCCTCGGTCGACTGGTCGGCCGAGACCAGCTCCTTCACCAGCGCCTCGCCCACCGCCGGCGAGAGCCTCTCCAGGAGCTCGCGGGCGAACTCGGCCTGCTTGTCCACCGCCAGCCGCATGCCGTAGCCGAACTCGGCGTTGTCCTCGAAGAGCGAGTTGGACCAGGCCGGCCCGCGCCCATCGGCGTTCTTGCAGTAGGGGGTGGTGGGCAGGTTGCCGCCGAAGATGGAGGTGCAGCCGGTGGCGTTGGCCACCAGCATGCGATCGCCGTAGAGCTGGGTGAGGAGCTTGATGTAGGGGGTCTCGCCGCAGCCGGTGCAGGCGCCGGAGAACTCGAACAGGGGCTCGAGGAACTGCGTCCCCTTCACGTCCAGCTTCACCCGGGTCCGATCGGCCACCGGCAGGCCCAGGAAGAACTCGAAGTTCCGGGCCTCCGGGGCGCGCAGCGCCTCGACGGGCACCATGGCCAGGGCCCGCCTCTCCGGCTCCTTCTTGGAGACGCCCGGGCAGATGTCCACGCAAAGCCCGCAGCCGGTGCAGTCCTCGGGCGCCACCTGGACCGAGTACTTGGCCCCCTTCACCTCCGGGGACTTGAAGTCCATCGACCGGAAGGTCTCGGGCGCCCCGGCCAGCCGCTCGGCCGGGTAGAACTTGGTGCGGATGGCGGCGTGGGGGCAGATGAGCGCGCACTTGTTGCACTGGATGCAGGGGCCGGTCTCCCAGGCCGGGATCTCCAGGGCGATGGCGCGCTTCTCCCAGCGGGTGGTCCCGGTCGGCCAGGTGCCGTCCACCGGGAAGGCCGAGACCGGCAAGAGGTCGCCCTTGTTGGCCAGCATGAGGGCGGTGACGCGCTTCACGAAGTCGGGGGCGGCCTCGGGGACCACCGGGGAGCGCGGCCGGCCGTTGGGGGCGGCCGGGACCTTCACCTCGTAGAGATGGGCCAGGGTGGCGTCCACCGCCTCGAAGTTCCTCCGCACCACCTCCGGCCCCTTGCGGCCGTAGGTCTTCTCGATGGCCTTCTTGATGTGGGCGATGGCCTGCTCGCGCGGCAGCACCCCGGAGATGGCGAAGAAGCAGGTCTGCATGATGGTGTTGATGCGCACCCCCATGCCGTTGTCCTTGGCCACCTGGTAGGCGTCGATGACGTAGAAGCGGAGCCTCTTCGACAGGATCTGCCGCTGGACCTCGAGCGGCAGCCGGTCCCAGACCTGGTCGGCCGGGTAGGGCGCGTTGAGGAGGAAGGTGGCCCCGGGGGCCGCCTGCTCCAGCATCTCGTACTTGTCGAGGAAGACGAACTGGTGGCAGGCGACGAAGCTGGCCCGGTCCACCAGGTACGAGGAGCGGATGGGGCGCGGCCCGAAGCGGAGGTGCGAGGTGGTCAGGGTGCCGGACTTCTTGGAGTCGTAGAAGAAGTAGCCCTGCGCCCAGTTGGGCGTGTCCTCGCCGATGATCTTGATGGAGTTCTTGTTGGCGCCGACGGTGCCGTCCGCGCCCAGGCCGAAGAAGAGGGCCCGCACCACGTCGTCCGGCTCGATCGACCAGGAGGGGTCGTACCTCAGCGACAGGTGGCTGACGTCGTCGTTGACGCCCACGGTGAAGTGGCGCTTGGGCTCGGGCCGCGCCAGCTCCTCGTAGACGGCCTTGACCATGGCCGGGGTGAACTCCTTGGAGGAGAGGCCATAGCGGCCGCCCACCACGTTGAGCCCCTTCCCCGCCCACTCCCGGGACTCGGCCAGGGCCGCCACCACGTCCTGGTAGAGCGGCTCGCCCACGGCGCCCGGCTCCTTGGTGCGATCGAGCACCGCCACCGCTCGCGCGCTCGGGGGAAGCGCGGCGGCGAGGTGCGAGACCGAGAAGGGCCGGTAGAGCCGGACCTTGAGGAGGCCGACCCTCTCGCCCTTCGCCACCAGGTGCTCCACCGTCTCGTGCGCCACCTCTGCGCCCGAGCCCATCATCACCAGCACCCGCTCGGCCTGGGGGTGCCCCAGGTAGTCGAACAGCCGGTAGCCGCGGCCGGTCAGGGCGGCGAACTCGTCCATGGCCTCCTGCACCCGGGCCGGGGTGGCGTCGTAGAAGCCGTTGATGGCCTCGCGCGCCTGGAAGAAGACGTCGGGGTTCTGGGCGCTGCCCCGCAGCACCGGCCGGTCCGGGGTGAGGGCCCGGGCCCGGTGCGCGCGGACCAGCTCCTCGGGGACGAGCTGGCGCAGGTCGTCGTCGCTGAGCACCTCGATCTTGGCCACCTCGTGCGAGGTCCGGAAGCCGTCGAAGAAGTGGAGGAAGGGGACCCGGGTGCGCAGCGTGGCCAGGTGGGCCACCGCCGCCAGGTCGTGGGCCTCCTGGACCGAGTTGGAGCAGAGCAGCGCGTAGCCGGTCTGGCGCACGGCCATCACGTCGGAGTGGTCGCCGAAGATGGAGAGGGCGTGGGTGGCGACGGTGCGGGCCGACACGTGCATCGCCATCGAGGTCAGCTCGCCGGCGATCTTGTACATGTTGGGGATCATGAGCAGCAGGCCCTGCGAGGCCGTGAAGGTCGTGGTCAGCGACCCGGCCTGCAGCGCGCCGTGCACCGCCCCGGCGGCGCCGCCCTCGGACTGCATCTCGGCCACGGTGGGGATGGTGCCCCAGACGTTCGGCTTGCCCTTGGCCGACCACTCGTCCGAGAACTCGCCCATGGGCGAGGAGGGGGTGATCGGGTAGATGGCGATCACCTCGCTCAGGCGGTGGGCGACGGACGCCGCCGCCTCGTTGCCGTCCATCGTCGCCATGCGCCTGCCAGCCATCGACGTCTCCTTCCCTTTTCCTGCTGCGGGTCTCGAGAGGTGGGGGCGCGGGTCCCTCGCGCCGCGTGGGAAATACCACCCGAGGCCGCGACCGTCTCCCCCCCTGCCTGCGGCGAGGCGGCGCGGTCGGGCCGCGCCCGCGCTCCCTTTGCGCGCGCGGGCGGCGCTGCGGACCCGGGGCGCAGCGATTGCGCCACGGCGCGCCGGCTCCGGCGTCAGGCGGGAGGGGACGGTGAGCCCGGCTTTGCGGGAGGCGCGCGCGGCAGCGGGGTGGCGCGGCCGGGGCCGGGCGCTCTCGGGCCCTCGGCCCGTACCGTCGCGCTCGGATCTCGCCGCCGTCCCGCGCAGCGGGGCGATCTCGCCGGCCCTGCCCGCGCCGGGCGGTCGGCGGCCGAGGGGAGTCGATCCCCCGTCGGCTCGTCCTCCCGGTCCGTGCCGCGCGGAGGGGACGGAGACGCTCGAGTCGGAGCTGCGCCGCGGCTGCGGGCGCGTCCCGCTCCCTGAAGCTGCCGGAGATCTCCCCCCCGGCTGGCCCGGGGGATCCACCGCCTCGCCGGTGGCAGCGCGCGGGCGCGAACCCACGGGCCGCCAACGCGCTGCACCGAGAGGGGGCGGGCCCCGGGGTGGCCGCCGGGCCCCGTGCTATGGTCGCCGCGGGAGTCCGACGGGAACCGGCCCGTGATGTCCTGCCCGCCCACCGCGCGCGAGACCTGGCCCGGGCGGGCGCTCCCGGAGGTGCCATGAACCCCTGGACCGTGAACCCGGACCCGTTCGGCAACGTGCTCCTGTCGGCGCTGGCGGCGGCGGTTCCCATCGCCTTCCTCTTCTGGGCGCTGGCCGCGCGCCGCATGAAGGGGCACCACACCGCCATCCTGGCGGCGACCCTGGGCCTGGTGGCGGCGGTGGCGGCCTTCAAGATGCCGGTGGGCCTGGCGCTCCGCGCCACCGGCTACGGCATGCTCTACGGCCTCTGGCCGGTGGCCTGGATCGTGGTCACGGCCGTGTTCCTCTACAACCTCTCGGTGAGGACCGGGCAGTTCGAGGTCATCAAGAACTCGCTCGCCTCGATCACCGACGACCGCCGGCTCCAGGCGCTGCTCATCGCCTTCTCCTTCGGCGCCTTCCTGGAGGGGGCCGCCGGGTTCGGCACCCCGGTGGCCATCTCCGGCGCCATGCTGGTGGGCCTGGGCTTCAACCCGCTCTACGCCGCCGGCCTCTGCCTCATCGCCAACACCGCCCCGGTCGCCTTCGGGGCCATCGGCATCCCGGTGGTGGTGGCCGGCCAGGTGTCCGGCATCGACGCCTTCCGGATCTCGCAGATGGTGGGGCGAACCCTGCCCTTCATCTCCGTCCTGGTACCGTTCTACCTGGTGATCCTCATGGCCGGGCTGCGCCGCGGCCTGGAGGTGTGGCCGGCGGCCCTGGTCTCGGGCGCCTCCTTCGCCATCGCCCAGTTCCTGAGCGCGAACTACCTCGGCCCGCTCCTGCCGGACATCATCGCCTCGGCGGTCTCCATCGTCTGCCTGACCGTGTTCCTGCGCCTCTGGAGGCCGGCCAGCACCTGGCGCTTCCGGGACGAGCCCGAGAGCGAGGGCAAGGAGAAGCTCCGCTACACCGGCGGGCAGGTGCTCCGGGCCTGGACGCCGTTCCTCCTCCTCTCGCTCTTCGTGGGCGCCTGGGGGGTGAGGTCCATCCAGGCCGCGCTCGACCACCTCCTCCTGGCAAGGTGGTCCATCCCCGGCCTCGATCAGCTGGTGATCCGCGACGGGACGCCCATGGGGGCGGTGTTCAAGCTGAACGTCCTCGGCGCCGCCGGGACCTCGATCCTGCTCACCGCCACCTGCTCGCTGCCGGTGATGGGCGCCTCGCCGCTGTTGGCCGCCCGGGTGCTCGGGCAGACGGTCTGGAGGCTGCGCTTCCCCATCGTCACCATCAGCTTCGTGCTCGGCTTCGCCTACATCATGAACTTCGCCGGCATGGCCAACGCACTGGGCAACGCCTTCGCCGAGACCGGGCGCGCCTTCCCGCTCCTGTCCCCCTTCCTCGGCTGGCTGGGGGTGCTCATGACCGGCTCGGACACCTCCGCCAACGCGCTCTTCGGCAAGCTGCAGGAGGTGACCGCCTCCAAGCTGGGGATCGACCCGGTCATCACCGTGGCCGCCAACACCTCCGGCGGCGTCTGCGGGAAGATGATCTCCCCCCAGTCCCTGACCGTGGCCACCGCCTCGGTGGGCCTGGTCGGCAAGGAGTCGGAGATCTTCCGCTTCACCCTCAAGCACTCGATCCTCCTCACCGGGGCCATCGCGGTCCTGGTGTACCTCCAGGCGACCCTGCTGCACTTCTTGGTGCCGCCGGCGAGCCACGCCGCCGCCGCGGGCGGCGGGGCGGCCGACCTGGTGCCCCAGGGGATGGCCTGGCTGGGGGCCACCCTGGGGCTGGTCGCGGTGCTGGTGGTGGTCGCCTGGCTGGCCGGGCGCAGGCGCGAGCCGGAGCAGGCGGCGGAGAGGCCCACCACCTGAGCGCCGTGGGCCGGCCGGCGCCGCCCCCCGGGGACGGCGGGCCGCGCCGGCCAGCCGCTCAGCAGAGCGCCTTGCGCGTGAACGCCAGGGCCGCCCTGGCCATGCCGTCGAGGTCGGGGTTCTCGACGATGGGCCGCCACACGCCGATGTCGCGGCCGATCTGCCCGCCGGGCGTCACGAACGGCTCCATCACCAGCCCGCCGTCGAACCCGATGTCGTCGAGCGCCTGGCGGATCTCGCCCCAGGGCATGCGCCCCATCCCCGGCGGCTTGCGGTTGGTCTCGCCCAGGTGGAGCTGCCTCATGCGCTTGCCCGCCAGCCGGATGGCCCCGCCGATCGAGTCCTCCTCGATGTTCAGGTGGAAGGTGTCGAGCAGGATCCCCAGGGCCGGGCTCTTCACCTGGTCGACGTAGGCCACCGCCTCGGCGGAGGTGTTGAGCAGGAACTGCTCGAAGCGGTTGATGACCTCGACCAGCAGCGTGACCCGGCTGTCCTCGGCGATCCTCACCAGCTCCCGGATGCTCTTCAGGCTCTGCTCCAGGAAGGGGCGCTTGTCGGAGTAGCCCTTGGGCAGCGTCTGGGGCCAGCAGCTGTGGACCGTGCCGCCCAGGGTGCCGCCGCCCATCTTGCCGATGGCCTCGATGGCCTTGCGCATGTGGGCCAGGCCCGACCTTCGCACCCCCTCGTCCGGGGAGGAGACGTCGTTCTCCGGGGCCAGGCCGATCCCGTAGGAGAGGGTCAGGCCCTGGTCCCGGGCCGCCGCCGCCAGCTCCTGGCGCGCCTGCGGGGTCATCTGCACGATGCCGTTGGCGTGCACCTCCAGCTGGTCGAAGCCCAGCCCCCTCACCTTGGGCACGAAGGGGAGGAACTCGGCCTCCCACTCGTGCGTCCAGTACGCGTAGTAGATCCCGACCCTGCGCATGGTCTCGCTCCCTCGCCGTGCCGCGCTGGAACCTGGCCTGCCCTCCGCCCGCCGCCTCCGCCCACCCCGCCAGGAGTGCGTAAAACGATTTAACGCGGCACGGATCTTACGCTCGGCGCGGCGAGGCTGGCAAGGGCGAGCGCGGGCCGGCCCGGCGGCGCCGGGCCGGGCGGGCGGCGCCGGGCCGGCCCGCCCCCTCCGGGCGGGCGGTCGAGTCGCGCAGCTCCAGGCTGCAGCCCAGCCGGGCGCTGGCCGGCCGCGCCCGGTCGCCGCGCAGGCGCGCCTTCAGCTGCTCCCAGGCGCGCCGGGCCAGCCCCTCGACCGGTTGCCGCACCGCGCTGATGGCCGGGTGCATGGCCTTCATCCACTCGTTGTCGTCGAAGCCGATCAGGGAGACGTCGCGGGGCACCGAGAGCCCGGCCCGCTCCAGGGCCACCACCGCCCCCAGGGTGGCCTTGTTGGTGAGGGCCAGCATGGCGGTGGGCACCGGGCGCCGCTCCAGCCTTCGCCCCACCGCCTCGGCGATGGCCGGGACGTGCGGCCCGCCCTCGACCACCTCCACCGCGGCCCGGCCGGCCAGCGCCACCCGCACCCCGGCCACCCGGTCCCGGATGTTGGACAGGCCCAGCGTCGAGGCGATCACCAGCACCCGCCGGTGGCCGAGCGCCAGCAGGTGCGCCGCGGCGCGTCCGGCCTCGGCGGCGTTGTCGATCCCCACCGAGTCGACCGCCATCTGGTCGGTCACCCGGTCGACGGCCACCACCGGGACGCCGGCCGAGGCCAGGATCTCCCGCGCCCGGAACCGATCGTCGGTGGGGATGATCAGCACGCCGGCGGGCCGCCAGGCCGACAGCGCCTGGACCTGGGCCAGCTCCTCGTCGGCGTCCTCGCCCGAGCCCGCCACCAGGGTGCGGTACCCCTCGGCCCGCGCCAGCTCCTCGACCTTCCCCACGAAGGTGGCGCAGAAGGTGTTGGGGAGGTCGGGCACCACCACGCCGATCACGGTGGTGCGGTTGCTGCGGAGCTGGGAGGCGGCCGCGTGGGGGACGTAGCCCAGCGCCTCCACCGCCGCCCGCACCCGCTCGGCCAGCGCCGGGTCCACCCGCCGTCGCCCGGTGAGCACGTTGGAGACGGTCCCCGGCGAGACCCGGGCCCGCGCGGCGACGTCGCCGATCTTGGGGCGGGCGCCCGGGGGACGGCGCGGCGGCACGGCAGACCTATACTGCCGGCCTCGGGGGAACCGCAACCGGAGCGCCGGGCCCGGGCCTCTAGAGCTTGAAGGCCCTCTCGATCTCCGCCGCCCGGGCCGGATCGATCATCACCACCGGGCCCAGGGCGCGGGCGGCGATGAGCGAGCGGGCGCTGTACTCGGCCACCTCCAGGCGGTCGAAGGCCTGGATGAGGCTCTCGCCGGTCACCACCACGCAGTCGTTCTGCACCAGCGCCAGCGGCGTGCTCCGGCCGAAGACCCCGGCGGTCTTCTCCGGCTCCATGAAGGTGGATCCGTAGGGGAGCCGGGGGATCTCCCGCAGCAGGACGTAGCTCTCGGGGATGGTCCGCGAGTCGAGGTGCTCGCTGGTCACCGCGAAGGCCATGATGCTGGGCGGGTGGCCGATGATCACCGCGTGGACGTGGGGGTGCTGGGCGTAGATGGCCTGGTGCAGCCGCACCGAGCGGCTGGGGGTCTTCCCCGCCTCGCGGCGGCCGCCGTCGATGCGCACCAGGTCGGCCGGCTCCATGTACTTGCGGTCGACCAGGTAGGGGGTGATGACGAACGAGTCCCCCTCCAGGCGGCGAGAGAACGTCCCCTGGGTGCTGGTGAAGAGCTTCTGGTCGCAGGCCCGGCGGATGAGCTCGCACATCTCCCCGCGCACCTCGCGCTCCCGGCTGCCGTGCGAGCGGGGGGTGAACTCGTCCATGCGCACGTTCTGCTTGTGGTCGCCGAGCTGCACCTCGGCCGGGCCCAGCTCCCGGGGCGTGCCGATGCGCCGGGCGTCGATCTCCAGCCGGGCGCAGTAGTCCAGGGTCTCGAAGGCCATGAACGCCCGGAAGAGGTCGACCGCCCCCACCACCACGCCGTGGTTCTCCATCACCACCACGTTGCAGCCGCGGGCGAAGACCCCGGCGATCTTCTCGCCCAGATCGGCGCTCCCCGGCAGCCCGTAGGGCGCCATCGCCACCTCCCCGCAGACCAGCCGCATGTTGGGGACCAGGAAGGTGTCGGGGACCTGGCCGACGATGCTGAAGGCCACCAGGGCCGGGGGGTGGGCGTGGACCACGGCGCGGAGGTCGGGGCGCGCCTGGTAGATCCACTGGTGGAAGGGGAGCTCCACCGACGGCTTGTGCCGCCCCTCGAAGCTCCCGTCCGGCCTCACCCGCATGATGTCCGCCGGGGTGAGCGAGCCCTTGTCCACGCCGCCGGGGGTGATCCACAGCGTGCCGTCGTCGTCGCGGATGGAGAGGTTTCCGCCCGAGGTGGTGGTCATGCCATAGGCGTAGATCCGCTCCATGGTCATGACGATCTGCTGGGCGGGGTGGAGCAGCTCGTATCTCACGGCACACCTCCGGCGAGGAGGCCAGGTTCATAACCCACCCGCGCCCCCGCGGCGAGCCGGCTAGGGCTTCACCACGCCGATGGTGAGCAGGATGTTGGCGTAGATGCGCTGCTCGCCGGTGCCGATGACCAGGGTGGTGTTGCGATCGCGGGCGGCGTCGTAGAACTCGAACCGGCCCAGCGGCTTCAAGGGGAGGTCCTTCCCCAGGGCGCTCCGGAACTCCGTGAAGATGGCCGGCTCCGGCCCCTCGGCCGGGATCATCACCTCGGCCGCCTCGATGGGGATGGCGGTGACCAGCACCTTGAGCACCTCGACGGCGTTCACCAGGCCGGGGGCGAGGTTCAGGTAGACGCGGGTGGCGTCGGGGTGGCCCCCGGTGCCGAAGGGATAGTTCCCGTCGGCGATGAGCACCTTCGAGCCGTGGCCGGCGCCGCCCAGGGCGCGCAGCATCTCGGGGTGGAGCAGGTGGGACTTGAGCATGGCGGTCAGGCTCCGGCGAGGATGCGTTCGACCCGCGGGCTGGCCTCGTCCCAGGCCGCGGTCTCCTTCGGTTCGTAGGTGCGGGGCGGGAAGGTGGCGCGCACCACCTCGCGGGCCTCGTCCCAGGAGGCGCACTCCCCGGCGGAGATGGCCTGGGCGAGGAGGTTGCCGGCCGCGGTGGCCTCGACCGGCCCGGCCAGCACCGGCCGCCCGCAGGCGTCGGCCGCCATCTGGCAGAGCAGCTGGTTCTGGGACCCGCCCCCCACGATGTGGATGACCTCCACCCGGTGCCCGAGCAGGCGCTCCAGCTTGGCCAGGGTCCGCCGGTAGTCCCAGGCCAGCCCCTCCAGCGACGCCCGCAGGAGGTCGCCGCGCGAGGCCAGGGCGGGCTGGCCGGTGCGGGCGCAGTAGGCCTGGATGGCGGCGGGCATGTCCTCGGGCGAGAGGAAGCTGGCGTCGTCCGGATCGATGAACGCCTGGAAGGGCCGGGCGCCGGCCGCCAGCGCGGTCAGGGCGTCGTAGGAGAGGTCCTCGCCGGCCCGCGCCCAGGCGCGCCGGCACTCCTGCACCAGCCACAGCCCGGCGATGTTCTTCAGCAGCCGGACCGTCCCGGAGACCCCGCCCTCGTTGGTGAATCCCAGGGTGCGGGCCGCGTCGTTGACCACCGGCTCGGGGACCACCGCCCCCATGAGCGACCAGGTGCCGGAGCTGATGTACGCGTAGCGCGAGCCGCGGGCCGGCACGGCCGCCACCGCCGAGGCCGTGTCGTGGCAGGGCGGGGTGACCACCTGCAGGCCCCTCAGGCCCACCCGGTCGGCCACCGCCGGGAGGATGGGTCCGAGCCGGGTGCCGGGCTGGACCACCTGGCCGAACATGCCGGTGGGGATCCCCAGCCGCGAGAGGAGCGAGGTGGCCCAGCCGCGCCGGGCCACGTCGTAGCACTGGCTGGTGGTGGCGATGGTGTAGTCGACCACCTTCTCGCCGCACAGCCAGTAGTTGAACAGGTCCGGCATCATCAGGTACCGGTCGGCCACGTCGAGCACCGGCGACCGCTCCTCGACCATGGAGAAGAGCTGGTAGAGGGTGTTGATCTGCATGATCTGGATGCCGGTGGCGGCGAAGACCTCCTCGACCGGCACCTGGGCGAACAGCCGCTCGGTCGCGCCGTCGGTCCGGTGGTCCCGGTAGTGCATCGGGTTGCCCAGGAGCGCGCCGTTCCGGTCGAGAAGGCCGAAGTCGACGCCCCAGGTGTCGAGCCCCACGCTGGCGGGGGTGGCCACCTGCGCCGCCGCCGACAGGCCGGTGAGGATCTCCTCGTAGACCCGGAGCGCGTCCCAGTGCAGGTGGCCGGCCACCTTCACCGGGCCGTTCCGGAAGCGGTGCACCTCGCGCAGCGACAGCTTGCCGCCCGCGAGCTGCCCGACCACCACCCGTCCGCTCTCGGCCCCCAGGTCGACGGCGGCGTAGCTACCGGCCATTTCACCCTCCGCGGGGCCCGCGGTCCCGTGCGCGAGCCCGAGTCCACTCCCGGGGTTTCCGGGCCGGGCCCTCCGCCTCCCGGCGGCTCAGACCTCGCCGCAGATGCAGACCTTGAGCCCCAGCGCGTCGAAGGCAGCTGCCTTGGCCCACAGGGCCTTCCGCGCGCCGGCGCGGTCGGGCGCGTAGGCCACCTGGATGTGGTTGGCCTTGTGGCGGGCCATGAACTGGTCGCGGCTCACCCCCCGCATCACCAGGTTCATGATGGGCCACTGCGGGGTGGTGAGCCGCCAGCGCTCCTCCATCTCCTCGCGCGGCAGCGCCACCGACTCGCCCAGCCCCACGTCGCAGCAGAGCTGGCCCTTGTCCACGAACACGCGGCTCCACACCACCTCGCCGGGCCGGGAGACGCCCTTGATGGTGCCGCCACCCATGGGGAAGAACATGGGCGGCTGCCGCTCCGAGCTGGCGCCGCGGTATCCGCCCTCGAGGTGGGCGGGCGGGACGCTGCCGGAGATCTCCAGGACCCACACGAACCCGTCCACGCCGTCGCCCTGGAAGGCCCGGCCCCAGCGGACGTCGTGGAGGGTGGTCTCGGGCGAGTACCCCAGCTTCGTCCACAGGCCGTTGGTCACCAGGGCGTCGACCCCGGCGCACTCGTCCACCTCGTTGAAGTGGGGCAGCGCCGCGCCGGGATACAGCTCCCGGTCGGAGCCCTCGGCCTTGACCGGCGGCCGGTCGACGTTGTTGAGCAGCCCCTCCACCAGGTCGGAGGCGGGCAGGAGGTCCTTGAGACCCTGCTGGTACTGGATGCCGATGGTGGCGCAGCCGAATTCGTCGGCCATCCGCAGCGCCGCCACGTACATGCGGCACTGGTCCAGCACCTGGCGCTCGGTGAGCTCGGTGGCCTCGTCGCGCCCCAGATGGAAGGTCATGCCGCGCCCCAGGAGCCAGTCGTAGACGGCGCGGGCCTCGGCCTCGGAGACGGTCCGGGTCTTGGCGTAGAGGGCCGCCTGGCTGAGCCGCTCCTTGAAGACCCCCAGGGGGAAGAGCAGCTCGTCCTGGATGATGGCGTTGTACATGCCCATGCACCCCTCGTCGAAGATCCCCATGATCGACTTCTTGCCCGCGAACTCCTGGGCGAAGCGGGCGCCGATCTTGGCGGCGCCGGCCTGGGCGGCCTTGGCCGAGTAGCGGCGCACGTGCGAGAGGTCGTGCTTCACCGTCCCCTCGGACAGCCAGCTCCTCAGCCCCTTGGCGAACTCGGGCGCGGCGAAGTCCTCGCTCCACAGGGAGCTGTACTTCCGGCCGGCCTTGGTCAGGCAGCCGTTCAGGTTGAGCATGCCCACCAGCCCGGGCCACTCGCCGCTCCAGTTGCTCACGGTGAGGATGGGGCCGGTGTGGTCGAGCAGGCCGGGCAGGACGTGATGGCTGTACTGCCACACCGCCTCGGCCACCACCACCGGGGCGTCCTTGGGGATGGCGCGGAACACCTCCAGCCCCATCTTCTGGCTATCGATGAAGCCGTGCTTCTTCTCCGGATCGTAGGGGTGGGCGCGCTTCACCTTGGCGCCCGCGCGCTGGCAGGCCTCGATGAACTGCTGCTCCAGCGCCGCCTGGGCCGCCTGGCAGGTCTGGTTGGCCGAGAGCCTGAGATCGCCGCTGGCGGCGAGATAGACGGTCTTCATTTGCTTGACTCCTCCGCGCCCTGCACCCGCGAGATGTGGTCCTGCCTGCCCCTCGAGCGCCCGGAAGGGCGGGGCCCGCCCCTGCCTGGGGGAGGCCCCGCCCTCGGGTCATCCGACTGCTAGTCGTACAGCAGCGGCTTCATCTCCGCCGAGTCGATGTTGGTCTTGTCGTACCACTTGAACCCGGTGTCGATGTTCTTCTGGACCTTCTCGCCCTTCATCGCCTTCACCGCGGCCTCGACGGCCTTGAAGCCGATGCCGACCGGGTCCTGCGAGACCGCGCCGGCCTGCAGGCCGCTGCGGATCGCGTCCTTCTGCTGCTTGCCGGCGTCGTAGCCGATGACCACGATCTTCCCTTCCTTCTTGAGCTCCTTGACGGCGTTGAGGACGCCGATGATGGAGCCCTCGTTGGCGCCGAAGAAGCCCTTCAGGTTCGGGTGCGCCTGGATGATGGCCTTGGCCAGGTCGGTCGACTTGAGCTGGTCGCCGCCGCCGTACTGCACGTCCACGACCTTGATCTTGGGGTGCTTCTTCATCTCGTTCAGGAAGCCGGTGCCGCGATCGATGCCGGTGCGGCTGGTCTGGTCGTGGATGATGGTGGCGACCTCACCGGAGTCCCCGATGAGCTCGGCCATCTTCTTGGCGGCGAACGCCGCCGCGGCCACGTTGTCGGTGGCCGCGGTGGCCACCGGGATGTCGCTGTCCACGCCCGAGTCGAACCCGACCACCGGGATCCCGGCGTCCTTGGCCTTCTGGAGCAGCGGGATGGCGGCCTTGGAGTCGAGCGCCGCGAAGCAGAGGGCGGCCGGCTTCTTGGCCAGGTCGGCCTGCAGCATCTCCATCTGCTTGTCGACCTGGGACTCGTTCTCCGGCCCCTCGAAGGTGATCTTGACGTTGTACTGCTTGGCAGCCTTCTCGGCCCCGAGCTTCACGGCCTGCCAGAACTGGTGCTGGAAGCCCTTGGAGATGACCGGGATGTAGGGCTGCTCCGCGGCCCTCACGGCGGGGACGCTGGCCACCAGCGCCAGCGCGGCCGCGAGCTTCACCATCGTCGTCAACAGGTTCCTCATCGTTGGTTTCCTCTCAGTGCACGGTCGATTACCACGTTCTTGGACGGTCCTGCTTCTCCTCGCTTCCACCTCCTTGTGCGGCGCGGCACGGAACCCGGCGGGTTCAGGCCCGCCGGCGGCGCCGGATGATGTCCAGGTAGACTGCCAGGATCACGATCATCCCGGTGACCACCGTCTGCCACTCCTGCGGCACGGAGAGGATCCGCAGGCCGTTGGTGAGCGTGCTGATGATGAAGGCCCCGATGACGGTGCCGAGGATGGTCCCCTCGCCGCCGGAGAGCGAGGTCCCGCCGATCACCGCCGCGGCGATGGCGTCCAGCTCGTACCCGAACCCCAGCGAGGGCTGGGCGGAGTTGAGCCGGGCGGCGATGAGCACGCCGGCCAGGCCGGCGAAGAACCCGCACAGCGCGTAGACCGAGATCTTCCAGGCGTCGACGTTCACGCCCGAGAGCCGGGTCGCCTCCTCGTTGGAGCCCAGGGCGAAGGTGTAGCGGCCCAGCGAGGTCTTGGAGAGCACCAGGCTCGCCACCACCGCCGCGCCGAACAGCACCAGCACCAGGTTGGGCACGTCCCAGCCCGGGATCACCTTGCCGATGATCGAGCCCATGGCCGTCTGGTTGAAGACCGGCGTGTCGTTGAAGTAGATGGGGCGCAGGCCGGAGAAGACCAGCGCCAGCCCCTTGGCGATGTTGAGCACGCCCAGGGTGGCGATGAAGGGCGGCACCTTCAGCTTGGCGATGATGGTCCCGTTCACCAGGCCGGCCAGGGTCCCGGTGGCGATCCCCCCCAGCGTCCCCAGGAGCACCGGGAAGTGCCAGTTGGTGATGAACACCCCGGTCATGACCGCCGAGAGGGTCATCACCGTCCCGATGGAGAGGTCGATCCCCGCGGTGATGATGACGTAGGTCACCCCCAGCGCCAGCACCCCGTTCACGGTGGTGGCGATGAGGATGCCGATGAGGTTGTCCACCTGGAAGAAGTTGGGCGAGGCCACCGAGAACACCACCAGCAGCAGGATGAGCGCGGCGAAGGCGAGCAGCCGCTGCATCGCGCCCAGCTGGATCAGGCTGGCGAGCGAGAGACGCCGATGCTGGGACACGGGCTGGGCGAGCGGTTCGGACATGGGTGAGGTCCCCCTAGGCTTTGGCGGCTGGCGCTTCCGTCCGGAGCACCGCGGTCTGCCGCTGGGTGGCGTAGGTCATCACCTGCTCCTGGGAAGGCCCGGCGGCGAGCTCGCCGGTCACCCGCCCCTCGCACATGACCACGATGCGGTGGCTCATGCGCAGGAGCTCAGGGAGCTCGGAGGAGATCATCAGGATGGCCTTCCCCTGCCGGGCCAGCTCGTTGAGCAGCTTGTAGATCTCGCTCTTGGCGCCCACGTCGATGCCGCGGGTCGGCTCGTCGAAGATGAGGACCTGGGTGTCGGCGGTGAGCCACTTGCCCACCACCACCTTCTGCTGGTTCCCACCCGAGAGGTTGCGCGCCAGCTGCTTCACGCTGGGCGTCCGGATGCTCAGCGCCGCCACGTACTTGTCGGCGTTGGCCCGGGTCTCGGCCGTCTTCACCCACCCCAGCAGGCCCAGGAACCGGTGGAGCGCCGAGAGCACCAGGTTGGTCTCGATGTCCATGCCCAGGGTGAGGCCGTAGCGCTTGCGGTCCTCGGACAGGTAGGCGATCCCGTGCCGGACCGCGTCGGCGGGGATCCGGATGTGGACCTTCTTCCCCTGGACGAGGATCTCCCCCGACTCCAGGGGGTCGGCACCGAAGATGGCCCGGGCCACCTCGGTGCGCCCCGCCCCCACCAGCCCGGCGAACCCCAGGATCTCGCCGCGGTGCAGCTGGAAGGAGACGTCCTGGATGGCCCGCCCGCGCCTGAGGTGCCTCGCCTCCAGCACCACCTCCTGGCTCGGGTGCTCGGGCAGCTCCGGGGCGGCCTCGTAGATGGTGCGCCCCACCATCATGGAGATGATCCGCTCGATGGACACCGCCTCGGTGGCCTCGGTGGCCACGTAGTGCCCGTCGCGCATCACCGTGATGCGGTTGGAGATCTGCTTCAGCTCCTCCAGCCGGTGGCTGATGTGCACCACCCCCACGCCCTTCTGCTGGAGCTGCCGGATGATCCGGAAGAGGTCGGCGATCTCGGTGTCGGTGAGCGCCGCCGTGGGCTCGTCCATGATCAGGACTTCGGAGTTGTAGGAGAGGGCCTTGGCGATCTCCACCATCTGCTGCTTGGCCACGGTCAGGTCGGCCACCCGGGAGCGCGGGTCGAGGTCCAGGTTGAGCAGGTCGAGGAGCTCCTGGGCCTTGCGGTTGATCTCCCTGTCGTCGAGGACGAAGGAGAGCCGCCGCCGGGGCTCCCGGCCGATGAAGATGTTCTGGGCCACGGTCAGGTGGCCCATCAGGTTCAACTCCTGGTGGATCATGCACACGCCCAGGTCCTGCGCCGACCGCGGGCTGGTGATGTGGACCTCCCGCCCCTTGACCAGCACCTGGCCCGCGTCCTTGGTGTAGACGCCGGCCAGCACCTTCATGAGCGTGGACTTTCCCGCCCCGTTCTCGCCCACCAGCGCGTGCACCTCGCCCGGCAACAGCTCGAACCGCGCGTCCACCAGGGCGTGCACGCCCGGGAACGACTTCTCGATCCCTCTCATCTCCACCAGGGGAACGCCCATGGCTCAGACCTCCCCGGCGGCGGAGCGCGCGCGCAGGAACTCGTCGGTGACCCGTCGGACCGGGGCCTCGGCGCCAAGCTCCGGGGCCGTGGACCCGCGGACGGTACTGCAGGTGGGGCGCGGCCGCCAGGCCCGTGCCCTCGGCTGCCGCTTGTGAATGGCGAGGCGCATGAGCAGCCCGCTGGCCCTCCGCCTGGTCCCCGCCTCCTCGTCCCCTCCCCCGCAGACGCAGCCGGGGCTCCCGGCATTCACCCGATCAGGGAAGGCCGCGAGGCCGCGCGCAGCGCCGGCCCAAGGGGCGCAGGTGCTGACGTTACCGCTACTTGCGTCGCGGGGACGGCGGGCACAGGCGCACGCCTCCCCTTTCGGGGCGGGAGCCCCATCGCTCGGCGGGCAGCTTGCCAGCTGGCGGAGCTGTCCCCTCCGACGCGAGATGGCAGGGTTCGCCGGCGTCACGGCATGGCCTCCCTGTCCGCCTCCAGTGGGTGGGCGAGACTATACCGGCGGCTCCCTCTGGCCTGAATGGCGGTTCTTGCCCTTTAGCTGGATAATCTTGACCGGGGTCGTCCTTGCCGCCCGCCCAGCCCGCCCAGCTCTTCGCGACCCAGATCACCGAGGCCCGCTACTACTACCCGGGCCTCCCGCGCGCGCCGCGCGGGCTGGCCGTGGTGTGCGCGGGCTGGGAGATCTGCCGCGCCGACTACGAGCTCGACCGGCGCACCTTCCCCTGGGTGGTGGTGGAGCTGGTGGTGCGGGGCCAGGGGGAGCTGGAGATCGACGGGCGGCGCTTCCTCCTGCGGCCCGGGGCGCTCTTCTGCTACGGCCCCACCACCACGCTGCGGATCACCTCCGACCCGGAGCACCCCTTCCTCAAGTACTTCGTCGGGTTCAGCGGGCCGGAGGCCTATCGCGTCACCTCCCGCGGTGCGCTCCGGCGCGGCGAGGCCCGGCAGGCCGTCTACCCCCACGAGCTGCAGGAGATCCTGGACAAGCTCATCGCCGAGGGGAACCGCAAGGCGCCGGCCTCCTCCCTCATCGCCAACGACTACCTGCGCATCTTCCTGCTCAAGCTTGACGAGTGCACCGAGGGGAGCGCCACCGGCGAGACCTCCCGCGGCCTCGACTCCTACCTGCGCGCCCGCGCCTTCCTGGAGGAGAACTTCCTGCGCCTGGCCCGCACCGAGGAGGCCGCCCACGAGCTGGGCATGGCCCCCGAGACGCTGTGCCGCCTCTTCCAGCACTACTCGCGCACCAGCCCGCACCAGTTCGTGCTCCGCCTCCGCATCGACCTGGCGGTCCACCTCCTGCTCGGCACCAACCTGCTCGTGAAGGAGGTCGCCGAGAAGGTCGGCTTCGAGGACCCCTTCCACTTCTCCCGGGTCTTCCGGAAGGTCCAGGGCGTCCCGCCGGCCGCGTTCCAGCGCCTGCACCGGCGTGACGCGGTGTGAGACAGGCGCCGCGCCCCCGCCGAGATCGGGCTCGCCCTCCTCCCGCCGCCGCCCCGGCCGGGTGACGCGCACGCTGTGCTACACTCCGCGCTCCTCCGCGGCTCCCTGGCGATCCGAGGCCGCCCGGGGATCCCTCGCCCGGCCCTATTCGGAGCAGCGATGACCCCCCTCGAGCGCTTCCGCGAGTTCTCCCGCCTGCTTTCGCGGTGGAACGACCCCGCCCTCTTCATCAGCCTCGCCACCGAGGAGATGCTCGATCCCATCCTGCGGCGGCTGGACCGGCTGGACCCGGCGCAGCTGCCGCTCCACGGCCTCCTCTTCGCCATCAAGGACAACCTGGACTGGGAGCCCCTGCCGACCACCGTGGCCTGCCCGGACTTCACCTACCGGCCTACCCGCTCCGCCACCGCCGTGCAGCGGCTCATCGACGCCGGGGCCGTCCCGGTCGGCAAGGTGAACCTCGACCAGTTCGCCACCGGGCTGGTCGGTACCCGCACGCCCTACGGCATCCCCAGGAACGCCCTCGACCCCGCGCTCATCCCCGGTGGCTCGAGCGGCGGGAGCGCCTCGGCGGTGGCGGCCGGGCTGGTGGACTTCTCGCTGGGGAGCGACACCGCCGGCTCGGGCCGCCTCCCCGCCCTCATGCAGCGGCTGGTGGGCTACAAGCCGAGCTTGGGGCTGGTCTCGACCCGCGGGCTCTTCCCGGCCTGCCGCAGCCTGGACTGCGTCACGGTGCTGGCCAGGACCACGGGGCTGGCGCGCCAGGTGGGCGAGGCCATGAGCGGCTACGACCCCGAGGATCCCTTCAGCCGGACCCGCGGGCCCTCGCGGACCGAGCTGCCGGCCCGGCCGGTGGTGGGGGTGCCGCTCCGCGCCCAGCGCAGCCTCGAGGGGGACGCGGCCTTCGACGAGGCCTACGACCAGGCCCTGGCGCGGTGGCGGAGCCTGGGGGTGGAGGTCCTGGAGACGGACCTCTCCTGCCTGCTGGCCGCCGCCAAGCTGCTCTACGGCGGCCCGTGGGTGGCCGAGCGGCTGGCCGCCGTGGGGAGCTTCTGGCAGACCCATCCCGGCTCGTTCCACCCGGTGACCCGGCAGGTGCTGGCCACGGGCGAGAGGATCTCGGCCCGCGAGACCTTCGAGGCCTTCGAGCGGCTGGAGGGGCTGCGGCGCCAGGCGTCGGCCATCTGGGACCGCTGCGACCTGCTGGTGCTCCCCACCGCGCCCACCGCCCCGACCCTGGAGCGGACGCTGGCCGATCCCGTCCAGGTGAACTCGCACCTCGGCACCTGGACGAACTTCGTGAACCTCCTGGACTGCGCCGCGCTCGCCATCCCGGCCGAGTCCTGCGCCGACGGCAGGCCGTTCGGGATCAGCCTGGTGGGGCCGGCGGGGAGCGACCAGGCGCTCTTCCAGGCCGGGGAGCTGTACGAGAAGGGGGCGGATCGCCCGGCCCGGGCAGGCCACGGCAGCACGGTGCTGGCGGTCGCCGGCGCCCACCTCCGCGGGCTGCCGCTCAACCACCAGCTCCTGGCGCGGGGAGCCCGCTTCCTGACCGAGGCCCGCACGGCGCCGGCCTACCGGCTCTACGCCCTCGCGGACGGCCCCACGCCCAAGCCGGGCATGGTCCGGTCCGCGGAGGGAGGGATCCGGGTCCCGCTGGAGCTCTGGGATCTGCCGGAGTCCGCGTGGGGCGGCTTCCTGGCGGCGGTACCCCAGCCGCTCGGCCTGGGCAAGGTGGAGCTGGAGGACGGCTCGTGGGTGACGGGCTTCCTCATGGAGGCGAGCGCCATTCCCAGGTGCGAGGAGATCACCCGGTACGGCGGCTGGCGGACCTACCTGAGCTCGCGAAGGTAGGCCTGGACGGGGCGGGGCGGCGGGCTCCCTGCTGCCCGTCCACCGGGCAGCACCGTGCTCGATCGGCTGGCAGCGGCGGCCGCGACGCGGCGCGACTCCGTCTCGTCTCCGGCCGGAGGAGCCGTCGCGGCTTGGCACGGGCCGTGCTCGCCGCCTGCTGATGCCTTCCGCCAGCCCCGCCCGCGGGGAGCTGCTGCTCGAGACGCGCGGGCTGAGCAAGGTCTTCGGCGATCTGCGCGCCAACGACGGCATCGACCTCCAGATCCGCTCCGGCGAGGTCCACGCGGTCCTGGGCGAGAACGGGGCCGGCAAGAGCACGCTCATGAAGGTGCTCTACGGCTTCTACCAGCCGACCGGCGGGGAGATCCGGGTGGGCGGGCAGGCCGTCCGGCTGACCAGCCCTCGGCAGGGGCGCGCCCACCGGATCGGGATGGTGTTCCAGAGCTTCACCCTCATCCCGGCGCTGGAGGTCTGGGAGAACATCGCCCTCTTCCTCGACCACCGGAAGCTGCGGCGGGAGGCGCTCCTCGCCCGCATCCGCGAGGTCAGCCGGGCCTACGGCCTCGACCTCGACCCGCGGGCGCTGGTCCGCGAGCTGCCTGCCGGGGTCCGGCAGAAGGTGGAGATCGTCAAGATCCTCCTGGCCGGAGCCCGGGTGCTGATCTTCGACGAGCCCACCAGCGTCCTGGCCCCGCACGAGGCCGAGGCGCTCTTCGCCGTCTTCGACCGGCTGCGCGCCGAGGGCTACGCGGTGGTGTTCATCACCCACAAGCTGGCGGAGGTGATGCGCTGCGCAGACTGGATCACCGTGCTCCGCAGGGGCCGGGTGGCGTCCAGCCTGCCCGCGGCCGGCACCACCCGAGAGCAGCTGGCCTCCCTCCTGGTCGGGGAGGCGCGCGACGGCGACGGCGAGGCCGTCCCGCGGCGGATGGGCGGGGCGATCGCCGCGGGCCAGGCGACGCCGGTGCTCCGGCTGGCCGGGGTGGGCTGCCGGACCGACGACGGCAGGCCCGGACTGTCGAACCTCGACCTCAGCGTGGGCCCGGGCGAGGTGCTGGGGGTGGCGGCGGTATCGGGCAACGGGCAGGAGTTCCTCGCCGATCTGGTGCTGGGCCTGCGCGAGCTCAGCGAGGGCCAGGTCCTGGTCCGGGGCGAGGTCCTCGATCCCCGGTCGCCCCGGGCGGCGCTGGAGCGGGGCATCGCCTGCCTGCCCGAGGATCCCCTGCGGATGGGCGCCGTCGGGAACCTGAGCGTGCGGGAGAACCTGATCCTGGGGGCCCACCGGCCCTACTGGACCGCCTTGGGCCTGGTGCCGGACCGGGACGGGCTCGACTCGGCGGCTCGCTCGGCGCTGACCACGGCCTTCGTCCAGGCGCCTCCGGCGCTGGACGCGCTGGCCGGGGAGCTCTCGGGCGGCAACCTGCACCGGGTGCTCATCGCGCGAGAGCTGGGCCGCAACCCGGGCCTGCTCATCTCCTACTACCTCACCCGCGGCCTGGACCTGTCCAACGCCCGCGCGGCGCGGGAGCTGGTGCTCTCCCACGCCGCCCGGGGCATGGCCCTGCTCTTCATCTCCGAGGACCTGGACGAGCTGTTCGCCCTCAGCGACCGGATCCTGGTGCTGCACGCCGGCCGCTCGAGGGGCACCTACCGGCCCGAGGAGATCACCCCGCGGGACGTCGGCCTGCTCATGACCGGGGCAGAGCATGCTCGCGCCTAGCCTGCGCGCCACCGCGGTGACCGCCCTGCTCCTGGCGGGCGCGGTCGGGCTCTTCTCCCTGCTCCTCCTGACCAGCGGCAAGAGCCCGCTCGACACCTTCGCCGGGCTCGTCGGGTCCACCCTGGGCAGCGCCTACGGCCTGGGGGAGGTGCTGGTGAAGCTCATCCCCATCCTCTTCACCGCGCTGGCCGCAGCCCTCCCGGCCCGGCTCGGGCTGGTCAACGTCGGCGGCGAGGGGCAGCTCCACGTCGGCGCCCTGTTCGCCGCCGCCGCCGCCCTGGCCCTCGGCGCCGCCACCCCTCGCTGGGTCGCCCTGCCGGCGGGGATCCTGGCGGGCATGGCCGGCGGCGCCGCGTGGGCGCTGTTGCCGGCGTTGCTTCGATCGTGGGACTGGCTCAACGAGACCATCAGCACCCTGCTCCTCAACTACGTGGCCATCCGGCTGGTGGACTTCTTCGTGTTCGGGTGGCTGCGCGACCCGGGCAGCGCCAACGTCCCGCAGACCCGCGCCTTCGGCCCGGGATTCCTCTGGCCGGCCTTCACCGGGCGCGTCCACCTCGGCCTGGTGCTGGCGCTGCTGGCCTTGCTGCTGGCGGCGGGGGTGCTGGGCCTCACGCGCTGGGGGTACGTGATCCGGGCCATCGGCGGGAACCCGCTCGCCTCTCGCCGCCACGGCCTGCCGCTGGCGCGGGCCATCGTCGCCGTCCTCTGCGTGGGCGGCGCGCTGGCCGGGCTGGCGGGGACCGGCGAGATCATGGCCATCCAGGGGCGGCTGCGTCCCCACTTCTCGGCCGACTACGGCTACCTGGGCTTCCTCGTCTCCTGGCTGGCGGGCCACCGGCCCCTGCGCATCCTGGTCGCCGGGTTCCTGGTGGCGGTGATCGCCACCGGCGGCGACAGCCTGCAGCTCGACCAGGGCCTGCCCTCCGCCACGGTGAACGTCCTCATGGCCCTCTTGCTGGTGGTGGTGCTGGCCCGGGGAGGGAAGCGTGCCGTCTGAGTTCCTCCAGGGCTGGCTCGCCGGCGCCATCGTCGCCAGCACCCCCATCTTCTACGCGGCGCTGGGGGAGACGCTGGTCGAGCGAGCGGGGCTCATCAACCTCGGGGTGGAGGGGACCATGCTGGTGGGGGCCTCGGTGAGCTTCGCCGTGGCCTCGGTCACCGGGTCGACGCTCCTGGGGCTGGCGGCGGCGGTGCTGGCCGGGGGGGCGTTCAACCTCCTCCTCGGCCCGCTGGTCGTGGCCCGCGGCGCCAACCAGCTGGCCTCCGGCCTGGCGCTCATGTTCCTGGGGCAGGGGCTGTCCGCCTACTACGGCAAGCCGTTCGTGGGCACCACCGTCGACGGCCTGGCGCCGCTCCCCGTGCCGGGCCTGGCCAGCCTCCCCTGGCTGGGCCCCATCCTCTTCCGCCAGGACGCGCTCGTGTACCTCACCGTGCCCTGCGCCCTGGCCGTCTGGGGGCTGCTGCAGCGGACCTCGTGGGGGCTGCACCTGCGGGCGGTGGGCGAGGACAGGCTGGTGGCCTACGCCGCGGGCTCGCGGACCGGCCTCCTGCGCCACCAGGCGCTGTTCCTGGGAGGGACCCTGGCCGGCCTGGCCGGGGCGCACCTCAGCCTGGCCATCGCCCACACCTGGACCGAGGGGCTCACCGCCGGCCGCGGCTTCATCGCCGTGGCGCTGGTCATCTTCGGCGCCTGGAACCCTCTGCGCGTCCTGCCGGGCGCGCTCCTCTTCGGCGGCACCCTGGCGCTGCAGATCCAGCTCCAGGCCCGCGGCGCCCAGGTCTCGCCCTTCCTGCTCGACATGCTCCCCTACCTGGTCACCCTGGCGGTGCTGGTGCAGCTCCGCAAGGCCAGCCGGGGGCGGATGCCGGAGGGGCTGAAGGAGGTCTTCGAGTCGTCGGCCTGAGGCCGCGCCCGTCGCTCGCCGCACCCACCCATCCCACGGAGGCATCCATGTCCCGCACGAAGTTCGCACTCACCCTGGCGCTCACCCTGGCGACCGCCGGCCAGGCCTGGGCAGATCCCAAGCTGGTGGTCGGCGCCCTGCACGTGGGCTCCATCAAGGACGCCGGCTACAACCAGGCGAGCCACGAGGGGCTCGAGCAGCTGAAGAAGAACATCCCCGGCCTCACCCTGCTCGAGGCCGAGAACGTCCCGGAGAGCGCCGACGCCGAGCGGGTCATGGAGCAGATGATCAACAAGGGCGCCACCATCATCATCGCCCAGAGCTTCGGCTACCAGGACCCCGCCCTCAACGTCGCCGCCAAGCACCCCAAGGTCACCTTCCTCCACGCCAGCGGCTTCAAGCTGGCCCCCAACTTCGGGACCTTCTGGGGCAACAACTTCGAGGCCATGTACCTGGCCGGCATCGCCGCCGGCGCGGCCACCCAGACCGGCAAGCTCGGCTTCATCACCGCCTTCCCCATCCCCAACATCCTCGCCTCCATCAACGCCTTCGAGCTGGGGGCCCGGACCCAGAACGCCAAGGTCACCACCACCGTGACCTACAACAACGCCTGGGTCGACCCGGTCAAGGAGGCGGCCGCGGTCAACGCCCTCGCCGACGCCGGCGTGGACGTGGTCACCATGATCACCGACAGCCCCATCACCATCGTCAAGACGGCCGAGGCCCGCGGCATCAAGTCGATCGGCTTCCACTCCGACGCCCTGGCCGCGTTCGCGCCCAAGGGCTGGCTGACCGGCGTGGCCTACACCTGGGGGGACCTCTACACCAAGCTGGTGAAGGACATCGTGGCCGGCACCTGGAGGTCGGGGCACGTCCGCGGCGGCATCGAGTCGGGCTACCTCAAGCTGGCCGCCTTCGGCCCCAGCGTGACGGCCGAGACCAAGGCCAGGATCGCCAAGGCGCAGGCCGACATCATCGCCGGGAAGCTGGTGATCTTCCGGGGCCCCATCAAGGACAACGCCGGCAACCTGGTCATCCCGGAGGGGAAGGCAGGTGGCATCGAGCTGCTCGACAGCACCAACTGGCTGATCGAGGGTGTCATCGGCCAGGCCAAGTAGCCCCGAGGAGCCCCGGTGCCGGACATCCGCGCGCAGCCCTATCCGTTCCCCTTCGAGCGAGGGACCACCGCCCTCCTGATGATCGACTTCCAGCGGGACTTCCTGGAGCCGGGCGGCTTCGGCGAGAGCCTGGGGAACGACGTGGCCCTGCTCCGCAGCGCGCTGGGCCCGGCCGGGCGGGTCCTGGCGGCGGCGCGCCGGGCGGGCCTCTGCGTCCTGCACACGAGGGAGGGCCATCGGCCCGACCTCTCGGACCTGGCCGCGGCCAAGGCCCGCCGCGGCAACCCCTCGCTCCGCATCGGCGGACCGGGGCCCATGGGGCGGCTGCTCGTCCGGGGCGAGCCGGGCCACGAGATCGTGCCCGAGCTCGCCCCCGTCCCCGGGGAGCCGGTCGTCGACAAGCCGGGGAAGGGGGCCTTCTACGCCACCGATCTCGACAGCCTGCTGCGGGTCCGAGGGATCGCCTCCCTCCTGGTCTGCGGGGTGACCACGGAGGTCTGCGTCCACACCACCGTGCGCGAGGCCAACGACCGCGGCCTCGACTGCCTGGTGGTCGAGGACGCGGTGGGCTCCTACTTCCCCGAGTTCCAGCGGGCCGGGCTGGAGATGATCCGCGCCCAGGGCGGCATCTTCGGGTGGACCGGCCGCTCGGACGACGTGGTGGCCGCCCTGGGGTCTCTCCGCTAGGGCCCGGACACCCGCTCAGCGCCGGCCGACGCCCTTGAAGAAGGTGTAGCAGAACACGCCGCCGGGGCCCGACGACCGCCGCAGCCCCTCGATGCCGCGCTCCCAGGTCGCCGCGTCGAGCAGCCCGGCGGCCAGCGCCTGCCCGCGCACGCCCTCGACCATGGCCGTGAACGTCCTCCGGGTGAATCCCTCGACCCATTCCGGGCGGCTCGAGTCGGCGTAGACGATCCGCGGCGAGACCGTCACCTCGCGCAGCCCCGCCTCCACCAGCAGCGGGAAGAGCCGGCGGCCGATCCGCGCGTCCCCTCCGGCGCGCGCCTGCAGGGTCACCAGGCACTCGATGGCGCGCCGGGCGTCCGGATCGTCCGGGTGGAAGAGGGCCGAGCCGTGGTCGCCCTCGATGGCCGTGAGGCTTCCGCCCGGCCGGAGGCGGGAGCGGAGGGCCGAGAGGGCCCGGTCCGGGCGCGGGAGGTGCTCGAGCACGAAGCAGACGAAGACGTGGTCGAAGGAGGACTCGGGGAAGGGCAGGTCGAGGATGTCCGCCTGCTGGAAGGCGACGTTCTCGAGCCCCTCCGCCCGGGCCCGCTCCCGCGCCGACTCGAGCGACCGGGGCGAGACGTCGATGCAGGTGAAGCGGGCCCCGGGGCTGGACCGCGCCAGGGCGACCGTCTGGCCACCCACCCCGCAGCCAGCCTCGAGGACGGACGCGCCCGGCGGGTAGCGGGTGTCGTGGTGCAGCAGCTCGGCCAGCGTGGTCGCCTGGTCGACCAGCCGCCCGTGCTCGCGGTCGGAGTAGCCGTGGACGTAGGCGTCCGGGCCGGGCGGCATGGCCGTGGGCCTCCCCGCCGCTGCTCACCCTCCCCGCTGGCGCTGCACCCGCTCCTCGTGGGCGCGCACCGCCCCGAGCCAGGCGGCACCCAGCGGCACGCCCTTGCGCTCGCAGTACGCGTCCCAGGCCGCGCCCCAGGGCAGGGACTTCTGCTCCTCGAGGAAGGCCAGCCGGGCGGTGCGGTCGGTGGCGCTGATCCCGCCGGTGAGCGCGCCCTGCGGGTTCTCGAACCCGCGCACGTCGTCCCCCTGCCAGCAGTGCATGGAGATGGGGACCCGGTCCAGCCGCGCCAGGGCCTGCTCGGTGTCGACGCCCAGGGCGGCATAGGCCTCGCGGGCCTGCTGGTAGGTCGCCTGGGTGGATGCCGCCTGGCTCATGGGATCCTCCTGGGGAACGCGCCGGCGCGCCGAGGGTGTATGGTGGCCCAGGCTTGCACGAATCGAGGCCAGAGGGGAGGCCGCTCCTGCGGCCCGTGGCCGCCCGGGAGCTCCCGTGAGGGTCGCGCTCTTCATCCCCTGCTACGTGGACCAGCTCTACCCGGGCGTGGGGCTGGCCACCGCCCGCGTCCTGGAGCGGCTGGGGTGCGAGGTGGTCTACCCCGAGGACCAGACCTGCTGCGGCCAGCCCATGGCCAACGCCGGCTTCGCCGCCCAGGCCGCCCCGCTGGCCCGCCGCTTCCTCGACGTGTTCTCGGGCTTCGAGGCGGTGGTGTGCCCCTCGGGCAGCTGCACCTCCATGGTGCGGAATCACTACCACGGCCTCCTGGCCGGGGACCCGCGCTACGGAGCGGTGCGCGCCGCCACCTACGAGCTGTGCGAGTTCGTGGCCGACGTGCTGGGGGTCGAGCGCCTCCCGGGCCGCTTCCGCCGCCGGGTCGGCCTGCACCAGAGCTGCCACGGGCTCCGCGAGCTCCGCCTGGCGGCCGGCAGCGAGCGGCGGGTGGCGCCGTTCGACAAGGTCGCGTCGCTGCTCCGCTCGCTGGAGGGGCTGGAGCTGGTCTCGCTCTCCCGCCCCGACGAGTGCTGCGGCTTCGGCGGGACCTTCGCGGTCGCGGAGGAGGCCGTCTCCTGCCTGATGGGGCGCGACCGGATCGCCGATCACCTGCGCGCCGGCGCCGAGGTGGTGACCGGGACCGACGTCTCCTGCCTCATGCACCTGGGCGGGCTGGCCCGCCGGGCGGGCGCGCCCCTCGCCTTCCTGCACGTGGCCGAGGTGATGGCCGAGGCCATGGGATGAGGGAGGGTCACGCCGAGCGAGCGGCGCGCTTCGCCGCCGACGAGGGGCGGGCCCGCTGGCACGACGGCGCGCTCTGGGCGGTGCGCCAGAAGCGCGACCGGCTGGCGGAGGAGCTGCCGGAGTGGGAGGAGCTGCGGGAGCGGGCCGCCCAGATCAAGGCCCATACCCGGGCCCGGCTGGCCGACTACCTGGAGGAGTTCGAGCGGGAGGCCACCGCCCGCGGGGCCGTGGTCCACTGGGCCCGCGACGCGGAGGAGCACAACCGCATCGTCCACCAGATCCTGGCGCTGAAGGCCATCCGCCGTCTGGTGAAGTCCAAGTCGATGCTCACCGAGGAGTGCGGCCTCAACGCCTTCCTCGAGGCCCGGGGCATCGAGGTGGTGGACACCGACCTGGGCGAGCGCATCGTGCAGCTGGCCGGCGAGCCCCCCTCGCACATCGTCCTGCCCGCCATCCACAAGCGGCGCGAGGAGGTGGGCGCGCTGTTCCACCGGACCCTGGGCACCGAGGCCGGCCTCTCCGACCCCACCGCCCTCACCGCCGCGGCCCGCCGGCACCTCCGGGAGCGATTCCTCCGGGCCGAGGCCGGTCTCACCGGCGTGAACTTCGCGGTGGCCGAGACCGGCGGGGTGGTGGTGTGCACCAACGAGGGCAACGCCGACATGGGCACCTCGTTCCCGCGGATCCACATCGCCTGCATGGGGGTGGAGAAGGTGGTGCCGCGCCTCGAGGACCTGGGCGTCCTGGTGCGGCTCCTGGCCCGCTCCGCCACCGGCCAGCCCATCACCACCTACACCAGCCACTTCCACGGCCCCCTGCCCGGCGGCGAGCTGCACGTGGTGATCGTGGACAACGGGCGCGCGCGGCTGCTGGCCGACCCCGCCTTCCGGGGCGCGCTGGCCTGCATCCGCTGCGGCGCCTGCATGAACACCTGCCCGGTGTTCCGGCGCAGCGGCGGGCACAGCTACGGCTTCACCATCCCCGGCCCCATCGGCTCGGTGCTGGCCCCGGCCTGGGACCCCTTGGCCCACACCTCGCTCCCCTTCGCCTCCAGCCTGTGCGGCTCCTGCGACGACGTCTGCCCGGTGCGGATCCCGCTGCACGACCTCCTCCTCGAGCGGCGCCGGCAGCTCGTGGCCGGACCGGGCTCGATCTCCCCGGGCAAGCGGCTGGCCATGCTTCTGCTGGGCCTCGCCCTCCGCTCCCGGGCCCGTTACCAGGCGTCGGGGTGGCTCTTGCGCTTCGCCCTTCGCCACCTGCCGCGCTGGCTGCTCTACGGGCCGTGGAACCCCTGGGGCCGACAGCGCGAGCTCCCGCCCGCTCCGCCGGCCACCTTCCGCGAGGCGTGGCGGGCGCGGCAGGGTCAGGGCCGGAAGGGAGGCGGCGGTGGCTAGCCGCGAGGAGATCCTGGCCGCGCTCCGCGCCGCCGCGCCGCCGGCGGAGCCCTTGCCCTCCGCGCCCGCCGGCGCGAGGACGCGCTACGGGGACCCGGTGGCGCGGCTCGCCGAGGCGGTCCAGGCGGTGGGGGGCGCGCTGGTGCGGGCGCCGACGCCCCTGGACCTGGCCCGGGAGACTGCCGAGCTGGCCGCGCGCCTCGGCGCCCGGCAGGTGGTGTCGGAGGTGCCGGAGGCCGGAGCCGGGACGCTGCGGCTCGCCGAGGTCGCCGACCCGCACGATCTCGCCGGTGTGGACCTGGCCGTCCTGCCGGGCGCCTTCGCGGTTGCCGAGACCGGGGCGGTGTGGGTCGCCGCCGGCCAGCTGCGCCACCGCGGCGTCTTCGTGGTGGCCGAGCACCTCGCCCTGGTGGTGCGGGCCGGCGCGGTGGTGAACGACATGCACGAGGCCTACGCCCGGCTCCGCTTCGGGGGGCCCGGCTTCGGCGTCTTCATCGCCGGCCCCTCCAAGACCGCGGACATCGAGCAGGCCCTGGTCATCGGCGCCCACGGGCCGCGGTCGTGCACGGTGCTGGTCACCGGGTAGAGGCCCTCCCCGGGCCTCCGGGCTTCGGGCCAGGGCC
>DATKMW010000054.1:0-35088 GCA_035541675.1 Anaeromyxobacter sp. | reverse complement strand
TACGCCGCCTTCGAGGCGGCCGGCGGGCGCCTCGAGGACGTGCGGCTGGTCAGGGTGTTCGGGCCGGAGGAGCCGGTCGCAGGCGCGGCCTCCATCGGCGGCCACCAGTACCTGGTCGACCGCTTCCCCGCCAGCATGCGGAAGGTGGCCGGGGGCGAGCGCGAGGAGCGCCGCGGCCGGGGTCGCGGCGGGCCGGGACGCGGCGGCGGCGGGCGCGGGGGCGGCGCCGGCGCCAAGACGGGCAGCGGCGGGTTCTCCATGGACTCGCTGCGCGAGGATCGGCGGAACCAGCGCGGCGGTGGGCGCTTCGGCGGGAGAGGCGGGCCCGGGCGCGGGGGCCCCGGCACCGGCCGCGGAGGCGGCCGAGGCGGCCCGCCCGGTGGTGCCCCTGGCGGCGGCTCCCCTGGCGGCGGCCCGAAGCCCTGACCCGAGGGCGCCGTTGTCACACAGGGTGCGACAGCACTCGTACCCGAGGTGGGTGGTGGTCGACTCGCCGGGGGTGGTAACTCGTCGACGGGCGGGGCCGGCCGGTCGTGGCCTGGCGCGTTCACCCCATGGTCCAGCCGACGAAGACCGCTCGATCCGGATCCGTGCCTCTCGGCGGCGCGGCGGCCGTTCGCAGCGCCGCCGCCGCGGTGCTGGTGGCCGGGGCCTTCGGCCTCCTCGAGCTCCTGCAGCGGAGCTTCGACCGCCTTCCACCCTTCCTCACCTTCTACCCGGCCGTGATGGTGGCCGCGTTGCTGCTGGGATTCCTGCCCGGGCTGGTCGCCACCGTGCTCTCCGCCCTGGCGGCGGCCTTCTGGTTGATGGAGCCACAGGGTGGTTTGGCCGCCGCCTCGCGCAGCGAGCTTGCCGCGCTGGCCACCTTCACCGCCGCCGGCAGCTTCCTCTCGGTGGTTGCCCTGGTTCACCAGCGCGCCAGGCTGCGCGCCGGCGCGCTGGAGAGGGAGCTGGCGGTGCGCGGTTCCGCCGACCGCCTGCACCTCGCGCTGCGCGCGGCCCGCGCCGGTGCCTGGGAATGGGAGGTCGGGACCGATCGGAGCAGGTGGTCCGAGGAGCTGCACGAGCTCTTCGGCCTGGCGCTCGGATCCAGCCAGCCGTCCTTCGCGGCCTGGATGTCGGCCGTCGCCCCCGAGGACCGCCCGCGGGTCGCCGAGATGGTCTCCGCCTCGGCCCGGCTGGGGGCGCCGGTGGAGGTGGAGTGGCGGATGCGCGGGCGCGACGGGGCGGAGCACTGGATCCTCTCCAAGGGCGAGCCGGAGCGGGACGGCACCGGGGAGGTGGTCCGGTACGTCGGCATCGCCCTCGACGTGACCGAGCGCAAGCGCGCCGAGCTGGCGCTGCGGGAGAGCGAGGAGCGCTGGCGGCTCTTCGTCGAGCACACGCCTGCCGCGGTGGCCCTCTTCGACCGGGAGATGCGCTACCTGGCGGCGAGCCGACGCTACGCCGAGGACTACCGCCTGGGGGACACGGCCCTGCTGGGCCGGAGCCACTACGAGGTCTTCCCGGAGATCCCCGAGCGCTGGCGCGCCATCCACGCCCGCTGCCTGGCCGGTGCGACCGAGGCCTGCGAGGAGGATCCCTTCCCGCGCGCCGACGGGACGCTGGACTGGGTGCGTTGGGCCATCCACCCCTGGCGCACCCCCGACGGTGCCATCGGTGGGGTGATCCTCTTCAGCGAGGTCGTCACCGGGCGCAAGCAGGCCGCCCTCCAGGTGGCGGCCGAGCGGGAGCGGTTGGAGGTCACGCTGCGGAGCATCGGCGACGCGGTGATCGCCACCGACGCGGCGGGCCACGTCACGCTGGTGAACCCGGTTGCCGAGGAGCTCACCGGATTCGCGGCGGGGGAGGTCGCCGGGATGCCGCTCGGCGAGGTGCTGCACCTGGTGAGCGAGGACACCCGACTCCCCATGCCCGACCCGGCCGGGCAGGCCCTCGAGGCGGGTCGGGCCCTGAGCCCCGGCGAGCCGACCCTGCTGCTGGCCCGGGGCGGGACCGAGCGGCCGGTGGCCGGCATCGCCGCGCCCATCCGCGACGCGCTGGGCCGGGTCTCCGGGGCGGTGCTGGTCCTCCGCGACCGGAGCCGCGCGCGCCAGATGGAGGAGGCGCTCCGCGCCGAGATCGAGGCCCGGGAGCAGCTCGCCTCCGTGGCCCAGAACGTCCCCGGCTGCATCTACACCTTCCGCCTGCGGCCGGACGGAAGCTCTTGCTTGCCCTTTGGCACCGCTGCGGTGGGGGAGGTCTTCGGCTTCGAGCCGGAGACGCTGACGGGAGACGCGTCGCCCATCCTGGCCCGGGTTCACCTCGAGGAGCAGCAGGCCATCCTGGAGGGGATCCAGGCGTCCGCCCGAACCGGGTCACGCTGGCAAGCCCACTTCCGCTACCAGCACCCGGCCAAGGGGCTCCGCTGGCTGGAGGCCTCGGCGATGCCGAGCCACGAGCCGGACGGCAGCGCGCTCTGGCACGGCTTTGCGATGGACGTCACGGAACGCAAGCGGGTCGAGCAGTCGGTGGTGGAGAGCGAGGCGCTCTACCGGTCGCTCTTCCAGCTGGCCCCGAGCGGCGTGGTCCTGCTCGACGAGAAGGGGGGCATCGTCGCCTTCAACGACCAGGCCTGCCGGGAGCTCGGCTACCGGCGGGAGGAGTTCGCCCGGCTGACGCTGGCCGACATCAACGTGGAGGGGGGGGACCCGGTGAGCCTGGCCGCGCGCCTGCGGGGCATCGCCGAGGCAGGCGGCGAGGAGTTCGAGGTCGGCCACCGCACCAGGGATGGGCAGTTCCGGAGGGTCCTCGTGAACAGCCGGCCGGTGGTGGTCGGGGGGCGAAACCACTTCCTGGCGGTCTGGCAGGACGTCACCGAGCGCCGGCTGGCCGAGGAAGCCCTCCGACGCAGCGAGCTGCGGCACCGCGCGCTCTTCGAGCAGGCGGCGGTGGGGGTGGCCGAGGTCGAGACCGCGACCGGGCGCATCCTGGAGGCCAACGACCGGCTGTGCGAGCTGCTCGGCTACGCCATCGGCGAGCTCCGCGGTAAGACCTGGAGGGAGATCTCCTCGCCCGAGGAGCTGCAAGCCGACCAGGAGAGCTTCGACCGCCTGGCGGCGACCGGGCAGCCCTACCAGCGCGAGAAGCGCTATCTCCGCAAGGACGGCCAGGTGCTCTGGGCGAGCCTCCGGGTGAGCCGGCTAGCCGTCCCCGGGGAGGCCTCCTCCTCGCAGATCGCCGTCGTGGTCGACATCACCGAGCGCAAGCGGGCCGAGGCGGCACTCCAGGAGAGCGAGCAGCGGTTCCGGGCCCTCATCGAGAAGTCCACGGAGATGCTCCTGGTCCTGGGCCAAGGGGGCCGCTTCCAGTTCTGGAGCCAGGGCGCGGTGGAGACGCTGGGATGGACGCCCGAGGAGCAGCTCGGCCGCTCCGCCCTGGACCTGGTTCACCCCGACGACCGCCAGAGCCTGGAACGGACCCTCAGCCTGGTCGCCGCTGCCCCGGGCGCCCTCTCCCGCGGCGTCGTCCGCTGGCGGCATCGGGACGGCTCCTGGCGCCAGATCGAGGCCACCGTCCGGAACCTCCTCCAGGACCCGGCGGTGCGGGGTGTGGTGCTGAACGCCCGCGACCTCACCAGCCAGCGCCTCCTGGAGGAGCAGTTCCAGCAGGCCCAGAAGCTGGAGACGGTGGGCCGCCTGGCCGGGGGGGTGGCCCACGACTTCAACAACCTCCTCACCGTGATCCTGGGCTGCAGCGAGGCGCTCAAGGACGAGCTGGACCCCGGCGCCGTCCAGGCGGTGGAGGACGCCGAGCAGATTCGCGCCGCCGGGGAGCGCGCCCGAGACCTCACCCGGCAGCTGCTGGCCTTCGCTCGCAAGCAGGTCGTGGCCCCGGTGGCGCTCGATCTCAACGCGCTGGTGCGCGGGGCCGAGAAGATGCTGGGCCGCCTGCTGGGCGAGGACGTCGAGCTCAAGGTGAAGCTGCAGCCGGGCCTGTGGACCGTGAACGCCGACCCGAGCCAGGTGGAGCAGGTGCTCCTCAACCTGGCCGTGAACGCCCGCGACGCAATGCCCAGGGGCGGCACGCTGATCCTCGAGACCCGCAACGCCACGGTGGGCGACCCGGAGGCCGGGGAGCGGGAGGGCGGCCGGGCCGGCGACTGGGTCCAGCTCGAGGTCCGCGACACCGGGGTGGGGATCACGCCCGAGGTCCGCGCGCACCTCTTCGAGCCCTTCTTCACCACCAAGGAGCAGGGCAAGGGCACCGGGCTCGGCCTGGCCACGGTCTACGGCATCGTCGCCCAGGCCGGCGGCCACGTGCAGGTGAAGAGCGAGCCCGGGCAGGGCGCCCGCTTCCAGATCTGCCTCCCCCGAGCCCTGCGCGTTGCGGCGGCGGCGGCCGCGCCGGAGCAGGCCCGGCGGAGCCGTGGGACGGAGCAGCTCCTGGTGGTCGAGGACGACGAGCTGGTCCGCGGCGTCATCGTCCGTGCGCTGGAGGCGGAGGGCTACCAGGTCACGGCGGTCGGGCAGCCGAGCCGGGCGCTGGAGCTCGCCCCGGAGGAGCTCGGCCGCCTGCGCCTCCTCATCACCGACGTGGTGATGCCCAGCCTCGACGGGCGCCAGCTCGCCGAAGCGCTCACCGCTCGCTGTCCCTCGCTGCGGGTGCTCTACCTCTCGGGCTACACCCAGGACGCCATCTCCGAGCGCGGGGTGCTCGACTCGGGGGTCGAGTTCCTGGCCAAGCCGTTCACCCGCGCCGCCCTGCTCGGCAAGGTGCGGGCCCTGCTCGACGCCTCCTGAGCGGCGCAGCGGCTGGCCGCCGGCGTCGCGCCCCTCGGCGCAGGTTGGGCCGGGTCGAGCTAGGATGCGCGGGCCCCGGAGCGAGTCCATGAGCCGCCTCGACGCACTCGGCAAGGTCCTCCCCGTCCTGTTGGTCATTGCGCTCGGCGCCGGGCTGCGCCGCGCCGGCCTCCTGGGCGAGCGGGCCGCCGGAGAGCTGAAGCGGCTGGCGGTGAACGTCACCCTTCCGGCCCTGCTCTTCTTGGCCTTCGCCCGGCTGCAGGTGGACCCGCGCACCGTCCGGCTGGCCGCGGTCATGTTCCTCCTCTGCCTGGCGGGGCTGGGGGTCGGGAGCCTGCTCAGGCCTGCGGTGGCTCCCGGGGCCCGGACCTTCCCCGTGCTGTTCACCGGGTTCGAGGCCGGGATGATGGGCTACGCGCTGTACGCCTCCCTCTACGGCCAGGAGAACCTGCACCGCTTCGCGGCGGTGGACCTCGGCCACGTGCTGTTCGTGTTCGCGGTTCTCATCCCGGTCCTGCGGCGGGCCACCCGCGGGAGGACCTCGCCCGGGGAGGCGATCCTGGGCGTGGCCAGGTCGCCGGTGGTCCTGGCCATCGCGCTGGGGCTTCTGGCGGGCTGGAGCGGACTCCTGCGCGCGCTGCAGGGGCGGGCGCTCCTCTCCGGGCTCCCCGACGCGGCGGCGCTGGTGGGGGGGATGACCACGCCCCTGGTCGCGCTCCTCGTCGGCTGCGATCTCAGGCTGCGCGCCCGCGGCCTGGGCCGGCCGGCGTTGGCCATCGGGCTGCGGCTCTTGTTCTGGATCCCGGTCGGCCTGCTGGTGGGTGAGCTGATGGTGCGCCGCTGGCTCGGGCTCGATCGCGGGGTGGCGGCGGCCGTGCTGCTCATGGTGGTGCTGCCACCCCCGTTCGTGATCCCCATCTTCCTGCCGGAGGAGGAGCGGGCCGAGCTCGACCTCACGGTGAGCTCGCTGGCGCTGGCCACCTTGGCCACGCTGGTGGCCGTGACCGGGGTGGCGATCGCCTACCCGCCCTGAGAGCGCGAGGAGGAGAGCTGCGCCGGGAGGTCGGAGCGGCGCCCCACCGGAAGGTCGCCAGGCCCGGCCGGCGGAGGCGATCGCGGGCCCCGGCCCGGGGACCGGGGCCGGCCAGCCCACGCGCCGGTCGCGGCCGAGGCCCGGCATGGCGACGGCGGCGGGTAGACGCAGCCCGCCGACGCTCCCGGGCCCCTCTGGGGCGCCCAGGAGCCCGACGCCCGTGGAGGCGCCCCAGCTGCCCGGGCCGGGGGCGGCGCGGGCCCCGGCCCACAGGAGCCAGGCCAGGCGGGCGGCGACCGCGAGGGCGGCGAGCCGGGCGACGGTGCTCACGCCGGGAGTCGACCGGATCGGGCGGGGCTCGGGGCGAGAACGGTGGCGCGCCGGCGATGGGGATCGAGGCCCGGCGGTGGCTCGGCGCGCCGGAACGGCCGGGCCTCAGCCGGCTGCCGGGCCGCGCCGGCGGGCGAGCCAGCGCTCCACCTGCCACACCAGCCAGGCCGACAGCGCCCCCACCGCCCAACCGCCCAGCACGTCGAGGGTCCAGTGCGCCCCGACGTAGATCCGCGACAGGCCCCCCAGCAGCGCCAGGAGGAACAGAGGCCACGCCGGCTTGCCGAAGCGCCGGAGCGCGGCGAAGGCCAGCGCCGCGGCGGAGGCGGAGTGGCCGCTGGGGAAGGCCTGGGCGCGGAGCGGCTCGAGGAGCACGTGAACCCGCTCCGGCCCGAGCACGGCCAGGGGGCGGGGCGTGCCGGAGAGGACCTTGAGGAGCTGGGAGAGGAGCCCGGCGAAGAGCAGGGCGGCGAGCAGTGGCAGCGCGGCCAAGAGGAGCCCGCGGAGCTGGCGCAGTCGGGCCCAGGCGAAGAGGAGGGCGATGAGCGTCATGGCCCAGCCCTCGCAGGCCACGGTGGCGCCCATCCACAGGACGTCCGCCCAGCGGCCGCCGCCCCACAGGAACCCCTGGACGATGAGGAAGGGATCGTGCTGGTAGAGGGCGGGCACGCGAGGCTCCCTGCGGGCCCAGATCTAGCGCGTCCCGGCCCTGCTCGCCCCGGGATTCGGCGCCGAGGCCGGTGGGGCGCCTCGGTCGGGCGCCCCGCCGGCTCCGGGCACGGGGAAGCCGTGCCAGCGCATGTAGGCAGAGGGATCGGGGTCGCGGCCGCGAAAGGCCCGGAAGGCCTCGGCGGGATCGACCGTGTTCCCCACCGAGAGCACGGTCCGGCGCAGCCGCGCCGCCACCGCCGGGTCGAAGGGGTCGCCCGCCTCGGTGAAGGCCTCGAAGCCGTCGGCGGCCAGGACCTCGGCCCACAGGTAGGCGTAGTAGCCGGCCGAGTAGCCGTCGCGGGTGAAGACGTGGGCGAACTGGGGCAGCCGATGGCGCATGACGATCTCCCTCGGCATGCCCAGGGCGGCGAGGGTCTCGCGCTCGAAGGCGGCCGGGTCCACCTCGCCGCCGGCCAGGTGCAGCTTCATGTCCACCAGGGCGGAGGACAGGTACTCGACCGTGTCGAAGCCCTGGTTGAACTGGGCCGAGCGCTCGATGCGCCGGACCAGGGACGGGGGGATGGGCTTGCCGGTCCGGTGGTGCCGGGCGAACCGCTGCAGGACCTCGGGCACGAGGAGCCAGCGCTCCAGGATCTGGGAGGGGAACTCGACGTCGTCGCGTGGTACCGAGGTGCCGGAGAGCGACGGGTACACCACCTGCGAGGAGAGGCCGTGCAGCGCGTGGCCGAACTCGTGGAAGAGGGTCACGGCGTCATCCCAGCTCACCAGCACCGGCTGGCCGGGGCGACCCTTGACGAAGTTGGCGTTGTTGGAGACGAGGGGCAGCACCTCGCCGGAGAGCCGCTGCTGGACCCGGTACTCGCTCATCCAGGCCCCGGACCGCTTGCCCGGCCGGGCCCAGGGGTCGAAGTACCACAGCCCGACCAGCGCCCCGGCGCCGTCGCGGACCTCGAAGGCGCGCACGTCGGGGTGGTACACCGGCACGCCCTCCGCCGGCCGGAAGTGAAGGTCGTACAGGCGCCCCGCCACCCAGAACATGGCCTCGCGCAGCTTCTCCAGCTGGAGGTAGGGCTTCACCTGGTTCTCGTCCAGGTCGTAGCGGTCCTTGCGGACCTTCTCGGCGTAGTAGCGGTAGTCCCAGGGCTCGATGGTGATGCCGGAGCGCTCCCGGTCGGCCAGCGCCTGCATGTCCTTTACCTCCTCGCGGGCGCGGGCCACCGCCGCCGGCCAGACCGACTCCATGAGGGCCAGGGCGCGCTCGGGGGTGCCGGCCATCTGATCGGCCAGGCGCCAGTGGGCGTGGGTCGGGTAGCCGAGCAGGTGGGCCCGCTCGGCGCGCAGGCGGAGCACCTCGACGATGACCGGCTTGTTGTCGCGGGCGTCCCCGTTGTCGCCGCGCCGCACGAAGGCCCGGAACACCCTCTCCCGGAGATCGCGCCGGGTGGAGTAGGAGAGGAAGGGCTCCACGCTGGAGCGGGTGTTCAGGATGGCGAAGCTCCCCGGGTGGCCGCGGTCCGCCGCGGCGGTCGCCGCGGCCGCGCGCACCGGCGCGGGGAGGCCAGCCAGGTCGCCCTGGCCGAGCAGGAGAGGGTAGGCGTCCTCGTCGCCGAGCAGGTTCTGGGCGAAGGTGGTCTCCAGGGTCGCCAGCCGCTCGTCGATCTCGGCCACCCGCCGCCTCGCCGCCGGCTCGAGCTCGGCGCCGGCCTTGACCAAGCGCGTCCGCCACAGCCAGGCCAGCCGCCGCTGCTCCGGCGTGGCGCAGGAGCGCTCCCTTTCCTGGTAGATGGCGTCGACCCGCGCGAAGAGCCTGCCGTCCTGCTCGATCCGGCTCCTCAAGGCTGCCAGGCGGGGCGCCACCTCCCGCTCCACCGGCTGGAACTCGTCGGTGGACAGCACCGAGGAGAAGGTGTCGAAGACGCTGCTCACCCGCTCCAGCGCTTGCCCGGCCCGCTCCAGCGCCGCCAGGGTGTTGTCGAAGGTGGGCGGCGCCGGGTCGGTGGCGATCCGCTCTACCTCGGCGAGCTTCTCGGCCATGGCGGCCTCGAAGGCGGGAAGGAACTGCTCCACCTTCACCCGGTCGAAGGGCGGCACGCCGCCGTAGGGACCGGTCCACGGCGCGAGGAGGGGGTTGTGAGCGGGGGAGGGCATGGCGGCCTCGTCGGCCCTGGCCGCGGGTGCGCCGGGGCCGGGCAGGAAGAGGAGGAAGGGGATGCAGGCTGTGAGCCGGGCGGGCACGAGTGGACCTCCGCGAAGGCAGCACTTGTCGACTCTCCGGGAGCGCTGGTCAAGGCGTTTTCCCTCGGGGAGGGCACGGTGGCCTCGAAGGCCCGAGCCGTCCACGCGTTCTCCAGCCCCACCGCCGGCGCACGCCCGGCCACGCAGGTCCCTCCGCGCTTGACAGGGCGGGACGGATGAAGTAACTAACTGGTTAGTTATGAACAAGGAGGGCGGCGTGAACCCCAGGGACACGAAGAGCGCCAAGCGGCCGCGCGACGCCGAGGCCACCCGTGGGGCGCTGCTCGAGCGCGCCACCCGCGAGTTCGCCGAGCGCGGCTACGACGGGGCGCGCATCGACGAGATCGCCCACCAGGCCGGCATCAACAAGCGGATGATCTACGCCTACTTCGGCGACAAGGACGGCCTCTACCTCGCGGTCCTCGACGCCTGCCTGACCCAGGCCCTGGAGCTGGCGCGCGAGGAGGCGGTGCCGGTCGCCGCCCCCCTCCGCCAGCGGGCCGAGGCCATCATCCGGCGCTTCTTCGCCTACCTGGCCCTCCACCCCGACTTCGTGCGGCTCCTGGGCTGGGAGACGCTGGCCCGGGACCGCCGCGGCCGCTCCATCCTGCTGGCCCGGCTGGAGACCGGCCTCGAGCCCCTGCGCGCCATCGTCCGGCGCGGCATCCGGGAGGGCGCGTTCCGCTCCGACCTCGATCCGCGCGCCTTCGTGCTGGCGGTGAATGCCATGCTCCTCGGCTACTTCACCCAGCGCCACCTGGTGGAGGCGCTGTGGAAGACCTCCCTCGAGTCGCCGGCGGCGGGCGAGGCCGTGCTCCGGCAGTTCCTCCACATCCTCCTCGACGGCATCGGAGCCTGACCCATGATCCCCGCCCTCCGCCGCACCGCCCTGGCCGCCCTCTCCCTGGCCGCCCTGCCGCTCGCCGCCTGCGGCCCGCGCCCGCCCGCCCCCGTCACCGGGCTCGTGGATGCCACCGAGATCGACGTCGCCTCCAAGATCCCCGGTCGCGTGAAGGCGCTGGCGGTGCGCGAGGGCGACCGGGTGGAGGCCGGCCAGGAGCTGGTCGCCATCGAGAGCCAGGAGGTGGCCGCCAAGATCGACCAGGTTCGGGCGGCGGTGACCGCGGCCCGGGCCAGGCTGGCGCTGGCGCGCCACGGGGCCCGGCCCGAGGAGAAGGACCAGGCCGAGCGGGCGCTGGAGACGGCGCGGGCCCAGGCGGCGGTGGCGGAGAAGGCCTACGACCGCGCCAGCTCCCTCCTCAAGACCGAGACCATCACCCAGGCGGCCTTCGACGACGCCGACTTCCGGCACAAGGCGGCCCAGGATCAGCTGGCGGTGGCCCAGGCCCGCTACGACCTCGTGGTCAAGGGAGCGCGCTCCGAGGAGCTGGATGGGCTGGAGGCGCTGGTCCAGCAGGGCGAGGGCAGCTTGGCCGAGGTGCAGAGCTATGGCCGCGAGATGGCCCAGACCGCCCCCATCGGCGGCGAGGTGGCCAAGATCCTGGTGCACCGCGGCGAGCTGGCCGCCACCGGCTACCCCATCCTCACGCTGGTCGACCGCTCCGACTCCTGGGCCGCCTTCCCGGTCCGCGAGGACCTCCTGGCCGAGGTGAGGGTGGGCACGGTCCTGCAGGTGGAGGTGCCAGCGCTCCACCGCACCTTGCCCATGACCGTCTTCTCCATCGCGCCCATGGGCGACTTCGCCACCTGGCGCTCCACCGGGGAGAAGGGGAGCTTCGACCTGCGCACCTTCGAGGTGAAGGCGCGGCCGGAAGGGGCCGTGCCGGATCTCCGCCCCGGCATGACCGCGCGCTTCACCCCCGCCCCCGCCCCGGCGGCGGGGTGAGCCGGGCCGCGCCCTCGAGCCCCGGCCCGGCCATGCCCACCTTCCTCCGCGCGCTCCTGGACCAGCTCCGGCAGATGGCGTGCCGCCGGTCTCACCAGGTGATGCTGGCCCTGTTTCTCTCGGCCAGCGCCGTCTCGGTCGCCACCTATCGCCAGGGCGCCATGCGCGAGCTGCCGGTGGCGGTCTACGACGCCGACGGGACCGGTCTGTCACGTGCGGTGCTGCGGGCCATCGACGCCACCCCCGAGCTCCGAGTGGTGACCGATCCGCCGCCCACCCTCGACCAGGCTCGGGCCGCCCTGGTCCGCGGCCAGCTGGTGGCCGCGGTGGTGGTGCCGGACGGATTCACCGCCGCGCTGAAGCGGGGCCGCCGCGCGGAGGTGGTGGTGGCGGTCGACTACTCCAACGTCCTCACCGGCAAGACGGCGCAGCGGGCGGTGGCCAGGGTGCTGGCCACCGTGGCGGCGGGCGCCCAGGTGAGCCTTTCGGAGAAGCTGGGCGCGCCCTCGTCGTCGGCGCTGGCGCGGGTGATGCCGCTCTCGGCCACCGAGGCGCTCCCCGGCAACCCCGGCGCCAGCTACGCCTTCTACGCCGCCCCCGGATTCGCCTACTTCTTCCTCCACGTGCTGGTGCTGTTCCTCACCTGGTCGGTCCTGTGGCCACCCCTGCCGGGGCGGCGCCTGCGGGAGACCATGGGCCGCCTGGCCGCGTGCTTCCTGGCCGGGCTCGCCGCGGCGCTCCTCGTCACCTACGGGATCCTGGCACTCGACGGGCTCTCCCCGGCCTCCCCGGCGCCGGTGGTGCTGGCGGCCCTTTCGGCGCTGGTCCTCTGCGATCTCCTCTTCGCCGCCGCCCTGGGGGCGCTGTTCCGCGGCGGCCTGCTCGGCTTCCAGGCCACGGTGCTCCTGGGGATGCTGTCCCTCATGCTCTCCGGGCTCACCTGGCCCTGGGACGCCATTCCCGCGCCGCTGCGGGCGGTGGCCTCGGCCATCCCCTTCACGCCCTTCGGCCGGGCCCTGCGGATGTTCTTCGCCGGCGAGGCGAGGCTCGAGGACCTGGCCGTTCCGCTCGGCTGGATGGGCGCCCAGGCGCTGGCCTGCCTGGCGGTGATCGCGCTCGCCGCCGCGCTGGAGCGGCTCGCCGCCGGGCGTCGCACGGCTGGCCAACCGCCGCCCGGGGTCCAGGAGGATCTGCCGTGACCGACCTGACCCGCTTCCTGGGCGCCTTCCGGCAGGGACGGCGCGAGGAGTGGAAGCTCCTCCTCGGCGGCCGCTCCCGCAAGGAGAAGTCCGGAATCCTGACGGTGCTGCTGGTCATCCCGCTGCTTTACCCGGCGGTGGTCGCCTACCTGTACCACGGCGAGGAGGCCCGGGAGCGCCCGGCGCTCCTGCTCGACCTCGACGGCTCGGCGCTCTCGCGCCACCTGGCGCTGGAGCTGGAGGCGACGCCGGAGATCCGGATCGTGGGGCGGCCCCAGGGGCTCTCCGACGGGGTGGCCGCGCTCCGCCGCGGCGAGGCCGAGCTCTTGGTGGTGATCCCCGCCGACCTCTCGCGCAGCATCAAGAGGGGTGAGCGCGCCCAGATGGCGGTCTGGTCCACCGGCGGCAACGTCTACACCTGGAGCCTGGCCTTCCCGGCTGCCTCGGCGGTGGTGGCCTACGCCAACGCCGAGCTGGCCACCCGCCGCTTCCTGGCCGCCGGGCTGCCGCCCGGGGTGGCGCGAGTGCGCGCCGTCCCCATCGCCATGGCCGACCACCGCCTCTTCCACCCCACCGGCTCCTACGGTCGCTACCTGGCGGTGGGCGTGCTGCTCATCGTCATCCAGCAGCTGGTGGTGGTGTCCCTGGCCTTCAGCGCCGGCGTGCGGCGCGAGCGCGGGCTGCCGGTGGGCGCGCCCCCGCACCCGTTGGGCCAGCTCCTGGGCATGGCCGCGGCGCACGCGCCGTTCTGGCTGGGCGGCCTGCTCTTCGTCTCCTGCGCCCTGCTCCCGTGGATGGGCTGGGCGGGGCCGAGCCCCCTGGCAGTCGCGGCCCTCTTCGCCCTCTTCGTCGCCGCCCTGGTGCCCGTGGCCGTAGGCGTCGCCAGCCTCATCCCCGACCGGATGACCGCCTTCCAGACGCTGATGTTCTTCTCGGTGCCCCTGTTCCTGGCCTCGGGCTTCACCTGGCCGGGGACCCAGCTCCCCCGAGCGCTGGAGGCCATCACGTTCGTCTTCCCGGCCACGCCGGCGCTGCGAGCGCTGCGCATCCTCTCCATGAAGGCCGGCGACCTGCGCACGGTGCTGCCCGAACTGGCCTGGCTGGCGGGCCAGGGGCTGGCCTACTCCGCGCTCGCCGCCGTGGTCGTGTCCCTTACCTCGCGCCGCGCTCCGCGCGACGCCGCCACCGCACTCCCCGAGACCTGAACCATGACCCCGCTCGCCCTGCTCGCCGCCGCCCTCCTGTCCGCCGCCTCCGAGCCCCCCGCCCATCCCGTGCTCAGCCTGGACGCGGCCATGGCCGAGGCCCGCGCCCGGAACCTCGACCTCCGCATCGCCGGGGAGCGGCTGGCACAGGCGGAGACCCTCCGGGCCAAGGCCTGGAGCTACTACCTTCCCCAGCTCTCGGTGAGCGGCGGCTACAGCTGGAACTCCGACGACGTGGTGCTGGACCTCCCCACCTCCTTCGCCATCCGGGAGGTGGTCGATCCCAGCACCGGCCAGCCGGTGAACTGGCCCATCGGCTCCAAGCCCCAGGATCCGACCAGGCCCGTCTCGCCCTCGAACCCGCCCGGCCTCCCCACCCCCTACCTGCTCTACCCGCTCTCCTACGAGGAGTACGAGCTGCAGCGAAGGCAGCAGTACGGAGTCCAGGCCGAGCTGCAGCAGGCGATCTTCGCGCCGCAGGCCTTGCAGGCGGTGCGGTCCGCCAGCCGGGCCCGGGAGCTGGTTGGCGCACGGGTGGAGGCGGCCACCCAGGACGTGCTCTTCGGCGTGGCCCAGCTCTACTACGGCGCGGCCTCCCTGCAGCAGGTGGTCTCGGTCCAGGAGCGCACCCTCGAGACCTGGCGGCGGCACGAGGCCGACGCCGAGCAGCTGGTGGCCCAGGGCGCGGCGCCCAAGCTGGCGCTGCTCAAGGCCCGCACCGATCGGGCCCGCGCCGAGGAGGACCTCATCCGCAGCCGGAACTCCTACGACGCCACCCGGCAGGCGCTGGCCACGCTGCTCGACCGCGACGCCGACTTCGACGTGGCCCGCCCCCCCCCGCCTCCCGCCGTGGGCGGCGATCCCGAGGCGGCAGCCGCCGAGCGGCCCGAAGTCCGCGCCGCCCTGGCCGGAGAGGCCCTGGCCGAGAGCCAGGAGGGCGAGGTCACCGCCCGCTACCTCCCCAACGTGGGCCTCACCGGACAGTGGACCTGGGCGTCCATCACCGGGTTCACCGGCAAGCACGAGGGCTGGGAGGTGACCCTGGGCGCGAAGTGGACCCTCTTCGACGGCGGGCGGCGCGAGGCCGACCGCGCCGAGGCCGAGCACAAGGTGGCGGAGGCGGGGGCCGTGGCCGCCCAGGCCCGGAGCAGGGCGCGCGACGAGGTCCGGCGCGCTCAGCTCGACCTCGACAGCGCCCGCGCCGCGCTCCGCAAGGCCGAGGAGCAGGCACGCCTGGCCGCCGAGGCGTTGCAGCACGCCCAGGCTGCCTACGCCCAGGGCGCGGCCACCTACCTCGAGGTCTCCGACGCCACCACCGCCTCCCAGAACGCCGAGCTGGCCCGGGTCACCGAGGAGCTCAACGCCCAGCTGGCGGCGCTGCGCCTGGCGCGGGCGGCAGGGCAACTCGGCCGCTAGGCCCCGTCATCCCCTGGCAGGGGTCGCCCCGGTCCGCGCCGGGCGTGAACACCACCCAGTCGAAGGCCAGCGGCGCGTAGCCGGCTGGCGCCGTCTCCGCCGGGTCGACCTCCAGCAGGCCCACCGAAACCACCTCGCCCGCCGCCGCGCCGGCGGTGCGGACGAAGGCGGCCGCGCCGCGATCCTTGCGGGCGTGCTCGTCCCCGGTGACCAGCACCGCGCCGTCGGCGCCGGGGCTGGCGCTGGCCAGGAGGCGGGTGGCGATCTCGGCATCCCGCGCTCTCTGGGCCAGGACCATCGGGTCGAGCAACTCCTCGGGGAGCTCGCCGCAGTGCAGGGCCTCCATCTCCTCGCGGCGCTCCCGGGCCTCGTCCGCCGAGAGGGGCCCGGCGCGCTCCAGAAGGGCCCGCACCTCGGGCGAGAGCGCCTCCGGGCCGCGGTGGATCACCTCCCGCGCCGAGCGGCGGGAGAGGTTGACGGCGGCGATGGGCAGGCGGGCGGGCAGGGCCACCTCCAGGATGGGCTGGTAGAGGGCGAATGGTGGCCAGCCGCTCCTGTCCCAACCCACCGCGTCCCGGAAGGCCGCCGGCGAGGGGTGAGGCCCGGAGAGCACGCTGTTCACCGCCGCCTGCTTCTCCGGGTCGAGCATCTCCATGGCCAGGGTGGGCCGCCGGCCGCCGGAGGTCGCGGCCCGCAGCAGCCGCGCCTCGAGGAGGTGGTGGTCGGCGTTGTCGTGTACCTCGCCCAGGAAGACGAGCCGCGCCCCGGCCACCGCCGCGGCCAGCTCGTCCGCCGAGGCGAACCGGCCAGCGCCCACGCTCCAGATCCGCCCGCTGAGCGGGTGATCCCGGTGGAGCGGGCTCACCCAGGCGGTCTCGATGGGTGCCGGCGCCCGGCGCGAGCCGGCGCAGCCGGGGAAGAGGAGCGCCGCGGCGAGGGCTGCCGCCGCGGAGCGGGGGGCGGGTGAGCGCATCGCCCCAGTATAGGCCGGGAGCCCCCGGTCATCCGCCGCGCGGCGGGGGCTCCCGCTCGCTCGGCGCGGGCCCTGCCTCGCCCGGCGCCGGGTCGGGCGGCGCGGCGTGCGGCTCGGGATGGGCGCCGTGCCGGGGCCGCGTCCCGATGAGCCAGGACGGGTTCATGGGGTACTCGGTGGGATCGAAGATCACCCAGTAGAGGTGCCAGACGACGATGGCCAGGGTGGCCAGGACCGCCTCGTAGTAGTGGACGACCTGGGCCACGTCGTTCCACACCTTGGGCAGGAACCGCAGCATCGCCTCGGTGAACACCAGCATCACGCCGGTGACGGCCATGACCACCGAGCCCCAGACCAGCGCCCAGTACTCGGCCTTCTCGGCGTAGTTCCAGCGCCGGGGCGGCGGCGGGGAGGAGGCGAGTCCGAGGTTGAACGAGGCTTGGGCCAAGGCGTCCCCGAGGTCCTCCTTCACCAGCCAGAGCGCTCGGGCGTAGGAGCGTCCCGCCCGCGTGGCCAGGAGGGCCACCACGTGGGCGCAGAAGAAGGCCACGAAGGCCCACCCCAGGACCCGGTGAAGCAGGGCTCGCACGGCGTTCCCGTCGGGCAGGAGCTTGAAGGGCAAGCTGAAGAAGGCCTCGGGGAAGCGGTGCACGAAGCCGGTGTAGGCCAGGCCGGCGAAGAGGACCATCAGCACCAGGTGCTGCCGCTTCAGCCAGGGCGAGAGCCGCGGCTCGGCGCCCCGCTGGGCCAGCGCGTCGCGGACGTGATCCCGCGCCTTGCGGGCGTAGTCCAGCGCCACGAAGAGCGCCATGCCGCCGATGGTGAGGACGATGAGCACGATGTAGATGGTGGCCACCAGGTTCACCACCCACGGCTTGTCCTCGTGCCTTCCGGGCGGCGCGTGGATCTTGAAGAACTCGGCCCCCAGCCGCGTGCCGATGCCGGGGTGACACTTGCCGCAGGTCTGCGGCAGCACCCGGGGGTTCACCGACGACTCGGGGTCGCTGGCGGGAAGGATGTCGTGGATGCCGTGGCAGGAGGCGCAGTTGGCCACGGTGGGGTTGCCTCCCTTGAGCGCCAGGCCATGGAAGCTCTGGGCGTAGGTGCTGACCACGTCCGGCGGCAGCTGGTACTGGGTGATGATCCGCTGGGCCGAGTGGCACTGCGCGCAGGTGTTGGGCAGGTTGGCGGCCGAGACCTGTGACTGGGGCGAGCGCACCGCGGCGATGCTGTGCTCGCCGTGGCAGTCGGTGCACACCGGCGCGTCGCGGACGCCCAGCGCCAGGGACTTGCCGTGGATGGAGCGGCGGTAGGTGCGCTCCACGTTCTCGTGGCATCGCCCGCAGGTGGCCGGCACGTTCCGGTAGAAGAGCTTGGAGTCCGGGTTGGTGGAGCGGTGCAGGTCGTGCGAGCCGTGGCAGTCGGTGCACACGGCGGCGTTCAGCACCTTCTTCTGCTCCACGGCCAGGCCGTGGACGCTGGACTCGTAGCTGCCCACCGGGTTCTGCTGCCTCAGGTTGAAGCGCTGCATCTCGGCCACGCGGGAGTGGCAGCGGGCGCAGGTGGCGGGGATATTGGCGCGGTGGACCGGGGAGGCGGGGTTGCGGGAGTCGAGCAGCGTGTGGGTGGCGCCGTGGCAGTCCTTGCAGGAGGCGGCCTCGTCGACGCCGCGGTGCACCGCCTGGCCGTGGTCGCTGCCCAGGTAGATGTCGGTCTCCAGCCTGTGGCACTGGGAGCAGGCCACCGGCCTTGCCCGGAAGCCCTCCGGGTGGGGCACCTCGGCGATGTCCACGTGGCAGCTGGTGCAGCGGTTCTTGCCGTGGATGGAGGCCGAGAACTTCGCCTCCTCCACCAGCACAGAACGGGGCTTGCCGTCCGGCCCCGGGGGCACCTCGAGCGACGGGTCGGCGTGACAGCCGAGGCAGTCGTCGTTGTCGATCTGCGGAGGCGCCGCCGGCACCTGCCTGGCCGCGGCCGCGGCGGCGGCCGCAGCCGTGCCGGGGAGCGCTCCCGCGAGGAGCAGTCCGAGGAGCGGGGAGAGGGAAGTCCAGCGGGGTCTGTGGGTGGCGGTGGTCATGGGCTCGGCTCGGATGATACCCCCGGACGGGGCCGTCAGGAATGGCGAGGCCGCGGGTCCTGGAGTGCGCGGTGCGGGAGGGACCGACGCCGCCACCCGAAGGAGGCCCCGTGCTCGACCTCACCCACGTCACCGCCCGCCGCCCCGATCGCTCCCTCGCGGACAACCTCCGGGGCGCCGCGCTCCTCGCGCTCTGCCTCGCGCTGGCGTCGACCTTCCTCGCGGACGTCGGGAGCGGGCCGGCCCTGCCGGGCGGCCCGCAGCCCAGCGCCGCCGCGGCGCCGGCGGCGTGCGCGGGCACGTGCTAGCAGGGAACGGCGTCCCGGCCGGGAGGGAACGGGACGCCGCCGCGCGCAGTTGACGGGATCGGCCCGCGGCCGCACGCTGCGGTCGAACGAACCCGGAGGCTTGCGTTGCCCGAGGTCGACCCTTCGCCCCGGCCGGTGCGCCCGGGAGCCCTGTCGGCGCTCCTGGCCGAGCTGGTTCGCGCCCCGCAGGCCGAAGGGGGGTGGGGGTCCGGCCCGGCGCCGGGCGAGGTCGTGGCCGGCCGCTTCGAGATCCTGCGGGAGATCGGCCGGGGCGGCTTCGGCGTGGTCTACGAGGCCCGCGACCGCGACCTGGGCCGGCTGGTGGCCTTCAAGGCGGTGCAGGCCGGTCCCGACTCCACCCTGCGCGGCGAGCGGCTCCTGCGCGAGGCCGAGTCGGCCGCCTCGCTCTCCCATCCCTGCATCGTCACCCTCCACGACGTGGGGCGGTGCGAGCACGGGCCCTACCTCGTCCTCGAGCTCCTGCGCGGAAGGAGCCTGGCCGACCGGCTTTCGGCGGGTCCGCTGCCGCTGGAGGAGGCGCTGCGGATCGCGGTCAAGGTGGCCGAGGGGCTGGCCCACGCCCACCGGCAGGGCGTGGTTCACCGGGACCTCACACCGGGGAACGTGTTCCTCTGCGAGGATGGCCAGGTGAAGGTGCTGGACTTCGGCCTGGCCCACGCCTTCGGGCAACGCCGGCAGGACGGTGGTACCCCGGCCTACATGGCGCCAGAGCAATGGCGCGGCGCGCCCGAGGACGAGCGCACCGACGTGTTCGCCCTGGGGGTCCTGCTCTACCGGGCGCTCTCCGGGGCGGCGCCGTTCCCGGACGACGACGGAGGACGCGCGGTCACCGGGCCCAAGCCGGCGCCGGCCCTGGAGGTGCCGGGCGCGCCGGCTCTGGGCGCGCTGGTGAGGCAGCTCCTGGAGAAGGACCCGGTGCGCCGGCCGCGCGACGGGGGCCAGGTGCTGGCGGCTCTTGGCCCGCTGGCCGAGGAGGCGCAGCGCAGCCCGTCGAGGAGCGGGGTCGCGGCGCGCCCGGCCCGGCCGTGGCGGCGGGGGTGGACCCGGGCCCTGGTCGCGGTCGCGGGCGCGGTGGTGCTCCTCGGCCTCCTCGCCGCGGCCATCCATCTGGGCCGCCGCCCGCCCCACCGGCCGGCCGGACCCCTCACGGTGGCGGTGGCGGACTTCCAGAACCAGACCGGCGACCCGGAGCTGGACGGGCTCTCGGGGATGCTCATCACCTCGCTGGAGCAGTCCCAGCGGCTCGCCGTCCTCACCCGGGTGCGGATGCTGGACCTCCTGCGCCAGTCGGGCCGGGCAGGGGTGGAGGTGGTGGACGAGGCGCAGGGGAGGGAGGTGGCGCGGGCCGCCGGCGTGCGCGCGCTGGTGCTGGCCACCATCCGCCGCTTCGATCGGCTCTACGCCATCGAGCTCAAGGTCCTCGACCCGGAGCGGAGCGCCTATCTCTTCACCCTGCAGGAGCAGGGGGAGGGCAAGGCCGCCGTCCCGGGCATGATCGACCGGCTTTCGGAGCGGACCCGGGAGCGGCTCGCGGCGGAGACGCGCGAGGAACGGGCGGCGTCGTCGGTCAAGGTCGCCGACGTCACCACCCGGAGCTTCGAGGCCTACCAGCACTACTTCCGGGGCGACCAGCTCAAGGAGTCGATCCGCTACGACCAGGCCATCGCGGAGTATCGAAAGGCGCTGGCGATCGACCCGGACTTCGCGCTGGCCCACTACCGCATCGCCTACCTGGGCGAGTTCACCGGCATGGACGACGCGGAGCGGCGGGCGGAGATGGAGGCGGCGCTGCGCAACGTCGACCGCGTGCCCGCCAAGGAGCGGATGCTCTTCCAGGCATGGCAGCTCCACCTCGACGGCAAGGACGATGAGGCGCACGCGCTCTACGCACGCGCCGCCGAGGCCTACCCCCAGGACAAGGAGGTGCTGTTCCTGGCCGGCGATCTCTACCTCCACCAGGATCGGATCCTCGATGGGCTCCCCTACTTCGAGCGGGCGGTGGCGCTCGACCCGTTCTGGGAGCCGGCGCGCATGCACCTCACCGACAGCCTGGGCCTCCTCCTGCGCGGCGACGAGCTGTACCGTCGGGCCAAGGAGTGGGTGGACAAGGCGCCCAGCGCCTCGGCCTACCGGGCGCTGTGCGCCGCCCACGGGCTGGCGGGGCGCTGGGACGACGCCGTCGACGCGGCCCGAAAGGCCTACCAGCTCGACGAGTCGGCCTACTCCCGCTCCGAGCTGCACAGCGCTCTCATCATGGCCGAGCGGTACGGCGAGGCCGAGGCGCTGGCGCGCGCCGGCACCAGCTCGGGTGCGTCCCCGATGGACCGCGCCGAGAGGGTCGAGGAGCTGGTCGAGGCGCTCGCCTACCAGGGGCGCTGGCGCGAGGCCATGCGGGCAGTCGACGGCGTGTCCGCGGATCTGCGCGACCGGGAGGCCGTCGTCGACAACATGCGGCTCGGCCTCCTTCTCGGCGAGGCCGACCCGGAGCCCGCGCTCGCCACGGTGCGCCGGCTCCTGGCGCTGCCGGGCACGCCGGAGCACGTCAAGATGCGCCACGGGCTGGCCCTGGCCCTGGCCTGGCTGGGCGACGCGGCCGGCGCCGCGCCGCTGATCGGCAGCCTCCCCGTCACCAGCGGCCACCGGCGGATCGTGGAGGCCGTCGTCGCCTGGAAGTCGGGCAGGGGGGACCAGGCCCTCGCCGAGCTGAGGGAGCTCGCGCAGGGAGGCGAGGCGTGGACCCGTCCGGAGGCCTGGGCGATCCTGGGCATGGTGGCGAAGGAGACGGGGAGGGACGCCGACGTGGTCGCCGCCGCGGAGGGCCTGCGCCAGCTCCCGCTCATGGGTGACTGGCGCTGCTGGGCCTATCCCCGCGCCCTCCTCGCCGCGGCCCAGGCCAGCGAGCGGCTGGGAGAGCGAGCTCGCGCCCGCGCCTACCTCGATCGGTTGCTCCTCATGTGGCAGAGGGCCGACGCGGATCTCCCCTACCTGAAGGAGGCCAGGGCCCTGCGGCGGCGGCTGGGCGAGGCGACCTGATATCCTCGGTGCGTGGACCTGGAGGAGCGCATCGCCGAGCTGCGCGCCGGCGGCGACCTGGCCGGTGCCGCCACCGAGGCCATCCGTGGCCTGGGGCCGGCCGTCCTCCGCTACCTCCGCTCGCTGCTCCGCGACGAGGACGACGCCACCGAGGCGTTCTCGCAGTTCGCCGAGAACCTGTGGCGGGGGCTGCCCGCCTTCCGGGGCGACTCCGCCTTCCGGACCTGGGCCTACCGGCTCGCCTGGAACGCCGCGCTGGACATGCGGGACGGGGCCTGGCGCAAGCGCGGCCGGCGCCTCCGCACCCAGGAGGCGTCGGCGCTGGCCGACGAGGTGCGGACCAAGACGGCGGTGGTCGTCGAGCGCCAGCGTCGGGCGCTGGATCGGCTCCGGGAGTCGCTCTCGGTGGAGGACCAATCGCTCCTGGTCCTGCGCGTGGACCAGGGGCTTCCCTGGAACGAGATCGCCGAGGTCCTGGCCGAGGAGGGCCGTCCGGTCGCGCCGGCCGCGCTCATGAAGCGGTTCGAGCGGCTCAAGGAGCGGCTGGCCCGCTTGGCCAGGGACCAGGGGCTCCTGGAGTAGGGCGAGCTTCTCGCCGGCGCGATCGCCGACCCGGGTCCCCACCCCGCCCGGACTCTCCGGGCGCCGTGCTCCTTCCCGGGCACCGGGAGCTGCTTCGCCGGGTGAACGGCCTGCCTCCCGCAGGCCCACCTCCTGGCGCGGAGCGCAGCGGTGAGGGCCGCGGGACGGCGGCGACCGCCGCCCCGCGGCCCTGCGCTCCGGTGTATACCCGTCGCCCGTGACCCGTCCCCTCGCCAGGCGCTGGGCCCTGTGGTCGGCGCTGGCGCTGGCCGTCCTCGGCTTCGGCCACCTCTGCGCTGCGCACGGGGGAGACTTCCGCGCGTTCTACGACGTGGGGGAGGCCGCGCTCGCTCGCGGTGACGTCTATGCTCGGGGCCCGCGCATGGACATGTACGTGTTCTACGCGCCGACCTTCTCGCTCCTCCTCGCCCCCTTCGCCCTCCTCACGCCCTACGCGGCCGCCTGGGTCTGGTACCTGCTCAAGGTGGCAGGCATGGCCTGGCTGGTCGGCTGGGCCCGCGGCGCCCGGAGGGAGGTGGCGCCGGGTTCGTCCCCCGGGGCGGAGATCGCCTACGCGCTGCTCCCGTTCCTGGTGGCGCTCAACCCGTTCATGTCCGAGTTCCGGCTCGGCCAGGCGAACCTCTTCGTCCTCCTCTTCTCCGTCCTCACCGTCGAGTCGCTGCACCGAGGCCGCCCCGTCCGCGCCGCCTTCTACTTCTCCATCGCGGTCATCAAGATCACCCCCCTGGCGCTCCTCCCCTGGCTGGCCCTGCGCCGGCAGTGGCGCTTCTTCGGAGCTCTCGTCCTGGTGGGATGCGGGTGGCTCCTGGCGCTGGGTGCGTTCTGGGGTCCCGCGCAGGTCCCGGGGCTGTTCCTGCGCTGGGTTCGGGTGACCGCCACGGTGAAGGCCACGCTTCACGCCACCGCCTTCTTCGAGAACCAGTCGCTGCAGGGCGCGGCGGCGCGACTGGCCGAGCACCTACCGGCCCTCGAGGGCCCGCTGCTGGGCCTGGCCGCCTTCCACTGGCTGTGGATCCTGCCCTGCGCCGCCCTGGTCGGCCTCCTGGCCCTCTCCGCCGCGCGCGACCGCTTCCGCCCTCGCCTCCCCCTCGCCGAGTTCGGTCTGGCCTCGCTGCTCATGCTGCTCGCCTCGTCGGACTCGCGCTACGCGCACCACGTACAGCTCCTGGTCCCGCTGGTGGCGGTGACAGCCCTCTCGGCGCACGCTCGCCTGCTGGAGTCGCTGCCGCGCGTGGGCCCCTGGCTCGCCGGCGGGGAGACCGATTGCGTGCCGGGCAAGCTGCGGCTGCGTCGCGCGACGGGCGCCCTTCTCGGCGCGGGGATCCTGGTCCTGGTGCTGCTCGGGCGGGACGTGGTGGGTTCCGGCGCCAACGAGGCGGCGCGGGCCCTGGGCGCCGGCACCGCCTACGACCTGGCGCTGGCGACGTTCCTCGCGGCCCGCCTGCTGCGGCCTGGCCAGGAGCCCATCGGGGACGGAGATCGGGGGCCGGGGTGAGGCGCCACCCCCGGGGGACCTCGTGCGTCTCGGCGATTTCGAGCGCTTGCGCCCCGTGCGGGCTGCCGCACGCGCCGTGGTCGTGGGGCGCGACGCAAGGTAGGAGAGCGGGGTAGAAGGGAGCGAACCAGCCGGAGCGGAGATGCTCATCGATCCCGACCAGGTCCCCCACCTGGCCGTCCAGTTCATGAACGAGGACCACGCCGAGGAGGCGCGGCTGGTGAACGCCGTCTCCGACCAGCTGGAGGCGCTCCGCGCCGGCCGCGCCGCTGCCGCCGCCGTCCAGGCGGCGCTGGAGTCGCTCTACGTCCACACGCGTGAGCACTTCGCCCGAGAGGAGGCGGCCATGCGGGACGCGTCCTTCCCGGCCTTCTCCTTCCACCAGGCGGAGCACGTTCGGATCCTGGGCGAGCTGGGTGAAGCCCAGCGCCGCTTCGCCGAGAGCGGGGCCATCGAGCCGCTCGCGGCTTACCTGGCGACGCTGCCGCCCTGGCTGGACCAGCACATCCGCTCCATGGACGCGGTGACCGCCCGGTACGTGGCGGAGTGGGGCGGGTGAGGCCCCACCAAACCGCGCCTGGCGAGTCGCGGCGCGGTGGGGTAAAGGCTCTCCCATGCCCGCGCCGCTCGCCCTCCTGACCGAAGCTCCCGCCTACCGCGCCCTGCTCGCGCACGGCAAGGACCTGGCCAAGGCCCACCTGCGCGACCTCTTCGCCAAGGACCCCGGGAGGGGGGGAAGGCTCACCGCCGACGGTGCCGGCCTCCACCTGGACTTCTCCAAGCAGCGCGTGACCGACGAGACCGTCCGCCTGCTGGTCGCCCTGGCCGAGGCCCGCGGCCTGCCGGTCCGCCGCGAGGCCATGCTCACCGGGGACAAGGTGAACGTCACCGAGGGGCGGGCCGTGCTGCACGTGGCCCTGCGCGCCCCCCGCGACGTGCGCATCCTGGTCGACGGGAAGGACGTGGTCCCCGAGGTGCATGCCGTGCTCGACCGGATGGCGGACTTCGCCGGGCGGGTGCGGGACGGAGCCTGGAAGGGGTTCACCGGCAGGCCCATCCGCGCGGTGGTCAACATCGGCATCGGGGGCTCCGACCTGGGGCCGGTGATGGCCTACGAGGCGCTGCGGGCCTACGCTCGCCGCGACCTCACCTTCCGCTTCGTCTCCAACGTCGACGGGACCGACGTCGCCGAGGCCACCCGCGATCTCGACCCGGCCGCGACCCTGGTGATCGTCTCCTCCAAGACCTTCACCACCCAGGAGACCATGACCAACGCGTCCACCGCGCGCACCTGGCTCCTGGCCGCGCTCCAGGACCCGGCGGCGGTGGCCAAGCACTTCGTGGCCGTGTCCACCAACGAGGCCGAGGTCAGGAAGTTTGGCGTCGATCCGGCCAACATGTTCGGGTTCTGGGACTGGGTGGGCGGCCGGTACTCCATGGACTCGGCCATCGGCCTCTCCACCATGATCGCCGTCGGTCCGGAGGGCTTCCGCGATCTGCTCTCCGGCTTCCGCGCCATGGACGAGCACTTCCGGACGGCGCCGCTGGAGCGGAACCTGCCGGTCCTCCTCGGACTGCTGGGGGTGTGGAACACCGAGGTGCTGGGTGCGGACACCGTGGCCGTCCTCCCCTACGACCAGTACCTGAAGCGCTTCCCCGCCTATCTGCAGCAGCTCACCATGGAGTCGAACGGCAAACGGGTGACGCTCTCCGGCGCAGCCGTGGAGGGCTACCAGACCGGGGCCATCTACTGGGGCGAGCCGGGCACCAACGGCCAGCACTCCTTCTACCAGCTCCTCCACCAGGGGACGCGCCTCGTCCCCTGCGACTTCATCGGGTTCTGCCGGAGCCTCAACCCTGTCGGCCGCCATCACGACCTGCTCATGGCCAACCTCTTCGCCCAGGGCGAGGCGCTGGCCTTCGGCAAGACCGCCGCCGAGGTGCAGGCCGAGGGGACGGCAGAGCGCCTCATCCCGCACCGGACCTTCCCCGGGAACCGCCCCTCCAGCACCATCCTGGCGGACCGGCTCACCCCCGCGGTCCTGGGCAGCCTGGTGGCCCTATACGAGCACGCCGTATTCACTCAGGGTGTCATCTGGGACGTCAACTCCTACGACCAGTGGGGCGTGGAGCTGGGCAAGGTCCTGGCCGGCCGGATCGTCAAGGAGCTGGAGGCCCCGGGCGAGCCGAGGCTCGACCACGACTCCTCGACCGCCGGGCTCATCCGGCGATACCGGGCGCGGCGGGGGGGCTAGCCGAGGGTCTCCGCCCGCGGGGGCGCCCCGGACCGGCCTTGTGCGGCGGCGCCCGGGCGAGCAGGAACCTGGCGTGCCGCCCCCCGTCCTGGAGCTGCGCCAGGTGGTGAAGCGCTTCGGCCCCGGGGCCGAGGTCGGCCCCATCGACCTGGCGCTGCCGCGGGGGACGAGGCTGGCCCTGGTCGGGCCCAGCGGCGCCGGCAAGACGACGGTCCTCCGGCTCCTGCTCGGGGTCTTGCGCCCAGACCAGGGTGAGGTCCTCCTGGGGGAGCGCCCTCTTGACCCCGACGACCACCGCGCCCGCCGACGTATCGGCTACGTGGTCCAGGGCGGCGGGCTGTTCCCCCACCTCACCGCCGGAGCCAACGCCTCGCTGGTGGCACGCCAGCTGGGCTGGGACCGGGGCCGCGTCGCGGAGCGCCTCGATGCCCTCGGGGCCCTGGCGCGCCTGCCCGCGGACACCTGGGGCCGCTTCCCGACCGAGCTCTCCGGCGGCCAGGCGCAGCGGGTGAGCCTGGCGCGGGCTCTCTTCCTCGATCCGGAGCTCCTCTTGCTCGACGAGCCGCTCGGCGCCCTCGATCCCATCACCCGGGCGGAGCTGCAGGAGGACCTGCGAACGGCGTTCCGGGCCGTGCGCAAGACGGTGCTCCTCGTCACCCATGACCTGGCCGAGGCGACCTTCCTCTGCGACGGGCTGGCGCTGCTCCGGGAGGGACGTGTCGCCCAGGTGGGCCCGCTCGAGGAGCTGGTCCGGGCACCGGCCGAGCCGTTCGTGGCCCGGTTCATCCGTGCCCAGCGCGCGCTCCACCTCGGAGCCGGCGAGGCGCCATGAGGACCGCGCTGCTCCTCGCCCTCCTGGCCGCCGACCCGGGGCCGGAGCCGGTGCGGGTGGGCTCGAAGCAGTTCGCGGAGTCCGAGGTGCTGGGCGAGCTGGCGCGGCAAGTCCTGGCCGCGGACGGCGTTCCCGCCCTGCACCGGCGGGCCCTGGGCGGCACGCGGGTGCTCTGGGAGGCGCTCGCTCGTGGCGAGCTCGACGTCTACCCGGAGTACACGGGGACCATCGCCCGCGAGATCCTGGGGGGCACCGCCGGGACCGGGGAAGAGGGCCTGCGCACCGCCCTGGCGGCGAGGGGGATCGGGATGACCCGCTCGCTGGGGTTCGAGGATACCTACGCGCTGGGCATGCGCCCGGAGGTGGCCCGGCGCCTGGGGATCGCCCGGATCTCCGACCTCTCCGGCCGGCCTGCGCTCCGCTTCGGCTTCACCAACGAGTTCCTGGACCGCGCCGACGGCTGGCCTGCGCTCCGCGACCGCTACCGGCTGCCCCAGCGCGAGGTGCGCGGGCTGGAGCACGACCTCGCCTACCGCGCGCTGGCCGCCGGCCAGATCGACCTCACCGACCTCTACTCCACCGACGCCGAGATCCGCCGGCAGGGGTTGGTCGTCCTGAGAGACGACCTCCACGCCTTCCCCGAGTACCAGGCGGTGTTCCTCTACCGCCTCGACCTCGCCCGGCGCTGGCCCAGGGCGCCTCCGGACCTGCGCCGGCTGGAGGGGCGGATCGACCAGGCGGAGATGATCGACATGAACGCCCGGGCCCAGCTCGATCGCCAGCCACCGGAGGCGGTGGCGGCGGCGTTCCTGCTCCAGCGGTTCTCCCTGGCCGCCGCGGGGCGGTCCGAGGGGTGGCTGGCGCGCCTGGCCGGGCGCACCGAGGAGCACCTGGCGCTGGTGGGGATCGCGCTCCTCCTCTCCATCGCCGCCGCCGTTCCCCTCGGCGTGTGGGCGGCGCGGAGGCCCGGCGCCGGGCGAGTGGTGCTGGCTGCGGCGGGGGTGGTGCAGACCATCCCCTCGCTGGCGCTGCTCGTGTTCATGATCCCGCTCCTCGGCATCGGGGCGCGGCCAGCGGTGGCGGCGCTGGCGCTCTACGGGCTGCTCCCCATCGTCCGAAACACCCACGCCGGGCTCACCGGCATCGCCCCGGAGCTCTTGGAGTCGGCGCGCGCGCTGGGCCTCTCGCCGTGGGCGCGGCTGCGCCTGGTGGAGCTCCCCCTGGCCTCGCCGGCGATCCTGGCGGGCGTGAAGACCTCGGCGGTGATCACCGTCGGGACGGCGACGCTGGGCGCACTCATCGGCGCCGGTGGATACGGCCAGCCCATCCTCACCGGGATCCGGCTGGCCTCGGTGCCACTCATCCTCGAGGGCGCCGTGCCCGCGGCGGCGCTGGCGCTCCTCGTGCAGGGGGCGTTCGACGGCGTGGAATGGGTGCTGGTACCGCGGGGGATGCGGCCGGCTCGACGGCGGGGCTAGCGTCTCGCCGGGGGCGGCTCGAGATACCTGCCCAGGTCGCTCAGGGTCTGAACGTGGGAGGCGAGGGCCCGGCCGCCGGCCCCTCCCAGTGCCACCGGGTGCACCATGAACCGGGGACGCACCGCGAAGCGGCGCCGGTGCAGGACCGCGCGAGCGGCGGCGGCCAGCGCGGCCAGGCCCAGCAAGGTGGCGGCGGTCCCCAGGCCGGTCATCGTCTCCTCTCCTACCGGAGATGAACGATCGATCCGGTCCCCCGCGCCGGGAAGCTGCCCGGAAAGGGCGCGGGGGCCAGCGAAGAATGCGAGCGGCACGCCGCTCGCCCGCTGCTCCTCCGTCAGCGGCCGTAGGAGACGAAGACCGCCACCGTGCGCGCCGGCACCGCGAAGGCGCCGCCGGCGGCATCGAAGCGGGCCCGCCGGACCACCGGGTCGGTCGATCGCTGCTGTACGGGGTGGAGGAGCCAGTGCTGGCCGCGGAAGGCGCCGTCGGCGAAGGCCTGCTCGGACGGGGTGGCGTTCACCACCACCAAGGCCTGTGCCAGGTCCCCGGGCACGCCGCCGGGGGGCGATATCCGCTCCACCACCAGCCCGGGGATCTGGCCCGGCCCCTGGTTGTAGAAGGAGGTGGCGGCCACGATCTCCGCCCCGGTGCGCAGGCGGAAGAGACGGCTGGACCCGCGGATGCGCAGCGCCTCCTCGAAGCCCTCCAGCGCCCGCACCATGTGAACCGGCAGCGGCCGCAGCGCGGGGTCGGAAAGGAGCGGCGCCAAGAGGTCGTCCGGGCCGCCGGGCGGCAGGCCCGAGCCCCAGCCGTTCCAGGAGAGGGTCCAGTCGATCTTGTTCCACCAGTCGCCAGAGTTGTAGCTGTTCGCGTCCCCCGACTTGGAGCGCAGGATCTCGTCGCCGGCGTGAAAGAAGGGGATGCCCTGGGAGAGCGCCACCACCGTCATCCCCAGCACGTGCATCCGCACCCGGTCGTCCATGGACAGACGCGAGGCGGACTTCTCCTGGAGCGCGTCGAACCAGGTCTCGCCGTCGTGGGCCGATAGGTACTGGATCACGTCGGCGGGCTCCCGAGCGTAGCCGGCCGGGCCGCCGTTGTACTCGAGGCCGCGTCCGGTGGTGGCCACCCCGTCCTGGCGGACGAGGGCGAGGTCGGCCAGGTTGCCGCCCAGGCCGAGCCGGGTGAGGTCGGCGAGGTGGTCGAGCCGGCTCCGCTCCTCGGCCAGGGAGAGGCCGGAGGTGCCGTTGGGATCCCAGTAGAGCCCGGTGGCCAGCCCCTGCGCGCGGCGGGGGCCGAAGGGCCCCCCACCGCGGAGCGCGTCGCGGAGCCGATCGGAGAAGGTCCCGATGCGGGTCCCGGCCATGTTGGCCTGGGTGGCATTCACGCCTCGTGCGCCCCCGGCCACCTCGCCGAAGTCCCAGCCCTCCCCGTAGAGGCAGATCCTGCGCCCGTCCACCCCGTCGCGCTCAAGGGTGAGGGCGTCGAGGGCCGTCCGCACCGCCAGCACGTCCGCCTTCATGTGGTGGCCCATGAGGTCGAGGCGGAACCCGTCCACCTTGTACTCGCGGGCCCAGGTCACCACCGAGTCCACCACCAGCCGGCGCATCATGGCGTGCTCGGAGGCGGTGTTGGCGCAGCAGGTGCTGGTCGCCACCTTCCCGTCGGCGTCGAGACGGTGGTAGTAGCCGGGGACGAGCCGGTCGAGCACCGAGCGCGGGTCCTGGCCGGAGGCGTAGGTGTGGTTGTAGACCACGTCCATCACCACCCGCAGCCCGTACCGGTTGAGCGCCTGCACCATGGCCCGGAACTCCCGGGTTCGCGCCGGCCCCTCCGGCTGCAGCGCGTAGCTACCCTCGGGGACGGTGTAGTGAAGCGGGTCGTACCCCCAGTTGTAGCCATCGGCATCCTTCACCGCCTCGGTGCGGACTCGCTGCTCGGTCGATGCGGGGGGGAGCGAGGCCAGGTCGCCGCCGGGGCCACGCCAGGTGCTCCGGTCGTCGTTCACGGTGGCGAAGTCGAAGGTGGGCAGGAGGTGGACGTGGGTCACCCCCGCCTGCGCCAGGCGCCGCAGGTGGCGGCAGCCCAGCGAGCCCTCCAGGGTGAAGGCCAGGAAGGAGCCCTTCATCGCAGCGGGCACGCCGGGGTCGCTCTGGCTGAAGTCGCGGACGTGCAGCTCGTAGAGGACCACGTCCTCGAAGGCATCCAGCCAGGGCTTCTTCAGGTGCCAGAAGCCGGGCGGCGCCAGGGTGGGATCGCGGAGCGAGACCAGCTGGCTGCGCCGACTGTTCAGGGAGAGGGCCACCGACCACGGGTCGGTCACCTGGTTGGTCACCACTTGATTCACCGAAGGTGCATAGACATCCACCTCGTAGAGGTACTGGCGGCCGTACCAGCCCTCTTCGCCGGTGACGCTCCACGCGCCGCTCGGCTCGCGCTCCATCGACACCACCCGGCCGGTCGGATCGGCCGCGCCTTCGAAGAGCCGGAGCCGAACGGTGCGGGCGGTGGGCGCCCAGACCCGCAGCGTGGGGCGGCGCCCGGCCTGGCTGGGGCCGAGCGCGGTGGCGGAGGCGGCCAGGGCCTCGCCGTAGAGCGCGTCGAGGACCCCGGCTAGCTGCAGCCCGGTGGCGTCGGCCACGGTACCCTCTCGGACCGCCGACACGGCCAGCTGGCCGCGGAGGAGCACGGGGGCGAGCGCCGCCGCCTCGGGCGGCAGCCGGAGCACCGGCGCGTCCTTCAGGAAGGGGTGGCGGGCCAGGAGGTCCGCCGGCATCCCCGCGGGATCCGGATCCAGCGGCCAGGCGGTCCCGCCCGTCACCCCCGCCCGGCGCAGCAGCAGGCCGCCCTCGGGGTGTGCGTGGAGCGAGAGCCTGGCGCCCTCGAGCGGTCCGACGCCGGGCCAGGCGACGAGGTCCGGGGCCAGCCAGTGCGCCCTGGCCCGACCCAGGTCGCCGCGGAGCTCGCCCACCTGGACGGCGAGGTGGTGGCCCTCGGGATCCCAGCAGAAGCGCACCTCGGCGGCACCCCCGGGCACGTCGAAGTGGAGGTTGGGACCGTCCCGCACGCCGCCCGCGCCGTAGTTCTCCGTCCAGCTGCCGTCGAGGGCCACCTTGGCCTGGTAGTGGCCGGCGGGCAGGATCAGCTCGAGGGTCTGGGCTTTGCCACCCGCCTCGGGGGCGAGCCGCGTGCGCGGGCAGCCGGGATCCCAGTTGGCCGCGCAGCCGGCTGCCTGCTGGAAGTCGCCGGCGACGGTGGCGGTGGACGTGCTCAGCACCATTCACCCTCCGAGAGGACCAAGTGTTGTAGGCCCGGAGCTTGCCGGCCGGGACGCGCCCGGATGGGGCGCCGCCGCCCCCTCACGCGCCCGCCAGGGCGGCGAGGGCCACCGCCAGCTGCGTGCCCACCACGGCGTTGTGCTTCACCAGGGCCACGTTGGCGGCCAGGCTGCGGCCGCCGGTGAGCACCTGGATCCGGTTGAGCAGGAAGGGCGTCACCTCCTTGCCGGAGACGCCGCGGCCCTCGGCCTCGGCCAGGGCGCTGGCGATCACGCCGTCGATCTCCTCGCGGGGCATGGCCGCTGCCTCGGGTATGGGGTTGGCCACCACCGCGCCGCCCGGGTAGCCCAGGGACCACTGGGTGACGAGCACCCGGGCCAGCGCCTCGGGCGTGTCCAGCCGGTAGTCCACCGGGAGCCCGCTGTCGCGGGTGAAGAAGGCCGGGAACCGGTCGGTGCGGTAGCCGATCACCGGGACCCCCTGCGTCTCCAGGACCTCCAGGGTCAAGCCCAGGTCGAGGATGGACTTGGCGCCGGCGCAGACGACCGCCATCGGCGTCCGCGCCAGCTCGGCCAGATCGGCGGAGACATCGAAGGTCCGCTCCGCTCCGCGGTGCACGCCGCCGATGCCGCCGGTGACGAGCACCCGGATGCCGGCCAGATGCGCGGCGATCATGGTGGCGGCCACGGTGGTGGCCCCCAGGCCGCCACCGGCCAGCGCCAGGGCCAGGTCGCGGCGGCTCACCTTGGCCACGCCCTTGGAGCGGCCCAGCCGCGCCAACTCCTCTGCGGAGAGGCCCACCCGGATGCGCCCCCCGATGACCGCGACCGTGGCCGGGACGGCGCCATTCTGCCGTACCAGGGTCTCCACGGCCCGCGCGGTCTCGACGTTCTCCGGGTAGGGCATGCCGTGGGCGACGATGGTCGACTCCAGCGCCACCAGGGGGCGGCGGCCGGCGATGGCTTCCCGCACCTCGGGCGACGGCTCGAGCAGCGCGTGCATGAGCTCCCTCCTGCGACCGATCCTGCGCCGGCCACTCCCGGGCGCAAAGACGTCGCTTGCCAGTCGCTGGCCTGCGCGTCAAGCCGGGGGAGGTCGCCCGGCAGGATGGCGGGTCGGCGGGCGCCGTCCGCGTTCGCCCTCACCCCGCGGCCGGGCTCCCGGTGCCCGAGGGGGCGGCGGTGAACAGCGAGACGGCCGGGACCACCACCAGCGGGAGGAGCATGGCCACCGCCCCGGCCAGCGGAACGCCGTCCGCGCCCCAGGCGACGAAGAGCACCACGGCGGAGGCGAGCCCCACCGTCATCCCGGCCCAGACGCCGGCACGGGTGGTACCTCGCCAGAATAGGCCGTAGAGGTAGGGCGCCAGGAAGACGCCGGAGAGCGTTCCCCAGCTCATGATCATGAGGTTCACGATCACCGCCGGCTTGGCCAGGGCGATGAACAGCGAGCAGCCCACGAAGACGGCGCACAGCGTCCGTAGCAGCGCCATGGTGCGGCCCGGATGCTTCTGGCGGTCGACGAAGGCGCCGTAGATGTCGATGGCCACCGCCGAGCTGGAGACCAGCACCAGCGAGGAGAGGCTGGACATCGAGGCCGAGAAGACCATCAGCACGATCACCAGCACCAGGGCGCCGGGCAGGCCCGAGGTGGTGATGAAGTGGGGCATGATCTTGTCGAAGATGGGCCCCTGGGGGCCGACCAGGTCGCGGGGAAGCTTGGGGCCGTAGAAGAGGTGGGTGAGGGCTCCGGAGTAGTAGGCGCCGAAGGCCATGAACACCGCGAACACGCTGGCGATGGTCATGGCCCGGCTCACGTCGGCGCGGCTGCGGATGGAGTAGAACTTCTGCACCATCTGCGGCAGCGCCCACGGTCCCAGGCTGGTGATGAGCACCAGCGCGGCCAGGGTCAGCCAGCCCGGGACGGCAATGGCCAGGCTCCCCGAGCCCACCTGCTTCACCGCGGCCAGCCCCGGCGCCATCACCTTGGGGTCGCCGAGCAGGGCCGAGGTCGCGGCCGCGAAGCCACCGATCCCCGGCCGGTGGGCCAGGAGCCACACCATCAGCATCACCCCCGCGAACTCGACGATCCCCCGGATGAAGTCGGAGATGGCCACCGCGAAGTAGCCACCCATGACCAGGTACACGGCGGTGAGCGCGGCCAGGAAGAGCAGGGCCGCCTCGTAGGGGATGTGCAGCGTCATCTCGAACAGGTAGGAGAGGCCCATCAGCACCGAGGCCGAGTACGGCACCAGGAACACGAACATCACCGCCGCGGCGACGACCTGGAGGGCCGGATCCTGGAAGCGGGCCCGCAGGAACTCGGGCATGGTGATGGCCTGGAGACGGGCGGTCATCTCCCGGGTCCGGCCGGCCAGGACCTTCCAGGCGAGCAGGGTGCCCACCAGCGTGTTCCCGGCCACGATCCACATGGTGTGGATGCCGAAGCCCCACCCCAGCTTCCCGGCGTAGCCGATGAAGAGGACCGCCGAGAAGTAGGTGGTTCCGTAGGCGAAGGCGCTCATCCAAGGGCCCAGGGTGCGGCCGCCGATGAAGAAGTCCTTCACATCGCGGGTTCGGCGCATGGACAGCCAGCCGACCCAGAGCATGACCAGGACGTACGCGACCACGGTCGCCAGGGAGACAATGGGGGACATAGGCGTCCACTGTACCCGAACCGCGGGTCAGGCGGGATTTGACCCAGGTCAGCGGACTGCGTCGGCCGCACCGATCTGCCCGGATTCACGCCGGTGTGTGGACCCCCTCCGCTCCCCCTTGGTCAAGGGAGGGCGCTCGCGCGCCGGGCGTGGTGTGCTCCGGGCCCTCATCTACCGCAGCGGTAGGCGGTCGTTCCGGCGGGGGAGGGTTCCCGCGCCGCGGAGGGAGGGCCCAGATGGACGCGACGAGGAGGCTGTGGTTCGCGTTGGGAACGGCGCTGGCGCTCATCGGCGCGGGCTGCGGAGGCGGCAGCACGGGCACGACGGCCCAGTGCAAGACCGCCGACACCTGCCCCGGGGTGGACGACTTCTGCAAGGCGCGCACCTGCGACGCGGGGAAGTGCGGCTTCAGCTACACCGCCGAGGGGACGGCGCTGCCCACCCAGACCGCCGGCACCTGCCAGAAGATAGTCTGCGACGGCTCCGGGGCCTCGGTGGCCGTGACCGACGACACCAACCTGCCGGTGGACGGTAACGACTGCACCGACGACATCTGCACCGGCGGTGTGCCCAGCAACCCGCCGCTCCCCGCCGAGACGTCCTGTGGCACCGGGCTGAAGTGCGACGGCCACGGTGCCTGCGTGGGCTGCGTGGCGGCGACCGATTGCCCCGGCTCGGACACGACCTGCCGGTGGCGCACCTGCGACTCGAGCACCTGCGGGTTTGCGAAGGCCACGGACGGGACCACCTGCGACGACGGCGACCCCAACACCACCGGCGACGTCTGCACCGCCGGGGTCTGCGCCGGGGTCGACCACTGCGTCGGTGTCGTCTGCACCGCGCAGGACCAGTGCCACGTGGCCGGCACCTGTATCGACCACGCCACCGGGGCCTGCTCCAACCCGGCCAAGGCCGACGGGACCACCTGCGACGACGGCAACCCCGACACCACCGGCGACGTCTGCACCGGCGGGGTCTGCGCCGGGGTCGACCACTGCGTCGGCGTCGTCTGCGCGGCGCAGGACCAGTGCCACGACGCGGGCACCTGCGACCACGCCACCGGTGGCTGCTCGAACCCGGCCAAGGCCGACGGGACCACCTGCGACGACGGGAACCCCAGCACCACCGGCGACGTCTGCACCGGCGGGGTCTGCGCCGGGGTCGACCACTGTGTCGGCGTCGTCTGCACCGCGCAGGACCAGTGCCACGCGGCCGGCACCTGCATCGACCACGCCACCGGGGCCTGCTCCAACCCGGCCAAGACCGACGGGACCACCTGCGACGACGGGAACCCCAACACCACCGGCGACGTCTGCACCGGCGGGGTCTGCGCCGGGGTCGACCACTGCGTCGGCGTCGTCT
>DATKMW010000053.1:0-33588 GCA_035541675.1 Anaeromyxobacter sp. | reverse complement strand
GGTGGGCTTCATCCGCTCCTCGCCGGAGAAGAGCATCCGCCCCAGCAGGCCGGAGATCTCCTCGTTGCTGAGCTTGTCCTCCATGTCCCGCAGCCACTGGAAGGCGGTGGTCCCGGGGCGGATCACCCCGGCCTGGTCCTGGGGGAGGTACCCCACCTGCGCCTGGTGGCCCCAGCGCACGTGGCCGACGTCGGCGGGCAGCTCGCCCGCCAGCATCTTCACCAGCGTGCTCTTGCCCACGCCGTTGCGGCCGATGACGCACACCTTCTCGCCGCGCGTCACCAGGGCGCTGAAGGGCTGGATGACCTCGTTGCCGCCGTAGGCCTTGGCGATGCCCTGGATCTCCAGGGTCTGCTTCCCCGAGGGCGCCTTCTGATCGAACTTGATGAAGGGGGCGGCGATGTTGGAGCGCTTCAGGTCCTCGAGCTTCAGCTTCTGCATGGCCCGGATGCGGCTCTGCACCTGGGAGGCGCGGGTGCCGGCATGGAAGCGGGCCACGAACTCCTGGAGCTGGGCGATCTTCTTCTTCTTCTCGGCGTTCTCCCCCTCCACCCGGGAGCGCACCTGGGCCTTCTGCCGGACCATGTCGTCGTAGCCGCCGGGGTAGACGATGATCGTCTCGTAGTCGATGTCGGCGATGTGGGTGCAGATGGCGTTCAGGAAGTGGCGGTCGTGGGAGATGGTGACCAGCACGCCCTCGTAGGCGTGGAGGAAGGCCTCCAGCCAGCGGATGGAGTCGATGTCCAGGTTGTTGGTGGGCTCGTCGAGCAGGAGCCCCTGGGGCTTGCCGAAGAGAGCCTGGGCCAAGAGCACCCGCAGCTTGTAGCCGCCGGCCAGGGCCCGCATCGGCTGGTCGTGCCAGGGCTCCTCGATGCCCAGGCCCTGGAGGAGCTCGGCCGCGTCGGCCTCGGCCGAGTAGCCGTCCTCCTCGGCGATGATCCCCTCCAGCTCCGCCAGCCGGTGCCCGTCCTGATCGCTGATCTGCGGCTTGGCGAGGAGCCCCTCCTTCTCGGTCATCGCCTCCCACAGGTGCCCGTTCCCCATCAGCACCACGTCCAGGACCCGGTTGTCCTCGTAGCGGAAGTGATCCTGGCGGAGGACGCCCAGCTTGCGCGGGCGAAGGACCTGCCCCGCGTCGGCGGGCTCGTCGTCGGAGAGGATCTTCATGAAGGTGGTCTTGCCCGCGCCGTTGGGGCCGGTGAGCCCGTAGCGGTTCCCGGGGGCGAAGGCCACGTCCACGTCCTCGAAGAGCTTCTTGGGCCCGAAGGCCTTGCTGACGTTCTGGACGGAGATCATCGAGCCGGCTCTTTTAGCGGAACCGGACCGCTTTGGCGACGTCCGCGCGACCTGCCCGCTCGACCCACCTGGGAGCCCGGGGTAGGCTGCCGCCCCGGTGACCCCTCCCCAGGACCGCCTCCCCGGGCCGTTTGCCGCCCGCGACCGGCTGTCGCTCGCCGCCATCCTCGCCGGCGCCTTCCTGCCGCGGGCCTTGATCGGCGCCGCGGCAGAGGGGCTGCGCGCGGAGCTCTGGCTCACCGACCAGGCCCTGGGCACGCTGGTCACCGCCTTCGCCGCTGCCTTCGCGGCGGCGCCCCTCGCCCCCGCCCGGCTCGCGCCCCGGCTGCGGGGGCCGGCGCTCCTCGCCGCCGGCCTCCTGCTGTGCGGGGCGGGCACCGCGGCCGCCGCCGGAGCGGGAGGCTTCTGGTCCCTGGTCGCGGCGCGGGTCGCCTCCGGCGCCGGCGCCGGGCTGGCGGCGAGCCCCCGCGCCCGGGAGCCCGGCGCCGGGGGGTGGCAGCCGCGCCCCTTCGCCGGCGCGGCCGGCGCCCTGGCGCTGGGCCTGGCGCTGGGCGCGGCCGCGGCGGCGTGGCCCGGCTGGCGCGCGGCCTCCCTGGCCGCCGGGGCGGCGCTGGCCGCCCTGGGCGTCGCCTGCCACCTGGCCGGCGGGGAGCCGCATCCGGAGCAGCCGCCGGGGCGCGCCGCGCCGCGACCCGACGGGCGGCGGAGCGTGGCCGGGCGCTGGCCGGCGGCGGCGGGCGTGGCGCTGGGCGCGGCCGGGCTGAGCGCCATGGTCTCCTGGCTGCCCGCCTTCCTGGAGCGGGCCCGCGGTGTCCCGCGGCCGGCGGCCGGGCTGGAGCTCGGCGCCACGGTCCTGGCGGCGGGGCTCCTCGGCCCGGCCCTGGCCGCCACCCCGGTCGGCGCGGCCGGCCGGGCCCCCTCCCCGGCCTGGAGGGCGGCGGCCGGCGCCGCGGTCGCCGGGCTGGCATCGGCGGGGGCGCTCTGGCACTCGTCGCCGACGGTGTACGGGCCTTGCCTGCTGGTGGCGCTCCTCTCCGCTTCCGCGGCCACCTCCGCGGCCCTGTCCTGGCTCGGCGGCGGTGCCGGGCCCTGGCCGGCCCGCCCGCTGCTGCTGGCGGCGGTGGCCGGGGAGCTCTCGGGAGCCTTCGGGGTGGGCGCGCTGGCCGATCGCGCCGGCTTCGGCCAGGCCCTGCTCCTCCTCCCGGCCGCGCTCCTCGCCGCCGGAGGCCTCCTCGCCGCGGCGGCCTGGGCGCAGGGGCCGCCCGGCTAGGCCCGCTGCTCGCCGCGGGCCAGCGCACCGGCTGGCGCCGCCGCGGGGAGGGCGCGCGCCTCGGCGTAGACCTGGAGCAGGTCCGCCGCGATCCGCTCGTCCCGGAACCGCTCGGCGTGCTCCAGCCCGGCCGCGCGCATGGCCGCGCGGCGATCGGCGTCGGCGAGCAGCGCGGCCAGCGCCTCGCGGAGCTCCTCCGGGTCGGAGGGGTCCACGTAGGTGCTGCCCGGCCCTCCCGCCTCGGGAAAGACCCCGCCGCGGGTGGTCACCACCGGCGTGCCCGAGGCCAGCGCCTCGACGATGGGGAGGCCGAAGCCCTCGAAGACCGAGGGGTAGACCGCCAGCGCCGCCAGCTGGTACAGGGCCGCCAGATCCTCGGTGCCCACGCCCGAGAGGATCCGCACCCGCGACTCGATCCGGAGCCGGCGGGCAGCCTCCCGCACCCGCCGGGCATAGGCCGTGGGCCGGCCCACCGCCACCAGGGTCACGCCGGGGATCGAGGCCACCGCCCGGACGGTGAGGAGGAGGTTCTTCCGCTCCTCGATGGTCCCCACCTGCAGGACGAAGCCGGGCTCGAGGCCGTGGCGCCGCGCCACCGCCGCCAGCTGCCCGGGCGGCACCGCCCGGCGGAAGGCCGCGTGGCAGCCCTGGTAGACCACCCGGATCCGCGACCAGGGGATGCCGTACCGCTCGTGGAGATCCTGGCCGGTCTGCTTGGAGATGGCCACCACCAGCCGGGCGCGCTCGGCCGCGCTCCGGAACTTGAAGCGGTAGATGCGGCGGTCCAGGGCGCGGTAGAGCTCGGGGTAGCGCTCGAAGATGAGGTCGTGGATGGTCACCACCCCGACCGCACCGCTCCGCTCCAGCCCCAGCGGCAGCTCGTTGGAGAGGCCGTGGAACAGGTCGACCCCGTCGGCCCGGATGTCCCTGACCACCCCCACCTGACGCCACAGCGCCGGCGCCAGGCGCGCCAGCCCGCGGGGCCCCCGCTCCTCGAGCGGCGCGCCCGGGAGCGCGAAGGGGATCCGCCCCGGCCGCGGGTTGTAGGCCAGGTAGCGGTGCTCGGGGGCGTGCGTGGAGAGCACGCGCAGGACGTCTCGGGCGTAGTTGCCGAGCCCGGTGCTGTTGTGGAAGACCCGCTTGGCGTCGAAGCCGATGCGCATCGGGGCGACCGAGCGTACACGCCGTGTGGCCCCCGGGCAACGCCGGCTCCCGGCTCGCGGTAGCATGGGGGCATGGGAGACCGGACGGGGCGGACCGCCCGCGCGCCGCGCCGGCCACGGGCGAGCGGGGCCACCGGCGAGCGGATCTTCTGCGCCTGCGCGCCGGGCCTGGAGGAGCTCCTGCGCGACGAGCTCGCCGACCTGGGCCTCTCCGCCCGGACGCTCCCGGGCGGTGCCGAGGCGGAGGGGACCGAGGCCGCGGCCCTGGCCTGCCTGGCCTCCCGGCTCTCCGACGCGGTGCTCCTGCGGCTCTGGGAGGGGCCGGGCGCCGAGTTGGGCGCGGCCAAGCGCGCCGCGGCCCGCCAGGCCGGCGGGCTTCCGCTCCTGGTGCGGGTGGCCGGCGACGCCGCCACCATCTCGGTGGACGCCGCCGGCGCCCCGCTCTTCCGGCGTGGCTGGCGAGCCCGGGTGGGTGCGGCCCCGCTGCGCGAGACCCTGGCGGCCGGGCTGCTCCGCGCCGGCGGCTGGCGCGGCGACCGGCCCTTCTGCGATCCCATGTGCGGCTCGGGGACCATCGCCATCGAGGCGGCGCTCTCCGCCGCGCGCCGTGCTCCGGGCCTCGACCGCCCGCTGGCGCTGGAGGCGCTGCCCGGCCGCGGCGCCCGGGTGGCGCGGCTGCGGGAGGCGCTGCGCGCGGGGGAGCGAGGGGTGCCCGTGCCCGTGGTCGCCTCCGACCGGAACGCCGGCGCCCTGCGCCTGGCCCGCAAGAACGCGGCCGCCGCCGGGGTGGAGGGCGCCATCCGCTTCGAGCGCTGCGACGCCGCCCAGGCCCCGCTCCCGGCCGGCGGACCCGGGCTCTGCGCCGTGAACCCGCCCTACGGCCTGCGGCTCGAGGAGGGGGCGGCCGAGGCCTGGCGCGCGCTGGGGGCGCTGACCGCCCGGCTGGCGGGCTGGGACCTTCTGGCGCTCGGGCCCGACCGCGGCCTGGAGAGGCTGCTCCCGCTCCGGCCCGCGGCCACCTGGCCGGTCCAGAACGGCGGCCTCACCTGCCGGATCTACTGCTACACCCAGCTGCCGTGAGCACCCCCCGCCGCCGCCCGCGCCCTCGCGCCGCCCTGCTCGCCGCCGTCGCGGGGCTCCTCTCGGCCTGCGCCGGCGCGCGGCCGTCGCTCCGACCCACCGCCCCGCCCGCCGCCGGTCCCTCCCCCGCGGTCCATGCGCTGGCCGAGGGACCGGCCCCCACCCCGCCCGCCGCCGCGGCCGAGGCACCCCCGCCGCCGTCTGGCGCGCCGCCGCCGCGCTGCCCGGCCGCACCCGGCGAGGCGGTCCGCGCCGCCGTCCTCGAACGGGCCCGCGAGCTCGTCGGCCGACGTCCGCGGCTCGACTGCTCCGGCTACGTCCTCCTCGCCTACCGCACCGCCGGGCTGAGGCCAGCGCTGCCCCCGCGCCGCAACCGCTCGCAGGCGTTGCACGACGCGGGGCAGCCGGTGGCCCTCCCCCGACCCGGCGACCTGGCCTTCTTCCAGGGCACCACCGGCCGCCAGCGCCGCGACGGGGCCGGGCCCATCACCCACGTGGCCCTGGTCGAGGCGGTCGACGGCGACGAGATCACCCTGCTCCACCGCGGCCGGCGGGTGGAGCGGTTCCGCCTGGACCTGGCCCACCCGGGAGACCCAGCGCGGAACGACCCGCTCCGCGTCCGACGCCCCCGGGAGCCCGCCTGGATGCGCTACCTGGCCGGCGAGCTCTTGACCGGGTTCGCGGCCTTCCCGGCGGCGGGGGAGGCCGCGGACGGGGAGCCGGGACCGGCTACTTGCCGTCCTTGAGCTCCTCCGGGGCCCGGCTCTTGGGGTGCCGGACGTCGGTGCCGCGGACCATGTAGACCACCATCTCCGCCAGGTTGATGGCGTGGTCCCCGAAGCGCTCCAGGTACTTGGCGGCGAACATCACCGAGGTGGCCCGGCGGATGTTGCTCGAGTCCTCCATCATCAGGGCCAGGAGGGAGTTGAAGATCTTGAGGTAGAGGCTGTCGAGGATCTCGTCCCCGTGCATCACCTGCTCGGCCTTCTCCACGTCGCGGGCCACGAAGGCGTCGAGCGCCCGCTTGAGCTGGCTCTCGGAGAGCTCGGCCAGCTTGGTCAGGTCGTGCAGCGGTCCCAGCGCCGGCACCTGCGCCAGCTCCAGGGCGCGCTCGGAGACGTTGACCGCCAGGTCGCCCATCCGCTCCAGGTCGGTGACGATCTTGAGCGCGGTGGTGATGAAGCGCAGGTCGGAGGCAGCCGGCTGGCGCAGGGCCAGGAGGCGGCGGCAGGCCCCGTCGATGTCCACCTCCATCCGGTTGATCTCGCGGTCCTGGACCTTCACCCGCTCGGCCAGGGCCGCGTCGCGCTCGATGACGGCCCGGACGCTGCTGGCGATGGCGGCCTCGACTCGCCCGCCCATCTCCAGTAGCCGCTCGCGCAGCTCGACCAGCTCCCGCTCGTACGACTTGTCGGTGTGGGTGGTGACCATCCCGTCGCTCCTCCGTCCTCTTCCGAGAGGCCTACCCGAACTTGCCGGTGACGTAGTCCTCGGTCCGCTGTTCCTTGGGGTTGGTGAAGATCTGCTCGGTGGTACCCACCTCCACCAGGTTCCCCATGTAGAAGAAGGCGGTCTGGTCGGAGACGCGCGCCGCCTGCTGCATGTTGTGGGTGACGATGACGATGGTGTAACGCTCCTTCAGCTCGTGCACCAGTTCCTCGATCTTGGTGGTGGCGATGGGGTCGAGCGCGCTGGCGGGCTCATCCATGAGCACCACCTCCGGCTCCACCGCCAGCGCCCGGGCGATGCACAGCCGTTGCTGCTGCCCGCCGGAGAGGCCCAGCGCGCTCTCCTGGAGGCGGTCCTTCACCTCGTCCCACAGCGCCGCCCGGCGAAGGCAGGCCTCCACGGTCTCGGCGTAGTTGCCCCTGATCCGGTTGAGGCGGAGCCCGGCGGCGACGTTGTCGAACACCGACATGGTCGGGAACGGGTTGGGGCGCTGGAAGACCATCCCCACCCGCCGGCGCAGCTGCACCGGATCCACGTCACCCCGGTAGACGTCCCGCCCGTCGAGCTGGATCCTCCCGGACATGCGCGCGCTGGGGTCGACCTCGTGCATCCGGTTGAGGCAGCGCAGGAAGGTGGACTTCCCGCATCCGGAGGGGCCGATGATGGCGGTGACCGAGAGCGGGGCGATGTCCAGCGACACGTCGTGGAGCACGTGGCTGGAGCCGAACCAGACGTTGAGGCCGGAGACGGAGAGCTTGGCGGAGGGGGTCATCGTTTCCGGGAGAGCCGGGAGCGGGCCAGGAAGCGGGCCAGGAGGTCGAGGAGCCCGACCAAGATCAGCAGCACGAGGGCCGCGCTCCAGGCTTTGCGGTGCCAGTCCTCGTAGGGGCTGATGGCGTAGTTGAAGATCTGGACGGTGAGGGAGGCGGTGGGCTGGTCCGGACGGAAGTTCCAGTACTGGTTGTTCAGGGCGGTGAAGAGGAGCGGGGCGGTCTCGCCGGCGGCGCGGGCCACCGACAGGAGGATGGCGGTCACGATCCCCCCCAGGGCGGTCCGCAGGATGATCCTCAGGCTGGTCTTCCACTGGGCCACCCCCAGCGCCAGCGATGCTTCCCGGAGCGCGTGGGGGACGAGGCGCACCAGCTCCTCGGTGGTACGGGCCAGCGTCGGCACCATGAGCAGCGCCAGCGCCACGCCGCCAGCCAGGGCGCTGAACCGCCTCATGGGCACCACGATGAGGCCGTAGGCCACGATGCCCACCACGATGGAGGGGATGCCGGACATCACCTCCGAGGTGAAGCGGACGACCCGGCCGACGCGGGTGTCGCCCCGCTCGGCCAGGTACACGCCGGCCCCCACCCCGATCGGCAGCCCGAAGACGCAGGCGATCCCCACCATGTAGAGGGTCCCGACGATGGCGTTGCCGACGCCGCCGCCCTGCTCCCCCACCGGCAAGGGCCGGCTGGTGAAGAACTGCAGGGAGAGGCCGGCCACGCCGTTGGAGAGGACGAGCCAGAACAGCGAGGCGAGCGGGATCACGGCGACGAGCACCGCTGCGGCGGCCAGCGCGGTCGCCAGGTGGTTCGCGAGGCGTCGCCAGAGCAGGGTCACGCACGCCTCCGCTTGGGTCCACGGGCCACGCCCTGGACCAGCAGGCGCGCCACGGCGTTCAGCACCACCGAGAGGCCGAAGAGCACCAGCCCCAGGCCGGCCAGGGCTCCGATCTGGACGGCCCCCGTCGCCTCCGCGAACTCGTTGGCGATGACGGCGGGGAGCGTGTAGCCGGGGGCGAAGAGCGAGGCGCGGATGCTGGGCGAGTTCCCGATCACCATGGTCACGGCCATGGTCTCGCCCAGGGCCCGACCCAGTCCGAGCAGCGACCCGCCCAGGATGCCGTTCCGCGCGTAGGGGAGCACCGTCATCCGGATTGCCTCCCAGCGGGTGGCGCCCAGCCCCAGCGCGCCCTCGCGCAGCGGTACGGGCACGGTCTTCAGCACCTCGATCGAGACCGAGGCGATGGTGGGCAGGATCATCACCGCCAGGACCAGGCCGGCCGCGAGATAGCCGAGGCCGATGGGCGGGCCCTGGAAGAGCGGCAGGAACCCGAACGCCTTCCCGAGGAAGGGCTCCACCGAGCCGCGCAGCCAGGGGACGAGCACGAACAGGCCCCACAGGCCGTAGACGACGCTGGGGATGGCCGCCAACGTCTCGATGAGGAAGGAGACGACCGGCCGCACCCAGGCCGGCGCCATCTCCACGAGGAACACGGCCATTCCCACCGACGCCGGGACGGCGACCAGCATGGCCAGCACGCTCGTCACCACGGTCCCGTAGATGAAGGGGAGCGCCCCGAAGGCGTTCGACATCGGGTCCCAGTCGCTGCCGGACAGGAAGGCGAGCGGGGAGACCACCGCGCCCAGCGGGCGGGCCAGGCGGTAGAGCATGAGCAGCACGAGCCCGGCCGCGACCAGGATCGAGCCGCCGAGCGCCACCATCAAGCCGGCCCAGACGCGATCGCCGTAGCTCGGGCCCCGTCGCTCCTCCGTCGGGCCCGCCAGAAGAGCACCGGAGCCCACGCCCACGCTCTTCTCGGTGGAATCGAGCACGGTCTTCAAGTTCCTCTCGGGCTAGCGTGAGTAGCTTCCGTTCGTGGCGACCGCGTGACGCGAGGGTGGCGATTCGGGGCCTTCGTCACGGTCGCGGCGCGGCGGGCCCTCGGGGGGGCACCGTCGCGCCGCCGGGAGGGAGCCCTCAGTGGGTCAGGGCGACCTTCTTCCCTTGCGTGGTGAATTCCTGGACCTTGTCCGAGACCATCTTGACCACCTGCGCGGGGAGGGGGGCGTAGTCGAGCGGCTCGGCGAACTTCTGGCCGTCGTGCACGGCCCACCAGAGGAAGTCCACGAGCGCCTTCCCCTTGGCGGCGTCGGGGAGGTCCTTGGGGACGAGCAGGTAGGTGAAGGAGGCCATGGGGTAGGCGTCCTTGCCCTTGGCGTCGGTGATGGAGACGCGGAAGTCGGCCGGCATGTCCACCCCGGCGGCGGCGGCGGAGGTGCCCGCGATGGTCGGCTTCACGAAGACGCCGTCGTGGTTCTTGAGCTCGGCCATGGGGAGCTTGTTCTGGTTGGCGTAGGCGAGCTCGACGTAGCCCATCGCGCCCGGGGTCTGCTTCACGATCCCGGTCACGCCCTCGTTCCCCTTGGCGCCCAGGCCGACCGGCCACTTGACGCTCTTCCCCGCGCCGACCGTGCTCTTCCAGTCCGACGAGACCTTGGCGAGGTAGTCGGTGAAGATGTTGGTCGTGCCCGAGCCGTCCGAGCGGTGGACCACCGCGATGGCGGTGTCGGGCAGCTTCACGCCGGGGTTCACGGCCGCCAGGGCCGGGTCGTTCCACTTGGTCACCTTGCCGAGGAAGATCCCGGCGAGGGTCTCGGGCGTGAGGCGGAGCGAGGGGAGGTCGACGTTGTAGGTCACCACCACCGCTCCCAGCACGGTGGGGATGTGGACGATGCCCGGGATCTTGGCCAGCTCCTCCTCGTTCATGGGGGCGTCGGAGGCGCCGAAGTCCACCGTGTGGTTGGTGATCTGCTGGATCCCGCCGCCCGACCCGATCGATTGGTAGTTGAACTGCATGGCGGGGTTCAGCTTCTGGTACTCCGAGAACCACTTCGAGTAGAGTGGGAAGGGGAAGGTGGCCCCGGCACCATTGATGAGCAGGCTGTCTGCGGCGGCGGCCGACGTGGCCAGGGCCATCCCTGCCGCGGCGGTGAGAAGGAACCTCTTCATGTCCGTGCACTCCCGTAGGTCGGTGTGAGGCTCTCAAGTAGCGCCGCCTCGGTGACGGGCGCGAGGCGAATCGGTCTCGTTTCTGCGTCCAGGCAACGGGGCCACACGATCGTGCCCTCGCCGTCACGGCCTCGACACGCCTGCTCACTAGCCTGCTCCCCGTTCACGGCCACCCAAGGAGCCGCGACCCCGGCGCACGGTGCGCCGGGCCACGCTGGCGGCCCTCCGCCACGGGAGAAGACGGAACCATGACCATCCGGCACGTAGTCGCATCCGCCCTGGCCCTCGCCGCGCTCGCCGCCCGCGCTGCCGAGCCGGGCACCACCTTCTCGGGCAAGGCCTTTGTCGACTTCACCTACCGCGAGAACAAGGACAACGGCACCAGCGCCGCCGCCGACAAGAGCAACGGGACCTCGTTCGACATCAAGCGCTTCTACCTCACCCTCGACCACACCTTCGACGAGGTCTGGGCCGCCCGCTTCCGCACCGACGTGGGCAACGAGACCAACGGCAAGTACGACGTGTTCGTGAAGAACGCCTACCTCCAGGCCACCGTGGCGCCCGAGCTGGTGCTCCGGGCCGGGTCGGCCGATATGCCCTGGTTCCCGTTCCTGGAGGACCTGTACGGGTACCGCTTCGTCGAGAACGTCCTCGATGACCGGGTCAAGCTCGGCGCCTCCGCCGACTGGGGCCTTCACGCCGGCGGGAAGCTCGCCGAGGGGATGGCCTCCTACGCGTTCTCGGTGGTGAACGGCCGCGGCTACAGCGACCCCACCCGGACCCGTGCGCCCACGGTCGAGGGGCGCGTGGCGGTGAACCCGGTGAAGGAGCTCACCGTGGCGGTGGCCGGCCAGGCCGGCACCCTGGGCCAGGACGTGGTCGGCACCAAGACGCCCCGGAACGCCACCCGCTACGACGCCGTGGTGGCCTGGGTGGGCGGTCCGCTCCGCCTCGGGGTGAGCGGCCTGCTGGCTCAGAACTACGACAAGGCCATCGTCACCAGCAGCACCGCCAAGACCGACAAGTCGCTGGGCGTCTCGGCCTGGGCGTCCTACAACTTCGACCCGGTGGCGATCTTCGGCCGCTACGACTACTTCCAGCCCAAGAAGGACACCACCCCGAAGCTGAAGGACAGCTACTTCAACGTCGGCCTGGACTACAAGGCTGCCAAGCCCGTCGACCTGGCGCTGGTCTTCAAGTACGAGCAGGTGCAGTCGGGCACCGTCTCCACCTCCAACGGGACCGTCGGCTCGGCGGTGGCCGGGAAGAACGGCACCTACCAGGAGATCGGCGTCTGGGGACAGTACGTGTTCTGAGGCACGGCCGGGCCACGCCTGGCTCTCCCGCCCCGTCGCCCGGACCTGCTCCGGGCGGCGGGGTCTTTCTTTGTGGGGTGCAGACGGCGACGGCCGCCTATGCCGCGGGCAGCCGCACCCAGAAGCGGCTGCCGCCGGCGCCGCTCTCCACCCCCACCTCGCCGCCCATCCCCTGCACCAGGTGCTTGACGATGGCCAGGCCCAGCCCGGTGCCGCCCTGATCGCGGGAGCGGCCGGCATCCACGCGGTAGAAGCGCTCGAAGATGCGCGGCAGGTGGTGGCGCTCGATGCCGGTGCCGGTGTCCTGCACCGCCACGATCCAGGCGGCGCCGTCGCGCGCGGCGCTCACCGTCACCCCGCCCGTGCTGGTGTACTTGACCGCGTTCTCCACCAGGTTGACCAGCACCTGCTCCAGGGCACGCGGGTCGGCCTGGACCCGCACGCCCTCGGGCAGCGTCAGCGCCAGCTCCAGGGACTTCTCCCGGGCCGGGGCGGCGAGCAGGTCGAGCACCTGCCTGGCCACCGGCCCCACCTCCACCGGCACCGGTTGCAGCTTCCACTGGCGCGACTCGATGCGGGAGAGGTCGAGCAGGTCCTGGGTGAGCCGCGAGAGCCGCTCGGCGTGGCGCACGATGATGTCCACGAAGCGGGTGGCCGAGGCCGGGTCCGCCAGGGCCCCGCCCTGCAGCGTCTCGGCGGCGGCGCGGATGGCGGAGATGGGCGTGCGCAGCTCGTGGCTGGCGTTGGCCACGAAGTCGCGCCGCGTGGCCTCGGCCCGCTTGGCGTCGGTGACGTCGCGCAGGAGCAGGAGGACCTCGCCCCGGAGCAGAGGAGCCAGGTTGGCCAGGTAGGCGTGGTGCTGGAGCACGACCTCCAGCCGCCGCGGCGTCCCCTCCAGGGCGCGGCGGACCGCCTCGGCCAGCTCGGCGCTCCGGATCACCTCCAGCGGCGTGAGGCCGCTGGCCCGGGAGCCCGGGGCCAGGGCGTCGAAGGCAGCGTTGGCCAGGCGGACCACGCCGTCCCGGTCCACCAGCGCGGCGGCGTCGGGCAGGGCCGAGAGCAGCTCCTGCTCGGCGGGATCCCGGATGGCCGCGTGGCGCCGGAGCTCGCGCTCGGCCAGGAGCCGCTCCAGCTCGGCCAGGTCCCGGCCCAGGTCGGCCCGGGGGCCTCCCGCCAGCTCGCTGCGCAGCGCGCGGATGGCGGCGCTCAGGGGAGTGCGCGCCAGCACGGTCGCTCACTTCCTCTCGGCGGGGTCGACCAGGCGGTAGCCGATCCCCCGCACCGTCTCCAGCAGGTCCCGCCCGGAGCCGAGCTTCTCGCGGAGCCTCTTCACGTGGGTGTCGACGGTGCGGGTCTCGACCTCGGCCGACATCTCCCAGACGTCCTCGAGGAGCTGCTCGCGCGACTGGACCCGGCCCAGCCGGGCCATGAGGGTGGTGAGCAGCTTGAACTCGATGGGGGTGAGCTGGACCTCGGCGCCGTCCACGAAGGCGCGGTGGGCGTCCACGTCCACGCGGATGGGCCCCACCGACTCGGGCGGCTGCTCGTGGCCCCGCGCGCTCCCCGAGCGCCGCAGCACCGCCCGCAAGCGCAGCACCAGCTCGCGGACGCTGAAGGGCTTGGTGACGTAGTCGTCGGCGCCGATCTCGAAGCCCACCACCCGGTCGACCTCCTCGCCCTTGGCGGTGAGCATCACCACCGGGACGTGCTTGGTGCGGGGGTTGCCCTTGAGCTGGCGGCAGATCTCCGTCCCGGAGATGTCCGGGAGCATCACGTCCAGCAGCACCAGGTCGGGGACGCGCCGTCGCAGGTGGGCCAGCGCCTGCTCCCCGGTGGTGGCCAGCAGGGTCTCGAACCCCGCCGCCCGTAGGTTGAAGTCCAGCAGGGACAGGAGGTCTCGCTCGTCGTCGACCAGGAGTACGGCCGTCACGGGAGGAAGCTCTACACCGAACCCGGTGTCGGGACCATGGCGCTCCGGGGACGGAATGGTGAAGGCGTCACCTCTGGCCGGGGAAGCCCGGGCTGGTACAGGGGTACACCCCCCGAGGTAGGATGGCGGGAAGTGCCCGACCCGGTCCCGCATCCGGCCCCCGAGGCCCTGGCCCGGACCGATCCGTGGCCCCTCCCGGCGCCAGAGGGCGAGGGGCCGCGCACCCCGGCGCTCACCCCGGGCGGCTGGTTCGCGAGCGCCCTGGGCATGGTCCTCTGCGTCGGGGTGGCCGACTACCTGACCCGCCCCGAGCTCCTCCTCATCCTCTTCTACCTCGCCCCCATCGGCCTGGGGACCTGGTTCGCCTCGCTGCGCGCCGGGATCGGCCTGGCGGTCATCTCGGCGCTGGCCTCCACCGTTGCCGACCTGCTCTACCGGGCCCAGCACCACGCCGGCGACCTGGCGGTGGCAGCCCTCTGCTGGAACGGCCTCATGCTGCTCGGCACCGCCCTCTCGCTGGTGGTCACCCTGTCGGCGCTCAAGGGCCGCCTGCTGGCGGAGGAGCTCCTGGCCCGGACCGACGCCCTGACCCGGATCGCCAACCGACGGGCCTTCTTCGAGGCGGCGGCCCTGGAGCTGGAGCGGGCCCGGCGGCACGGGCGGCCCCTCACCGTGGCCTACGTCGACCTGGACGACTTCAAGCACGTGAACGACCGGCTGGGCCACGCCCGGGGCGACGAGCTGCTGGTGACCGTGGCCCAGACGCTGCGCGGCGCCACGCGGGCGGTCGACGCCGTGGCGCGGCTGGGGGGCGACGAGTTCGGGCTCATCCTCCCCGAGACCGACGCCGCCACCGCCGAGGCCATCCTCTCGCGCGTCCGGGGCACGCTCCTGGCCGCCACCCGGCAGGGGGAGGAGTCCATCGGCTTCTCGGTGGGCGCGGCGGTGTTCCTGGTGCCACCCCGCGACGTGGACGAGCTGACCGCCCGCGCCGACGAGCTCATGTACATCGCCAAGCGCGGCGCCAAGGGGTCGATCCGGATCGGCGTCTTCGAGGGCGCGCAGGTGTGGGCCAGCGCCGTGCCGAGCTGAGGGATGCGCTTCTTCGCCACCTGCGCCCGGGGCACCGAGGGCGCCCTCCGCCGCGAGCTCGCCTCCCTGAGGCTGGCCGGCGTGCGGGGCGACCGGGGCGGGGTCTCCTTCGAGGGGGAGCTCGAGGCCGGCATGCGCGCCTGCCTCCACTCGCGGTGCGCCATGCGCATGCTCGTCGAGCTGGCCCGCTTCCCCGCCCCCGACGCCGAGGCCCTGTACCAGGGGGCCCGGGCGGTGGCCTGGCAGGACTGGCTCACCACTCGCACCACCCTGGCCGTGGAGGCCACCGTCTCCTCCTCGGCGCTCACCCACTCCGGGTTCGTGGCCCTCAAGGTGAAGGACGCGGCGGTGGACGCGCTGCGCGCGGTCCTGGGGGCGCGACCCGACGTCGACCCCAAGGACCCCGACGTCCGCATCGTGCTGCACCTCCACCGCGACCAGGCCGCCCTCTCGCTCGACCTGGCCGGGGCACCGCTGCACCGCCGCGGCTACAGGGCGGTGACCACCGAGGCCCCGCTCAAGGAGACCCTGGCGGCGGCGATCCTGGCGCTGGGCGGGGTGGACCTGGCGCTGCCCTTCGTCGACCCCATGGCCGGGTCGGGCACGCTGGCCATCGAGCAGGCGCTCCGGGCCCGCCGCATCGCCCCGGGCCTGGGCCGGGCCTTCGGATTCCAGCGCTGGCCGGCCTACCGCGGCGGCCCGCAGTCGCAGTGGGACCGGATGAAGGCCGAGGCCCGGGCGGCGGCGCTGCCCCGCGCTCCCGCGCTCATCGTCGCCCGCGACGGCCACCCCCGGGCCCTCGAGGCGCTCCGGCGCAACGCCGGCGCGGCGGGCGTGCTCGAGGATCTGGAGATCTCCCAGGCCGACGCCCGGGACCTCGCGCCCATCGCCGCCGAGGGCACCCTGGTCTCGAACCCGCCCTACGGCGAGCGGCTGGGCCCCCGGGGGCGGGGCGCGGAGGCCCGGTCCGGCGGCGAGGCGGTGGTGGCCACGCGGAAGCTGGCCGGCTTCTACCGGGGGCTGGCCGAGATGCTGGCCCGCCACCGCGGGTGGACGGTGGTGCTCCTCTCCGGGAACCCGCTGCTCGAGCGGGCCATCCCCCTGCGGCCCGAGGTCGACCACCGGCTGTGGAACGGCTCGCTCGAGACGCACCTGCTGCGCTATAGGATCCGCTGAGGATACCCCGCTGCTCTCGCCCTTCCTCGCCCTCCTCCTGCTGGCCCCGCCGGCCGACCCCGGCAGGGCGCCCGCCGACCCGGCCCTGGAGGAGCGCCGCGCCGAGGTGGCCAGGCAGGTCCTGCGCCTGGCCGGCCGCATCCAGCGCGAGATCCAGGCCGGGGACGTGGCTGCGCTCCTGGCCCGGGTACCGCCCGAGGGGCTCCGCTGCGGCGACCGGCTGGTGCCGCGGGCGCACGTGGAGCGCGACCTCCGCGCCGAGGGGAGCTGGCTGCACGCGGTCCTCTTCGGTGGTCCGGGCGCGCCGGCGCCACCGGGTCAGCCGGCCTCCCTCCGGGCGCTCTTCGCCTCGGCCAAGGAGATCGCCGCGGTGGTCTCGTTCCAGAGCGACCCGCGCTCGGAGGTGGGCATCCCCTGCCTGGAGTTCCGCACCCGGGACGCCGCCACCCCCGGGACGCCGTTCTGCTTCGAGCAGCGCGCCGGGCGGTGGTGGTTCACCCAGAGCCTGTACCCCTGCTGATCGCCTGGCTCGGCCTCACCCTTCGTCGATCTGGGCCAGGAGCTTCCGCGCCTGGGCCAGCGGCGTGTTGGGGCGGAGCGCCTCGGGGAAGGCCTCGCCGGCCCGCACCGCCTCGGAGAGCGTGGCGCGGGCCTCGTCCTTGCGCCCCAGCGCCGCCTGCGCCTGGGCCCGGACCACCAAGACCCGCACCCGCCGCGGTCCCTCGGCCAGCGCCAGCGCCCTGCTGCTGGCATCGAGCGCCTCCTCCGGCCGCTCCAGCGCCAGGTAGAGCGAGGCCAGGGAGGCCTGCGGGGCGAAGTCGTCCGGCAGGTCGCGGGTCGAGGCGAGCAGCGCCGGCAGGGCCCGCGCCGGCTCTCCCAGCCGGGTGGCGGCGGCCGCCCGGGCCGAGTCGAAGGCGGAGCGGGCCAGCGGGCCCGGCGCCCGCCGGGCGGCGTCCTCCAGGAAGGCGAGCCAGCGCCGCGCCTCGACCTTGGCGCCCGCCTCGTCGCCTTCCGCCTCGCGGGCCTCGAGCAGCGCCTCGTGCACGCCCGAGCGATCGTCGGCGAGCAGCGCCCCGCCGCGGAGCGCGGCGCGCGCCAGCGGCTCGAGCTGGCCCACCGCCCGGTGGCGCGCCGCCGGGTCCTCGATCTCGGCCGCGCAGGCGAGCCCCTCGGCCGCGACCCGCGCCCGCGGGCCCCCCTCGAGCAGCGGCGCCGCCTGGCGCGCCCCGGCGGCGCAGGCCGCCGCATCCCGGGCGAAGGTGAGCGCCTGCACGCGCAGCTCGGCCGCGAGCGACCGCCGGCCCCAGCCGCGCCCGCCGGCGGACAGGGCCTCCTGGTAGGCGGCGGCCGACTCCGGGTAGCGGCGCTCGGCCATGAGCTGCCCCGCCCGCGTGAAGGCCTCCTCGGCCCGGCCGGCCGCGGCCGCCCGGAGCGCCCGCTCCCCCTCGCGAACCACTCGCTCCACCTCCGCCACCGTGGCCGCCCCCACCCAGCGAACCGCCACCCGCTCCGCGTCCGGATCGATGACCAGCAGGGACGGCCAGGCATCGATGGGGAACTGCTCGACGAAGGGAGCGTTGGCGGGGAGCTCGGTGTTCACCTCCAGCCGGACCACGCGCCGGGTGAGACCCGCCAGGGCTGGATCGCGGAGGACGAACCCCTGCATAAAGCGGCAGGACGGGCACCACGGAGCCCAGACGTCGACCAGGATGGGGACGTGCCGCTCCCGCGCCCGCGCCAGCGCCCGGGGGTAGTCGTCGGCCAGGTCGTCGGGACCGTGGGCCGCGAGGGCCGCGGGCGTCGCGGCCAGCGCTGCCAGGAGCAGGGCGGAGGCGGTGGTCATGCGCCGGGGAGTCTAGCGTCCCCGGGGCTCCCCGACGAGCGCCTCGGGGAGGCGGTGCCGGGCTCCGGGAGCGCCGGGGGGGGGGCCCGGGCCGCTATCCCTTCCGGTGCAGCTCGAAGCGCGCCGTGCTCTCCGCCTCGCCTTCCCGGTAGGTCCACTCCTGCACCTGGTGGTCGCGGTCGGGCAGGGTGATGACCAGCCGCTGCATCCTCCCCGGGTGCGCGCCGAGGTTGGTGCCGTCCACGAACTCGAACACCAGGGTCTTGCCGTCCTCGCTGGGCCGGGCCCGGAAGCGGGGCTGGTTCTGGGCGGCGCAGTAGTGCGTGGCCATGAGGGTGCCGTCGTCCTCGTGGAAGAGCGTGACCATCTCGTGGGGCGTGCCCGGGTCGGTGGTGAGCATCACCGCCGATCCGCCCGAGACCACGCGGAAGGTGGCGCGGGTGGCCATGGCGCGCCGGCTCCCCTGGCGAGCCACGCCCACCCAGCTGCCGGACAGCGCCTGGAGCGCCTGGAACCCCGAGTCGCCCTCGGCCCGGGCCGGGCCGGCCAGGGGGATGGCGAGAACCGCAACGGCGAGCAGGTATCGTCTCATGTCGACTCCTCGCTTGGTGGGTGGGGTTTCTAGGCGGCGCACGACGCCGGCGCCAGCCCAGGCGGACCCGGCCTGCGGGTGGCCGGCGGGAGGCACGAGGGTCTGCTCCCCGCCGCTGGCCGGCACCAAGTGCGGCGACTCGTCCCGTTCGCGGCCCAGGGGACCGGCGCCGACTCCGGGGCCGCGGGCCCGCCCTCCCGCGGGGCGCGTGCGGCGTCGCACGCCGGCCGGTGTCCGCCCGGCCTCCCCTCGCTCGCCAGAGCCGATCTCCTGTGACCCGTCGTGAATGAAGGCCGGCCGGGCCCCTGCCGGGTCCCACCCGGGTGCCAGAGGCTTGGCCGCCCGGACGGCTCCCGGCCCCGCCAGCCAGGAGGCCTTGCGTCCGCGCCGGACTTGGGCTTGAACATCGGGCGCGGGCAGGCGGGTGCCTGGCGCCCGGGGGAGAGGACGGCAAGCGGATGGCGCGACAGGAAGCGGCAGCGGAGGGCGGCGGATCCGCGGCGGTTCACGCCCGCCGCGGGGACGGGCGGACGGTGTTCCCCGTGCTCGCGGCGGTGAGCTTCTGCCACTTCCTGAACGACATGCTGCAGTCGGTCATCCCCGCCGTCTACCCCATCCTCAAGGCGGCCTACGCCCTCGACTTCGGGCAGATCGGGCTCATCACCCTGGCCGCCCAGCTCACCGCCTCGCTGCTCCAGCCGGTGGTGGGCCTGTACACCGATCGCCGCCCGCTGCCCTGGTCGCTGGCCGTCGGCATGTGCTTCACCTTCGCCGGGCTGGCGCTGCTCTCGGTGGCCCCGAGCTTCCCCTTCGTCCTGGGGGCGGTGGCCTGCGTGGGACTCGGGTCGGCGGTGTTCCACCCGGAGTCGTCGCGGGTGGCCCGGATGGCCTCGGGCGGGCGCTACGGCCTGGCGCAGTCGGTCTTCCAGGTGGGCGGCAACGCCGGCTCGGCGCTGGGACCGCTCCTGGCGGCGCTCCTCATCCTTCCCTTCGGGCAGCGCAGCCTGGCCTGGTTCTCGCCGGTGGCCCTGGCCGCGGCGCTGGTGCTGGCCGGGGTGGGGCGCTGGTACGCCGGGCGGCGCGGCGGCGGGGCCGCGGCCATTTCCTCGGCGGCCGCACTGCCGCGGGGGCGGGTGGCCGGCGCCACGGCGGTGCTGGTGGCGCTGGTGATCTCCAAGTACCTGTACCTCTCCAGCCTCACCAGCTTCTACACCTTCTTCCTCATCGCCCGCTTCCACGTCCCGGTCCGGACCGCCCAGATGCTGCTCTTCCTCTTCCTGGGCTCGGTCGCCGCAGGCACGCTCGCCGGCGGTCCCATCGGCGACCGCGTCGGGCGCCGCGCCGTCATCTGGGTCTCCATCCTCGGGGTGCTGCCGTTCACGCTCCTCATGCCCTTCGCCGACCTCTTCTGGACCGCGGTGCTGAGCGTGATCATCGGCCTGGTGCTCTCCTCGGCCTTCTCCGCCATCGTGGTGTACGCGCAGGAGCTCATGCCCGGCCGCGTGGGCACGGTGGCCGGGCTCTTCTTCGGGCTGGCCTTCGGGGTGGGCGGCCTGGGGGCGGCGCTGCTCGGCCGGATGGCCGATCGGATGGGCATCGAGGCGGTCTACCGCACCTGCGCCTTCCTGCCGGCCATCGGCCTCCTCACCGCCCTGCTGCCCACGATCGAGCCGGCGCCGGTGCGGGCCGCGGGCAGGTGAGGCGCACGGGAGGTCGACCCCGGCCAGGTCGCAGCGGAGCGCGCTCGGCGCCGGCCACCCTCGCGGCTCACAGCCGCCGGGCCCAGGCCACCCCCAGCACCACGTCGGGCGAGTTGGAGTTGTAGAACCACCTCGGCCCGGGATCCCCGTGGACCCGTCCACCGGGGGTGAAGTCCTCGCAGAAGAAGACGGTCGCCTCCCCGAGGCGCAGCCCGCCGGAGATCTGGTTGTAGGGCTTGAAGAGCGTGTAGTAGGCGGTCGCCTCCGGCTCCTCGGTGCCCGGCGGGAGCGACCAGCCGCCCTGGAACAGCGAGGAGGAGAGCCGGTCCTCGAGGAGCAGGGCCACCAGCCGGTGCAGCCGGGCCACCAGGGACAGATCGAGCCCCCACTGCACCGGTTCGACCCGGAGGGGAAAGCCGTGGGGCAGGGGCGAGACGTAGCGCAGCGCACCCATGCCGTGGAAGGTGAACCAGGGCGTGGGCGCCAGGGTGGTGGCCAGGCCCAGGCCGGCATCGACGCCCTCCGAGCCGCCCATCACCGCCAGCCGGCCGGTGGGCAGCTTGAGGTCGCCGCGGGCCGCCACCGCCCAGCCGGGCTCGCCGTCGGGGCGGGCCCCGCCCTCGAGCAGCGTGGCCTGGGTGCGGAGGGCCAGGTCGGAGAGGGCCGGCTGGGCGTGGTCGATGCGCGCCAGCGTGGGCCCGCCGTCCTCGGAGAGCCGGATGTGGACGGCGTCCGGGGGGTAGCGATCGCGCAGGAAGCTCCAGGCGCCGATCAGGCGGTGCCACCGCTCGATGGGGGTGTCGGTCCAGCCGCCCCACCGCTCCATGAGCCGAAGGTCTGCCGCGGTCCGCACCCGGGAGAGCCAGGCCTGCCCGCCCAGCCGCGACCAGGGCAGGGTGGCCGAGAGCTGGAGCACGTCGGTCTGCGCGTCCTGCTGGACCTGCACCGCGTGTCCGTCCTTGGTGAACGTGCTCGGCACCGACCAGTCGTTGGCCAGCCACCAGCGGACGTCCAGCGAGGCCGCGTCCCCCCGGCGGGCGTCGGCCAGGGGCATCTCCAGGAAGAGCCCGCGGAAGATGCCCGGCGTGCCCACCGAGAGCGGCGCGTCGGAGACCGCCCCGGCCGCTCGCGCGCCGGCCAGGGCGAGGAGCGCTGCGGCGAGGCGCGTCCGGAGCATCGCCCTCGAATCCCCCGGGCCCTACTCCAAGACCCGCACCGGCATCACCATGGCGTTCATGCCCGCGAACTGGAGGCGACGCTGGAGCTGGTAGGCGGTCTCGTTGTGGAGGAGCCGCTGGAACATCCGCTCCTTCTGGAACACCAGCTTGCCGGCGAAGAACACGGCCCGGGGGAACTCCTTGGCCACCTCGCGACAGACCGCCTCGGCCGTGGCCACCGCCTCGGTGCCCACCTCCATGCGGAAGTCGGCGGCCAGGTGCAGCCGGTGCGCCAGGTCCACGTACTGCTTGAGCGAGGCCTCGGTCCGCTGCCGGACGTGGTCGACCTCCTCGATCCCCTTCATGGTGGCGGAGTCGATGACTCCCACCGACACGAAGAGGAAGTTCTTGAAGAACCCGGGGAAGACGCGCTGCACGGTGAGGATGGCGTGCACGCCCAGCCCGGCGTAGCCGCCCACCAGCATCACCGCCGTGGGCGCCTTCTTGTCGATCTCGGGGTGCGCGGCGCTGGTCGGGCCGGGGAGGGCGCCCAGGATCTCGTCCAGCCGCTTGAGGCTGGCGGCCACGCTGCGGTAGTGGCGGCGGATGAGGAAGCAGAGCCCGACCAGGAGGCTGGTCACCACGATGGTGACCCAGCCGCCCTGCTGGCCCTTCTCGTAGACCGTGCCGGCCAGGATGGCGAGGCAGAGGACCAGGGCCACCCCGTGGACGGCCAGGCCGCGCCGCAGGCCCGGACCGCGCTGCCGCACCCAGTAGCGGAGCATGGCCAGCTGCGAGAGCGAGAAGGTGACGAAGACGTTGATGGAGTACATCGTCACCAGATGGGTGATGTCGCCGCCGGTGGCCAGGAGCGTCACCAGCGAGGCCCCGCCCATGAGCAGGACGCCGTCCTGCATGCTGAGCCGCTCGGAGAGCTGGCCGAAGCGGCGCGGCAGCCACGAGTCGTGGGCCATGTTGGCCATGACCCGCGGGCCATCGATGAAGCCGGCCTGGGCGGCCACGAAGAGCAGGGCCGCCTCGCCGAGCAGGGTGGCCACCACGAACACCTGGCCCAGGGGCAGGCCGCCGGGGTGGAAGGCGCTGGCGAAGTTCTCCAGCAGCACCGCGTTCATCGTCTTCCCCTCGGTGGGCGACGCGCGGTAGAGCAGGTAGCAGACCAGGATCCCGCCGGCGGTCACCGAGAGCGAGATGGCCATGTAGGTCATGGTCCGGCGCGCGGTGGCCACCTTCGGCTCGCGCATGATCTGGATGCCGTTGGAGACCGCCTCGATGCCGGTGTAGGTGCCGGCGCCCATGGAGTAGGCGCGAACGAAGACGGCGAAGAGCCCCACCGCCCCCACCTGCGCCAGGCCGGCGCGGAACCCGCTCGTCACCTCACCCGCGACCCGCGGCACCTCGGTGAGGTGGGACCCGATGCCGCCGAAGATGAGCAGGGCGTGGGTGACCACGAAGAAGGCGAAGATGGGGGCCAGGACCGAGACCGACTCCTTCACCCCGCGGAGGTTCAGGACCACCAGCAACAGGATGGCGAGGGCCTCCAGCGGCAGCTTCCAGCCGGCCAGGGCCGGCGAGAGGAAGCTGAAGATGGCGTCGCCGCCGCTGGCGATGGAGACCGAGATGGTGAGGACGTAGTCGACCAGCAGGGCCGAGCCGGAGACCACGCCCACCGACGGGCCGAGGAGCTGGGTGGCGACCACGTAGCCACCGCCCCCGAAGGGGAAGCGCTTGATGATCTGCGAGTAGGCGAGGGAGATGACGAGGACGGTGACCGCGGTGGCCAGGCCCAGCGCGACCGCCAGGTAGGTGTGCGAGCCCAGCGCCCGGAAGGCCTCGTCGGGGCCGTACGACGACGAGGAGAGCCCGTCCGCCCCCAGCCCCACCCAGGCCAGGACGGCGATGAGCGCGATGCTGTGGTAGGTACGCGGGTCCTCGATGTCGCGCGGCGCACCGAGGAGGATGTGCCGCAGGCGCGAGCGGGTCGGCTCGTCCGGCGAGGCTCCCCGGTCCGCCGCCGGTTCTCCTTGCTCCCCGGAGGAGCGCTGGCCGCTCGGGGCCGGCTGCTTCTCGCTCATATCTCCATCCCTGCCGGGATGCGCCCCGGCACGAACGGCGGAACCTACCAGCCGGAGCGCCCGGAATCATAGGGTGTCTGCCGCAGCGACCCGGCTGGCATGCGCCGCGATTGCACTTTGCAAGGGCGCGGCCGCGCCACACATGAGCTGGGGCCCGGTTTGGTGTGCGATGCCCCCCCCGGACGGGTGAGCAGGGCGACGGCCTCAGCTCAGGAACACGAGCGTGGTGAGGCCGGCCGCCACGGCGCAGAGGAAGAGGAGCGCCGCCACCGCACGCCGGCGCTGCTGGCCTGGCGTGCGAGGGGCGGGCGCGAGCGGCGGGGGGACGAGCGCCTCGGCCGGAGCGCGCAGGTGCGCCAGCATCTCGGCCGCTCCCGCGTAGCGGCGGCGCGGCTCGCGGGCGATGGCCCGCATGACGATGGCCTCCAGCGCCGGGTCCAGGCCGGGCCGGTGGACCGAGGGCGGGGTGGGCTCGCCGTGGAGCTTGGCGTGGAGCAGGGCGGTGGTGCTGCCCGGCTCGAAGGGGAGGTGCCCGGTCAGCATCTCGTAGAGCAGCGTCCCCAGCGCGTACACGTCGGTGCGGGCGTCGCCGCGGCGTCCCCGGATCTGCTCGGGGGCCATGTAGTCGGGCGTGCCCACCGCGTGGGAGAGGCCGGACCAGGTGAGGCGCCGCGCCGCCTCGTCCAGGGCGATGCCGAAGTCGAGGAGCTTGACCGCTCCCGAGGGCAGGACCCGCACGTTGGAGGGCTTCACGTCGCGGTGGACGACGCCGTTCACCCGCAGGCACGCCAGGGCGTCGCAGAGCTGGCTGGCGATGGAGAGCGCCCGCTCGGTGGCGAGCGGCCGCTCCCCGGCCATCACCTCGGCGAGGGAGCGGCCGGGGACGTACTCCATGGCCAGGTAGAGGCGGCTCCTCTCGGGCGCGGGGAGCACCCGGACGATACCGGGGTGGCGGATGCGCTGGCCGATCTCCTCCTCGCGGAGGAAGCGCTGGTGGAAGACCACGTCGCTCTCGTACTGCATGTAGGGGATCTTGAGGACCGCCTCCTCCCCGGAGTCGAGATCCCTGGCCCGGAAGATCGAGGCCATCCCGCCCTGGGCGAGGAGCTCGATGAGCTGGAACCGGTCCAGCGTCTCGCCGACCTGGGGGTCTTGCACGGGCGCTCCCCGTCCTACCTGCTGGCGGGGGGGGCCGCCGGGGCGCCGAAGCGGGCGTCCAGCTCCAGGTCGAGCAGGAGGACGTTCACCCGAGGCTCGCCCAGGATCCCCAGGTCGCGGCCCTCGGTGAGCTCGTCCAGCACCGCCTGGACCCGCGCCGGCGCCACCCGGCGGGCCGCGGCCACCCGCGCCACCTGCCATCGGGCAGCCTCCGGCGAGAGGTCCGGGTCCAGGCCGCTGCCCGAGGCGGTCACCAGCTCCACCGGGGGCGGCCCGCTCGCCCCGGGGTTCTCCTTCACCAGCGCCTCAAGGGTCGCCGCCGCCTGGTCGCGGAGCTTCTTCGAGGTGGGACCGAGGTTGGAGCCGCCGGAGGCGAGCGGGTCGTAGCCCTTCTCGCCTGCCGCGGACGGCCGGGGGTGGAAGTAGCCGGGCCCCTGGAAGCCCTGGGCGAGGAGCTCGGAGCCGACCACCTTCCCCTGGGCGTCGGTGACCAGGCTCCCGCCGGCGCGGCGCGGGAAGAGGACCTGGGCCAGCCCGGTCAGGAAGAGCGGGTAGGCGAGCCCGGTGAGGACCAGGGTCACCGCGGCGGCGCGGATGGAGGGGGCCAGGTCCTCGAACAGCCCTGCCCAGCCCCGCTCCCGGGCCTTGGCCACGGGCTCGGGGACCGCGGCGCGTTCCATGGTGGTGGCGTTCCTCATGGCGTCCTCCTAGGCGATGCCGGCGGCCGCGAGGGCCATGTCGATGAGCTTGATGCCGAGGAAGGGGGCGATCACCCCGCCCACCCCGTACACCAGGAGCGAACGGCGGAGCACCACCGCCGCGCCCAGGGGGCGGTACTTCACGCCCCGGAGGGCCAGGGGGATGAGCAGCACGATGATGATGGCGTTGAAGATGACCGCCGAGAGGATGGCGCTGAACGGCGAGGCGAGGTGCATGACGTCGAGGGGCCTGAGCTCGGGGTAGGCCGCCACGAACAGCGCCGGGAGGATGGCGAAGTACTTGGCCACGTCGTTGGCGATGGAGAAGGTGGTGAGGGTCCCGCGGGTCATGAGCAGCTGCTTGCCGACCTCCACCACCTCCAGGAGCTTGGTGGGGTTGGAGTCGAGGTCGACCATGTTCCCGGCCTCCTTGGCGGCCTGGGTTCCGGTGTTCATGGCCACCCCCACGTCGGCCTGGGCCAGCGCCGGGGCGTCGTTGGTGCCGTCGCCGGTCATGGCCACCAGCTTCCCCTTGGCCTGCTCCTCCTGGATGAGGCGGAGCTTGGCCTCGGGGGTGGCCTCGGCCAGGAAGTCGTCCACCCCCGCCTCGCGGGCGATGGCGGCGGCGGTGCGGGGGTTGTCGCCGGTGATCATCACCGTGCGGATCCCCATGGCCCGGAAGCGGTCGAACCGCTCCTTGATGCCGCCCTTGACCACGTCCTTGAGGTGCACCAGACCCAGCACCCGCGCGCCGTCCGACACCGCCAGCGGCGTGCCGCCGGAGTCGCCGATCCGCGCCGCCGCGTCCTCGACGCCCTTGGGCATGGCGCCGCCCAGGGCGGCCACGTGCTTCGCCACCGCGTCCACCGCGCCCTTGCGCACCTGGCGCTGGCCCACGTCCACCCCGCTCATGCGGGTCTGGGCGCTGAACTTGATGAAGAGGTGGCCGTCCTCGCCCACCTCGCGGCCGCGCAGGCCGTAGCGCTCCTTGGCCAGCACCACGATGGAGCGCCCCTCGGGCGTCTCGTCGGCCAGGCTGGCGAGCTGGGAGGCGTCGGCCAGGTCCTCCACCCTCACCCCCGGCGCGGGGAGGAGCTCGGTGGCCATCCGGTTGCCCAGGGTGATGGTGCCGGTCTTGTCGAGGAGCAGCGTGTCCACGTCGCCGGCCGCCTCCACCGCCCGGCCGCTCATGGCCAGGACGTTCTTGCGCAGGAGCCGGTCCATGCCGGCGATGCCGATGGCCGAGAGGAGCCCGCCGATGGTGGTGGGGATGAGGCAGACGAGGAGCGCCACGATGGCGGTGGCCGAGAGCCCGATCCCGGAGTAGGCGGCCATGGGCACCAGCGTCACGCAGGCGAAGAGGAAGATCAGGGTCAGCCCGACCAGGAGGATGTGGAGGGCGATCTCGTTGGGGGTCTTCTGCCGGGCCGCGCCCTCGACCAGGGCGATCATCCGGTCCAGGAACGACTCGCCGGGGTCGACGGTGACCCGGACCACGATCCGGTCGGAGAGCACGCGGGTCCCGCCGGTCACGGCGGAGCGGTCCCCGCCCGACTCGCGGATGACCGGGGCCGACTCGCCGGTGATGGCCGACTCGTCCACCGAGGCGATGCCCTCGGTGATCTCGCCGTCGCCGGGGATGATCTGCCCGGCCTCCACCACCACCACGTCGCCCCTGCGCAGGCTGGAGGCCGGAACCGACTGCTCCCGGCCGCCCACCAGCTTGCGGGCGCTCACCTCGCGCCGCATCCGGCGCAGGGAGTCGGCCTGGGCCTTGCCCCGCCCCTCGGCCACCGCCTCGGCGAGGTTGGCGAAGACCACCGTGAACCAGAGCCAGAGGGAGACGGAGAGCGTGAACCAGCCCGGGGCGGCGCCGGCCGGGGGGACGACCCGGTCGCGCAGCCACAGGAGCGTGGTGAGCACGCTGCCCACCTCCACCACGAACATCACCGGGTTCCTGGCCACCAGGCGCGGGTCGAGCTTCCGGAAGCTGGCCACGAGGGCCGGCCGCAGGAGGGCGAGGTCGAGGAGGGAGGCGGACCTCTGCTTGCGGGAGGCCATGGCTTAGAACACCTTCCCGCCGAGCGCGGCGAAGTGCTCGAGCACCGGCGAGAGCGAGAGCGCGGGGAAGTAGGTGAGCGCCCCGACGATGAGGATCACCGAGACCAGGAGGGCCACGAAGGTGATCCCGGTGGTGGGGAAGGTGCCGGGCCCGGCCGGGACCGTCTTCTTGGCCACCATCGACCCGGCGATGGCCAGCGCCGGGATGATCATGAAGAAGCGGCCCACCAGCATGTCCACCGCCAGCGTCACGTTCCAGAAGGGCGTGTTCCCGTTGAGGCCAGCGAAGGCCGAGCCGTTGTTGCCGGCGCCGCTGGAGAAGGCGTAGAGGATCTCGGAGAGGCCGTGCGGGCCGGTGTTGCCGAGCGCGTCGATCCCCGGCTTCACCACCGCCGCCCAGGCGGTGAGCACCAGCACCACCGCCGGGAACACCAGCACGTAGAGCATGGCCAGCTTCATCTCCCGACCCTCCACCTTCTTCCCCAGGTACTCGGGCGTCCGGCCCACCATCAGGCCGGCGATGAAGACGGTGAGGATGACCATCACCAGCATCCCGTAGAGGCCGGCGCCGACGCCGCCGAAGATCACCTCGCCGAGCTGGATGTTCACCATGGGCACCAGCCCCCCGAGCGGGGTGAAGCTGTCGTGCATGGAGTTCACCGCCCCGCAGGAGGCGTCGGTGGTGACCGTGGCGAAGAGCGCGCTGTCGGCGATCCCGAAGCGGACCTCCTTGCCCTCCATGTTCCCCGGCGCCTGCTCCACGGCCAGGGAGGCCAGGGCGGGGTTCCTGCCCGCCTCCGCCCGGTAGGTGGCGGCCACGCCCCCGAACCAGAGCAGCGCCATGGCCGCGATGAGCGCCCAGCCCTGGCGCGTGTCCCGCGCCATCCTCCCGTAGGTGTAGGTGAGGCCGGCCGGGATGGTGAAGATGAGCACCATCTGGAGCAGGTTGGAGAGGGGGGTGGGGTTCTCGAAGGGGTGGGCGCTGTTGGCGCTGAAGAAGCCGCCGCCGTTGGTCCCGAACATCTTGATCACCTCCTGGGAGGCGACCGGGCCCAGCGCGATGACCTGCTTGGCGCCCTCGACGGTGGTGACCTCGCGGTAGGCGGCCAGCGTCTGCGGCACGCCCATGGCCACCAGGGCCAGGCCCGCCACGATGGAGACGGGCAGGAGCACGTAGACGAGGGAGCGGATCAGGTCGACCCAGAAGCTCCCCAGCCCCCGGGAGCCGCCCGGCCCGGGCCGGCGGGTGAGGCCGCGCGCCAGCGCCATCGCGATCCCGATGCCCACCGCCGCCGAGAGGAAGTTGTGCCAGGCCAGCCCGGCCATCTGCGAGAGGTAGCTCATCGTGCTCTCGCCGCCGTAGTTCTGCCAGTTGGTGTTGGTGGTGAAGCTGGCGGCGGTGTTCCAGGCCAGGGCCGGCTCGACGGGCCCGAGGTGCTGCGGGTTGAAGAGGAGGACGTGCTGCAGCCGCTCGATGCCGTAGGTGACCAGCATGGTCACCATGCTGAAGAGGAGCATGGCCGCGCCGTACTGCTTCCAGTCCTGCTCCCGGCGCGGATCGACCCCGCAGAGCCGGTAGAGGAGGCGTTCCACCGGGCCGAGGAGGCGCGGCAGCGGCTGCCGGTCCCCCTCGTAGACGCGGAACAGGTAGAGCCCGATGGGCTTGGTGACGGCCAGGATCACCAGGGCGAAGAGCCCGATCTGCAGCCAGCCGTTGACGGTCATGGGACCCTTCAGAAGTGCTCGGGGCGGAGCAGCGCGTAGAGCAGGTACCCGCTGAGCAGGCAGGAGAGGACGATTCCGATGGCGTACTCGAGGCTCATCGCTGGCCTCACAGCCGGTCGCAGCCCGCCACGTAGGCGAGGCTCAGGACGAAGAAGGCCACCGTGGCCAGCACGAACAGCGCGTCGAGCATCGCGACCTCCCCGGTCCCGGCGGGGCGCCGGGCCAAAGGGCTGCGGTGCATGGCCGGTGCCGCGCGGTGGCCCGAGCCTTCCGGCGCCGCCTTCCTCGGGAATCCGGCGAGCCGGGCGCCGGAGGGGGGGGCGCCCGGCCCCAGCCGGACCTCGGCGGGGCGCTCCGCCACCGCAAAGGGCAATGCTCGGAGGGGGACGAGCGTGCAGCCCGCCGGGGGGGGGAGCGGGGGGCCCCGGGCGGCGTCGCGCCACCGCTCCCTGGCACAGGTGCTGCTAGGGTACGCGCCATGACCCCGCAGGCGAGCACACGCCCCACCGCCCAGGACTTCCTGGAGCTGGTGGAGCGCGGCAAGCGTGGGCGGCTGAAGCTCTACATCGGCTTCGCCGCCGGCGTGGGGAAGACCTGGCGGATGCTGGAGGAGGGGCACGCGCTGCGGCAGCGCGGGGTCGACGTGGTGGGCGCCTTCATCGAGACCCACGGGCGGAGCGAGACGGCGGCCCTGGTCCGGGACCTGGAGGTGGTCCCGCGGCGCCGGCAGGACTACCGGGGCGTGGTGGTCGAGGAGATGGACCTGGAGGCGGTGCTGGCCCGCCGGCCGGCGGTGGCCATCGTCGACGAGATCCCGCACACCAACGTGCCCGGGTCCCGCAACCGCAAGCGCTACCAGGACGTGCTGGACCTCCTCTCGGGCGGGGTCAACGTCATCGGCGCGCTCAACATCCAGCACCTCGAGTCCCTGAACGACCTGATCCAGCGCAACACCGGCGTCCAGGTGCGCGAGACCGTCCCCGACTCCTTCCTCAAGCAGGCCGACCAGGTGGTGAACCTCGACCTGGCGGTCGAGGACCTGGTCGAGAGGCTCCGGTCCGGGAAGATCTACCCCCGGGAGAAGATCCCCTGGGCGTTGGAGCACTTCTTCCGCGACGCCAACCTGGCCACGCTACGCGAGCTGTCCCTGCGCGAGGTGGCGGAGAGCCTGGACCGATCGGCGGCCCAGGCGGCCCGGCTGGGCGAGCCGGCGGCGGCGCCGGCGCGGGGCCGGGTGATGGTGGCGCTCTCCTCCAACCCGCCCCGGGCCCTGGCCTTGCTCCGGCGCGGGTCGCGGCTGGCCGGGCGGCTCAATACCGACTGGTTCGTGGCCTACGTGGAGACGCCCGACGAGGCGCCGGACCGGATCGACTCCGAGGCCCAGCGCCACCTCCTCGGCAACATCGACAAGGCCCGCGAGCTGGGGGCGGAGGTGGTGCGCCTCAAGTCCGACAGGCCCGCCCAGGCGCTCATCGACTTCGCCCGCTCGCACCGGGTGAGCGACGTGATCGCGGGGCGCTCCGAGTCGCCCTGGTGGCGGCGGGTGCTGCGCCGGTCGGTGCTGCAGGAGCTGGTGGACGAGGGCACCGGGCTCGACCTGCACATCATCTCCTTCGAGGACGAGGAGGGCCGGCCGTGACCCTCCGCTCCAAGCTGCTGGCCAGCCCGGCGCCGCTGGCGCTGGTGCTGGTGCTCCTGGGCGTCGCCTCGGTGAAGACGCTGCGCTCCCTGGGCGAGAGCCCCACCCTCATCCTCAAGGACAACGACCTGAGCGTTCGCGCCGCCGAGCGGATGACCGAGGCGCTGGGCGAGCTGCAGGACGCCGCCGTCCGGCGGGCCACCGGCCGCGCGCCCCGGGAGGAGGAGGAGGCCGCGGCCCGCCGCCGCTTCGAGGAGGAGCTGGCGGTGCAGGAGCACAACATCACCGAGAAGGGCGAGGCGGAGGCCACGGGGGCGCTGCGCCAGGCCTGGGAGGCCTACCGGGCCGGCTTCGACGCGCTCCTGACCCTGCCCGGTCCCGAGCTGCAGTCGGCCTTCTTCGACGGGCTGGTGCCGCTGGCTGCCCGGGTGCGCCAGGCGGTGGCCGAGATCCGCAACCTCAACCGCGACGCCATGGACCGCAAGAGCGCCAGCGCCCGCCGGGCCGCTCGCCGCAACGTCGACCTGGTGGTGGTGGCCACGCTGGCGGCGCTGGGGCTGGGGCTGGTCAGCTCGCTGGCCCTCACCGCGCGACTCCTCCGGCCGCTCGGGGTGCTCTCCCAGACGGTGCGGCGCATCGCCGATGGCGACCTGGAGGCGCGGGCACGGGTGCAGGGCAAGGACGAGATCGCCGCCCTGGCGTCGGAGTTCAACGCCATGGCCGACCGGCTCTCCGAGTACCGGCGCAGCTCGCTGGGCGAGCTGCTCCAGGCGCAGCAGGCCTCGCAGGCGGCCATCGACAGCCTGCCCGACCCGGTGCTGGTGCTCGACGCGGCCGGGGCCATCCTCAACCTCAACGGGGCCGCCGAGGCGGTGCTGCGGCTGGGGAGCGAGGCCACCTCCTCGGCCCTCCCCCCGGAGCTCCGGGAGGTGGTGGACCGGGTCCGCCAACACGTCATGGCCGGACGGGGATCGTACCTCCCCCGGGGTTTCGACGAGGCGGTCCCGGTGGCCACCCCCGACGGCACCCGCCACCTCCTTCCCCGGGCCACGCCCCTCTACTCCGAGGAGTCGGGCATCGTGGGCACCACCATCGTGCTCCAGGACGTCACCCGGCTCATGCGCTTCGACGAGCTCAAGAACGACCTGGTGGCCACGGTGGCCCACGAGTTCCGCACCCCGCTCACCTCCCTGCGCATGGCCATCCACCTCTGCGCCGAGGAGGTGGTGGGCCCGCTCACCGAGAAGCAGGCCGAGCTGATGGGCGCGGCCCGGGACGAGTGCGAGCGGCTGCAGGGGATCGTCGACGACCTGCTCGACCTGTCGCGCATCCAGTCCGGGCGGCTCGAGCTGCGGGCCGAGCGGGTGGAGGCCAACGCCCTGCTGCAGTCCGCCGCCGAAGCCCACCGCCAGCCGGCCCAGGACGCGGGCGTCTCGCTGGTGGTGGAGGAGGTCCCGGAGGGCGCCGCCGTGCGGGCCGACCCCGAGCGCATCGGCCTGGTCCTCTCCAACCTGGTGGCCAACGCGCTCCGCCACACGCCGCGCGGCGGGCGCATCACCCTGCGCGCCACCGGGACGGGCGAGGCGAACCGCTTCGAGGTCGCCGACACCGGCGAGGGGATCCCTCGCGAGCACCATGAGCGGATCTTCGAGAAGTTCTACCGGGTGCCCGGCGGGAGTGGCGGCGGCGTGGGGCTGGGGCTCTACATCTCGCGGGAGATCGTCCAGGCCCACGGCGGCGACATGGGCGTGGTGAGCGAACCGGGTCGGGGGAGCACCTTCTGGTTCACCCTGCCGCGGGCGGGGGCGGAGCGGGCCGCGGGGGCGGCCTGACCGGGCTCGTGGCACGGCGGATGCTCCTTCTCCGGGAGAGGAGAGGTGAAGCCACACCGGCCTGCCATGGATCGCGCTCCAGCACACAGCCTTCGACCACGCCTGGGGTTGGTCGCCGGGGAGGGGCACCGCACCGTGCAACCCGACCCCTCCGACGGCGAGGCGGATCGCAACCGTCCCACCCTGGTCTGGCGCTCCCGCGTCCCCATCGCCCTGTCCTTCGGCGTGGCCGCGATCGCGCTGGTCCTGTGGCTCGTGACCAGCCGCTCCGACCCGGCCGCGCTCCGCCAGCTCCCGCCCGGCGAGCGCGCGGCGCTGGTCGAGCGCACCCTCTCCAACCTGCGCGAGATCTGCCGGGGCGGCGGCCGTCCCCGGGACTTCTGCAGGGATCAGGCGCGCATCCTGCTGGACCTGCCGGAGTGCCGATCGGCCTGCCAGGCGGAGGCGCGCGAGGAGCTCATGGCCGACTCGGCGGTGAAGTAGGCCGGCGGCCCCCACCTTGCGTGCTGCAACGAGCGCCGCCGCCGCGCCCGGCAAGCTGCACGCTCCGCCCTTGGCGGGTCCCCACGACCCCGGCGATTCGCCCCGGGAAGTCGCTCCCCGCGAGGCGGCCGGACGCATGTACCGGGTCTTGCAGGGTCGTGGCCTTCCACGCCCTTCCAGCGGAGCCCCATGACGCGCGCCGGCATCAAGCGGATCCTCCTCGGCAAGCCCAGGGACATCAGCGACCCGAACACCTACCACCACATCTCGCTGATCGCCTTCCTGGCCTGGGTGGGCCTGGGCGCGGACGGCCTGAGCTCGTCGTCGTACGGTCCGGACGAGTCCTTCCGGACCCTGGGCCAGCACCACTCCCTGGCGGTGGGCCTGGCGCTCGCCACGGCGTTCACGGTCTTCATCATCTCCTACGCCTACTCGCGCATCATCGAGCACTTCCCCTTCGGCGGCGGCGGCTACGTGGTGGCCTCGAAGCTCCTCGGGCCGCACCTCGGGGTGGTCTCCGGCTCGGCGCTGCTCGTCGACTACGTCCTCACCATCAGCGTCTCCATCGCCGCGGCCGCCGACGCCACCTTCAGCTTCCTGCCTGCCCACTGGCAGGCCATCAAGCTGCCGGTGGTCTTCGCCGCCATCCTCCTGCTCACCGTGCTGAACCTGCGGGGGGTGAAGGAGTCGGTGACCAGCCTTGCCCCCATCTTCGTCCTCTTCCTGGTGACCCACGTGATCCTCATCGGCGGGGTCATCGCGACCCGCGGCGCCGAGATGCCGGCCGTGGTCCGCGAGGTCCACCAGGGCTACCGGAGCAGCCTGGCCACGCTGGGGTTGGGCGGGCTGGCGGCGCTGTTCCTGCGCGCCTACTCCATGGGCGCGGGCACCTACACCGGCATCGAGGCGGTCTCCAACGGGTTGCAGATCATGCGCGAGCCCAAGGTCCAGACCGGCAAGAGGACCATGGTCTACATGGCGCTCTCCCTGGCCCTCACCGCCGGCGGCATCACCCTCTGCTACCTGCTGGTGCACGCCGAGCCGGAGGCCGG
>DATKMW010000052.1:0-4023 GCA_035541675.1 Anaeromyxobacter sp. | reverse complement strand
ACCCGCTCATGACCATGGTCATGCTCCCCTGGGTGGCGAAGAGCGCCGAGACCTCCATCACCCAGGGTGGAACCAACAACTACCACTGGAGCTACTCCGTCGCCACCTACGGGGCGCAGTGCAGCACCGACTACTGGAACGCCGACGCCGGCGACGGGCTGGGGCTCGACTGCTCGACGCCGGTCACCGCCGCCGCCGTCACCACCGCCTACCTCCCCCTCGTCGACGACGCCGGCCAGGCCTGCCCTTCCGGCAGCGACTGCGTCCACCGCGATGCCTGGGCCCAGGCGCTGGCCACCGCCTTCGGGTCCGGCACCTGCACCGTCCCCTACTCCGGAATCCGTTCCTGCCACTTCTACGACATGGACAACGAGATGGAGATCTGGGGCGGCACCCATCGCGACATCCACCCCGCCGCCTCGAGCTACGACGAGCTGGCCAGCGTCTACCTGGCCGAGGCCGCCGGCCTCAAGACCTGGGACCCGGCCGCTGTCCGCTTCGGGCCCGTCACCTGCGCCTGGTGGTACTACTGGAACGGCGCCGACGGAAGCGACAAGGGCGCCCACGGCGGGGTCGACTTCCTCCCCTGGTGGCTCAACCAGGTGTACTGGCAGGACCAGATCGGCGGCGCCCGTACCCTCGAGGTGTTCGACGTCCACGCCTACCCGGACGCCGACACCGGCGGGCTCTCCCCGGCCCAGCTGCAGGCCCTGGCCGCCGAGATCTATCGCGACTACTGGGACCCGACCTTCGTCTCCCCCTCGGGCTCCATCGACCAGCAGTGGACCACCAACATCCAGCCGAACAAGACCGTCCCCTTCCGCATCCCCCGCCTCCGGGCCCTGGTCAACGCCATCTACCCGGGGACCCCGCTGGCCTTCACGGAGTGGAGCGCGGCCTTCGCCGGCGAGGCGGACTTCTCCACCGCCCTGGGCGACGCCGACGCCTACGGCATCTTCGGCCGCGAGCGCCTCTCCTTCGGCTCGCGCTGGGAGGCCCCCGCCCCCGCCAACCCCAACTACCAGGCGCTCCGGCTCTACACCAACTACGACGGGGCCCATCACGGCTTCGGCACCACCTCGGTGTCGGCCGTCCACGACGGCGACCCGGCCCTCCTCTCCAGCTACGCCGCCCTGGACGCGAGCGGCAAGACGCTCACCGTGGTGGTCCTGAACCGGGACCCGACCAACGCCGCCCAGGTGCAGCTCCAGCTGGCCGGGTTCGACGCCACCTCCTCCATCCGCTATACCCTCGCCTCCACCGCACCCACCACCATCCAGGCCTCGGCCTCCCAGGCCTTTGGCGCCACCCAGACCTTCGCCCCCCAGAGCGCCACGCTCCTGGTCATCACCGGCACCCTGGCCAGCGCCCCGGCCTCCGACTGGGACCTGGGCCCGGACGTGCTCATGGTCCCCGCCGGCGGGACGGCCGCGCTCCACCCGAACCTCACCAGCGGGAGCGCCGCGGTGACGCTCTCCTCGGCGGTCTTCGACGCCCACCAGGGCGCCCCGACCTGCAGCGGCAGCCTCACCCTCACCGGCCCGGTCGTCACCGGCGGCCAGGCCGGCACCATCACCGTGCAGGCGGGCAGCACCCCCGGCTTCTGCCACTTCACCGTGGCCGGGAGCGACGGCACTGCCACCCAGACCCAGGGCGGATGGATCGTGGTCGGCAACCCACCGGCCACGCTCACCCCCTCGGGCGGCGGGCAGACCGGGACCGCGGGTCAGAAGCTGGCCAGCCCGCTCACCGTGACCCTCGCCCCCGGGTCGTCGGGCGGCGCGGCCGCCGGGGCCAGCGTCCTCTTCTCCACCAGCGCCGGCTCGCTCTCCAACGGGAGCACGAGCGGCACCCGGGTCATCGCCCGGACCAGCTCCTCCGGGGTCGCCTCGGTCACCCTGACCCTGCCCGGAACCGCGCAGACGGTGACGGTCCAGGCCCAGGCGCCCATAGCCCTCGGCGGCGCGGTGGTCAACTTCACCGAGACGGCCCAGTAGGTCCCCCCGCAGCGAGGACCTCCGCCGGAGGGCCCTTTCCGCCGGATCCACCCGGACCGTGCCGCCGTGGCCCGGCCGGGACGGCCCCCTGGCCTCTCTCCCCTCGACGGGCCGTTTCCGCCTCGCTATGGATGTCGGGCTGCCGTTCGAACAGCGAGGCCCGGCCTCAGAGCCCCTCGGCCCAGGCTGCGGCGCCTCCCTGCTCCTCCTCCCCCGGAGGGCCAGACCCGATGAACACGCTGCCGCTCATCCTCGCCGCGCTCTGCGTCTTCGCCATCGGCTACCGCTACTACAGCGCCTTCGTCACCGCCAAGGTGCTGGTGCTCGACGACCGGCGCCGCACGCCGGCCCACGTCCACGAGGACGGTCACAACTACGTCCCCTCGCCGAAGTGGGTGCTCTTCGGCCACCACTTCGCGGCCATCGCCGGCGCCGGGCCGCTGGTCGGCCCCACCCTGGCGGCCCAGTTCGGCTTCGCCCCCGGCCTGCTCTGGATCCTCCTGGGCGCGGTCCTGGCCGGCTGCGTGCACGACCTGGTGGTGCTGGTGGCCTCGGTCCGCCACGACGGCCGCTCGCTCGCCGACATCGCCCGCACCGAGGTGGGCCCCTTCGCCGGGCTGGTGGCCATGTTCGCGGTGCTGCTCATCCTCCTCGTCACCCTGGCCGGCCTGGGCATCGTGGTGGTGAACGCCCTCGCCAACAGCCCCTGGGGTGTGTTCACCATCGGCTGCACCATCCCCATCGCCCTCTTCATGGGGCTGTACATGTTCAAGAGCTCGCCGGGGCGGATCCGGGTGGCCGTGCCCAGCGCCGTCGGGGTGGTGCTCCTCCTGGCCGCGGTGGTGGGCGGCCGCCTCTTCGCCCAGGGCGGCGCGGCCGGCACCCTGACCTTCAGCGCCCACCAGATCACCGTCCTCATGGCCGTCTACGGCTTCGTGGCCTCGGTGCTCCCGGTGTGGCTGCTGCTCGAGCCCCGGGACTACCTCTCCACCTACGTGAAGCTGGGCACCATCGCGGCCTTGGTGATCGGGGTCCTCCTCGTCCACCCCGACATCCGCTTCCCGGCCGTGACCTCCTTCGTGGCCGGCGGAGGACCCATCATCAAGGGCAAGCTCTTCCCCTTCCTCTTCGTGACCATCGCCTGCGGCGCCATCTCCGGCTTCCACTCGCTGGTGGGCTCGGGCACCACCCCCAAGATGCTGGACAAGGAGACCGACGCCCGCTTCATCGGCTACGGCGCCATGATGGCCGAGAGCCTGGTGGCCGTGCTGGCCCTCATCGCCGCCTGCTCGCTCTTCCCCGGCGACTACTTCGCCATCAACGTGCCCCCCGAGGCCTACGCCAAGCTCGGCTATCACGTCGTCAACCTCGACCAGTTCTCGGCCGAGGTGGGCGAGCAGCTCGCCGGACGGACCGGCGGCGCGGTCTCGCTGGCGGTGGGCATGGCCCAGATCTTCCGGGGCATCCCGGGCATGCAGGCGCTCATGGGCTACTGGTACCACTACGCCATCATGTTCGAGGCGCTGTTCATCCTCACCACCATCGACACCGGGACCCGGGTGGCCCGCTACGTCCTGCAGGAGCTCCTGGGGAGGGTCGAGCCTCGCTTCGCCCGCAGCGCCTGGCTCCCCGGCAACCTCACCACCACCGCGGTGGTGGTGCTGGCCTGGGGCTACCTCATCTACACCGGCAACATCTCCACCCTGTGGCCGCTCTTCGGGACCGGCAACCAGCTCCTCGCCACCATCGCCCTGGCGGTGGGGACCACCTTCCTCGTCAACATGGGCAAGGCCCGCTACGCCTGGGTCACCGCCGTGCCCATGCTCTTCGTGGGGGCCACCACGCTGACCGCCGGGGTGGAGGGAATCGCCACCATCTTCTGGCCGCTCACCCGCAAGCCGGCCACCGCCTTCCAGGGCTATCTCGACTCCGCCCTCATGACCCTGTTCGTGGCCGGCGTGGTGCTGGTGCTCGTCAACGCGGCGGTGCGCTGCGTCCGCACCGCGCGGGGCGAGGCGCCGCCGCA
>DATKMW010000051.1:0-11653 GCA_035541675.1 Anaeromyxobacter sp. | reverse complement strand
CCGCACCGGCACCGGATCGTCATCGGCAAGGACACCCGGCTCTCCGGCTACATGCTGGAGCAGGCCATCGCCTCGGGCATCAGCTCCATGGGCGTCGACGTGATGCTCTGCGGGCCGCTGCCCACCCCGGGGATCGCCTTCGTCACCCAGTCGATGCGGGCCGACGCCGGGGTGGTCATCAGCGCCAGCCACAACCCCTACCAGGACAACGGCATCAAGTTCTTCTCCCGCGACGGCTTCAAGCTGCCGGACGAGGTCGAGCTGCAGATCGAGCAGCTGGTGCTGGCCGACGGCGGGGCCGGGGACCAGGGGCTGCGGGCGCTGCGGCCCATCGCCACCCGGATCGGCAAGGCCAAGCGGATCGACGATGCCCGGGGGCGCTACGGGCAGTTCCTCAAGGGGCTCTTCCCGCGCGAGCTGACGCTGGAGGGGCTGACGGTGGTGGTGGACTGCGCCCATGGCGCCGCCTACCAGGTGGCCCCGGGCGTGTTCGAGGAGCTGGGGGCCAAGGTCATCCCCCTGGCGGTGAAGCCGGACGGGACCAACATCAACCACGACTGCGGCGCCGTTCACCCGGAGTCGATGGCCCGCTCGATCCGGCGGCACGGCGCCCAGCTCGGGCTGGCCCTGGACGGCGACGCCGATCGGGTCATCCTCGCCGACGAGACCGGCAGGATCGTCGACGGCGACGCCATCATGGCCGTCCTGGGGCGCGACCTCCTGCGGCGGCGCGCCCTGGCCAAGCGGACGGTGGTGGCCACGGTCATGTCCAACCTGGGGCTGGAGCGGGCCCTCTCCGAGGAGGGCGGGCACGTGGTGCGCACCGCCGTGGGCGACCGCTACGTGGTGGAGGAGATGCGCCGCCGCGGCTACAACTTCGGCGGGGAGCAGTCCGGGCACCTCATCTTCCTCGACCACGTCACCACCGGCGACGGGGTGGCGGCGGCGCTCAACGTGCTGGCGGTGATGCGCCGCGAGGGCTGCCCGCTGTCGGCGCTGACCCGTTGCTTCCGGCCGGTGCCGCAGGCGCTGGTGAACGTGGTGGTGGCCGAGAAGCGCCCGCTGGCCCAGCTCCCCGGGGTGGGTCGGGCCGTCTCCGCGGTCGAGCAGGAGCTGGGCAGTGCCGGCCGGGTGCTGGTCCGCTTCTCGGGCACGGAGAACAAGGCGCGGGTGCTGGTGGAGGGGCCCGACGCCAGGCGGATCCGGGCCATGGCCGAGGCCATCGCCGGAAGCCTGCGGGAGGCGCTGGGCTGAGCCCGGGCGCCTCCCCGGGTGGCGGCGCGCCACCCGGCGCGTTTCGCGCTACATTCCCGATCCCATGCCCGCACGCCTCGGAGTCAACGTCGACCACGTCGCGACCCTGCGCCAGCTGCGCCGCACACAGTACCCGGACCCGGTGGCCGCCGCCCTCCAGGCGGAGATGGCCGGGGCCGACCAGATCACCATCCACCTGCGCGAGGACCGGCGCCACATCCAGGACCGCGACCTGCAGGTCATGCGCAAGACCGTCTCCACCCGGCTCAACCTGGAGATGGCGGCCACCCAGGAGATGGTGCGGATCGCCTACGAGACCAAGCCGGACATGGTCACCCTGGTCCCGGAGCGGCGGGAGGAGCTGACCACCGAGGGCGGCCTGGACGTGGTGGGCGGGCGCGACGTGGTGCGCAAGGCGGTGAGGACCCTGCGGGACGCCGACATCGAGGTGTCGCTGTTCATCGACCCCGAGATCGACCAGGTGAAGGCCTCCCACCGCGCCGAGGCCACCATCGTCGAGTTCCACACCGGCCGCTACTGCGAGGCACGGCTGGCCACCGACCGGCGGCGCGAGCTGAACCGGCTGGTCGACGCCTGCAAGGCGGCCGCCAAGCTGGGGCTGACCGTGGCCGGCGGCCACGGCCTCAACTACCAGAACGTGGTGCCGGTGGCGGCCATCCCGGAGATGGAGGAGCTGAACATCGGCCACTCCATCGTGGGCCGGGCGGTGCTGGTCGGCTTCGAGCGGGCGGTGCGCGAGATGCGGGAGCTGCTGCGGCAGGCACGGCCGTGAACCTCCGGGTGAACGCATGAGGCTGGTCGGCTCCGCCGAGATGCGGGCCATCGACCGCGCCGCCATCGACGGGCTGGGCATCCCCTCGGCGGCGCTCATGGAGCGCGCCGGCGCGGCCGTCTCGGCCGAGGCGGCGGCCATGCTCGGCCCGGGATGCCGGGTGCGGGTGATCTGCGGCGGCGGGAACAACGGTGGGGACGGGTACGTGGCGGCTCGGCTGCTCCTGCGCGCCGGGCGGCGCGTGGACGTGCTGGCCCTGGTGCCGGAGGGACGGCTCTCGCCCGAGGCAGCGGCCGTGCGCCGGGGCGCCGCCGCGGCCGGGGTGGCCATCGCCGACCTCGGCGGGGCGGATGCGGCGGGACCTCTGGCCGCGGGCGCCGGCGACGTGGTGGTGGACGCGCTGCTCGGGACGGGCCTGGCGCGGCCGCCGGAGGGCGCCTTCGCGCACGCCATCGCCGCCATGGCCGCGGCCCGGGCCGCCGGGGCCCGTGTCCTCGCCGTGGACGTGCCCTCCGGCCTCTCGGCCGACAGCGGCCGGCCGCTGGGCCCGTGCGTGCAGGCCGACCGGACCGTGACCTTCGCCTTCCCCAAGCGCGGGCTGGTGGTGTACCCGGGCGCCTCGCTGGCCGGGGACCTGGTGGTCGCCGACATCGGGTTGCCGGAGGAGGCGGCGGCTCAGGTCCCGGTCGAAGCGGAGCTCCTCTACTCCGAGGACGCGCGCGCCCTGGTGCCGCCCCGCGCGCCCGACGCGCACAAGGGGGACGCCGGGCGGCTCCTGGTGGTGGCCGGCTCGCCGGGGAAGACCGGCGCCGCCCATCTGGCGCTGTGCGGCGCGCTCCGGGGTGGGGCGGGGCTGGTGACGCTGGCGGCGCGGGCGGAGGTGGTGGCGGCGGCGACGGCGGGTCGCCCCGAGGCGATGAGCGCGGTCCTCCCCGGGCTGGGCCCGCTCGGGCCGGACGACCTCGCGCCGCTCCTCGAGGCTGCGCGCGGCGCGGACGCGCTGGTGGTGGGGCCGGGCATCCCCCGCGGTCCGGCCACCGGGGCGCTCCTCCGCGAGCTCCTCTCGCGGTGCGGGCTCCCCGCGGCCCTGGACGCGGACGCCCTCAACGCGCTGGCCGCGGACCCTGCCGGGCCGGTCGGGCTCGGGGCGCCCGTGGTCCTCACCCCCCACCCCGGGGAGATGGCGAGGCTCACCGGCAAGACCATCGCCGAGGTGCAGGCGGACCGGATCGGGCTGGCCCAGGCCCGGGCCCGGGCCTGGGGAGCGACGGTGGTGCTCAAGGGGGCGCGCACGGTGGTGGCCGACCCCGACGGCCCACCGGCGGTGATCCCCACCGGCAACCCGGGGATGGCGACCGGCGGCACGGGCGACGTCCTGGCCGGGCTCACCGGCGCGTTGCTCGCCGGCGGGCTCCGGCCCCGGGCCGCGGGCCGCTGTGCCGCCTGGGTCCACGGGCGCGCCGGCGACCTGGCGGCGCGGCGGTGGGGCGAGCGGGGCATGCTGGCCGGCGACCTGGCCGAGGCCATCGGCGAGGTGTGGGCGGAGTGGCGGCGGTGAGCGGGGAGAAGGTCCACTACCTCGGCCACCTGCGGAGCCGATCTGCCCGGGCCACGCGTGCGCTGGGCGAGCGGCTGGGGCGGATGCTCCGCCCCGGCGACGTGGTGGCCCTGGAGGGCGACCTGGGTGCGGGCAAGACCGAGCTGGTCCGCGGCGCCTGCGCCGGCGCGCGGGTCCCGGCCCGGGACGTCTCCAGCCCGAGCTTTGCCATCGTGGCCACCTACCGCGGCCGCCTCCCCGTCCACCACGCCGACCTCTACCGGATCGGCGACGAGGACGAGCTGTACGGGACCGGCTTCGGCGACCTGGTGGGCGGCGATGGGGCGCTGCTGGTGGAGTGGGCCGACCGGATCCCGGGCGCGCTGCCCGCCGAGCGGCTCACCATCCGGCTGGCGCACGACGCGGCGGCGCCGTCCGCCCGGCGGATCGAGGTGGAGGGCCGGGGGGAGCGGCCGGCCCATCTGGGCCGGGCCCTGCTCGGGCGCGCGCCGCGGCACCCGGAGACGGCCAGGCGGCGGACGCGCCCGCTCAGGCGGCCAGGGCGCAGGAGAGGGCGCTGACGCCGTCCTCGGTTCCCACGAAGCCGCCCTCCGGGATCTCGCTCCAGGCGTTCCGGCCGATCCGCTCGCTGGCCACCACGAAGGCATGGGGCGGGCCGGCCGAGGCCGAGAGGTGGAGCGTCCGCCCCAGCCTGCAGGCAGCGAGCAAGCGCCCGTCCGAGGCCAGGAAGGTGAGCGAGCTGGGCTTGGCTCGTGTCCCCTCGTCGGCGATGCGGAGCACGGTTGCGGTCATCTCGGCGAGCGCCCGGCGGACGTCGGCAATGCCCGGACGCTCGAGGCCGGCCCGGGCACGCAGCCGCGTGAGGAACAGGTAGAAGCAGCGCTCGCTGTCGGTGTCCCCGCGGAGCTCGCGGCGCAGGTCGGGGTCGATCTCCGCCGCCAGGGCGTCGCGGACCTCCTCCCGGTCCTTGAAGCGCGCCACCGTCCCGTTGTGGGCGAAGAGCCAGCGGCCGTGGAGGAAGGGGTGGGTGTTCTCCTGCCGCACCGGCCCGACGCTGGCCTCCCGGACGTGGGCCACCACCACCGGGGCGCGGATGGCCCGGCCGGCGTCGAGGAAGGCGCCGTCGGAATGGGCGGGGAGGATTCCCCGGCGGACACGAGGCAGCCCGTCCTCCCACCAGCCGATGCCCCAGCCGTGCGGGTGCTTGTGCGACTGGAAGCGGAGGGCGTTCTCGGCGCTGCACAGCGGCTGCGCGCTGTCGAACCCCTGGTGGGCGTGCTGGCCGAAGAGGCGGCACACGACCAGTCGATGGTAACAAGAGCGCGGCTCCGAGGCACGGGAGACGCCCACCCACCTCGTCCTTCACGCCCGGCGCCCGCTCTGGCCGGTCCGGACGGCGGCGCCGACGAGGTGGGCGAGGCGGAGCGGCTCGGGGACCGCACCGCGGTCGGTCACCCGGGCCAGCGCCGCGGAGGCGTCGGCCGGCTCCGCCCCCTGGACCTGGAAGACGAAGCCCCCCAGGCAGTGGACGGGGCCGGCCCGGCGGAGGAGCTCGAGGCGGGCGGCGGCGCGGGGGAGGCGCCGGAGCGCGGCCTCGACCGCGGCCATATCGGGTGGCCGGCGCATCACCGACAGGCAGGGGCGGCCCAGGGCGGCGGAGAGCCGCGCGAGGTCCACCACGTTGAAGCCGCCCAGCGAGATGCCGTCGAGCAGGACCAGGTGGAGCTGGGGCAGGAACTTGCTCCGGGAGAGGAGATCGAGGAGCACCGCCGTGGCGTTCCACCCGTCCCGGCGGACGTGGCCCCAGACGAGCCCCTCGAAGCGGGTCCCGGCGCAGACCACGCCGGCCACGGCCACCTGGCTGCGGCCGCGGCGGGGGAAGGGAGCGTCGTCGAACCCGATGGCGCGGAGGATCCGGCCGGGCGCGGGCGGGCGGCGAGCCGCGGGGGAGGTCACAGCTCGGCCTCCACCGAGGGCCCATGCGGCGCGGCCCGCGGGCCGGAGAGATCGTAGAAGTCCACCTGCACCCGCCGGCCGGCCACGCCGAGGATGGCGGCGGTGCGCGGCAGGGAGAAGCGGCGCGGCCCGGCGCTGCCGGGGTTCACGTAGAGGCGGCCGGCGTGAAGGGCGGCGCCGGGCCGGTGGGAGTGGCCGTGGACCACCACGTCCGGCCGCACCCGCGCCAGGGCCGCCCGCACGCGGGGATGGGGGTGCTCGCGGGAGCCCAGGTCGTGGACCAGGAAGGCCCGCAGCTCGCCCAGGGGGAGGACCAGCTCCTCGGGGAGGGAGTGGAAGGCGGGGTCGACGTCGTTGTTGCCCCGGACCACCGCCAGGGGGGCCAGGGCGCGCAGCCCCTCGAGCAGGGAGGGGTCCACGAGGTCGCCGGCATGGAGGATGCGCTCGCAGCCCCGGAAGAGCGCGGGCAGGGCGGGATGGGAAAGGCCGTGGGAGTCGGAGACCAGCCCGATGCGCACGCCTCCATGTTAACCGCCCGCGGGCCGGCCGGCGCGCTGCTACACTCGCCGGTCCATGCGCGACCGGCTCTTCATCGCCGCCCTGCGGATCCTCCCCAAGAACGCCCTGTCCCGGCTGGCCGGCGCCCTCGCCCGCCTTCGGCTCCCGCGCTGGCTCCTGCGGCTGGGGATGGGAGCCTTCGCCGCCCGGTACCGGGTCGACCTGACCGAGTGCGCGGACCTCTCCGCGTACGCCACCTTCGGCGAGTTCTTCGCCCGGCCGCTCCGGCCCGGGCTGCGGCCCATGGCGCCGGGGGAGCGGGTGGTGGTCTCCCCGGTGGACGGGGTGGTCTCGGAGACCGGGGCGGCGCGGGAGGGAGCGCTGGTGCAGGCCAAGGGCATCGGCTACACCGCCGCGGCGCTGCTCGGCGATCAGGCCACGGCCCGGCGCTTCCACGGCGGCCCCTACCTGACCCTCTACCTCTCGCCCCGCGACTACCACCGCATCCACTTCCCGCTGGGCGGGGGCGTGACCGGCTGGCGCTACCTCCCCGGACGGCTCTGGCCGGTGAACCCGGCCTCGGTGCGCTCGGTGCGCGGGTTGTTCGCGGTGAACGAGCGGCTGGTGACCTTGCTCGATACGCCCGCCGGCGCATGCGCGGTGGTGGCGGTGGGGGCGACGGTGGTGGGGCGGGTTCATGCCACCTACGATCGGGACGTGCCGGCGACCAACCGGGCCGGCGCGCGGGCCCAGGCCCGGGACTATGCCTCCCCCATCGCCGTCGAGAAGGGCCAGGAGCTGGGCGCCTTCGAGCTCGGGTCGACGGTGATCGTGCTCTTGGAGCCGGGCCGGGCCCGCCTCGACCCGCTCCTCACCGCCGGCGCGCGGGTGAGGGTGGGCGAGCGGATCGGCGAGGCCCTCCCGCCCGGCTGAGGCGGGCCCGGGCCCGCTCCCCGTGCACGCCCGCGCCGTCTCTGGTATCTACGCGGCCGCCGCCCGGGCGGGACTTCGGCCGCGGGGGCCCCGAGGACCGCATGGCCAAGGAGAACACCGCCCCGCTCAAGGGCACGCGAGACTTCCTGCCGCAGGACGTGCGGCGGCGCGAGCACGTGCTGGCCGTGGTGCGCGAGGTGTACGGGCGCTACGGCTTCGAGCCGCTCGAGACCCCGGCCATGGAGCGGCTGGAGACCCTGCTCGGCAAGTACGGGGAGGAGGGCGACCAGCTCATCTTCCGCGTGCTGCACCGCGGCGCCGAGCTGGGCCGCGCCCTGGACAAGGTCCGGGGACGGCCCGCCCCGGGCAGCGCCGAGGAGGCGCGGGCGGCCTTCAAGCGTGACGAGCTGGCGCTGGGCGACAGCGCCCTCCGCTACGACCTCACCGTCCCGCTGGCGCGGGTGGTGGCCGAGCACCAGGGGGAGCTTCCCCGGTTCTTCAAGCGCTACCAGATCCAGCCGGTGTGGCGCGCCGACCGGCCCGCCGCCGGCCGCTTCCGCGAGTTCTACCAGTGCGACGTGGACGTGGTGGGGAGCAAGGACCTGGTCTGCGAGGTCGAGGTGGCGAGCGCGGTCTGCGAGGTGCTCGACCGGCTGGGGTTCGACGACTACCGCGTGCGGCTCAACCACCGGGCCTTGCTGCGCGGGATGATCGAGGCTGCCGGCGTGCCGCTCGCGCGGGAGGTGGAAGCCATCACCGAGCTGGACAAGCTGGGGAAGGTCGCGCCCGGCGAGGTGCGGGCGGCGCTGGAGGCCCGCGGCGTCGAGGCCACCGCCGCCGCCAGGCTCCTGGAGGTCGTGGCCGGCGCCGGGCTGGGCGGCGCGGCGCTGCTCGAGGCGCTGGCCGGCGCGGTGGCGACCTCGGAGGCGGGCCGCCGGGGCGCCGCCGAGCTGCGGGCCCTCCTGGCGCTCGCGGCCCACGCGCCCTGCGGCCGGCGGCTGGCCTTCGACCCCAGCCTGGCGCGCGGGCTCAGCTACTACACCGGCCCGGTCTTCGAGGTGCAGGTGCCAGACCTGGCCGGTTCCCTGGGCGGCGGCGGGCGCTACGACGACCTCATCGGCATGTTCCTCCGCCAGCCGCTGCCGGCGGTCGGCTTCTCGCTGGGGCTGGAGCGCATCCTGGTGGTGATGGCAGAGCGGAGGATGTTCCCCGAACTCTCGACCGCCGCCCAGGCCATGGTGCTGCGGCTCGAGGAGGCCACCACCGCCGAGACGCTGCAGGTCGCGGCGGCGCTGCGCGCCGCGGGGATCGCCACCGAGCTGTACCCCAACGTCGACAAGCTCGGGAAGCAGCTGCAGTACGCCGAGTCGCGGGGGGCCCGGCTGGTGGCCTTCGTGGGCAGCCGGGAGGCCGAGGCTGGCCAGGTCGCGCTCAAGGTGATGGCCACCCAGGCGCAGCACCTGGTGGCGCGCGACGCCCTGGCGGCGACGGCGCGGGAGCTGCTGGCCCGCTGAGGCGGCTCCCCCGAGTAGGGAAGGGTGGGCGCGTCCGCGCGGTGGACCGGGCGCGCTCGCGTGGCACAATCAGGGGGCCATGCTCCTCCCCGCGCTCGCCCTGGCCCTCCTCCTCGCCGAGCCCGACGGCACCGTCGCCGTGGGCGTGCAGGCGCCGACCTTCTCGCTCCGGATGCTCAACGCCGAGGCGGCGGGGGCACCCTGGGTCCGCCTGGACCAGCTGGTCGGCCCGGAGGCGGAGGACGCCGGGTCGAAGGTGGTGCTGCTCAGCTTCTTCGCCTCGTGGTGCGCGCCCTGCAAGAAGGAGCTTCCCTTCCTGGTGTCGCTCGACCGCGCCTACCGGGCCAAGGGGCTGCGGGTCGTATCGGTGGACATCGACGGGGACGAGGCGGGGATCGAGGCGGCGCGCAAGCTGGTGGCGGGGGCGGGGGTGGTCCACCCGGTCGGGTCGGATCGCTTCCAGATCCTGGCCCGGCGCTACCTGGGGGAGAAGGCGCCGCTGCCGTCGGCCTTCCTGGTTCGGCGGGACGGGACCGTGGCCCGCGTCGACCGCGGCTACACGGAGGACGCCTCGGCGTTCCTGGCGGCCGCGGTCCGGGCCGAGCTGGGCCTGCCGCCCGAGCCCAAGGCGCCGGCGCGCAAGGGGAGCACCGCGCCCGGACATCGTTGACCGCCGTCGGCCTGGCGGGTACATGGGGCCATGCGCCTCCTCCCCGTCGCCTGCCTCGCGCTCTGCGCCGCGGCCCGCGCCGCAGAGCCCGCCGGCCCCCTCACCGCGCTCCCCTACACGCCCGGCCTGGACCCCGAGTCCCTGGACCGGAGCGTCGACCCCTGCAGCGACTTCTACGGCTTCTCCTGCGGCGGCTGGATGGCGAGGAACCCCATCCCGCCCGACCAGGCCTCCTGGGACGTATACGGGAAGCTGTCGGACGAGAACCGGCGGTTCCTGTGGGGCATCCTGGAGAAGGCGGCAGCGGAAGGGACCGGGCATCGCTCCGAGAATGAGCAGAAGGCCGGAGACTACTTCGCGGCCTGCATGGACGAGGCCGCCGTGGACGCGGCAGGCGTGGGGCCGATCCAGGCGGAACTCGACGCCATCCACGCACTCCGCTCGCGCCGGGAGATCGCCCGCCTCCTCGGGCGCCTCCACCCGTCGCTGGGCGACGAGCTGCTCTTCGGGATCGGCAGCGAGCAGGACGCCCGGGACTCGGCGAGCGTGATCGCCGTCCTGCTCATCGGGGGGCTGGGGCTGCCCGACCGTGACTACTACCTCTCCGACGAGCCGCGCATGCAGGAGGCGCGCGAGCGGTACCGCGGCCACGTGGCCCGCCTCCTCGGGCTCACCGGCCAGGGCGCGGACGCCGCGAAGGCCGCCGCGGAACGCGTGCTCGGGTTCGAGACGGCCCTGGCCCGGGCGACGCTGAGCCGCGTGGACCGCCGCGATCCCCACAACGTCTACCACCGCCTCACCGTCGGGCAGCTCGCTGCCCTCACCCCCTCGTTCGACTGGCGCGCCTACCTCTCCGCCGCCGGCAAGCCGGGGCTGCGGGCGGTGAACGGCAGCGAGCCGGCCTTCCTGCTGGAGGTGGAGTCGCTCCTCGAGGAGGAGCCGCTCTCCACCTGGAAGGAGTACCTGATTGCCCGCCTGGTCGACGCCCGGGCGCCCTACCTCTCCCGGGAGTTCCAGCGCGCCTCCTTCGACTTCCACGCGGCCTACCTGAACGGCGTGCAGGAGGACCAGCCGCGCTGGAGGAAGTGCGTCGCCTGGGTGGATCGCGACCTGGGCGACGCCCTGGGGCAGATGTTCGTGGCCAGGGTCTTCCCGCCCGAGGTGAAGGCTCAGGTGCTGGACATGACCCGGCGCATCAAGGCCGCCATGGCCACCCGGATCCGGGAGAGCGACTGGATGGGCGAGGCCACCCGCCGGGCCGCCCTGGCCAAGCTCGCGGCGGTGCGCGAGAAGATCGGCTACCCGGCGCGCTGGCGCGACTACCGCGCGCTGCGCATCGAGCGCTCGGCGTTCGCGGGCGACGTCGCTCGCGCCGCCCGGTTCGAGACCGTGCGCCAGCTGGCCAGGATCGGCCGTCCGGTCGACCCGAACGAGTGGAGCATGACCGCGCCGACCGTGAACGCCTACTACGACGAGCAGAAGAACGACATCAACTTCCCGGCCGGGATCCTGCTGCCGCCGCTCTGGGATCCGCGGATGGACCTGGCGCCCGGGTACGGCAACACCGGCGGCACGATCGGGCACGAGCTGACCCACGGATTCGACGACGAGGGCCGGAAGTTCGACGCCCGCGGCAACCTGCGGGAGTGGTGGACGCCGGAGGACGCCCAGGCCTTCCAGGACCGCGCCGCCTGCGTGGTGGAGCAGTTCGGCCAGTATCCGGTGATCGACGACCTGAAGATCAACTCCAGGCTGACCCTGGGTGAGGACATCGCGGACCTCGGCGGCCTGATCCTCGCCTGGATGGCCTGGAGGGACGCGACCCGCGGGCAGGCCCTGGAGCCGAGGGACGGGCTCACGCCCGAGCAGCGCTTCTTCGTCGGCAACGCGCAGTGGGCCTGCGAGAACGTGACCGACGAGCGGCGCAGGCTGCTGGCCCGGACCGATCCCCATTCCCCGCTGCGCTGGCGCGTGAACGGCCTGGTGGCCAACATGCCCGAGTTCCGCCAGGCCTTCTCCTGCCCGGCCGGCTCGCCCATGGCGCCGGAGAAGATCTGCCGGGTCTGGTGAGCCCCCGCCGTGACCGAGCCCGGCTCCGAGCGCGCGCCGCAGCCGGACCACCCCGGGACCCGCATCCTGGTCCTGGCCGGGCCCACCGCCTCGGGCAAGAGCGCCCTGGCGCTGGAGCTGGCCGCCCGGCTGGGGGGCGAGATCGTCAACGCCGACTCCCAGCAGCTCTACCGCGGCCTGGACGTGGGGACGGCCAAGCCCTCCGCGGCGGAGCGGGCCCGGGTGCCGCACCACCTGCTCGACCTGTGCGATCCGGGGGAAGGCCTGGACGCGGTGCGCTGGGCGGCGCTGGCCGACCGGGCCATCGCCGCCATCGCCGCCCGGGGACGCTTCCCGCTGGTGGTGGGCGGGACCGGGCTCTACCTCAGGTCGCTCCTGCACGGGGTGGTGGCGGCGCCGGGGCGGGA
>DATKMW010000050.1:0-62331 GCA_035541675.1 Anaeromyxobacter sp. | reverse complement strand
GGACTCCAGGGCAGATTACCCACGTGTTACGCACCCGTGCGCCGCTTTACTCACCCTTGCGGGCTTTCTCGCTCGACTTGCATGTGTTAGGCACGCCGCCAGCGTTCGTTCTGAGCCAGGATCAAACTCTCCAATTAAGAGCTTTCGATCCTCGCCTGCCGCCTCTCGCGAGGCGAGCTGGCTTGGTGATGATTCGGAATGATTTGCAAACTCAAGGAATGCGGGAACGCATTCTCTCGTAGGCTTGCTATTCAGATTTCAAAGACCGAGCACCTTCCCCGGCGCGAGATGCTGCTCTCGAGCCGAGCCCTGACCGCCGCGGAGTCGCGAGGACAACCGTTTGCGTCAAGGAGGGCGGCGTACTTAACAGAACCGCCCCGGAGCGTCAAGGGTGCGCTTCGAGCCGTGCTCGAGGCGTCTCTCGACGCAAGGGAGACCGTGGATACCTCGGTTTCCCTCTCCCGTCAACCCTTTCGTCGATCACCGTCGACTTCCAGGCCAGCGAGGGGGTCGTCTTCTACCGCCTCGCCCGGGTTCCGTCAAGCGCTTGGCCCCTGCTTCGGAAACCAGGCCACCACCCACGGAAGGTCGGGCTTTTACACTGCCGATCCCGCCGCGGTCAAGCGGCTTGCTCCATGCCGGGGTGCTCCGTCTTGCCGCAGACGGACGGTGGAGGCCCACCCCGCCCTACCCACCCTGTCCGCCCCATTCCTCCACGGCCGCTACGCCCCGGCGGCATCGCGCGGCGATCTGCGCGACGGCGGCGTCAGCGGGCGCGCCTCGCCGGGAGCGCTCATGCGCCACGATGGCGTGCAGGAGGCCCAGCGCGCGCTCCACGTCGTCGTTCACGACCACGTAGTCGTAGGTCGCGAGCCCCCGGGCCACCTCGGCCCGGGCGGCCCCGAGCCGGCGCTCGATGATCTCCTCGCTGTCGGTGGACCGGCCGCGCAGCCGGCGCTCCAGCTCGGCCGGGCTGGGCGGCAGGACGAAGACGGTCACCGCCTCATCCGGCCAGCCGGCCTTCAGGTGGCCCCCGCCCTGCACGTCGATATCGAACAGCGCGATCCGACCGGCCGCCAGCGCCGCCTTCACGGTGCTGCGCAGGGTACCGTACCGCTGGCCGTACACCTCGGCCCACTCGGCGAAGGCGCCGGCCGCCACCAGCTCGGCGAAGCGCTCCGGGGCCAGGAAGTGATAGTCGACCCCGTCCTGCTCCGCGCCGCGCGGCGGCCGGGTGGTGGCCGAGACGGAGAAGACGGCGTCGGGGTGGGCCTGGCGAAAGCGGTGAGCCAGCGTGGTCTTGCCGGCGCCGGAGGGCGCCGAGAGGACCAGGAGCAGCCCGGGCATCGGTCCCGCCGGCCGCTCACTCGACATTCTGGACCTGCTCCCGCATCCGCTCGACCTCGGCCTTGAGCGCCACCACCAGCCCGGCGATCCCGGCGTGCTGCGATTTCGAGCCGATGGTGTTGGCTTCCCGGTGCATCTCCTGGACCAGGAAGTCGAGCTTGCGGCCGGCCGGCTCGGACACGTCGAGCAGCGCCCGCACCTGGGCGGAGTGGCTGCGCAGCCGAGTGATCTCCTCGGCCACGTCGGTGCGATCGGCGAAGATCGCCACCTCCTGGGCCAGGCGGGCCGGGTCGAGGGCCACGCCCCGGGTCAGCTCGGCGATGCGCTCGGCGAGCCGGGTCCGGTAGGTCTCGACCGCCTGCGGCGCCAGCGCGCCGATGCGCTCCACCAGGCCCTCGAGCTCGTCCAGCCGCGAGAAGAGATCGCGCGCCAGCGCCTCCCCCTCCCGCGCCCGCATGGCCACCAGCTGCCCCAGCGCCGCGCTCACGGCCCGCCGGAGCGCCTCTCCCACGTTCTCCAGGTCCAGCACGCGCTCGTCGAGCCGGACCACGCCCTCGGCGGCGATGACCTCGGCTAGCGTCACCGGCCCGGGGAGCCCCAGCCGCGCCTGCACCTCGGCGAAGGCGCGGGCGTACGACTCGGCCAGGCCGACGTCCACCCGAGGCGAGACCAGGCTGCCGGACGCGATCCTCCGCACCGCCACGTCCACGCCGCCCCGCGCCAGCCGCTCCTTGACGCTGCGCACGACCTCGTGCTCCAGCGCCGCCAGCTCGCGCGGCATCCGGACCTTGACCTCGCAGTACTTGTGGTTGACCGACCGGACCTCGACGTCGATCTCCTCGCCGTTGACGACGCCGCGCCCTGCCCCGAAGCCGGTCATGCTGCGGATCATCTCGCGCCCCCGGGAGCTGGAATGCCCCCGAGCGGACCGTAGCGTCGGGGGGAGGGAGCGTCAAGGCACGCGCGCAGGCGGGTCGGGCTCCAGCCGCCGGGCCTCCTCGACCAGGAGGACGGGGATGTCCCCCTCGATCCGGTAGGCGAGCTGGCAGGCCGAGCAGAGGAGCTCGCCGCCCCCCGGGTCGAGGTCCATCGGTCCCTTGCAGCGCGGGCAGGCCAGGATCTCCAGGAGATCGGGCTCGACAGGCATCGGCCTGGAGCCTAGCCGCCGCGGCCGCGGCGGCGCAAGCGCGTGGTGGCCCGGATGCGGCGCCGGGGTGGCTTGGCCCGGGCCCGCGCGCTCTTTCGCCGCGCCCCCAGCCGGCCGATGAACTCGCTGGTGGAGTGCGCTTTGGGATCACCGGCCACGGCCACCCGGCCGCCGTACGCACGAACCTCGGCGGCCTCGGGGACGGTATCGGGAGTGTAGTCCGTCCCCTTGACGTGCACGTCGGGGCGGAGGGCCCGGATCACCGGGACCACGTCGCGCGAGTCGAAGAGCACCACGTGGTCCACGCAGGCCAGCCCGGCCACGATCTCCGCCCGCTCGCCCTCCGGCACCACCGGCCTGCTCGGTCCCTTGTTCTCCCGGGTCGAGCGATCGCTGTTCACCGCCACCACCAGGAGGTCCGCCTCGGCCCGAGCCCCCTGCAGGTAGCGGAGGTGGCCGACGTGGAAGAGGTCGAAGACGCCGTTGGCCAAGGCGATGGTCCGCCCCGCCGCGGTGGCGGCCGCCCGCAGCCCGGGCAGGTCGGCGAGCTCCACCAACCGGGGTAGCGGGCCCCTCACGGCCGGGAGATCTCCGCCGCCAGCTCGTCCCGGGTGACCACCGCGGTCCCCGGCTTCTGGACCACCAGCGCCCCGGCCACGTTGGCCAGGCGGGCCGCGGTCACCGGGTCGCCCCCGGCCGCCAGGCCGGCGGCGAAGGCCGCAGCCACGGTGTCGCCGGCGCCGGTCACGTCCACCGCGTCCAGCCCACCGTGGGCGGGCAAATGCACCGGCCGCTCGCCCACGCGGAACAGGGACATCCCGTTCCGGCCGCGCGTCACCAGCAGCATCTCGCCGCCCAGCCGACGCAGGAGCGACCGCGCCGCCCGATCCAGCCCACCCCGGCCTGCCACCGGCACGCCGCTGGCCACCTCCAGCTCCACCTCGTTGGGCTTCACCATGGTGAGCCCCTGGAAGGTCGGCAGGGCGTAGCGGGAGTCCGCGCAGACCGGCAGCCCCCGGCGGTGGAGCTGGCGCAGCGCCTCCTTCACCGCGGAACCCACGGTCCCCGAGCCGTAGTCGCTCGCCTGGACCACCTGGGCCCGGCGCGCGGCCCGGTCCAGCTCGCGCAGCAGCTGCCGCCCTGCCGCCGGCGGCAGGGGCTCGGCCGGGGCCCGGTCGATGCGCAGCATCTGCTGGCGGCGAGTGGCCCGCCCTCCCGCCAGCACCCGGGTCTTGGCCTCGGTGGGCCTCCCCTTGACCGCGAGCAAGCCGCCGACGTCCACCCCGCCGCGCTCCAGCGTGGCCGCCAGCGCCGCGCCCAGGGAATCGTCGCCGACGGTCCCCACCGCCATCACCTTCACGCCCAGAGCGGCCAGGTTCATGGCGGCGTTGCCGGCGCAACCCGCCTTGAGCTCGGAGGACTCGTACCGCACCACCAGCACCGGCGCCTCGCGGCTCACCCGCTCAGTCTCGCCGTACAGGTACTCGTCGGCGACGAAGTCCCCCACCACCACCGCCGTCGTCCCCGGGAGCGCCCCCAGCAGCCGCGCCAGCACGACGGGCTCGGGGCTCACGACCGGGGCGGGGCGGCGCACGCGACCTTCCTACCGCGCGGGGTCTCCGCCCGTCAATGGGACGCTGGCGGCGGCGGGGGGGACGCCGCCGGGCCCGGCGCCGCCGCGCCGGCCGGCGCCCGCCTCCGTTTCCACCGCCGGTGGAGCCAGTACCAGTGCTCCGGATGGCGGCGCACCCACCGCTCCAGCCGGTCGTTCAGGTCCTGCACGAAGGCGAGCACGTCCCGCTCCCAGTCGCCGGTGTCGAGCGGGTGGAGCGGCCCCTCGACCACCACCCGGTGGCGGCCGCCGGGCAGCGGCAGGGAGACGATGAAGAACACCGGAGCGCCGGTGCGCCGGGCCAGGACCGCCGGTGTGGCCGCGGTGGCCACCGGGACCCCGAAGAAGCTGGGGTAGATGGCGTTCCGGTTGGGCTCGCTCTGGTCGATGACGTAGCCCAGCACCCGCCCGGCCCGGAGCGCCCGGACCGCCGCGGAGAGCGTCTCGCCGGGGCGGACGTAGAGCGTCTCCACCCCGGACCGGGCCCGGGTGCTCCGCCAGATCCCCAGCCGCAGCTGGCGGGCGACGATGGTCATGGGCACGCCGCGCAGGTTGTGGGCGGCCGCGAGGAGGTCGAAGTTGCCGAAGTGGGCGGTGCAGGCGATCACCCCTCGTCCCGCCGCCAGCGCCTCGAGGAACCGGTCCCAGCCCTCGTACTCGAAGATCTCCTCCAGCTCCGCCGAGGAGAGGCGGGGGACCCGCAGGAACTCGGGGATCATCTCGCCCAGCCGCCGGTATGCGGCCCGGGCGATGGCCCGCCGCTCCTCCTCCCCCTTCTCCGGGAAGGCCAGGCGGAGGTTGTCCATCACCACCCGGCGACGCACGTGGAGGGCGTAGGCCAGGACCCCCAGCCCGCCGAAGAAGGCCAGCGCCAGGCGCCGCGGCAGCCTGGTCACGAGCCAGCCGAAAGCCCGACCGAACATCCGGGCACTCTACCCCGAAGCCGGTCCGCCCGGACCCGGCGCACGGTACCTGGCCAGCGCCGCGTCCAACGCCCGGGCCAGGACGTCCTCGCCGCGGACCACCTGCGCCTCGATCCGCAGCACCCGCAGCCGCGGGTGGCCGGCCGCCTCGGCGTCGAGCCGCACCGCGTCCTTCTCGGTGGTCAAGACCCACTCCCGGTCCCTGGCGGCGCCGTTCTCGGGCCCGAGCACCTCGCGGAGCTCCTTGGACCGGAACCGGTGGTGGTCGCCGAAGCGGTGCTCGGCGGCGACCGTGGCCCCCAGAGCCTCGACCGTCCGGCGGAAGGAGCCCGGCCGCGCGATCCCGGAGAAGAGCCGCACCCGCCGGCCGCGGAGCGCCTCCAGGCCAGAGGCCGTGCGCAGCCCTCCGTCGAGGAGCTCGATCGGCTCGTGCCGGGCCTCCACCGGATCGTGCCCGGTCGCCTCCCGCGCCAGGGTCCGCAAGGCCTCCAGCGGCTCCGGCCCAGCCCCCTCCACCCGCGAGAGCCACACCAGCCCGGCCCGGCGCAGCGCCAGGCGGGGCTCGCGGTTGGGCCCGCGGGGCAAGAGGTGCCCGTTGCCGAAGGGGTTGCTGGCGTCGAGCACCACCACGTCGAGGTCGCGCGCCAGGGCCCGGTGCTGGAACCCGTCGTCGAGGAGCAACGCGTCCGCCCCCAAGGAGCCGCGGGCCAGCTGGGCCAGCTGGGCCCGCCTCGGCCCGCACAGCACCGCCACCCCGGGCAGCCGGCGCCCCAGCAGCACCGCCTCGTCGCCGCCCTCTGCGGCGGAGAGCAGCACCCGGGCGCCATCCGAGACCACCCGGGCGTCGCTGCGGGCCGCCCCGTAGCCGCGGGAGAGGACCGCCACCCGCCGACCCCGCCCGGCCAGGCGGGCGGCCACGGCGATGGCCGCGGGCGTCTTCCCCGCACCGCCCACCGAGAGGTTGCCGATGGAGATGACGGGGACGCCGGCGCGCACCTGGGGCAGGGCCCCGCTGGCGTAGAGAGCGCCGCGCAGGGCCGCCCCGGCGCGGAACGCCCACTCCGCGGCCGAGAGCGGGGCCAGCAGAAGCCCGCGCCCGGGGAACGAGCGCTCGCGCCACCAGATCGCGTCGAGGATGCTCACGGGTCTCACCGGCGCAGCATGTCCCGCGCCGCGGCCAGCACCGCCTCGGGTGCCAGGTCGCCCAGGCAGCGGTGATGCCCTTCGGGGCAGAAGTCGCCGCCGTGGTTGGTGCAGGGAGCGCAGGGGAGGCCGAGGCTGAGGGCTCGGCCGGGGGACGGCGGTCCCCATCGGGTGGTGGAGGTGGGTCCGAAGAGGGCCAGCACCGGCGTCCCCACCGCGGTGGCCAGGTGAACCGGGCCGGAGTCGCAGGCCACGAGGAGCTGTACCCGGGCGATGGCCGCCGCCAGCGCGTCGAGGGGGAGGAAGGACAGGTCCGCGGACACCGGTGCCCGGGCCGCGGCCCGGAAGGCGGCGAAGGCGTCGCGATCGCCCGGGCCGCCGCACAGCACGATGCGCACGCCCTCCTCGGCCAGGGCGTCCGCCACCGCCGCGAACCGCTCCGCCGGCCAGCGCTTGGTGGCCCAGCGCGCCCCGGGGGCGATGGCCACCGCCGGCGGCTCGACGCCCTGGAGGGCGTCGGCGGCCAGGGCCACGGCCTGGGACGACAGGCTCACCTTGACGGGCCCGGCCCGGCTGACGCCCAGCGGCGCCAGGGCCTCGGCGTAGAGCTGGGTGGCGTGGGCCCGGACCAGCGGCGGGTCGTTGCCGAACAGGGCCAGGGTGGCGGCCATGGCGGTGCGCCGGCGGAAGACGGTCCGCAGCGGCGCGGCCGCCCGGGCCACGATGGCGCTGCGCACCTTGTTCTGCAGATCGACCACCGCGTCGAACCGGCCCCGCAGCCGGCCGGCCAGGGGCAGGGCCGCGTCCGGCCCCTCGCGCGCCAGCCGGTGCACCCGGGCCAGCTCGGGAAGCCCCTCCAGGAGCGGCGCGTAGAGCGGGTCGGTGACCCACTCGATGCGCGCCCGCGGATGGCGCTCCCGCAGCGGCTCCAGCACGCTGGTGGCCAGCACCACGTCGCCCAGCGCGCTGTAGCGGATCACCAGGATGCTCGTGGGGTCGCTCACGCGGCCACCTTTCCCCGCGGGAGGATGGAGAGGAGGTGGTCGACGTTCCGGGCGCTGGCGCCGCGGATGGCGGTCACCGAGCGGCGGGCCAGGGTGCCGAGCTCCCGGATCTGGTCGGGACGCGAGAGGAGCTCGTCGGCCACCTTGAGGAGCTGCTCCGGGCTCGCCACCTGGATCCCCCCCCTCCCCTGCAGCACCTGGACCGAGTCCTTGAAGTTCTCCATGTGCGGGCCGAAGAGGACCGGGCAGCCCTGGGCCGCCGGCTCGAGCAGGTTCTGGCCACCGCGGGTCACGAAGCTCCCGCCCACGAACACCAGGGTGGCCAGCCGGTAGGCCACCGCCAGCTCGCCGATGGTGTCGAGGACGGTCACCTGGGCGCGGCCCGCGGCCACCCCGCCGCTGCGCAGGCGCACCGGCAGCCCGGCCTCGGCCGCCAGGGCCATGATCCGGCCGGCGCGCTCGACGTAGCGCGGGGCGATCACCAGCTGCAGGCCGGGGTGGCGCTCCCGTAGCCGTGCGTACACCGGCAGGAGGAGCTCCTCCTCCCCGTCGTGGGTCGATCCGGCCATGAGGACCGGGCGCTCGGGGTCGAGGCCCATCTCGGCGCGGAGCGCCTCCTCCCTCCCCGCCACCCCGTCGAGGAGGAGGGCGTCGAACTTGGTGTTGCCGGTGACCCAGACCCGGTCCGGGGCCGCGCCCAGCGACAGGACGCGCTCGGCCTCCTCGTCCGAGCGCATCAGGAAGCAGTCGATGCTCCGCAGGGGGTTGCCGATGGCCCGGAAGAACGCCCGGTACCTGGGGAGCTTGGCGGGGTCGAAGCGGCCGTTGGTCAGGGCGATCTTCACCCCCGCCCGCCGCGCGGCGCGAATGAGGTTGGGCCAGATCTCGGTGTACTCGAGCACCAGGAGATCGGGGCGCAGCGCCGCGACCGCGCGGCGGGCGGCGCCGGGCAGGTCGTACGGGGCGTAGACCACCAGGTCGGCCACGTCGCGGAGCTTCTTCTCCGCCATGGCCAGGCCGCTGTTGGTGATGGTGGTGACCAGGATGCGGCAGCCCGGCAGGCGGGACCTCAGCTCCCGCATCATCGGCTGCAGGGCCAGCAGGTCGCCGGCGCTGGCCCCATGGAGCCAGATCCGGGGCGTGCCGGCGCTCGTGGCCAGGCCCCGGTAGTACCCGAGCCGGGCCCGGAGCCCGTCCCGCAGCTTCGGGTGGGTGAGGAGCACCGGCAGCCCGGCCAGGAAGAGGAGGTAGCTGGCGATGGCGTAGACCAGGTGCACGGGACCCCGCTTGTTTAGCCGATGCCGGCCGCGCTGGCGAACCCGGGCGCCAGTCGCTCACCCGTGGCCGAGCCGCGGCTCCTCGCGGTCGGCCCCCTCGAAGACGCGGTAGACCCGGGCGTACTCGCCCCCGCGCGCCATCAGCTCCTCGTGCCGTCCGGCCTCGACCACCCGCCCGCCCGAGATCACCAGGATCCGGTCGGCGTCGCGGATGGTGGAGAGCCGGTGGGCGATGACCAGCGTGGTCCGCCGCCAGGCGCCCCCCTCCCCGCCCGAGGCCCCCTCGTCCCGCCGCCCGATGAGCAGGTCCAGGGCGCGCTGCACCTCCCGCTCGCTCTCGGCGTCGAGGGCGCTGGTGGCCTCGTCCAGGACCAGGATGGGCGCGTCCTTGAGGAAGGCGCGGGCGATGGCGATGCGCTGCCGCTGCCCACCCGAGAGCCGGGCGCCCCGCTCGCCGACCCGGGTCTCGTAGCCCTCCGGGAAGGCCTGGATGAAGGCGTGGGCCTGGGCCAGGCGGGCCGCCCGCTCCACCTCGGCCTGCGGGATATCGGGCCGCCCGTAGGCGATGTTGTTCCGGACGGTGTCGTCGAAGAGCAGGGTCTCCTGGGTGACCAGCGCGATCTGGCTCCGCAGGCTGGCCAGGGTCACGTCGCGGACGTCGACGCCGTCGATGGTGATCCGCCCGGCGTCCACGTCCCAGAAGCGCGGCAGGAGGTTCGCCACCGTGGTCTTCCCGCCCCCCGACACGCCCACCAGCGCCACCACCTGCCCGCGGGGGATCTCCAGGTAGAGGTCGCGGAGCACCGGGCCCTTCTCGGCCTCATAGCGGAAGGACACGCCTTCGTAGCGGATGGCCTCGCGGAAGGGGGCCAGCGTGATCCGCCCGGAGTCGGGGACGCTGCTGGGCGTGTCCAGCACCTCGAAGATCCGCTCGCCGGCGGCGGCCCCCTGCATCGCCGCCTGGCCCTGCCGCCCCAGCTGCTTCACCGGGGTGTAGAGCAGCAGCACCGCCGCCACGAACTGCAGGAACTTCCCCGGCTCGATCTGGCGCGCCACGATCAGGCCCCCGACCCACCAGATGACCGCGGCCAGCCCCACCGCCGCCATCACCTCCATGAGCGGCGAGGAGAAGCCCCTGGCCACGATGCCCCGTCGCTGGATGCGAATGAGCCGCTGGTTGGCCTCCCGGTAGCGGCGCGACTCCCAGGCCTCCATGCCGTAGGCCTGCACCACGCGGATGCCGGCCACCGCCTCCTGCACCACCGAGAGGAGCTCGCCGCCGGTCTGCTGCGCGTGGCGGGTCACCTTCTTGAGCCGGGCCGCCAGCCGCACGATGGGGAAGAGGGTGACCGGGATGGCGCCGAAGGCCACCAGCGACATGCGCCAGTCGATGACGAAGCAGGTGGCCAGCATCACCACCACCTGCAGCCCGTCGCGCAGGTAGGAGACCACCGCCGTGGTCACCGCCGACTCGACCGCCGCCACGTCGGCGGAGAGCCGCTGGAGGAGGTCGCCCGAGGCGCGCTGGGTGTAGAAGGCGGGCGCCAGGCCGAGCAGATGGTCGAAGAGGGCCCGCCGGACGTCGGCGATGGTCCGCTGCCCGGCCATGGCCATGAGGTAGGCCTGGCCGAAGTAGGCGACGCCCTTCACCACCGTCACGCCCACGATCACGATGGGCAGGGCGGCCAGGATCTGGGTCCGGTCGAGCGCGGCCAGGCGCGCCCCCGCGCCCCAGGAGGCGGGCGCCAGGCCCGGCGCCGCCACCGCCCCCATGGTCTTCGGGTCGCCGGTGATGAGGAACTGCAGGGCCGGGCCCAGCAGGTAGGCGTAGGCGGCCTGGCCCAGCGCCAGGACCACCATGCAGCCGACGGCCGCGAGGATGCGCCAGCGGTAGCGGGCCGCGAAGCCGAGCAGGCGGAGGTACGTGCGCAAGGTGGTCGATTCTAGGCCGATCCCCCGCCCGGCGCGACCCTCCCCGCCTTACTCCTCGACCCCCTTCACCTTCCCCTCTGCGCGACGCTTCTCGATGATCTTCTGGGCGATGTGCGGCGGCACCGGGTCGTAGTGCGAGGGCTCCATGGTGAAGTAGCCCACGCCCTGGGTGAGCGAGCGGAGCTCGGCGTCGTAGGTCATGGCCTCGGCGTGGGGACACAGCGCGCGGACCAGCACGCCGCGCGGCAGCGGCTCCATGCCCTGCACCTTGGCGCGGCGGCTGTTCAGGTCGCCCATCACCGCCCCCACGTACTCCTCGGGTACCCGCACCTCGAGCTTCATCACCGGCTCGAGCAGGATGGGGCGGGCCTCCATGACCGCCTTCTTGAAGGCCATGGAGCCGGCCACCTGGAAGGCCATGTCGGAGCTGTCGACGTCGTGGTAGCTGCCGAACACCAGCTTGGCCCGGAAGTCCACCACCGGGTAGCCGGCCAGCGGACCGGAGCCGATGGAGCCGCGGATGCCCTTCTCCACCGAGGGGATGAACTGGCGCGGGATGGTGCCGCCCACGATGGCGTCCTCGAACTCGAAGCCCTCGCCGCGCCCCCTGGGGTAGAGCTCGATGTGGCAGTCGCCGTACTGGCCGTGCCCACCGGTCTGGCGCTTGAACTTGCCCTGCGCCTTGGAGCTGGCGGTGATGGTCTCGAGGTAGGCCGGCGAGGGGGGGACCAGCGTGATCTCCACGCCGTGCTTGCGCTTCACGCGCTCGACCGTCACCTCGATGTGCGCCTGGCCCATGCCTTGGAGCAGGATCTCGCCGGTCTCGGGAGAGCGGGCCAGCTCCAGCGAGGGGTCCTCCTCGATGAGCTTGTGGAGGGCGGCCGAGGCCTTGTCGTCGCCGCCCTTGGCGTGGACGGCGTAGGAGACCGGGCGGGTGTGCTGGCGGAACTCGGGCAGGACCACCGGGGAGGCGCTGTCGGCCAGGGTGTCGCCGGTGCGCGCGTCCTTGAGCTTCATGAGCACCACGAACTCGCCCGGACCGGCCTCGTCGATCTCCACCGTCTGGGCGCCATCGGTCCGGAAGAAATGGGCCACCCGCTCCTCGGTGCGGGTGCGGGGGTTCACGAGCGTGGCCTCCTTGCGGAGGGTGCCGGAGAAGATGCGCACGTAGTCGATGCGGCCGGCGAAGTGATCGATGGTGGTCTTGAACACCTGGCCGGTGAAGGGCGCGCCGGCGTCGGGGGCCCGCGTCAGTTCGGTGCCGTGCAGGTCCTTGGCCGCGACCGGGCCGGGCGCCGGCAGGAGCGCCACCGCCAGGTCGAGCAGCTCTCGCACCCCCATGCCGCTCTTGGCGCAGGCGCAGGCCACGGGGAGGAACTTCTGCCCCCGGGCGGCGGCCGCCACGCCGCGGACGATCTCCTCGTCGCTGAGGGCCCCCCCCTCCAGGTACCTCCCCAGCAGCTCGTCATCGCACTCGGCGGCGGCCTCGATCAGCGCGGTGCGGAGCCGCTCCACCTCGTCCTTGAGGTCGGCCGGGACCTCCTCCTCGATCCACTTGCCGAAGACCTTGGGGTCCCGGAGGTGGGCCTTGCGGGAGACCAGGTCCACGATTCCGGTGAGGCCCGGCCCGATGCCGATGGGCAGCTGCAGGGGGATGGCCTTCACCTTGAGGGAGGCCTCGACGTCGGCCAGAGCCTTGCCGAAATCGGCCTGCTCGTGGTCCAGCCGGGCCATCACCGCCAGGGCTGGCTTGCCCGACTCCGCCACCACGTCGTAGGTCCGCTCGGCCCGGTTGTGCGCGCCGTCGACCGCGGAGACGGCCAGGAAGGCGCCGTCGGTCACCTGCAGGGCCCACTCGATCTCGGTGAGGAAGGCGGCGAAGCCCGGGCAGTCGAGCACGTGGAAGGAGCGCCCGCCCTCCTCGAAGGTCTGCGGGTGCAAGGAGAGGGTGAAGTTGCGCTTCTTCTCCTCCGGCTCGGAGTCGAGCCGGGCCGTCGACCCGTCGGGGCTGGCGCGCTTGGCGTCGGCCAGCCTGAGGAGCGCCTCGACCAGGGCCGTCTTGCCGGCGCCGTCGGCGCCGACGATGGAGAAGGTGCGGGTCACCCGTGCGTTCGCCATGTTGTCGTGTCTCCCACTGCCCGCGCGGCGAGCGCGGGGCCACTTGTGAGCATCCTGGGCACCGGAGGTGCCCGCCTAGCATGCAACGGGATCCCCCGGACGCGCCATGCCTTCTTTTCGCGGCCGTGCCCCCGGCCCGGCGGCGGGGGCGCCGGGGCCTCCGGATCGAGCGCGTCCTCGACCGACCGAGCGCGGGCGCCCACCTAGCGGAACCTCAGGATGGCCGGCATCGCCTCGCCCAGGCCGTCGAGCATGAACTGGACGGCCACCGCCACCAGCAGGAGCCCGGCCGCGCGCTCGAGGATGGCCAGCCCCGACCGCCCCAGAACGCGCTCGGTCCGGGCCGCGCCGGCCAGGATGAGGTAGCTGGCCGCCGCCGTCACCGCGATGGCCCCCAGGACCGGGACCTTGTGCCACCAGGGGGCGCCCCGGGTGCGCGCCATGAGCACGATGGCGGTGGCGATCGAGCCCGGCCCCGCCAGCAGCGGCATGGCCAAGGGGACGATGGCGATGTCGTCCTTGTCCGCGCCGGCCGCCACCTCCCCCTCGGTGATCCGGGTGCGCGAGGGTTGGGTGCGGATCATGTCCAGGGCGAGCAGCAAGAGCACCACGCCGCCGGCCACCTTGAAGGCCCCCAGGCTGATTCCCAGCACCCGGAAGACCAGCTCCCCGCCCAGCGCGAACACCGCCAGGACGGAGCCGGCGGTCACCGAGGCCCGCAGCGCCGTCTCGCGGCGCCTGGCCACGTCGTCGTCCCGGGTCATGGCCAGGAAGAACGGCACCGCCGAGAGCGGGTCGACCACGAAGAACATGGCCGAGAGCGACACGAACGAGAGGCTCAGGATCTCGCCGGCCGCGGACATGGCCGTGCAACATAGCAGACTCGGGCTCGTCTCCGTGAAGGCGTCCGGATCCGAATCCCGCGCCCGGGGATCACCGCTGCGGCGGCGCCGGGGCCGAGCGCCCCGTCCCGCGCGCGCCCCCCGACTCCCGCAGGCCCCACACCCGCCAGAGCGCCTCGAGCACGATCCGCCGCGACATCTTGGAGTGCCCCACCCGGCGGTCGACGAAGACGATGGGCACCTCGGCCACCCGGAACCCCCGCCGGACGGCGCGGTAGGTGAGCTCGATCTGGAAGGCGTAGCCGACGCTGGTGACGCTGGGGAGGTCGATGGCCTCGAGCACCTCGCGCCGGAAGCACTTGAAGCCGCCGGTCAGGTCGCGGACCGAGAGCCCCAGCACGGTGCGGGCGTAGAGGCTGCCGCCCCGGGAGAGGACCCGGCGACCCAGCCCCCAGTTCTCGGTGCCACCGCCGGGGACGTAGCGCGAGCCGAGCACGAGGTCGGCCTGGCGTGCTGCCGCCAGCATGGCCGGCAGGTACCGCGGGTCGTGGGAGAAGTCGGCGTCCATCTCCAGCACCAGGGGGTAGTCGCGCGCCAGCGCCCAGGCGAAGCCGGCCAGGTAGGCTCGGCCCAGCCCTTGCTTGGCCGGCCGGTGCAGCACCTTCACCCGCGGCTCCCTCCCGGCCAGGCGGTCGGCCAGCTCCCCGGTCCCGTCGGGCGAGCTGTCGTCGATGACCAGGACGTCCAGCTCCGGCGCCGCCCCGAGGATGCCCTGGCAGATGGGCTCCAGGTTCTCCCGCTCGTCGTAGGTCGGCAGGCAGACGAGGCCCGCGCGCTCGGTGGTCATCCCATCACCCCCGCGATCTCCTCCGCCACCCGCAGCGGCGCGCCCGGCTCCCCCAGCGAGGCCCGCACCTCGCGCAACCCCGCCAGCTGCGCCTCGCGCGCGCCCGGGTCGGAGAGCAGGCGGTTCACCTCGTCGGCCATGCGCGCCGGGCTGGCCTGCCGCTGCAGCAGCTCCGGGACCAGGCCCCGGCCGGCCAGGATGTTCACCAGCGCGAAGTGGGCGATGCGCACCAGCAGGCGGCCGACCAGGTACGAGAGCCAGGAGAGCTTGTAGACCACCACCATGGGGCGGAGCATGAGCGCCGTCTCCAGCGTGGAGGTGCCGCTCTTCACCAGGGCCGCGTCGCTCGCCCCCACCGCCTCGTCGGCCCGCCCGTCGACGAGCTTCACCTCCAAGGTGGCGTGGGCGGCGAGATAGGGCGAGAGCGCCTCGCGCCGCAGGGTGGGCGCCACCGGGACCACGAACTGCGCGTCGGGGTGGACCCGGCGGATCCGCTCGGCCGCCTCGAGCATGGGAGGCAGCAGCCGGCGGAGCTCCGCGGCCCGGCTCCCCGGCAGGATGGCCACGGTGGTGCGGTGAAGCGCCAGCCCCAGCTGCTGGCGGTAGGCCTGGGCCGGCTCCGGCGGCGGCTTCTCGGCGAAGGGGTGGCCCACGAAGCGGGCCGACACGCCGGTCCCCTCGTAGAACCGCTCCTCGAAGGGGAGGATGCAGAGCATCCGGTCGACCAGGCGGGCGATCTTGCGGGCCCGGCCCTGGCGCCAGGCCCAGATCATGGGCGACACGTAGTAGACCACCGGAATCCCCAGCCGCTTGAGCCGCGCGGCCAGGCGCAGGTTGAAGTCGGGGAGGTCGACCAGCAGGGCCGCCTTGGGCCTGCGCTCGGCGGCGGCGCGGCCCAGCGCCCGGAGGATGCCCAGGATGCGCGGGAGGCGCGGCAGCACCTCGGCGAGCCCCATCACCGAGATGTCCTCGGCCCGGGCCACCGGCTCGAGCCCCGCCTCGCAGAGCCGGGCGCCGCCCACGCCGAAGGCGCGCACGCCCGGACGGATCCGGCGCAGCTCGCAGAGCGCCCGCGCGGCGTGGAGATCGGCGCTCGCCTCGCCGGCGACGATGAGCACCTCTTCTGACAAGTCGGGGACTTATAGCACGGCCCCGCCGCCTGGATCCCCGGGCGGGAACCCCCCCGCCGCGCGCGGGCGCCAGCGCACCGGAGGGGCCCGCCGTACCCCTTTGGGAGAGCGGTGCGGGGCCCGCTCGCCCTTCTCTTTGCGTGAACTCGGCACTCGACAAGGTCACCGGGTGGGGATAGAGACTGTGGCGTGGAGCGCACCGGCGCCGCCGCCGCGGACTCCGGATCGGCGCAGGGGATCTCTCCGCCCGCCGCCGTGCGATCGCGCTGGGGGCGTGGTCTCCCCTGGACCCCGCCGCGAGCGGTGATCGCTTACGCGGCGGTGGGGTTGTGCTGGTTCGTCGTCGCCGGTCGCGCCCTGTCCCTGGTGCGCGACGCCGCGCTGCGCGACGAGCTGTGGACGGCGCAGGGGGTGGCCTTCGTCCTGCTCAGCGCGGCGCTGCTCCTCGAGCTGGTCCGCCGCGCCCGGCGGGGACTGCTTGGCCTGGGCACCGAGGTGCGGGCCGCGGTCGAGTCCATGCTCGACGGGGTGCTGGTGGTCGACGGCGGCGAGGTGGTGGAGGCCAACCGTGCGGCGGTGGAGCTCCTGGGCGCGGGGGGCAAGGACGAGCTGCTCGGGGATCTGGAGCTGTTCGTTGCCCGCTTCCAGCCGCGCACGACCGAGGGGAGCCCGCTCCCCGCCTCCGAGCTTCCCATCGCCCGGGCGCTGCGCGGCGAGCGGGTCACCCAGGAGCTGGCCGTGCGCCGGGGGGACGGACAGGAGGTGGTGCTGAGCGTCGCCGCGGCGCCGGTGGTGGGCCAGGGCGCGCGGGGCCTGGTGGTCATCGTCTTCCGCGACGTCTCGGCCGCCCACCGCCTCGAGTCCATGCGCGACGAGTTCCTGGCTACGGCCGCCCATGAGCTCAAGACCCCCCTGGCGGTGGTCAAGGCCTACGCCCAGCTGGTGCAGCGGCGGGCGCCGGCCGAGGCGCCGGCGCTGGCGGTGGTGGAGCGGCAGGTGGATCGCATGACGCGGCTGGTGCAGCACCTGCTCGACGCCTCCCGCCTGCGCCTCGACCCCGGCGCCGGGCCCACCGAGCGCTTCGACCTGGCCGGGCTGGCGGCGGAGGTGGTGGAGGGCGTCCGCCGGGCCGCCACGCGGCACGATCTCCAGCTGCGCGCGCCCGCCCCGGCGCTGGTCCAGGGCGACCGCGAGCGCGTCGCCCGGGTCCTCCGCAGCCTGCTGGACAACGCCGTCCGCTTCTCGCCCCGGGGAGGCCCGGTGGTGACCAGCGTGGAGCTGGGCGGCGGCGAGGTGGTGGTCTCGGTCGCCGACCAGGGCCTGGGCATCCCCGAGGACCGGCAGGCCCGCATCTTCGAGCGCTACTACCGCGCCCACGCCGGCACCGCCGACGACTACGGCGGGCTGGGCCTCTCCCTGGACACCAGCCGGGAGATCGTCTCGCGCCACGGCGGGAGGATCTGGTTCGAGAGCACCCCGGGCCGGGGTTCCACCTTCCGCTTCAGCCTTCCCGCCGCGCAGGGGGCCGGGGCATGAGCCGCAGCGTGCTGGTGGTCGAGGACGACCTCGACCTGGTGGGCCTCATGGAGATGGTCCTGACGGACGCGGGCTACGAGGTCCGCACCGCCGGCGACGGGCGGCGCGCGCTGGAGCGGGTGACCGAGGGGATGCCCGGGCTCGTCCTCCTCGACATGCGCATGCCGGTCATGAACGGCTGGGAGTTCGCCCGCGAGTTCCGGAGTCGGTACGGTCGAGCCTGCCCGATCGTGGTGGTGACCGCGGCGGAGAACGCCCAGCTCCGCGCCGCCGAGATCGAGGCGGAGGGGTGGCTGGCCAAGCCCTTCGAGCTCGACGACGTGCTGCGCTTGGTGGCCCGGTTCCTGCCGGAGCGGGGGGCGGCCCCGCCCGCCTGACCCGAACCCCACCGCCGGCGCACGGCTCCCATGCCTGCCGGTGGGCCCGCGCGCCCACCCGGCTCGCGCTAGGATCCGGATCCCATGGACGCCCCCCCCGCCCCTCCTGCCCTGGCCCCGGCCCCCCCCACCCGCGACCCGGTCTGCGGGATGGAGGTCGACCCGGCCAGCCCGCGGGGCGGGACGGTGGAGCGAGGGCGGTACCGCTACCACTTCTGCAGCGAGGCCTGCCGCACCCGTTTCCTCTCCGACCCGATGGCCTACATCGCCATCGACCCGGTGTGCGGCATGGAGGTGAACCCCCGGGCGCCCAAGGGCGGCCAGGTCGAGCACGCCGGCGCGCGCTACTGCTTCTGCAACCCCAAGTGCCTGGCCAGGTTCATCGCCGACCCCGCCACCGTGCTGCTCCGGGGCCCGGGGGCGACGCCCTTGGCGGCGACGCCGCCCCAGGGCGCGGAGGTGGTGTGGGTCTGCCCCATGGACCCGGAGGTGCGGGAGAAGGACCCGGTCCCCTGCCCCATCTGCGGGATGGCCCTGGAGCCGCTGATGGTGGGCGGGATGCCCTCGGCGGAGGAGCCGCCCAGCCCCGAGCTCCTGGCCATGCGCCGCCGCTTCTGGGCGGGCCTCTCGCCGGCCGCGGCGGTGCTGCTCCTGGCCATGGGCGACATGCTCTCCGGGATGTGGGTGCGGCACGCCCTGGGCGTGAAGACGTTCGCCGCTTTGCAGTGGGCGCTCGCCAGCCCGGTGGTGCTGTGGGGCGGCTGGCCCTTCCTCGAGCGCGCTGGGCGGTCGATCCGCACCTGGAAGCTGAACATGTTCACCCTCGTCGGCCTGGGGACGGCCACCGCCTACCTCTGGAGCGCGGCGGCGACGCTCCTCCCGGCGAGCGCCTTCCCCCCATCCGTCCTGGACCACGGCGCACCCCCCTTCTACTTCGAGTCGGCGGCGGTGATCGTGGAGCTGGTGCTGCTCGGGCAGGTGCTGGAGCTGCGGGCCCGGGCCCGCGTGTCCGGGGCCGTGCGAGCGCTGCTCCGGCTCGCCCCCCGGACCGCCCGGCGCCTCGACCCCGAAGGCGACGAGCGCGACGTGGAGGTGGACGCGGTCAGGGTCGGCGACCGGCTGCGGGTCCGGCCCGGCGAGAAGATCCCGGTGGACGGCCGGGTCCTGTCCGGCGGCTCGGCAGTGGACGAGTCCATGGTCACCGGCGAGGCCATCCCGGTGGAGAAGGGGCCGGGCGACCCGGTCACCGGCGCCACCCTGAACGGCAACGGCTCGCTCGTGATCCGGGCGGAGCGGGTGGGGAAGGACACGCTGCTCGCCCAGATCGTGCGGATGGTGATGGACGCGCAGCGGAGCCGGGCCCCCATCCAGCGCCTGGCCGACGCCGTCTCGGCCTGGTTCGTGCCCGCGGTGGTGGCGGTGGCGGCCGTGGCCTTCGCTGCCTGGGCGGCGATCGGGCCCGAGCCCCGGCTCGCCCACGCGCTCATCGCCGCCGTGTCGGTGCTGATCGTGGCCTGCCCCTGCGCCCTGGGGCTGGCCACGCCCATGGCCATCATGGTGGGTACCGGCCGCGGCGCCCGCGCCGGGGTGCTGGTGCGCAGCGCCGAGGCGCTGGAGCGCCTGGGGACGGCGGACACGCTCCTCCTCGACAAGACCGGCACCGTCACCCTGGGGAAGCCCACTCTCTCCGCGGTCGAGGCGGTGGCCCCCTGCTCCGAGGCCGAGGTCCTGCGCCTGGCGGCCGCAGCCGAGCGCGGCTCCGAGCACCCGCTGGCCGCGGCGGTGGTGGCCGGGGCGCGGGCCCGCGGGGTGGCGCTCGTCGAGGGGAGCGCCTTCCAGGCCGTGCCGGGTCAGGGCGTCTCCGCCACCGTGGACGGGCGCCGGGTGATCCTGGGGAACGTGGCCCTGCTCCAGGGGATGGGGATAGACCTCGAGGTGCTGCGGCCCCGGCTCGAGGAGCTGTCGGTGAGGGGCGAGACGGTGATGCTGCTCGCGGTGGACGGCGCGGCGGCGGGGTTGATCGCGGCGCGCGACCCGCTGAAGCCCGGCGCGGCCGCCGCCATCCGCGCCCTCCACGCCGAGGGCTTCCGGCGGATCGCCCTGATCACCGGGGACCGCGCCGCCACGGCCCGCGCCGTGGCCGCCGAACTGGGCGTCGACGCCGTCGAGGCCGAGGTCCCGCCGGCCGGGAAGGCGGCCGCGGTGGGTCGCTTCCGGGAGAGCGCCTCCCGGGGCGTGGCCTTCGCCGGCGACGGCATCAACGACGCACCCGCCCTGGCCGCCGCCGACGTGGGCATCGCCATGGGCACCGGCGCCGACGTGGCCATCGAGGCGGCCGGGCTGACCCTGGTCTCGGGCGAGCTCGAGGCCCTGGTGCGGGCGCGTCGCCTCTCCCGGGCCACGCTCCGCAACGTCCGCCAGAACCTGTGGTGGGCCTTCGGCTACAACGCCGCCGGGATCCCGCTGGCCGCCGGCGTGCTCTATCCGGTCCTGGGCTTCCTCTTCTCGCCCATGCTGGCCAGCGCCGCCATGAGCTTCAGCTCGGTGACGGTCATCGCCAACGCCCTGCGGCTGCGGCGGGCCCGCCTCTGAAGGGCGAGCCGCCGGGCAGGCGCTCGCCCGACCCCGCGCCGCCGACGCGTCCCATCCACGGCCTCGCGGACCCGCCGCCCGTCGGTTAGGCCCCGGGGCATGGCGACGGCGACCGACGGCCTCGAAGCGCCCGTCCCCAGGCGCGCCTCGCGCCTGGGCCTGCTCTTTCGGAGCGCGGTGGGCAAGAAGGCGCTCATGGCGCTCACCGGAGCGGTGCTGTTCCTCTACGTCCTGTTCCACCTGCTCGGGAACCTCCAGGTCTTCGTCGGCCAGGAGCGGCTCGACGCCTACGCCCGGCTGCTGCACGCCTCGGAGCTCCTCCTCGGCCTGGTCCGGCTGGTGCTGCTCGCCGCGCTCGGGATCCACCTCGGGCTGGGGGTGCAGCTGTGGCTGCGCGCCCGCCGCGCCCGGCCGGTGGCCTACGCCGTGGCCCTCCGCCCCGAGGAGTCCTCCTTCTCCGCCCGCACCATGATCTGGAGCGGGGTCCTCATCCTCGCCTTCGTCGTCTACCACCTGCTCGACCTCACCGTGGGCGTGATCCACCCCGGCTTCCGGGAAGGCCAGGTGTTCCACAACCTGCTGGTGAGCTTCGGCCGGGCCTCCGGCGTCCTGGCCTACCTGGTGGCCCTGGCCGCGCTCGGCCTCCACCTCTGGCACGGCGTCTACTCGGCCTTCCAGTCGCTGGGGATGGGCGGGCGCCGATTCACCCCGGCGGCGCGCCGCGGCGCGGCCGCGGTGGCGGTGGCGCTCTCGCTGGGCTTCGCCTCCATCCCGGTGGCGGTGCTCCTGGGGATTCTCCGTTGACCCTGGACGCGCGCGTCCCCGCTGGGCCCATCGCCCAGAAGTGGTCGAGGCGGCGCTCCGAGGCCGCGCTGGTGAACCCGGCCAACAAGCGGCGTCACACGCTGCTGGTGGTGGGGACCGGGCTGGCCGGGGCCTCGGCCGCGGCCTCGCTGGCCGAGCTCGGCTACCGGGTGGAGACCTTCTGCTACCAGGACAGCCCGCGCCGGGCCCACTCCATCGCCGCCCAGGGCGGGATCAACGCCGCCAAGAACTACCCCAACGACGGCGACTCGGTGGAGCGCCTCTTCCGCGACACCGTCAAGGGCGGTGACTTCCGCTCGCGGGAGGCCAACGTCTACCGGCTGGCGGAGCTGTCGTCCGGCATCATCGACCAGTGCGTGGCCCAGGGCGTCCCCTTCGCCCGCGAGTACGGCGGCGGCCTGGCCAACCGCTCCTTCGGCGGGGCGCTGGTCTCCCGGACCTTCTACGCCCGGGGCCAGACCGGCCAGCAGCTCCTCCTCGGCGCCTACCAGGCGCTGTCGCGGCAGATCGCCTCTGGCCAGGTCCTGAGCCACCCCCGCACCGAGATGCTGGACCTGGTGGTGGTCGATGGCCGGGCCCGGGGGGTGGTGGTCCGCGACCTGGTCAACGGCGCGGTCTCCTCCCACGCCGGAGACGCGGTACTGCTGTGCACCGGCGGCTACGGCAATGCCTTCTACCTCTCCACCAACGCGCGCGGCTGCAACGCCACCGCCGTCTGGCGGGCCCATCGCCGGGGAGCGCTCTTCGCCAATCCCTGCTTCACCCAGATCCACCCGACGTGCATCCCGCGCTCCGGCGAGCACCAGTCCAAGCTCACGCTGATGAGCGAGTCGCTCCGCAACGACGGGCGGGTGTGGGTCCCGCGCCAGGCGGGCGACGCCCGACCGCCCGATCGGATCCCCGACGACGAGCGCGACTACTACCTGGAGCGGATGTACCCCAGCTACGGCAACCTGGCCCCGCGCGACATCGCCTCGCGCGCCGCCAAGGCGGTCTGCGACCAGGGGCGGGGCGTGGGGCCGGGCGGGCTGGGCGTGTACCTCGACTTCCGCGATGCCTTCGCGCAGCTGGGGCGAGTGGTCCTGGACGATCGCTACGGCAACCTCTTCGAGATGTACCAGCGCATCACCGGCGACGACCCCCACCGCGTGCCCATGCGCATCTACCCCGCCGTCCACTACACCATGGGCGGACTGTGGGTGGACTACGACCTGATGAGCAACCTCCCCGGCCTGTTCGTCCTGGGGGAGGCCAACTTCTCCGACCACGGGGCCAACCGGCTGGGGGCGAGCGCCCTGATGCAGGGGCTGGCCGACGGCTACTTCGTCGCCCCGTGCACGGTCGGTGACTACCTGGCCCGCGGTGGCCTGCCCAGGGTCGGCGTCGACCACCCCGCCTTCCGGGACGCCGAGGCCGAGGTGCGGGGGCGCCTGAGCCGTCTGCTGGCGATCGGCGGCACCCGGCCCGCCGACCAGTTCCACCGGGCGCTCGGGACCCTGCTCTGGGACGACTGCGGCATGGCCCGCTCCGGGGAGAGCCTGGTCCGGGTGCTGGCCGCAATCCCTCCGCTCCGCGACGCCTTCTGGCACGACCTCAAGGTGACCGGCAGCGGCGAGGAGCTGAACCAGGAGCTGGAGCGAGCCGGCCGGGTGGCCGACTTCCTGGAGCTGGCCGAGCTGGTCTGCCGCGACGCGCTGGAGCGCGAGGAGTCCTGCGGTTGCCACTTCCGGGTCGAGCACCAGACCGCCGACGGCGAGGCTCTCCGCCACGACGACCGCTTCGCCCACGTCGCGGCATGGGAGTGGCGTGGGCCCGGCCAGCCGGAGGTGCGGCACGAGGAGCCCCTGGTGTTCGAGCACGTCCCGCTGCAGCAGCGCAGCTACAAGTGAGGAGGTCGCCTTGCGCCTCGCCCTCGACGTCTGGCGGCAGCCCGGTCCCGGGGCCCTGGGCGCCTTCGTCCGCTACCAGGTGGCTGACGTCTCCGAGCACATGTCGTTCCTGGAGGTGCTCGACGTGCTCAACCTCTCGCTGGTGGCCCGGGGCGAAGCGCCGGTGGCCTTCGACTCCGACTGCCGGGAAGGCATCTGCGGCACCTGCGGCTTCCTGGTCAACGGCGAGGCCCACGGCCCGCTCCGCAACGCCACCATCTGCCAGACACACATGCGGCACTTCCAAGATGGCCAGTTGCTCCGGCTCGAGCCCTTCCGCGCCGCCGCCTTCCCGGTGCTGCGCGACCTGGTGGTGGACCGCAGCGCCCTCGACCGCGTGGTGGCCGCGGGCGGCTACGTCTCGGTCCGCACCGGCAGCGCCCCGGAGGCCAACGCCATCCTGGTGCCCAAGCCCGACGCCGACCGGGCCATGGAGGCGGCCGCCTGCATCGGCTGCGGCGCCTGCGTGGCCGCCTGCCCCAACGCCTCTGCCGCCCTGTTCGTCGGCGCCAAGGTGTCGCACCTCGGCCAGCTCCCGCAGGGACAGCCGGAGCGCCCACGCCGTGCACTGGCCGTGGCCGCCCAGGCCGCCGCCGAGGGCTTCGGCCACTGCACGGCCATGGGAGAGTGCGCCGCAGCCTGCCCGGCCAGCGTCCCGCTGGAGGCCATCGCCCGGCTGAACCGCGACTTCCTGCGGGCGGCGCTTTCGCACCCGGAGGCGATCGAGCGCTTCGCCCCGCTGGGGCGCCCGCCGGAGGTGGGGCGCTGGCTGGCCGGCCCGCCCCGCGACGTCAGGTGAGTACCCGAACAGGCGCTTGCGCCCCGGGTGAGGCCTCGCGTCTTCTGCAGGCACTACGTCTGGCCCTTCGCGGCCCTGCCTCGCTGACCCCGTGCGCCTTTCCCGCCCCCGCGTCCTGCTCCGGGCTGCGCTCCTCGCCGCGGGCGGGGGCTACCTCCTGTGGCGGGCCTGGGAAGCCCGGGCTGCCGCCCGCGCCGCCGAGGGGTCCTCGGCGCTCCTGCTGTCGCGGGTGGCGCTGGTGGAGACGCTCATGGGCGTGCTCGGCTTCGCCGCCGCCGCGGTGGCCCTCCTGGCGCTGCGACGGCGGAGGCGGACCCACACCCTCCACCTCTCCGACCTGCCGCCCTCCGGGCCGGCCCGGGGCGACGGTCCTCAGTAGATCCTCGCCACCTCCGCGCCGGCGAAGTAGGCGCGGAGGATCTCCCGGTAATCCTGCCCGGCCGTGGCACGGCCCACCGCCCCCCACTGGCACAGGCCCACCCCGTGACCCCATCCGCCCCCGTGCAGCACCAGCGCCTCTCCGTCGCGGTCCACCACGAACATGGCCGAGGGGAGATCGCCCAGCACCCTGCGGATGCGCAGCTCCGGCCCGATCTCCGCCGCGCCGCGCTCCCCCTCGACCCGGACCGAGCGCGCCCGCCCCGACACACCGCGGGAGAGCACCCGGATCTCCTTGACCTCGCCGATCCCCAGCGCCGCCCCGATCTCCCGTAGCCGCGCCGGGTCGAGCCGTCGCTCCCAGCGGAACCGGTCCCGGCGGGCGCTCGGCAGCCGGCAGAAGGCGTGCGACGGCGCCGCCAGGAAGGCGCGGAGCGTCTTGTCCTGCGAGAGCCCGCCTGCCCAGCGCGCCGCCTCCGCCGGAGGCAGGTCCGGGTGGCCTCGCAGGCTCGCCGAGGGCGCCTCGTTCCAGACCGCGTCGTTGTCCTCGCCGTAGCCGCCGCACATGGCGGAGTAGACGGCGTCGACCAGCCGCCGGTCGCGCAGCCCGAAGATGGCCTCGCCCCGCGTGGCGCGGACCGCCTCGTCGGTGCGCGGCGTCCGGGCCCCGTCGCCCCGGTACGCCTGGCAGTGGACCTCGGCGCAGAGCATGAAGGGATCGCCGGGGTGGCGCACGCCCAGCTGGGACAGCACGTTGGAGCGGGCGGTGACCGCCTGGGCCTTGAGCGCCTCCATGGGCGAGCTGGCCGGCATCTCGCTGGGCACGATCCCCCGCAGGAGCTCCTCCAGCGAGACGGCGTGCACCGCCGCCAGCGCTCCCCGGCTGTCCAGGGCGACGAAGAGCCGCCCCGTGTAGGTCCGATCCTCTCGCTCCTTCCCTGCGCCCGAGAGCTCGTGCTCCACCGCCTCGACCACGAACCCGGCACCACCTTCCACGGTGAGGGTCAGGGCCGCGTCGGCCTCGCCCAGCGGTGCGCCGCCGGGACCGGTGAGGACCAGGGTCCCCCGGGGCGGCTCGGCGATGTCCTGGGTGAGCTGGGCGCGAATGCCTCGGCGCCGGAGCGCCTCCACCGCCGCGCGCGCTCCCGCCTCGCTGCCGTCGCCCTCGACCACCAGCTGCTCCCGGCGGTTGTCCACCACCCGGCCGGCGATTCCGTACACCGGCCCGACGATGCGGAGGCGGGTGGCGATCCCCGCCGCCTCGATCGTGCGGCGATCGCCGGCCACGCCCTCGTGCCCGGCCACCGGCGCCTCGCGCAGCAGCGCGGCCCAGGCGTAGCGCGCCGGGGAGGGCTGGCGTGCCCGCACCGCCAGCCGGACGCCGGCTGGCACCTCCACGATGCCCCCGCCCCGGAGCGCGACCTGGGCCGGCGCCAGGGGGCGGAAGGCGATCTCCCGCTGCCCTTCCATGAGCCCGATGGTGACCAGCGGCTCGCCGCCGGGCGCGAAGGTCAGCCGGTGGCCCCAGAGCAAGTCGAGCGGGTCGGACAGGTCCGCGGCCGGCGGCGGGGGCTCGGGGACCGGGAGCGGCGGCGGCTCGGCGGCGGGTGGCGTCGCAGGGGCCTCGGTGTCGGGCCCCGGCCCGGCCGGCGACGGGGCTGGCTCCCCGGCCACGGGAGGTGCCGGCGCGACCGCCTCGGGCTGGGGCTCCGGCGCGGGACGGCTGGCGCGCCCGCCCAGGCACGCCGGGAGGAGGAGGGCGATGACCAGGGCGCTGAGCTTCACGGCGACAGGCGGCGCTCCTTGTCCGCGGCCAGCTGCTCGAGCTGGCGCGCCAGCTCCTGTCGGGTCGGGGCCGCGGCGAACGGATCGAGGAGCACGCGGGCGGCGGCCGCGACCTGGCCGCGCTCGCGAGCCTCGCGCTCGCGGAGAGAGGCGACCATGGCGCCCACCTCATCGCCCAGCTCCTGCAGGAGGTCGCCCGACCGAAGCGGCCGGGGCTCCCGGAGGTCGCCCTCCGCGACCCGCCGGCAGGTCTGGCGGATGGCGTAGGCGGGGCCGGCGATCCGGTGCGTCACCACCACCGCCGCCAGGAGCAGGCAGGCGAGCACCACCACCAGCGCGGCCGCCACCGCCAGGATGCGGAGGCGGTCCTCCCGGGCCAGGGCCTGCGCCAGCGCGGCGCCGACGCTGGGGTCGGACAGCTCCAGCACCTGGCTGGCCTCGCGCCAGGCCCGCCACAGGAGCCAGCCCATCCCCGCGGCCAGCACCATGGCCGTCGCCGCCAGGTAGCTCGCCAGCCGGAGCTGGAGCCCGGTGTCGAGCAGGTAGTTGCGCACGCGCCGGCGGTACCGCACGGTGGGCGCCGCCGACAGTTCCTCGTCGGCGGCGGGGTTCTGGGCCGTGGCCATTCCCCCTTCTACCTCTCCGCGAGCCGGGCTGCGAGGTCGTCGACCAGGACCTTGGCCACCGCGTCCGCGGCGCGCACCGACACCACCCCGAGGTCGCGCTCGGTCCGCACGCCGGTGGCGGCGAGCCGCGCCGAGCCCTCCAGCATGGCCGCCATCCTCCCGCCCCCCTCGACCGCCACCAGCTCGGCCCGGATGGCCACCTCGGTCCTGGCCCCGGCCTGCTCCACATCGAGCTTCACGATGGAGGGCTTGAGCCGGAGACCGCCCTCCCGTTGCACCAGGAAGCCCGCCTCCTCCAGCCGCCTGCCCAGGGCGTCCCGCAGGGCGAGCCGCTCGGCCGGGCCGCCGCCGGCGCCGGCGACCTCCTCGATGGACACCGCCAGGCCGCTCCCGCCCGTACCGGAGGGCACCGCAGGTGCGCGCAACTCGGCGAGCGCTCCGGTCGCCGAGGACCTGACCCCGGCGTCGGGGTCGGTCCGCTCCACCTCCTGCAGCGTCTCCGTCGCCCGGGCCGCGCCCAGCCGGGCCAGGGCGGCCACGGCCGCGATCCGGACCGCGGCGGCGGGATCGGAGAGCGCCGCCCGGCGGAGAACGGGGGCGGCCTCGACCGCCTGGAGCTGGCCGAGCACCAGCGCGGCCTGGGAGCGGACCTTGAGCGAGGAGCTCGTCTCGAGCGCCCGCACCGCCCGCTCGCTCTGGGCGTCGCCCGGGGCTGCGGCGGCGGGCAGGACCGCGAGGAGGAAGGAAAGCACCCACCACCCGCCCACGCCCCGGGAAGGGTGGCTGGGCGGTCCAGGACGGGTCGTCTGCAGGCGACGCATCGAGCCCCGAGCTTACGCCGCCCCGCCCGAGGCGCCGTCGTCGGTTTCTTGACCACCTCGCAACCGGGCGATATCACGGCCTGGATGGAAGCCGTCGACGTCGAGTGCACGCACTGTGGCGTGGTGATGACCAGCTGGTCGGCCCCCGGGAGCCTGGTCCGGTATTACCAGTGCCCCTTCTGCGCCCGCACCCACTCCTCTCCCTACGCAGAGGTCTTCCGTCGCGGCGCCGGGGCGCGCTACGTCGAGGCCCGGCCTCCAGCCTCGGGCGGCATCCCCGAGGCCACGCCCGAGGCGGTCGAGTGGGCAGGCATCAAGTCGTCGGCGGCGCGCTGGTTCGCGCGCCTCGACGCCGAGGAGCGGCGCCTGGTGGGTGCGGCGTCCGCCGCCTCGCGGGCGCAGCCGGCCCACGCCCGCATTCCCGTGCCGCTGGTCGACCCCCGCGACGTGGTGGAGCTGCGCCCGCTGCCCCGATCCCGCCGGAGCCGGTAGCGCTCGCGCTACCCGCCCGATGGGCGAGGTCCCAGCAGCCAGGCCCAGAGCGTGGCGGCGAGGCCGAGGCCCAGCACCGCCCGCGCCTGCGGCGAGAAGGTACCCGAGGGCGAGACCCCGGCCTCCAGCAGCGCGGCCAGCACCAGCGCCGGGACCACCACCGCCAGGAGCATCGCCGACTCCCGTCCCGCCACCTGGAGCGCAGTGCGGCGCGGCCACTCCCCGGGGTCGACCAGTGCCGCGGCCAGGACGAAGCCGGCCTGGGCCGCGATCAGGAGCGCGGAGAGCTCGAGCGGCCCGTGGCCGGCCACGAAGGCCAGCACGGCGCCGCCCATCCCGTGGATCGCTGCATGGGCCAGAACCGCGCCCAGCAGCGCGCCGTTGAGGACGAGCAGGAGGGCGGTGCCCAGCCCGGCGGTGAGCCCCAGGCCGAAGGACAGCACGGCCACGGTGACGTTGTTGTGGAGGAGGGCCGCCCCCGACACGCCCGGCGCGGCCGAGAGGAGGTGGCCGGTCCACATCCGGTGCTCCGCCACCGCTTCCCTCACCGGCAGGGGAACGAGCAGCTCCGCCGCCCCGGGGTCGAGCGCCACCGCCAGCGCGCCCCCGGCCGCCCCCGTGACGAGCAGTGCGGTCGCCAGCCCGAGCGCGCCCGGGTGGCGCCGGCACGCCGCCGGGATGGAGGCGCGCAGGAGGTGAAGCAGGGCGGCGCCGCGCGGCCGCGGGCGGTAGAGCACGCGGTAGGCGGAGGCGATCAGCTCGGCCAGGTAGCCCTCGGCGTCGGATCCGGGGAAGCGGCGCCGCGCGTGCGCCAAGTCGGCGGCGGCGCGACGATAGAGCCGGTCGAGCTCCTCCACCTCGGCGAGCGGAAGGCGCGAGCCGCCCGCTCGCGCCGTGAGCGCCCCCAGCCGCTCCCAGGCCGGCCGGCGCGCACGCACGAAGGCCGCCACCGACCGCCCGGCGGCCGGCCCGCTCACCGCCCCTCCGCGTGGGCGGCAGCCAGCGCCTCGAGGAAGCCCTCGGCCTCGCCGGCCGCGGGCGGCGCCACGCTGGCTCGTGCCGCCAGGGCCGCGGCCAGCCGCACGGCCACCCTCGCCCGGGCGCCCGGCTCGAGCGCAGGGCGGCGGCGCAGGAAGTCGGCCAGCCGCTCGAAGCCCTCCGCCGACAGGGCGGCGGCGGCGCGCCCCCGCAGCTGGGGAAACCGCGCCAGCGCCGTGGCGGGCAGGTCGTAGCGGGAGAGGTCGAAGCGGGCCTGGCGCACCACCAGCGTCCCGGCCACCAGGTCGCCCAGCCGCTGCCGGCGGGCGGAGAGCGCCACCGCCAGGATGGCAGGCGCGTAGGCCAGCGGCAGCTCCACCGCCCGGAGCGCGTTCCGGACCAGCGCCTCGGTCAGGCCCACCGGTCCGCCGTCGGAGCGCACCACGCGGATGCTGGCCAGCCGTTTCCCGGGCGTCCGCCCCCCCCAGAGCGCCTCCCAGGCCACGTCCCACCCCCAACCGGCCAGGAGGACGGAGAGCGCTGCCAGGACCTGGCCGGCGATGGAGAGGGCTTGAACTTCCCGCACCAGGTCGCCGGAGATGGAGTAGAGGAGCAGCGCGGTCACCCAGGCCAGGAAGATGAACAGCGCGTCGAGAAGCCACGCGTAGGCCCGCGCTCCCACGCCCGCCAGCTCGAGCGCCACCGCCACGCGCTCGGGGGTCTCGAACTCGAGGACCGGACCGCCCGCCATGCATCCATGTTACCCGGGAAGGGGCGGACTTCGAACGGGCCATCCTTCCGCCTCCGGCGAGGGCTCGCCAGGCGCGCGCCGCTCGTTGTAGAGGGAGGGGATGGCCCCCTTCCGCGCGCTCCTCCTCGACCTGGGCGAGGTGCTGGTTCTCCCCCAGCCGCCCGATCTGGTCCGGCGTATGGCCGAGGTGGCCGCGGCGCCGCTGGCGGCGTTCACGGCGGCGTACTGGGCGCACCGGCCTGCCTACGACTTCCACGGCAGCCACCGACGCTTCTGGGGACAGGTGCTGGACGAATGCCGGAGCTCTCTGGGTGGAGCGGCCCGTGAGGCGGCGACCGGCGAGCTGCTCGAGCTCGACATCCGGTCGTGGACGGTCTACCGGGAGGAGGTCTGGAAGATCGCCGCCGACTTCCGGGCGCGCGGGGGCAAGCTCGCCGTCCTCTCCAACGGGGTCACCGAGATCCTCGACCGGGTGCGCGCCCAGCGCCGCCTCGACCGCACCTTCGACGCGGTGGTCGTGTCCTGCGAGGTCGGCTGCTTGAAGCCCGACCCGGCCATCTTCCGGATCGCGCTGGAGAGACTGGGCGTCGAGGCGGAGGACTCGCTGTTCGTGGACGACCGGGCCGTGAACGTCGCCGGCGCGGAGGCGATCGGCATGCACGCCCTGCACTTCGTGGGCGACGCGTCGGTGCCGGCGCTCCGGGCCCGGCTCGGACAGGCGGGCTGAGGCCGCCGTCGGCGGCCCTCCCCTTCTCGCGATCGCCTCCGAGGATGCCACCGGGCTCACGGCCCTCCCCTCCCCGGCCGTCGCGCGACGGCGTGTCACCTGAAGTCGAATGGCTCTTGCAGGCCCGCGGAGGGGCCGGCGCCGCGCCTCATGGCCGTCCGACCACCGCAAGAACCTCGGAGCTTCCGGGGGAGGGACGACACATCTCCGCTGATTGCACTGAAGGTGTCGCTCGGTCTGCTGGCCATGGTCGGGCCGCCGGCGCTCCAGGTGCCGCTCGCCTTCTCGGGCGCGTGGACGGAGCACGTGGTCCGGCCCCCGGGGCCACGTCGGTGCGCTCGGCGTCCTGGCCACCGCCGTGGCAGTGGGCATGGGGCTGCCACGCTCGGGCACCCTCCCCTCGATGACCGAGGACCATCGCCCGGGCTGGTCTGGGAACACCTCAAGCGCAGCCTCTTCGTGGTCGAGAGGCTCCGGCGGGCGCGGCTCGAGGGAGGGAGGCTCCCGGGCTGCGCCGGGGGCCGGGGATCCACGGGATCCGTGGTATGGATATGAGGCTGGGGCGCTAGCTCAATTGGCAGAGCAGCGGCCTTTTAAGCCGTTGGTTCCGGGTCCGAGTCCCGGGCGCCCCAAAGGCCTCGCCCTGCTCTCCCAGCGGTCCCGTCGGTCAGGGTGACCACGGCGGGACCAAGTAGGCGTCCCACGAGAGCCCCGCAAGGCCTGGGGCCTCCCGAGGAGGGTCCCGCCCTCCCCGCTGCGCCTCGTCCTGGGCCCAAGCCCATGCGCCTGGGGGTTCTCAGGGGCGGCTCACGGAGGCGGGTTCACGAACCACACCCCCGCCTCGCCTGGCCACATGCCGCTTCCCCTGATGGCGACAGGGGCCGACCTGTTGTGGGAGCGGCCGGCCCAGGTTCGGGTCAGGCCCAGGGCTGCGCCTCCGCCCTCGATGCCGCCGCCCTCGACGCCATACGCCAGAAGCTCTACGTTGTCGGTAGCCAACTCGACTCTGGGCAAGGCGCGCCCTGGCCGAGGTCGACCTGTTCCAAGAAGAGCTGGCCCGGGCTCGCGTCAATCTCGCGAGGAAGGCGGCCGGCGCGCTCGAGAAGAGCGCTGAAGCACGTGGCGGCGCTCAACCACGGCCGATGCCCCATGTGCAAGGATGTCGAGGGCGCGAGCGTTCTTGGCGAAGCGGCAGAAGATCGCGGCGAACAAGTAGCCGGAGCTGCTCCTGGCCCGATGAGGAACCGAGCTGCTCGCCGAGGTGCGGGAACAGTCAGCCCAACAACCCGGCGATGCTGCACGCTCGGAAAACGTCGATCACTCAGTTGGCCGGTGTCGTTCACTGACATAACGCCGACCCGCTCGCGCCAAGACACAGGTATTCGGGGGTAGCAGGCTGCGTTCCCTTGTCCGCGAAGGCACAGCCGGCCTGGCGGTACTCAGAGAGGATGCGATCTAGGTCGGTCGTACGCGAAGGGACCACGCTTGTCTTGGCCTTGTTGAGCACTTGCGAGCCTTCGTCGATCGTCGGGCGGGACTCGCTGCAGACGTACTCTCCGATCCTGCCACACGTCCTGGCATACCTGAGCGCACTCGCGTACTCAGTCGCCAGGTCCCGGCATTGGTTGAGGACCGAGACGTCCACGGCGGAAGTGATCTCGGACAGGATCGCATCTTGCTCGGCCGCGGCCGTGGCCGCAGCCCTAGACGGGTCGGGGCCAAACTGGGCGTCCTTCATGGCAGGCCGCAACTGGCGCACCAGGGATACCGCGACCTGTCCATCGGTGCTGATCGAGACCTGCAGCGTGTCTCGCTGGTAGTCCGCCCATTCCTGTACGTAGGTCTCTCTCGGTTGGGTGGCCAGAAGACCCGCCTCGCGATCGACGGCGGCCATTATCCAGCCGCGACTCAGTAGGACCTGGAGTGCCCGGGCGAACACGGCGTCTCGTTGACCGGGATCGATCTGGGCGAAGGAGTCCTTGCGCGAGACGACCTGATTGGGCGGGAAGCAGGCGGCGAGAAGCAAGGCTCCCGCGGCGAACCCGGAAAGAACGGTCCTCCTTGTGGTCATGAAGCCCCCCACGAACCCGTGGTCAACTCGCTGGACACCCATTCGTCGTGGAGGTTACACGTCGGTTCGGCGAATCATGTCCGAGGTCGCCATCGGCCCTCACGGGCTCGGACAGGCTGGGGGAGGCCTCGGATGGAAATGCCGTGACCAGACTGACGTTGAGCGCCCTTGGGCATCCTACCTGCCTCCTTCTGTGGAGCGGCGGGGCAGGACCCGTCGCGACACCCAGGCTGCCCCCCCGCTCCCCCATGAGGATGGAGCGGAGATGGACAAGGAGGTCAGGGCTGTGGCAAGCCCGGGCGCGGAAGTGCCGATGCTCGAGGCGCAGATCAAGAAGCCAGGCCTCAACTCGTGGCACGCCGCCACGAGATGGTAGGATGCGCGTCATCAGCAACCAGGTGGTCACGCGGTGGGGCCTGCGTCTTCGGCAACGAGATCCTCACCGCCGCCATCCTCGACCGCCCGTTCCACCAACGGTCCCACCCCCACGGTGCAAGTAACCTGACCTGAGCGGCATCGCGGCTGACCGCGCTGAGGGTCACGCCGGTGACCCTCAGCTCCCCCAGGCCCTCGCTCCCGCTGTGGCGCCCGCCGGCCATTCTCGTAGCTGCTGTTGTGGCGTGCCTCCGGGATATAGTGAGACATGTCCCAGGACAGCTCGAGTCGCAGCTTCGAGGAGCGCCTTGCCGCGATCGACGGCCCCCAGGCCGCGGCCGAGCTGGTCGCCGCGCTCCGGGCCGAGCAGCACCCCGTCGACCACCTGGCCGTCGCCGTCCAGGCGATCGGCGACGCGCGGGGGACGCTCAAGCAGTCCCGGCGCGTGAACTGGATGCTGGCGATGGCCCTTCCGGTCCTCTTCATGCTGGGGCTGGTCGCGCACGAGCTCGGGAGCATGTAGCCAAGCCCAGCGACACGCCCGGGCAACCGCTTCACGGTCGCTCCTCCCGCTCGCCAGCTCACGCTCCCCGCGAAGCACCTTGGCCACCAACGGAAGGGCCGCGTCCAGATCGGCGTCTCCTGCCGCACCGAGGATCGGTTGACGAGCACAACCATGTCCAGGGCCACTCCCCTGTCGACCGGCGCAGGATGTCGTCGGCGGAGCGGGTGGCTTCCCCCACCGAGATCCCGAGGAGTGACTGGATGTCGACCGCGGAGATCCTCACCTTGTCGCCGCCGCGCAAGGCACGGTCCCCTGGGCCGCGTATCGCTGCCCTTGCCGGGAGGGTACAGAGCGAGGCATGCGCGCTACGTCAACCCCTCACGCAGCACCCTTCTCAAGGTCGCCACGTCGAGCGGCTTCTCCAGGAGCGGCCCACCGTAGGCCTCGACGAAGCCGCGGGCCACCTCGGTGAAGGCCCCGCCGGTCATGAAGACGAAGGCGTCGCGGAGCTGCGGGGCCCGGCGCGAGACCTCCGCCAGCAGTTCCTCCCCGCTCATCCCCGGCATCATCACGTCGCAGAGGACCCGATCGAACCGTTCCCCTGCCAGGATATGCTCCAGCGCCTCCCGACCGCTCCCCGCCACCACCACCTGCAGGTCACCGTCTAGGGCCCGCTTCACCGCGGCGCCCACCATGGGCTCGTCGTCCACCACCAGCAGCCGATAGCCGGCCGGGAGCGGCGGGGGGGGGCGGTCCGGGGCCGCCTCGGGGAGCGCGGCTTCCTCCGCCTGCGCCAGCGGCAGGGAGACCCGGAAGGTCGAGCCCCGGCCCACCTCGGTGTCGAAGCCGATCTCGCCACCCAGCTTCTCCACGATGTTGCGGGAGATGGAGAGGCCCAGGCCGCTCCCCTCGCCCACCGGCTTGGTGGTGAAGAAGGGGTCGAAGATCCGGCCCCGCTCCGCCTCGGGGATGCCGGACCCGGTGTCCGCCACCTCGACCAGCGCCCGGCTTGGCGAGCCGAGCCGCAAGCTCACCCGGATCTCGTTCCTGGCCGGCGCTCCCTCGGGGATGGCGTGGGCCGCGTTCACGAGCAGGTTCAGGAAGACCTGGGACAGCCGGACCTCGCTGCCCATGACGTGGGGCAGGCACTCGAAGCGGCGCACCAGCCGGGCCCGGTGCTTGATCTCGTGCATGGCCATCTCGATGGCCGCCTCCAGCGGCGCGTCAAGCCGGACCCGCTCGCGCCGGTCCTGGTCGTCGCGGGCGAAGGTCCTCAGGCCCTTGACGATGCTGGCCACGCGGCGAGCCCCCTCGCGCGTGTCGTCGACCGCCTCGCCGAAGCGCTGGAGCAGAGCGCCGGTCGCCTCCGGATGGCCCTGGGAGATCAGGGCCGCGAGGTTCGGGAGCTCGGCGGCCACGTAGTCCAGGTTCCCGGCCAGGAAGCTGAGCGGGTTGTTGATCTCGTGCGCCACCCCGGCGGCCAGGCGGCCGATGCTCACCCGCCGGTCGGCCATCACCAGCTGCTCCTGCTGGGCCGAGAGCCGGTCCAGCATCTGGTGGAAGGCCGTGGCCAGGACGCCGACCTCGTCGGCCCGGCCCAGGGGGAGCCGGAGCGCCGGCTGCTCCTGGCCGGCTGCCACTCGCCGGGCTACCTCGGTGATGCGCGCCAGCGGCCGGGCCACGAGCTGGGCCACCACGAAGGAGGAGATCAGGCCGACCAGGAGGAACACCGCGGCGCTGAGGAGCACCGTGCGGCGCGCCTCCCGGCGCCGTTCCCCCAGCTCGTCCAGCGAGAACCCCATGAGCAGCGTGGCCACCCGCCCGGAACGGGTGACGATGGGGACCCGGACATGGAGCAGGCCGCCCGCAAACGTGGCCGCCTCACCCCCTCCCACCGCCAGCGGCGTGGGCTCGTCCGGCGACCGGTGGGCCGAGAGCGGGCTGCCATCGGCGCGGAGGAGCACGGCGTAGGCGGTGCCCCGGGCGTCCTGCAGGGCGTCGAGCGCCGCGCCGGCCGCGCGTGCGTCCTCGAAGTCGACCGCCGCTTCCAGCGCGTGCCCCAGGAGCCGGGCCATCGCCAGCGAGCGGCTCTCCAGCCAGCCACGCGACTGGGCATCGAGGGCCCGGGGCAGCCCGAAGAGCAGCGCCGCCGCAAGTCCGGCCACCAGCGCCGCGGAGACCGCGACGAGCTTCACCCGGAGTGGCCAGTCGACGATCCGGCCTTGCACCCTCCCGATGCTAGAGCAACCTCCGGAGGCGCGTATCCCGGGACCTCGGGTCAGTGCGGCGGCGGGCCCCGCCGAACCCGTGTTCATGGGTCGCCGCCGACCCGCCGCCTAGTAACCGGCCTGCAGCGTGGCGAAGGCGGAGAGCCCGGTGGGCACGCTTCGCCCGCCGTTTCCGGTGGTCAGGCCGGTGCTCCCGGAGAGCGTCAGGCGGAGTGCCAGGAACTGGTTCAGCTCCGCGCGCGATCCCAGGGTGAGGGAGGCCTCGTCACCGAAGGCGCCGCTGGTCTGCTCGTGCGACCAGGCCAGGCGGGCCAGCAACGACAGCGGCTTCCAGGGAGCCGCGGTGAACTGACCATATGCGCTCCGGCCAGCGATCCAGCCGCTTTCCTCGAGGTAGCCCGCGGTGATCGCCGAATGGGCGAAGGGCAGCGCCGGGAGCCCGACCTCCGGCCCGAACCAGCGTCGGGTGGCCCGCGAGGTGATGTCCTCGGCGAGCCCGGCGGTGCCCCCCAGCCGCAGCCACGATCGCGGCTCCCAGGAGGCGAAGGCGTCCCCTTCGCGGGAGCGGCCGGGGAAGGCTGCCGGGTCGAAGGGCTGGGGCCAGTCGAGCCCGGCGTAGCGAAGGCTGCCGCCCAGCGACACCGCCGGCGCGGGACGGACCGTGGCGTCGAAGCGGGCCGCATCCAAGAAGCCCGGCGCGTGAGTCTTGCCTCCGGCCCCCAGGCTCGCCTCCAGGGAGAGGTCGGCCGCGCGCTCGAAGAGGCGGCCGGTCAGGGTGGCCTCGCCACGGGTGCCCAGCTCGGGCGTGCGCACCGCGGCCAGCCGCCCCTCGGTGCGCAGGACCGTCCCCGCCGCCTGCCGGTCGACGATCCAGTAGACGCCGCCGGTCTCGCGGGTGGCGGTGAGCGCCAGGGAATCGGGCTGCGGCACGGTCCCGGCGAAGATCCCCGTCTCCACCTGGCCGTCGCCGGCACGGCGGCGCCAGCCGGCCATGGCCCCGTCGAAGATGGTCGCACCGGGGATTCCCCAGGGAAGCACGCGGCCGGCCGAGACGCTGAGCGAATCGGAGGGAATGGCGGTGAGCTCTGCCTGCCAGAGGTAGAGGTGGGTGGTGTCCTTGGGGAGGAAGCGCGGGTTCTGCCGGGAGAACCAGTGCTCGGCCCGGGCGTCGAGATCGAGGAACAGCCAGCTGGACAGCGGCACGCCGCGGGCCAGGATGTCGACCGACTCCCGGTTCGAGGTTCCACCCGGCGACGCCTCCCAGGTCTGGCTGCCTAGGGAGATGTCGATGGCACGGGTACGAGGCTCGGCCAGAGGGGCCGGGGCGGAGGCCTGCGCCTGGAAGGCCACCTGCGGCACCTCCGCGCTCTGCACCACGCTCCGGCGGCGGGCCAGGACGTCCTCGCCGGGAGGCGGTGGCAGGAGCCGGGGCGGCGGAGGCGGCGGGGGCGGCGCCTCCAGCGCGAAGGTGTCCCCCACCCGGGCGCGAGCTCCGGTGCAGACGGCGTGGTGCGGGGCGATGTCCGTGACCGTGCAGCGCCCCGCCGGCTCACCCTTGCGACGCAGCTCGACCGTCGCGCCTGCGGCCAGGCCGTCCTCGCTGCCGGCGTCGAGATAGGCGCGGCCGGCGGTCACGTAGGCGACCGAGCCGGTACCGCGGTGGGCAGGGCGCGCGCTGGGGCTTGCCTCCGGGCGCTCGGAAGGACCCGTGTCCTCGGCGGCGGGCGGCGCCGGCTTGGCCGGGCGCGCCGGGGCCGCGGCCAGGAGCAGGGCGGCGAGTGCGGGTGCGATGGGCATCTCTACCGTCCTCCCGGCCCCGGCCTCATGGCGCCGGGGCGAAGCGGTGGCACTCGTAGCACTTGCGGTTCACCATGGCGAAGCCGGCCACCCCGGCGTGCCGGGGAGCGACGTTGCCGTGGCAGCGGAGGCAGTTGGCGGTGTCGGTGTTGCAGGTGAACGTCTGGCTCAGGTCCACCGCCGGGATGGTGGTGTGGCAGGTCAGGCAGCGGATGTTGGCGTGCGAGCCCCGGCGAATGTCGAAGCAGACCTGGTGGGCCGGGAAGCTGGCCGGGTAGAAGCGCCAGGTCGAGTGGCAGACCCGGCACTCGGTGGAGAACCCGGCCGCGCCGTGGTCCAGCGCGGCCCCGCTGGCGCGGGCCAGGTCCGCCTCGTGGCAACCCACGCAGCGCAGGGTGGGCCGGTTGAACCCTCGGTCGCGGCGGTCCCCGTGGCACTCCTCGCAAGCCAGCAGGGCGTGCCGGCCGGTGAGCGGGAAGTTGGTCCGGCGGTGAGCCTCGGGCCCGAAGGTCTGCGAGGCGAAGGTGGTCGGGTCGTGGCAGTCCCCGCAGCGCTGGCCCAGGCGGCCCAGGTGCGGGTCGCGGTGGCAGGCGGAGCAGGCGCGGGGGATGGCGTCGGCGAAGGTGCTGGTCCTGTGGCAGGCCTTGCAGGTCACCTCGCGGTGGCGCCCCACCAGGGGGAAGCCGGTCCGGTCGTGGTTGAAGGCCACCGGCAGCCAGCCGTCGGCGGTGTGGCAGGCGGCGCAGTCGGTGTCGCCCTGCGGGTGGACGAAGCCGGGCGGGCGGACGGAGAGATCCGCGGGCCGGTCGGCCCTGGCCGGCGGGGGGACCGCGGTCGGCTCCGGCGCCGCCGCGGCTAGCGACGCCGCCAGGGGGAGGAGTGCGAGCACGGGACTCATGGCACGAACCCCCGGAACGCGCCCTTGTGGAAGTCCTCGTGGCAGCCCTGGCAGCGCGTGGCCAGGGGCCTGTACTTGCGGACCGTGGTGCCGGCCACCTGTACGGCCGGGTGGCACCTCTGGCAGTCGAGCTTCTGGTGCTTGCCGGTGAGGAGGAAGGTGGTGAAGGGGGGAGCGTGCACGAACTTGGAGACGTCCTTGAACTCGCGGGTGTCGTGGCAGCGCGAGCAGTCCGTCCCCTGGCCGCGCGTTCCGAACTGGCCCGCGTGCGGGTCGGCGTGGCAGCTGGCGCAGGCGAAGTTCAGAGGCCGGTAGCGAACCACCCCGTCGGCGTCGAGCCGGTGGCAGGAACCGCAGGCGGCCTGGGCGTGCTTGCCGGTGAGGGCGAAGAGCGAGTCCCGCCCATGGTCGAACTTCACCTCGCGCCAGGAGCCCGTACCGTGACAGGCGGTGCATCCCTCGGCCGCGACCCGGCGGTCGAACTGGCCGGCGTGCGGATCGCGGTGGCAGGAGCGACAGTCGGCGGCGTTGGCCGGGTCGAACCGGGCCAGGCTGACGCGCAACGGCCGCTTCTGCTTCTCCAGGTCGGCGCGCAGCACCGGTGACACCCGCGTCGCCAGCTTCTGGTCCTTCACGTGGCAGCTCACGCAGGCCACGGTGCGATGCGCGCCCACCAGCCTGAACCCGGTCTGGTCGTGGTCTTCCACCTCGAAGTGGGCCGGGAGGAAGCTCTCGTCGGTGTGGCAGCGGTCGCAGGTGCGTCCGTCGCCCGCGCCGCGGGCCAGGCTCTTCATCTGGCCCAGGTGCGCGTCGGAGTGGCAGTCGGCGCACCGGGCGAAGGCCAGCCCGCGGTAGCGCGCCGGCTCGCCCGGGAACGGGCCGTGGCAGGCGGCGCAGGCCACCACCGAGTGGGCCCCCCGCAGCGGGAAGCGGGTCTTCTCGTGGAAGGCGCGCTCGCCGCCGGCGCCCAGCACCCGCTTCCAGTCGTCGGTGTTGTGGCACCTGGTGCAGTTGGGGCCGAACCGGTCCTGGTGCGGGTCCTTGTGGCAGTCGGTGCACTCGCGGAAGGCCACCCCCTTGAACTTGAGGAAGCGGGCCGGGTTCACCGGCGGGGTGACGGTGGAGGGCACCCCGGCCGCCTCCTGCTCCTGGGCCTGATGGCACTTGGCGCACTCGACCCGCGCGTGCCGCCCGGTGAGGGGATACTCGGTGCGGGCGTGGTCGAAGCCGCGCGCCGGCTTCCACGCGTCCTCGGCGTGGCACCTCTGGCAGTCCTGGCCCAGCTGGCCCCGGTGCTCATCGAAGTGGCAGGACGCGCAGGCCTGCGGCTGCCCGAGGAAGGTCTTGCGGTCGGGCTGCTTCTGCAGGACCGCCAGCACCACCGGGTCGGTCACCCGCCGGGGATCGTGGCAGCGGGCGCAATCGAGCCCCCGGTGCTTGCCCTTGAGCTCGAAGCCGGTGCGGTTGTGGTCGAAGCCCTTCTTCCCGGGCGGCCCCCAGTCGACCAGGGGCTCGTCGCGCCCCTGGTGCTCGTGGTGACAGGTCTGGCACACCAGCTCCGTCGGCGGGAGCCGCCCGTGGAAGCCCTTCCTCTGCTCCACCCGGGCGCGCAGCTCGGTGTGGCACTCGAGGCAGCGCGCCGGGGCCAGCTGCTGCCCGGCCACGTGGCACTTGGTGCAGGACTCGAGCCCCTCCAGCGCCTGGTGGGCCCTGGAGAGCTCGCCCGGGGAGAAGATGTCGGCGGCTCGCGCCGGCGCCGCGGGGATGACCGCGGCCAGCGCCGCGAGGACGACGAACCGGTGGGTGGTCATTTGAAGCGGAGGAGCCCGTACCCCAGGTAGAGGGAGACGCCGATGTGCGCTGCGATGGCCAGCACCAGGAAGACCGCCAGCGTGGCATGGAAGGCCCGCCAGCCGCGGAGGAGCCGCTTGAGGGAGGCGTAGAACCTGATCTGCCAGCGGATGCGCGCCAAGGCCACCACCGACCGCCGGAACTCCAGGTAGGCCGAGCGGGTGGGGAAGTGGCGGCGCACCCAGATGAGCCGGAGCCGCAGCACCAGCGCCTCGAGCGGCATGAGGACGAAGAGCAGCGCCATGGAGCCGGCGTGGATGGGCGCGGTGGCCCGGTCGAGGAGCGCCTTGGCCGCCGTCCCCGCCAGCGCCAGGCTCTCGCCCTGTTCCTCGCGAAGCCGCTCGAAGCGGGCCTGCAGGTCGGCCAGCTCCATGGCCTTCCCCCCGTCGGAGGGGACCGTGCCGTAGATGAACCGGCCAATGATCCCGGTCCCGACAACGATGCACAGCGAGTAGTAGGTGGAGCTGGCCAGCAGGTTGTTGGACTGGAAGGCTGCGTGGAAGGCGATCACCAGCGGGCTCATGAAGCCCACGAAGACGTGGAAGTCCAGCCAGCCGCGGATCCCGCCCAGCGCCCCCAGCCGCTTCCACCGCTTGCGCGCCGCGTAGAGGAAGTTGGAGAGCATGAAGGCCGTGGCCCCGATGCCGACGCCGTGCCCCCAGATGCCCGCCGAGCGCAGGGTGAGGTTGAGCGGCGAGGCGCGGCGCGCCGCGCGCGAGAGCAGGTAGTAATCCCGCCCCACCCAGCCCAGGTACCCGAGGATCGACGCACCGACCAGGAGGTAGAGCGTGCGGAAGATGCGGCGCCGGACCCGCTCCCTCCGCTCCGCCGCCCGGGAGGCCGAACGACGCCGCTCGCGGGCGTCCCCCCCCTCTCGCACCTCCCCCGGCGCCTCGCCCCGGTAGCGGCGGAGGTTCACGCCCACCTTGGAGAGGAACTCCAGCGGCAGCTCGCCACCGATGTTGACGATGACGAAGTCGTTGGGGAGGACGGCCTGCTGCTCGCCGAACTGGAGCCGGACGTCCTTGGCCCGAACCTCCAGCACCTGCGACGGCAAGAAGGGGTGGATCCTGCCGGCCTCGCTGAGGGCGGTGAACTTCAGGCGGTTGGCCTCCCGGCAGCGGGCCAGCTCGGCCCCGCGGTAGGAGAGGGCCACCTCCGCGGTCGACTCCTCCGCCAGCTGGATGGCCGCCTCCAGGGCCGCATCGCCGCCGCCCACCACCAGCACCCGCTGGTCCTGGTACTGTTCCGGGTCGCTGAGCCGGTAGACCACCTTGGCCAGGTGCTCGCCGGGCACGCCCAGCCGGCGGGGCGTGCCTCGCCGCCCGATGGCCAGCACCACCTTGGCGGCGGGGATGGCATCGCCCCGCTCCCGCTGGACCTTGAAGGCTCCGTCGTTCCCCTCGATGCCGACGACCTTGGTCCCCTCCTCCACCTCGATGCCGGCCTTGCCGAGGATGCGCTCCCAGGTGTCGAGCAGGTCCTCCTTGGAGATGGTCTTGCGCCCGAACTTGCCCCACATCGGCAGGTCGACCGTCTCGGTCATGGCCAGCTTGCGACGCGGGTAGTGGGTCACCGATCCGCCCATGGTGTCCTGATCGACCAGGTGAAAGGGGATCCCACGCACCTTGAGCCCCAACGACGTGGCGATCCCGGCCGGGCCGGCCCCGACCACCACCACTCCCGGACCTCCCTTGGGCACCTTCGAGGCCAGGTGATCGGCCACCTGGAGCCCCTGGGTGATGGCGTTCTTGATGAGCCCCATCCCACCCAGCTCGCCCACCAGGTGGACGCCGCGGCGGGACGACTCGAACACCTCGCTGACCTCGGGCAGATCGACGCCGCGCTCGGCGCTCCCGAAGACCAGGCGGATGGCGTTCACCGGGCACTCCTCGGCGCAGCGCCCGTGGCCGATGCAGTGGTCGGCGTGGACCAGCTTGGCCGCTCCGTCCACCACGCCGAGAATGTCGCCCTCGGGACAGGCCTTGAGGCAGGACAGGCTGCCGATGCAGACGTTGGGATCGATGACCGGGTGGAGCGAGCGGGCCAGGTGCTGCCCCAGGCGGCGCTTCTCCTCCAGCGCCGCGGCGTCCCTCCGCGCGCGCGTCCAGCGGCGGGCGGTGTGGCCGCCGAGCAGAAGGGCCACGAAGAACAGCGACCCCACGATGATCAGGTACGTCGTCAGGTCCATTCGTCGCGCGCAAGAGCCGACCCGCTGGCCGGCGAGCCCCGCTTCTAGTGGTCTTCCCAACCGTCTGGAGCAAGGGCTACATTTCCTGCAGCCCCTTCCGGCATCAACGTTCGGTCCGCCCCCCAGGCGCGGCTCAAAAAGGCCTGGGTGGTGCGAGATGGACCAGGCGCGCGCGCGCCCCAGCGACACCCGCTGGCGAAGGTATCCGCTTGACAGGAGGCGGCACCGAACATATTGGAAACGTCCGTTATAACAGACAGGGCCCTCGCTGCGGCCCGGGAGGCGACGGAATGCGGATCGCGGAGGACGTGACGAGGCTCATCGGCAACACGCCGCTGGTGCGGCTCAACCGCATCGTGGACGGGGCGCAGGCCACGGTGGTCGCCAAGCTGGAGAGCCGGAACCCGGCGGGCTCGGTGAAGGACCGCATCGGCGTGGCCATGATCGAGGCTGCCGAGCGGGACGGGAAGATCCACAAGGACACCATTCTGCTCGAGCCAACCAGCGGGAATACCGGCATCGGCCTCGCCTTCGCCGCCGCGGCCAAGGGGTATCCGCTGACCTTGACCATGCCGGAGACCATGAGCCTCGAGCGCCGGCGGCTCTTGCTTGCCTATGGCGCCAAGCTGGTCCTCACGCCCGGCCCGGAGGGGATGAAGGGCGCGATCGCCCGGGCCAATGCCCTGGCCGCCGAGGACTCGCGGTACCTCGTCCTCGGCCAGTTCGACAACCCGGCCAATCCCGAGATCCACCGGCGCACCACGGCCGAGGAGATCTGGCGGGATACCGACGGCAAGGTGGACATCGTGGTGGCCGGCACGGGGACGGGCGGGACGGTCACCGGCGTGGCCCAGGTCCTGAAGCCGCGCAAGCCCTCCATCCGCATCGTCGCCGCCGAGCCGGCGGACTCGCCGGTCATCTCCGGGGGCAAGCCGGGTCCCCACAAGATCCAGGGGTGGGGACCCGGCTTCGTGCCAAAGGTGCTCGACACCTCGCTGCTTGACGAGGTCATCAAGGTGACCAACGAGGACGCCGGGAAGGATGCCCGTCGCCTTACCCGGGAGGAGGGAATCCTCTCCGGTATCTCCTGCGGGGGGGCAGTGTGGGCAGCTCGCGAGGTCGCTCGGCGCCCGGAGAACGCCGGGAAGCTGGTGGTGGTGATCCTGCCCGACACCGGAGAGCGATACCTCACCACCTGGCTGTTCGAGGAGGCGCCTCCCGCGACCTGATCTGCGCTGCGGCGCGTCATGGCGGATGGATGCACGCTCGATGCGGGGCACCGGCTAAGGGCCGCGCGGAGCGTCAGGGAATCGTTGCGCGCCGCCCGGGCTGTCCATACCTTGCGTGGCGAGGCCACCCGGGGAGCGGACATGACCCACGCGTCGCGCGAGGACTTGCGCGCGGAGCTCCTGGCGAAGATCGCGCGCTGGTACTCGCCGGTGGGCCACCTGGCCTTCCCCACCGTTGTCGGCTTGGCCATCGCCGCCTTCGCCCTCTCGCGGATCGACGACCTGCGCCTATGGCAGCTGGCGCTGGTGCCGGCCTTCCTGGTGTTGGGCAACGCTTTCGAGTGGCACGCTCACCGCGGACTCCTCCACCGCCGGACGCGTCTCCTGCACGTGCTCTACCTACGCCACGTCCCCGAGCACCACGCCGTGTTCGTCGCCGAGGACATGGCCATCCGGTCCCTGCGCGAGCTCCGTTTCGTGCTCCTCCCCGGCTACGGGCTCCTCGCCGTCCTGGCCGCCTCCATCCCGCTGGTGGTGGTGTTCTCCTGGATCGGCGAGCCCAACCTCGCCGCGCTCTGGGTGGCCGCGGCGGCCGTGTACTTCCTGGCCTACGAGTGGCTCCATCTCGCCTGCCACCTACCCGAGTCGAGCCCCATCGCCCGCCTTCCCCTCCTGCAGCGGCTGCGGCGGCACCACCAGATCCACCACGCACCCCACCTCATGCAGCGCTGGAACTTCAACGTGACCGTGCCGCTGTGGGACGTCCTGCGGGGGACTTCGCTGTCGCCCGCCCAGCCCCGAGCCGAAACGCCCGCCCCTGCCCGCCGCGCGCCTTGAGCGGCCACGGGCCCGCCGGACGCCGGCCCGCGCCGCCCCTTTACAGGCGCGGAGGACCGGGGTATCAGACGCCGCCGACCCCATCGTCTAGAGGCCCAGGACACGGCCCTTTCAAGGCTGGAACCGGAGTTCGAATCTCCGTGGGGTCACTCGTTAACTACCGGTCACCACTTCCTTCCCTGCTACCGAACTCGTCTGGTGCCCGCGTGGTGCCAAGCTCGAGCGCCCGGATACCCTCCCGGGGCGCGACTGCCGAGAGGTGCATGTAGCGCATGGTCGTCTCGATGCTCTGGTGACCTGCCAGTTCCTTGATGGTCAGCATCGGCACGTTCCTCGCCGCGAGGCGCACGCAGAACGTGTGCCGCAAGATGTGGACCCGGCCGCCCCGGCGCAGGCCCGCCCGCCGCTCGGCCACGTCGACCAGCCACGCCCACTTGTCGAGGCCCCTGCCCTCCTCGTCGGTGATCACCCGGTCGGAGGTGCCGGTACTTCGCCAGGGCGTCCCGTCATCCGAGATGGCGCGCTGCACCTTGAGCAGCCCGCCCAGCAGGTTCACGTCAGGCCACTCCAGGGCGAGGATCTCACCAAACCGAAGCCCGGCGTCCCCGCCCAGGAGCACGGCGACGTGGGTGCGTGGATCCGTCTTCGAGGCCGCGTCGACGAGGCGCTCAAGCTCGGTCTCCTCGTAGAACGAGACGATGGGCTTCGCCGCCTTGAGCTGGCGGATCCGGCACGGCATCGCCGGGATCACCTCCCGCGGCTCGCGGAGCGCCTCGATGCGCTCCGGGCGATGACGCCCGCGGACGTCCGTGCCACCTACCGGGACAAGCTCGACGACGCGGCACACGGGGAGCTGGAGACCGGCTCGCGCGGTGCGGGCCTCGGCCTGCTCACCGTGGCGCGCCACGCCACCTCGCCGCTTGAGTACGTACTCGAGCCCGAGCCGGGCGCGGGAGGCACACTGAGCCGCCTTCAACTTTGCGCGCGCGTGGACGCTGGCGCCGCCCAGAGGAGTGCCGCATGAACACACTCGCCGAGCGGACGACCGTCACACCCGAGATCGTGCTCGACCCGACCCGGAACGTCCTCGTCGTGAACGGTGAGTGTTACCCGGAGAACCCGGTGCTGTTCTTCGGACCGGTGTTCGCGGAGCTCGAGTCGCACTTCCACCGCGGACCCGTGGGCGCCTTCCAGGCTGTCTTTCGGCTCTCCTACGTGAGCAGCGCCTCCACCAAGGCGCTGCGGCGGCTCTTCAACCGGCTCGACCGGCTTGCGAGGGAGGCGCGAGGGTATCGGTGGTGTGGGAGCACGAGGCCGACGACGAGACCGCGCTCGAGCTGCGCCAGGATCTGTCCGAGGGCCTTCATCACCTCGACCTCGAGGACCGGCCTTTCGACCCGATCGTTTCCGGTTGGCCCGGATACCGCTACCGCTTCTCGTGCTGCCTTACATTCAGTAGCTTGCCGTTGGGCAGCAAGTTCGGCGGAGCGGTCTGGCCAGCCTGAAACAGCTTCAACCGCTCGCAAAGGCTGAAATTGGACTGGCAGTAGAAGCTCGTCCAGACGCCCAGCGTGGCCTTCTTCGAGAACAGGGCGAACATCGGGCAGACAGCAAGTCGTTCGCAGTTTGGCATCTCGCATCCTCGCGGCAAGGCGCCACTACGACTACACCACTGAAAGCAGGAAACAGCGAGGTGTGGTCGGGCGGCATGGCGTCGCTGGCGCGTCCGGGGCCGTCAAGAAGATGACGCTGTGCGCGTACGTCCCTCCTGCCAGGTAGCTTCCGCCTGGGTATCGAGCTCGAATCACCGTGAGGTCACCGCTCACCAGCTCCCAGCTCGACTCCTTCGCGCCACTCCCCGTCCTCTCCCACGCCGACCGGCACCTCCAGGGTACGAGTCCCCTCCCCTGGGCGGCTGCGGCGAGGTGCATGTACCTCGCCGCGCTTCGCGTGCCCGATGACCGGCGAGCGACCTGATCGTCGAGAACAGCGCGCTCGGGAGACGCGACGAGGACAGAAGAGCAAGCCGGGAGCCCGGACCTCGGCCACGCCGCAAAGACCTCGGTGGGGGCAGGCGCAGAGGGGTCAGTGCCCGCTTCCCAGGCGCTCGACGAGGGCCCGCAGCTCGGCACCGTCGAACGGCTTCTCCACCACCACGCAACCCTCGGGGGCGCGCAGCTCCGTTCCGTCGGCCTGGAGCGTGGACCCGGTGAGGAACAGGAAGCGGCGGCCCAGCTCCGGCCAGCGGGCCTGCACTATCGCCTGGAAGGCACGCCCGCTCATGGCCGGCATGGTCATGTCGCAAACCACGGCGTCGAACGCCTCCCCGCGCTCGAGGCGGGAAAGGCCCTCCTCGCCGGAGGCGCTCACCGTGATCAGGCAGCTGGTCCCGAGGGCGCGGGCGACGGACCGGGCAACCATGGGCTCGTCGTCCACCACCAGCACCCGGAGCTTCCTTGCGGCGACCGGCACCGCGACGGGGGAGGCATCCAGGACCCGGGCCCCCGAGGCGAAACCCGCGCCCGTGGCCGGCGGGAGGAGGACGCGGAAGGTGCTCCCCGCCGCGGGCGCGCTCGCCACCTCGACGCGCCCGCCTGCTGCCGTGACGCTGGCGCGTACCTGGGCGAGGCCGAGCCCGGTGCCCACGCCTTGGGGCTTGGTGGTGAAGAACGGTTCGAAGAGCCGCTCGAGCACGGCCGGCGCCATTCCGCTCCCCGTGTCCGTCACCTCGACCACGGCCCAGCCCGAGGCGTCGGTGTGGCTCGACACCGTCACCTGGTGGCGGTCGGCGCCGCCCTCGGGGCAAGCCTGGGCTGCGTTGAGGAGGAGGTTGAGGAAGGCCTGGCCGAGCTCGCGCGGCCGGGCGGAGACCCAGGGCAGGGGCGCGAGGTGGGTCACCACCCGGGCGCGGTCGCGGAGCTGGCCGGCGGCGAGCCGGAGCGCCGACCCGAGCTCCTCGCTCGCGTCCACCGGGGCGCGCTGGGTCGTCTCCGGGTCCGAGGCCACCTTGAGCGAGCGAACGATGTCTCGGATTCGCAGCAGCCCGTCCAGGCCGTCCGTGACGATCCCGGTGGCCTTGGTCAGGTCGAGCGCCGGGGAGGCGAGATCCTCTTGCAGCTCGCGCATTCCCTGGATCAGGTAGGCGAGCGGGTTGTTGATCTCATGGGCCACGCCGGCGGCAAGGAGCGCCACCGCCTCGAGCTTCTGGGCCAGGCGAAGCCGCGACTCCAGGCGACGCTCCTCCGTGAGGTCGACGAGCACCATCCGGCAGCGCCCAGCCTCCCTCCCCTGGAGCCCGGCGGCGAGCCCCTCGAGGTGGACGGGCACGGGCCCCGGGGCGAGCCCACCGAGGATGAGGTCGTGGGCGAGCTTGACATCGCTCACCAGCGCCGCGGCCAGGAAGGTGCGGAAGCCGTCTCGCTCGGCGGCCGGCAGGTAGTTCGCGAAGTCCGCGCCGGAGAGGGCGGCCCGTTCACGCCCGAGGAGGGTCGCCGCCGCCAGGTTCAGCTCCAGGATGGTTCCGCCCGCGTCGACCGTCAGGTAGCCGACGGGCGCGAAGTCGTAGAGGTCCTCGTACCGTGTCAGCGACGCCTCGAGCTCGTCCCGGGCGCTCCGGAGCTCCTCGTTCTGGAGCTCGAGCTCGATCTGGTGGACCCGGAGCTCTTGGACGAGGCGCAGCGAGCCCTCCAGGTCGAGCGGCGACTCCCCCGTCTCGCGGAGGGTCCCCAGCCTCGCCTCCGCCCGCTCCCGCAGCCGGCCTGCGTCCTTGCCGGCCCGCTTCCCGGTCATGGCGGCTCACCCCGAGCCTCGGCGCGGGCCGCGATCCGCCAGGCCGAGAGGTCCTCCGGGGAGGCCGCCTCCACCCGCTCCAAGGCCACCTCGGCCGGCACGACGCGCCCCCGGTCATCGAGGATCGCCACGTCCGGCGCCAGGCGGCCGAGGAGGGCCCCGAGCCGGTCCCGGCCTTGCCGCAGCTCGGCCTCGAGCGACTTCGCCTGGGTGACGTCCACCATGGTGATGACCACGCCGTCGATGACGTTCTCCAGCGTGCGGTAGGGCAGGACGCGCACCGTGAACCAACGCCCATCGGCGGTGCAGACCGAGCGCTCGCGGAAGACCAGCGTGCGCAGCACCTCCTCCACGTCGCTCGACAGGTCCGGGTGCAACAGGTCGGAGGAGAGGTCGGTGACCGGCCGCCCCACGTCGCCGGGGATGAGCTTGACGAGGCGGGTGGCCTGGGACGTGAACCGCCGGACCTTCAGGTCGCGGTCGAGGAAGAGGGTGGCGATCTCGGTGGCGTTCAGGAGGTTCTTCATGTCGTTGCTGGTCCGTGACAGCTCGTCCAGCTTCGCCTGCAGCTCGCCATTGACCGTCTGGAGCTCCTCGTTCATCGACTGCAGCTCCTCCTTCGAGGTGGTCAGCTCCTCGTTGGTGGACTGCAGCTCCTCGTTGATCGACTGGAGCTCCTCGTTGGACGACTTGAGCTCCTCCTGCGAGGCCCGCATCTCCTCGCGCGAGGTCTGCAGCTCGTCGGCGGTCTGGCGCAGCTCCTCCTCCAGCTCGGCCAGCCGGGCCCGGGACGCCCCGGCGTGCCTGGCGTGCCCGACCTCCCGCCCGCCGCGCGCCTCCGGGAGGCCGGCCGCCTCGGAGAAGACCACGAGGAGCAGGCCCCGGAGCGCCTCGGGCTCGTCGAGCGGCTGCACGGTGAGGTCGATCTTCTTGCCCGGGCCCTGGCCGCGGACCCGCAGGCCGGCCACGATGACCTGCCGATTGCGCCGCGTGGCGCTGCGGATGGCGGCCGAGAGGTCCTGCCGCAGACCGTCGCGGGCCATGGCGAAGATGTTCCAGTGCGCCTTGCCGGCGGGCGGCTCGAGGTAGTCTCCGGTCCGCCCGCTGAAGTAGAGGACGTCGCCGGCCTCGTTGACGAGCACCGCCGGGCGACCGAAGAGCCGATGCAGGGCCTGCTCGGCGAGCGCCGAGAGGCTCTCGGCCGGGCGCGGGGCGAGGCTCACCCCCGGCGGCGGCTCCCGCGGCGCCCGGAAGGAGGAGGGGAAGCTGCTCGGGTCGAGGCGCGCCGCCGAGGAGCGCCGCCGGTAGATGCGGTGCTTCGCGTCGAGGGGGGAGAAGAGGTCGGTCAGCCCGCCGATGGTCTCCGAGCTCCCGAGGAAGAGGACTCCGCCCGGGTTCAGGCTGTGGTGGAGCAGCGGGAGCAGCCGACGCTGCATCTCCGGCTCCAGGTAGATGAGCAGGTTCCGACAGACGACCAGATCGAGCCTGGTAAAGGGCGGGTCGCGGATCACGTCCTGCGCCGCCAGGATCAACATCTCCCGGATCTCCTTGCTCAGCCGGAACCGGCCGTCCTCCTCCTTGACGAAGAACCGGCGGAGCCGGTCCGGAGAGACGTCCGCGGCGACGTTGGCCGGGTAGACGCCCTGGCGAGCCTGGTCGATGGCCCCCCGGTGGAGGTCGGTGGCGAACACCTGGAGCGAGTAGCTGTTCCTGGGCCTCACTCGCTCCAGCACCTCCTTGAAGACCATCGCCAGCGAGCAGGCCTCCTCGCCGGTCGAGCAGCCCACGGACCAGGCGCGGAGTTGGCCACCGCCCGGGTGGCGCTCCAGAAGCTCGGGGAGGACCTTGTCGCGCAGCACGTCCCAGGCGGGCGGGTCGCGGAAGAAGCCGGTCACCCCGATGAGGAGCTCGTTGAAGAGCAGCTCCTGCTCCTGCGGGTTCTCCTGCAGGAACCGCAGGTAGCCGGCGGGGCTGGAGATCTGGTGGAGCGCCATGCGGCGCTCCACCCGCCGCTGCTGGGTGCTCTTCTTGTAGCGCGAGAAGTCGTGCCCGGTGCGCGCTCGTAGCACGATGGCGATCTTCTGCAGCGTGCCGAGGCCGGCGGTGCCGGCCAGCCCGTTGCCCGGCTGGGACGCCGGCCTGGAGCGCAGGAAGCCCAGGAGCCGCTCCGGCAGAGCCTCCACCGGGGCCACGATGTCGGCAAGGCCGGTCTCCACCGCGCTCCGCGGCATGCCGTCGAAGGCGGCCGTGGCCGGGTCCTGCACCAGCACCACGCCGCCCTGCTCCTTGATGGCCCGGATCCCCAGGGTGCCGTCGGTGCCCATCCCCGAGAGCACGATGCCGACGCTGGTCGACCCCTGGTCGGCCGCCAACGCGCGGAAGAACAGGTCGATGGGCAGGCGCAGGCCCCGGGGGGCCGACGGCTCGAGGAGGTGGAGCACGCCGCGCAGGATGGAGAGGTCCTTGCTGGGCGGGATGACGTAGACGTGGCCCTGCTCGACCCGGGTCTGGTCCGTCGCCTCCTCCACCTTCATCGCGGTGGCGCGCTGGAGCAACTCGGGCAGGAGGCCGGGCCGGGTCGGGTCGAGGTGCTGCAGGACCACGAAGGCGAGGCCGCTCGACCCCGGGAGGTGGCCGAAGAACTGCTCCAGCGCCTGCAGTCCCCCGGCCGAGGCGCCGAGGGCCACGACGACCGGCTCGGCCTGGGGAAGGACGGACTTCCGGGGCCGGGCGGCCCGCCGCTGGCGCTTGGGGCGCCGTGAGTTGAGGCGGGCCCGTGGCATCCCGAGCAGGCGCGACCCTGCCGAGGACGGCAGGCCGCTCCGCGATCCGGATTCGGTTCATCATCGCCCTTCTAGCCAGGGGCGTCACCAAGGAACGGAAAGCCCCTCGGGGCCTACCGGCTCCCCGGTGGACCGCGGGGCGAGGCTCGGTGCGACTCCAGGCGGATCGCCGGCCCGGGCCGCCGCTGCCTGATGCGTGGCCTGGGCCGCTCCTCGAAACCCCTCCCGTTCCACCCCCGGAGGCGCCAGGGGGATAGGTGAGCGCCTGCCCTATGTTGCAAGCCCCATGGGGTCGCCCTCGACTGCGTCGGGAGACCCACGGCGCACGGCGCCGGGAGGGCGGGGAGGTCCGGGTCCGCGGCGGTGGCGCTCAGCCTGGCCCCGCGGGGCGCCTCGCGACCGCTCCGGGGAGGCCCGCGGGCCCCTCTCGCCGGGTCCCTCGAGGAGTCCACGGTGCATGGGGCCGCTCGCAGAACGGGGCAACGGGTGGAAGAGGCGGTGCTCCGCGGTGGCTCGCCGGCCGCCAGGATGTTCCCGTCTGCCCGCCTCCCCCCGAGGGAAGCGGACTCCCGAGGGCTCGGGCGGAGCAAGGACATGGCCCTGCCTCATTCCGCCCTGTTTCGACCTCCAGCCTCCGCGGGGTCCTTCTTCCTCCTCGCCCCTCCCGCGCGCTCGGCCGCCGGCCGTGCTACCCCTGGGGCGATGACCTACGACTTCGATCGGGCGCCCGACCGACGCAGCGGCGACTCGATCAAATGGAACCGCTACGCCGGAAGGGACGTGCTGCCTCTCTGGGTGGCGGACATGGACTTCCCCTCCCCGCCGGCAGTCATCGAGGCCCTCCGCCGGCGGGTGGAGCACGGGGTCTTCGGCTACGCCGAACCCTGGCCCTCGCTGGTGGAGGCGGTGCGGGAGCACCTCCACGCGGAGTACGGGTGGGAGGTCGAGCCGGGCTGGCTGGTCTGGCTCCCCGGCCTGGTCACCGGCCTGAACGTCGCCTGCCGGGCCGTCGAGGGGCCCGCGTTCAGCGCGGTACCGGTCTACCCGCCCTTCCTCAGCGCGCCGGGCCGACTGGTCACCGCGCCGCTCCGGTGCGGGCCAGGGCGCTGGGAGTGGGACCTGGACGCGGTCGAGGCGACGCTGGGGCCGGAGGTCAAGCTCCTCCTCCTCTGCCATCCCCACAACCCGGTGGGTCGGGCCTGGGAGGAACCGGAGCTCGCGGCCCTGGCCGAGCTGGCCGCCCGCCACGATCTGGTGGTCTGCTCGGACGAGATCCACGCCGGCCTCCTGCTGGAGCCCGGCCGGAGGCACCGGCCGTTCGCGACCCTCTCCGGGGACGCCGCCCGCCGGACCATCACGCTGCTCGCTCCCTCCAAGACCTTCAACATCCCCGGCCTGGGCTGCGCGTTCGCGGTGATCCCCGAGCCCGCGCTGCGGCGCCGCTTCCAGCGCGCCATGCAGGGCATCGTCCCGCACGTCAACGTGCTCGGGCTGGTGGCCTGCGAGGCAGCGCTCCGCGAGGGGGCCGGCTGGCACCGCGCGCTCCTCGACCACCTGCGCGGCAACCGCGAGCGGGTGTGCGCCGCGGTGGGCCTGATCCCGGGCCTGCGGACCACGCCCATCGAAGCCACCTACCTCGCCTGGATCGACGCCCGCGGCACCGGCCTGGACGCGCCGCAGCGCTTCCTGGAGGCGGCTGGCGTGGGCCTCTCCGACGGTGCCGACTTCGCACCGGGCGGCGCCTACCGGGGCTTCGTGCGCCTCAACTTCGGGTGCACGCGCGCCACGCTGGACGAGGCGCTCGAGCGGATGCGCCGGGCGCTCGCCGACCGCGCCGCGAGGTGAGGCGCTCGCCAGGCAGGCCCGGGGATCCCCCGCTGCTTGGCGAGCGCCGGAGCGATGCCGTCGAACCGGCCTCCTTCAGTTCACCAGCAAGGTCAGGCTGTAGGACCCGTCCGGCGTGAAGTCGGGGTGGCCGCTGGAGTAGTTCACCCCGCTCGACGGGGCGGGCGGCGACGTCGTCCTCTGGTAGTTGAGCGTGGTGGTGCTGCCGACGGTGTCGAGCTGCCCCATCTCCACCACGCCCCGGTACCCGAGCACGACCGGGCTGGTGCCGGTGTTGTCGTAGTAGGCGGGCGCCCAGGCGAGGACGCCGTCTGCGTCCAGCCCGAGCCTTCCGAAGCTGCCCCACTGCAGCGTGTCGGCGTCGAAGGTGACGGCGGGGTCGGCGTAGCCGAGCTCGTTGGGGAGGAGCGTGTTCCCGTCCACCTGGGTGACCAGGTAGGGCGTGGCCTCGTCGAAGTAGAGGAAGATGAGGCCCATCTGGTCGCCGGTCCAGGGGTAGGCGCCCAGCGTCCCGACGTTGCTGTAGTACTGCGCCTTCCCGAAGCTGCTGGTCGAGGCGATGATGGGCGGGTTGCCGCTCATGCGAGGCGCGCCCGGCGACCCGCCGCTGACGGTGGTCACCATCCAGTGGATGGGGTTGAAGACCACGTACACCTCGGGCGGATGGTCGGCGTCGACGGTGACGGCGCTGGGCAGGTAGAGGGTGAGCTGGCCCTCGGCCTCGCTGGCGTTCTGGTCGGTCACCGACAGGAACTGGGCACCGCCCTCGGGCGCGCTGGCCACCAGCCCGTTGGAGGTGGAGTAGACGCCGGCGGCGTCGTCGAACAGCGCCTGGTAGGTGTTGCTGTAGTACACCGTGAGCAGGGTCCAGGTCCCTTCCGGCGCGGAGAGCTGGCAATCCCGGAGGCTGGTGAGCGAGGCCCTGGAGAGATCGAAGGTCGCCGAGCAGCCGGAGAGGTCGACCCGGTTCTTCCCCGCCTTGTTGAAGGAGTTGGCGAAGGAGACCCCGGTGATGGTCACGGTCATCTGCGCGGGGGTGAGCCGGTAGGTGGCGTCCGAAAGCGCGGCCGACGGTGCCGCCCTGGCCCGACTCGCCGCCTTCACCCCGGCCTCCGCCGTGCCGGTGGACCCGTTGAGCAGGTGCGCCGTCCCCTTCACCAGCGCGCCGCCGCCACCGCCACCACCCCCGCCGCCGCAGGCGAGCAGGAGGAGCAGGGGGAAGGCGAACCACCGGGGATCGTGTCGCATGGAGTCCTCACCTGACCTTCGTCGGGAGCGATCTCGGCCGGGGGCCGGCCGGATCGACGAAATTCACGAACCGTCAAATGCCGATCCGCGTCGTCAGGGGAAGGCTACGGCGCCCGAGGCCGGAGATCCAGACTTCGACCGCCCGGCGGCTGCGACAAGGGTGTGCAGCCCGGCCCCGGAGCGGCTGTGCGAGAGCTGCGCACCGCGGGAACCGGTGGGAGGGGCGCTGGGCGCGCCCCAGAACCCTGGAGAAGCCGGCCGCGGGGCCGCCGATCGTGCACGAATGTTCGCGCCGGAGGATCCGAGGCCGGCCGCGGACGAAAGCTGCGACGCTTGCGCCGGAGCGCCGCACGGGGTGAGATCTCGCGCCAGCGCCGTCGCCACGACCAGGCCGGCCAGGAGGTCCCCGTGCACCCATTCCGTCACCACGTCTTCGTCTGCGAGCAGCGGAAGCCCGAGGGCGCGCCTTGCTGCTCGGCGCGCGGTTCGGCGGCGGTCATCGAGGCGCTGCGCCGCGAGGTGGCCTCCCGGGGCCTCCACGATACGGTTGCCGTCACCCCCTGTGGCTCGCTGGGACTGTGCGAGAACGGCCCCAACATGGTCGTCTACCCCGAGGGCGTCTGGTACTCGCACGTCGCCGCGGCCGACGTGCCCCAGATCGTGGCTGAGCACCTCCAGGGCGGCCGCCCGGTGGAGCGGCTGGCGCGCAAGGACGAGGCGACGCTGCGGGCCGAGATCGCCGGGAACCGCGGCAAGGCCCTGGCCGCGCTGAAGGCGCGGGAGGCCTCCGGCGCCCTCCCGGATGACCTGGCCGAGCTCCTCCGCGGCTACATGCCCAGCCGGGTGGTCCTCACCGCGCTCGAGCTCGACGCCTTCTCCGCCTTGGCACGGGCCCCCTCCCCCCCCAGCGCCGAGGCGGTCGCCGCCGAGCTGGGCACCGACCCGCGCGCCACCCGCGTGCTGCTCGACGCGCTGGCCGCGCTGGGGCTCTTGGAGAAGCGCGGCGCCGGCTACGCCAACGCCAGCGTGGCGGCCCGCTACCTCGCGGCCGGGGCCCCGGACGACGCCAGCACCTCCCTCAAGCACAACCTCTCCCTGTGGCGCACCTGGTCCACGCTCACCGAGGTCGTCCGGGAGGGGCACCCGGCGCGCCACGAGCCCATGCGAGCGCGCGACGACGGCTGGACCGTCCCCTTCATCGCCGCCATGCACCGGAACGCGGCCCAGCGCGCCCCGCTGCTGGTCCAGGCGGTCGGTGCCGAGGGGGTGCGGCGCCTGCTCGACGTGGGCGGAGGGTCGGGCGCCTACGCCATCGCCTTCGCCCGGGCCTCCCCCACGCTGCGGGCCGAGGTGCTCGACCTGGCCACGGTGGTGCCCATCGCCGAGCGGAACGTCGCCGAGGCAGGCCTTTCCGACCGCATCCGCACCCGCGTCGGCGACCTGGCCCGGGACGACCTCGGCCAGGGGTACGACCTCGCCCTCCTCTCCGCCATCTGCCACATGCTGGGGCCGGAGGAGGTCCAGGACCTCCTGCGACGCGTCCGGGCCGCGCTCTGTCCGGGTGGACGGGTGGCCATCCAGGACCACGTCATGGCCGAGGACCGCACCGCGCCCAGGGCCGGCGCCATGTTCGCGGTGAACATGCTGGTGGGGACGCCCCGGGGCGGAACCTACACCGAGGCGGAGTACCGGGCCTGGCTGGAGGGGGCCGGCTTCGGCGAGGTGCGGCGCATCCCCATGCACGGGCCGAACGACCTCTTGGTGGCGCGGCGGCCGGGGTAACGTCGCCGCTCAGCCGGACGCCCGCGCCAGCGCCCTCCGCGCCCAGGCCGCGGTGCCGCGCGCGCCGACCTCGATCGCCGTCGCCTGCGCCCCGAAGCGCGCCCGGAACCGGCGATCGTCCACCACGAACGGCTCCTCCCACTGGTAGGCCATCTCCTCGAGCTCGCGCAGGAGGGGCACGGCCAGCCCCAGCGCCGCGAGGAGCAGCGGCGGCAGGCGCGAGACCCTGACCGGCCGATCCAGGGCAGCGCCGAGGAGGCTGAGCATGGCCCGGGTGGTGACCGCCGGGGCGCAGGGGAGCATCCAGGTGCCCTCGGTCCCCTCCTCGAGCCCCAGCGTGGCCAGGCCGGCCGCGACGTCGAGCGAGTAGTGGTAGCTGTGGGGCGTGTCGGGGTTCACCACCACCTGCGCGGCCTTGCCGGCCAGGAGCTGGCGCAGGGGCCGCTCGCCCAGGTGCGACTGGCCCGCGTTCGGACCGTAGAAGTCGGAGGCTCGCCCCACCGAGACGCGCACCGCGCCACGCCGCGAGGAGCCCATGAGCTCCTCGTGGAGCTGGGCGCGGATCTCGCCCTTGCGCGAGCAAGGGCTGGGCGGGCTGTCCTCGTTCATGGGCAGGCCGCCCGTCCGCCCCAGGGCGTACAGGTTGTCGAGCACCACCAGGCGCGCCCCGGCCCTGGCGGCGGCCGTCACCAGGTTGGACTGCAGCCGGGGAAGGACCTCTCGCCAGACCCGGGCGAAGTAGGGCGCGTTCATGCAGTGGTAGACGGCCTCGGCCCCTCGGGCGGCGTCGGCGCAGAATCCGGGGTCCATGGCGTCGCCTCGCGCCACCTCCACGCCCTCCACCTCCACCGCCCCGGCCGACCGCCTGACCACGCGCACTGCCTTGCCCCGGGCCCGCAGCTGCTCGGCCAGGAACGGGCCGATCTGCCCGGCCCCGAAGACCACGTGGACGCCGCCCGATGCCATGCCGCTCGCCTCGCTCACCCGGCAGGATTGCATCCCCCCGGGCCGCCGCCAGCAGGAAGGTAGGTGGACGCCCCGTCCAGGCTCGGGGGGCGTGCGCACCCCGACCGGGCTGCCGAGGCGTCTGGCAGCGGCAGGCCGGCACGGCTAGCTTGGGCACACCACGAACCGCGAGGACCTATGGCCCGCCCAGCGCAGCCGCTGGTCATCCGCTTGACACACTGGGTGAATCTGGTGGCCCTCGTGGCCATGGCCGGGAGCGGCCTGCGCATCCTGGCCGCCTTTCCCCAGCTGGGCGAGGTGAGCGCCCCCTACCGCTGGTACCCGTTCCAGGGAGACCCGCCACCCGCGCCGCTCACCCTCGGCGGATGGCTGGCCGGGGCGCGCCACCTTCACTTCGTCTTCGCCTGGCTCCTGGTCCTGAACGCCACCGTCTACGCCGTCTACTTCGCGGCCAGCGGCGAGTGGCGCGAGCGGCTCTTCTGGCCGCGGCGCGACGCCCGGAGCGCCTGGCATACCGTTCTCCACGACCTAAGGCTGCGCCGCGAGCAGCCGGCGCCGGTCGGGCTCTACAACGGAGCGCAACGCCTCGCCTACACCGGCGCCCTGGCCCTGGGGCTTGTGGCCGTCCTCTCCGGTCTGGCCCTCTACAAGCCGGTCCAGCTCCACCGGCTCACCGCGGCCCTGGGCGGCTACGACGCCGCCCGCGCCGTCCACCTGCTGGCGCTGGCCCTCCTGGCCCTCTTCACCCTGGTCCACTTGGCACAGGTCCTCCTCCACCCGCGCACGCTCGTGGACATGGCCCTGGGCGGCCATCGGGAGGAGGATGGGGGGGGGTCGCCGTGAGCGCCGAGGGCCGCAGGTGGTTCTTGTCGAGGGGCCTGGCCGCCGGCGGCCTGGCCGCCGCGGGGTGCCTGGCCTGCGATCCCTCCCGGCCGAGCCGGGGGCTCCTCGGCCTCTCCGAGCGCTGGAACGAGCGGTTCCAGCGGCTGCTCTTCGACCCCTCGCGGCTCGCCCCGGAGCTGCCCGCCTCGGCCGAGACGCCGCCCGGCATGTTCCCGGCCTACAAGATCGGCGACTTCTACCCCGAGGCGCCGGCCGGTTGGGCGCTCGCCGTGGGAGGGCTGGTGGAAAGGCCGGGCGCGCTCTCCCTGGCCGACCTGCAGCGCCTCCCCCAAACCCGCCTCCGGGTCCGGCACCACTGCGTGGAGGGCTGGTCGGCGGTCGCCTCCTGGGACGGGGTCCGCGTCTCCGAGCTGGCCCGTCTGGTGGGAGCCGACCCCCGGGCGCGCTACGTCGAGTTCCGCTCCTTCGAGGAGGGCTACTACTCCTCCTGGGACCTGGAGAGCGCGCTCCACCCGCAGACGATCCTGGCCTACGGGATGGACGGCGCGCCGCTCGCTCCCGAGTATGGCGCACCGCTGCGGCTCTACTCCGCCGTGAAGCTGGGCTACAAGATGGTGAAGTACCTCTCGGCCGTGGCCTTCCTGCCCCAGCGCACCGGCGGCTACTGGGAGGACCAGGGGTACGAGTGGTTCGCGGGCGTGTGACCGGCGGTCACACCACCATCTGCCGTTCCACCAGCCGCTTGTAGAGGCCGGCCCGGGCCAGGAGCTCGGCGTGTGCCCCGACCTCCACCACCTGGCCCCCGTCCACCACCACCACCCGGTCGGCGCTGGAGACGGTGGAGAGCCGGTGGGCGATGATCAGGGTGGTTCGGCCGCGCATGAGGCGGGCCAGGGCCTCCTTGACCAGCGCCTCCGACTCGGCGTCGAGCGCGCTGGTGGCCTCGTCGAGCAGGAGGATGCGCGGATCTCGGAGGATGGCACGGGCGATGGCGATCCGCTGCCGCTGGCCGCCGGAGAGCTGCTGGCCGCGCTCGCCCACCCGGGTGGCGTAGCCGTCGGGGAAGGCGGAGACGAACTCGTGGGCGTGGGCGCCGCGGCAGGCGGCCTCCACCTCCTCGCGGGTCGCCGCCGGCCGCCCGTAGCGGACGTTCTCCTCCACCGAGGCGGAGAAGAGCACCGGCTCCTGGGGGACGACCCCCATGTGCTCGCGCAGCCAGGCGGGGTCGAGCTCGCGCAGGTCCCGGCCGTCCACCCGCACCGCCCCGGCCAGCGGATCGTAGAGCCGGCACAGGAGCGCGCCCAGGGTGGTCTTCCCCGCACCCGACGGCCCCACCAGCGCCACCACCTCGCCGGCGGCGATCTCCAGATCCACCCCGCGCAGCACCTCGGCCTCGGGCCGCGTCGGGTAGGCGAAGCGGACGCCCTGGTAGCTCACGCGCCCCAGGCAGCGCTCGGGCCGGGCGCCGCCGGACAGGGGCATGGCCGGGACGCGGTCGCTGAGCTCCAGGACCCGCTCGGCCGCGCCCAGGCTCCGCATGGCCTCGGCCCATAGGTCGGCCAGCGCCCCCAGGCTCATGGCCACCAGCAGCGTGTAGACCAGGAAGGCGGTCAACGCTCCGGCGGTGAGCTCCCCGCGGGACACGAGGAGCCCGCCGTAGCCGAGCACCGCCGCGGCCGCCGCGTAGACGCCGGCCGAGGCCCCGCCCATGAAGCCGCCCGCCGCCAGGGCCCTTTGACGCGCCACCAGGTAGGCGGCGCCGGTCGCCGCCTGGAAGCGCCCCACCTCGAGGGCCTCGGCCACGCTGGCCCGTACCGTGCGAATGGCGGCGAAGGACTCCTCGGCCACGTGGCTGGCGTCGGCCAGGGCGTCCTGGTAGCGGCGCGCCAGCGCCCGCACCCTCCGTCCGTACACCACCGCCCCGATGGCCACGGGCGGGACCACCAGCAGCATGACCAGGGTGAGCCGCGGCGAGGTGACGAGGAGGAGGACCAAGGCGCCCAGCGTGGTGAGGGCGTGCCGGAGCACCATGGACAGGTGGGCGGAGAGAAGCCCCTGCAGGCCGGCCGAGTCGGCGCCGATGCGCGAGACGAGCTCTCCGGTGCGCGAGGCGTCGAAGAAGGCGATCTCCTGGGAGACGAGGCTCTCGAAGAGGCGCTCGCGGACCCGCCGGACCCCGCGCTCGCCCGCCAGCGCGAAGAGCACGTGACGCCCGGCCACGGCCAGCCCCTGCACCACTGCCAGCCCGCCCAGCAGGAAGGCCACCCGCGCCAGCCGGGCCGCGTCGCGCCGGGCCAGGGCGCCGTCGACGATGGCCCGGATGCCCTGCGGGTAGACGAGGGCCAGCCCGGCCCCGAGGGTGAGGAGCGCCGTCGCCCAGGCCAGCGTCCCCGCCTCCTGGCGGAGCAGCCCGGCCAGCCGGCGCAGCGTGCGGGCGCGGTCGGCCACCCTACCCTCGCCAGGGCTCGGTGACGCGCAGCGCGGCCAGGATGGCGCGCGTCGAGGGGGAGCGGTTCAGCGTGTAGAAGTGCACCCCCGGGGCCCCCCGGCGGAGCAGGTCAGCGCACTGCAGGGCGGCGTAGGAGAGCCCCAGCTCGCGCGCCGCCTCGGGCGCCTCGCGCCGCACCTCCATGGCCGCGCGCAGCGTGCGCGGCAGGCTGGCGCCGCACAGCGAGGTCATCCGCTCGATCTGGTCCACCGTCTGGAATGGCATGATCCCGGGCAGGATGGGCACGAGGATCCCCGCCGCCCGGGCCCGCTCGGCGAAGGCGAAGTAGTGGGCGTTGTCGAAGAAGATCTGGGTCACCAGGAAGTCTGTGCCGGCCTCGACCTTGAGCTTGAGGTTGGCCAGGTCGCGGGCCAGGTCCCGCGTCTCCGGGTGGCCCTCGGGGTAGGCCGCCGCGCCCAGGCAGAATCTCCAGCGCGCCGGCTGGGAGCGGATGAAGGCCACCAGCTCGCTGGCGTGTCGGAAGCCCTGGGGGTGGGGCGTGAAGGTCGCCTGGCCGCGCGGGGGATCTCCCCGCAAGGCCATGACGTTGTGGACCCCGGCCTCGGCCAGCTCGTCGAGCACCGCCGCCAGCTCGTCGCGCGAGGAGCCCTGGCAGGTGAGGTGGGCCATGGCCTCCACCTCGGACTCGCGCTTGAGCCGCTTCACCAGCTCCACGGTGCGCGCCCGGGTGGAGCCACCGGCACCGTAGGTCACGCAGACGTAGGCCGGCCCGAGCGGCCGGAGGGCCTCCACGGTCTCGAACAGCGCCTTCATCCCCTCGTCGGTCTTGGGAGGGAAGAACTCGAAGGAGAAGACGGGCTCGCCCCGCTCGCGGGCGAAGCGCAGGAGGTCGGAGATCCGCACGCTCCTGGGAATGTACCTGCGCGGGCCCGGGAAGGCCAGCCGGCGCGATCGGCGACCGGTTGACAGGCGGGGCCGGCCGGGTGAAGGAAGGCGGGTGCCGCGCCCCAGGTACATCACCCCCGAGGGCTACCGCCGGCTGGCGGAGGAGCACGACCGGATTTGGTCGGTGGAGCGCCCCCGCATCGTGGCCGAGGTGGAGGCCGCGGCGGCGCTGGGCGACCGCAGCGAGAACGCAGAGTACATCTACGGCAAACGGAAGCTCCGCGAGCTGGACCGGCGTCTGCGCTTCCTCTCCGAGCGGCTCGACGCCCTCACCGTCATGGACCCGCGCCCCGACCCGGCCGGCCGCGCCTTCTTCGGCGCCTGGGTCACGGTCGAGGACCCGGACGGCGCGGAGCGCACCTACCGCCTGGTGGGGCCGGACGAGTTCGACGCGCGTGCCGGGCTCATCAGCGTGGAGGCGCCCCTGGGCCGGGCGCTGCTCGGTCGGCGCGAGGGCGAGACCCTGGTGGTCGAGCGGCCGGCCGGTGGCCTCGAGCTCACGGTGGTGACCGTCGCCTGGACCGCACCGACCTCCTAGAGCACGTCCCCCGACCCGAAGCCATCGCCTGGCGAACCAGGCCGCGGGGCGCTGCCAGGCGGCGGCGGATCGCGCCAGATGCCGTCGAACTCGGGGGCGTAGCGGACCACGCCGGGATGGCCCACCAGCGCCCCGGGGCGCAGCTCCAGGGCCAGGAAGACGCCGTCGGTGACCTCGCGCTCCCAGCGGACGCCGAAGAGGCGGGCCGGGAGGAAGCCGAAGCGCGGGTAGTAGCCGGGGTGGCCCAGCACCACGCAGAAGCCGTGGCCGGCCTCCCGGAGCCGTCGCAGCCCCTCCTCGACGAGCCGGCCGCCGACCCCGCGGCGCTGGTGGGCCGGAAGCACCGCCACGGGTGCGAGGCCGACCCCGTCGATGGTGGCGCCGTCGGGGCCGGTCAACGCCACCAGCGAGAAGGCGATGTGGCCGATGGGGCCGTCCCCGCTCTCGGCCTCGGCCACCAGCGAAAGGGTGAGCCGCCCGGCAGCGCGCAGGGCGTCCACCAGCCGCGCCTCGGCGTCGGTCTCGAAGGCGAGCGCGTGGACGGCGTGGACAGCGGCCCGGTCGGCGGGCGTCTCCGGGCGGATGGAGAGGGCCAAGCGTTCCTCCTACCATGCGGCGAGACGGGGTTGCACCGGCTGGCCGGCGCCTCGGGTCCTCCTCCGGGGGACTGGGCGCAGGACCTAGACGGCCGCGGTCGTTCTGGGCCTTCCACTCCCCGCGACCGACCGGACCCGCCCGACCCGGGCCTCGCCAGGGTGGGCGTCGAGATGGACTCCCCGCGAAGCCGATCGAGTTTCGCGGGCTGGCCGATCCCGTCGCGCGGAGATGCGTTCTAGCGGCCGAAGGCCTCCGGCTCCGCCGCCAGGGCCGAGAGCCGCGCCCAGAGCGCGTCGGCGCCGGTCCCCTCCAGGGCGGAGAAGGGAACCGCCTCGCCGCGGCCGAGCCCCATGGCCCGCTCCGCCCGCGCCAGGGCCGTGCCCCGTTGTGCCTTGCCGAGCTTGTCCATCTTGGTGACCGCCACCACCACCGGCCGGCCCGCCTCGCGCAGGAACCCCGCGGCGTCGAGGTCGCTCTCCGCCGGCGGGTGGCGCGCGTCGACGATGAGCACCACCGCGCGCAGCGCCTCGCGGCTGCGCAGGTAGTCCTCGATCATGGCCGCCCAGCGATCGCGCTCGGCCTTGGAGACCTTGGCGTAGCCGTAGCCGGGCAGGTCGCACAGCCGCA
>DATKMW010000049.1:0-2945 GCA_035541675.1 Anaeromyxobacter sp. | reverse complement strand
TGGCGTCTCGGGGGTAGGCGTTCCGCTTCGAGACGGCCGGCCCCTGCCGCGCCGGCGGCGGTGAGCCGTGCGGGCCGGAGCTCTTCACCTGGCTTCACCCGTTGCTTCACCCGGGGAGAACGACCCGGGCCACAGCACACGCGAGGTCACAATACATGGCGACGAAGCGGATCTACTCCTTCGGCGGTGGCAAGGCCGACGGGGACAAGGACATGAAGGAGCTCCTCGGCGGCAAGGGCGCCGGCCTCGCGGAGATGTCCAGCATCGGCATCCCCGTCCCCCCGGGGTTCACCATCACCACCGAGGTCTGCACCGAGTACTACAAGTCCGGCAAGAAGCTGCCCAAGGGGCTCGAGGGCGAGATCCGGGCGGCCATGAAGAAGGTGGAAGCCCTCACCGGCAAGCGGTTCGGTGACGAGAAGGACCCGCTGCTCGTCTCGGTTCGATCCGGCGCCCGCGTCTCCATGCCCGGGATGATGGACACGGTGCTGAACCTCGGGCTCAACGATCAGACGGTCGAGGCCCTGGCCATGAAGTCGGGCAACCCCCGCTTCGCCTGGGACAGCTACCGGCGCTTCGTGGCCATGTTCGGCGACGTGGTCCTGGGGATGAAGCCGGAGAGGAAGGAGGACCGCGACCCGTTCGACACCATCCTGGAGCACAAGAAGCACGCCCGGGGCGTGAAGTACGACTCCGAGCTGCCGGTGGACGCGCTCCAGGAGCTGGTGGCCGAGTTCAAGGGCGAGATCCAGAAGCGCATGGGCATCGAGTTCCCGGCCGACCCCTACGGCCAGCTGCTCGAGGCGGTCATGGCCGTCTTCCGCTCCTGGGAGAACGACCGCGCCATCACCTACCGGCGCATGCACGGCTACCCGTCGGAGTGGGGTACCGCCGTCAACGTGCAGTCGATGGTGTTCGGCAACATGGGCGACGACTCGGGCACCGGCGTGGCCTTCACCCGCAACCCGGCCACCGGCGACAACGAGTTCTACGGCGAGTTCCTGGTGAACGCCCAGGGCGAGGACGTGGTGGCCGGCATCCGCACGCCGCAGAAGATCGCGGAGATGTCGCAGAAGTGGCCGGACATCCACCAGCAGCTCCTGGCCGTCCGCGCCAAGCTGGAGAAGCACTACCGCGACATGCAGGACATCGAGTTCACCATCGAGCAGGGCAAGCTCTACGTCCTGCAGACCCGCAACGGGAAGCGGACCGGCCTGGCCGCCGTCCGCATCGCCGTCGACCTGTGCTCGGCCAAGGTGATCTCCCGGGAGGAGGCGCTCCTCCGGGTCGAGCCCGAGGCGCTGAACCACCTGCTCCGCCCCATCTTCAACTCCGAGGCGAAGAAGGCGGCGCTCAAGGGCGGCAAGCTGCTGTCCAAGGGCCTGCCGGCCGGGCCGGGCGCGGCCAGCGGCCGGCTGGTGTTCTTCGCCGAGGACGCCGAGGCCTGGAAGGCGCGGGGCGAGATGGTGCTGCTCGCCCGCCACGAGACCTCCCCCGAGGACATCCGCGGCATGGCCGCCTCCGAGGGCTTCCTCACCGCCTTCGGCGGCATGACCTCCCACGCGGCCCTGGTGGCCCGCCAGATGGGCAAGGTGGCCATCGTCGGCTGCGAGGCGCTCTCCTTCGACTACCACGCGCGCACCATGACCGTTGCCTCGGAGAAGGGGAACCGGGTCTTCAAGGAAGGCGACTGGGTCTCCATCGACGGCTCGGCCGGCGAGGTGATCGAGGGCCGCCTGGAGACCAGCCCCTCCGAGGTGGTCCAGGTGCTGGTGGAGAAGAGCCGCGACGCCAAGGACGCCCCCGTCTACCGCGAGTTCGCCGCGGTGATGGGCTGGGCCGACGGCGCCCGCCGGCTCAAGGTCCGCGCCAACGCCGACCAGCCCGACCAGGCCACCACCGCCGTGGCCTTCGGCGCCCAGGGCATCGGCCTGTGCCGCACCGAGCACATGTTCTTCGGCGAGGGCAAGATCGGCCCGATGCGCGAGATGATCGTCGCCGACAACGTCGAGGACCGCCGCCGCGCCCTGGCCAAGCTCCTGCCGTTCCAGCGCGAGGACTTCCGCGGGATCTTCGAGGCCATGAAGGGGCTCCCGGTGACCGTCCGGACCATCGACCCGCCCCTCCACGAGTTCCTGCCCCACGACAAGGCCGGCATCGCCGATCTGGCGCGCGCCACCGGCAAGTCCGTCGACTTCGTCGAGGCCCGGGTGGAGGAGCTCCACGAGTCGAACCCCATGCTCGGCCACCGCGGCTGCCGCCTCGGCATCGCCTACCCGGAGATCACCGAGATGCAGGCGCGGGCCATCTACGAGGCCGCGGCCGACGTGATCGAGAAGGGCGGCAAGGCCGAGCCCGAGGTGATGATCCCGCTGGTCGGCTCCAAGAAGGAGCTCGACGACCAGGCCGCCATCGTGAAGCGGGTGGCCGCCGAGGTCATCGAGTCCCGCAAGGTGAAGATGAAGGTGGTGGTCGGGACCATGATCGAGATCCCGCGCGGCGCCCTGCAGGCCGGCGAGATCGCCAAGACCGCGGAGTTCTTCTCCTTCGGCACCAACGACCTCACCCAGACCACCTTCGGCCTGTCCCGGGACGACGTCGGCGCGGTGCTGCGCTACTACCTGGAGAAGGACATCTACCCGGTCGACCCCTTCGTCTCCATCGACCGGGACGGCGTGGGCGAGCTGATGAAGATCGCGGCGGAGCGCGGCCGCGCCACCCGGCCCGGCATGAAGCTGGGGATCTGCGGAGAGCACGGAGGCGATCCGAGCTCGGTCGAGTTCTGCGACGAGATCGGCCTCGACTACGTCTCCTGCTCGCCCTACCGCCTGCCCATCGCGCGGCTGGCGGCGGCGCAGGCCGTGCTCAAGGTGAAGAAGGCGCCGGCCAAGAAGGCGGTCAAGAAGCCGGCCAAGGCCAAGAAGGCCCGGGCGCGGCGGTAGCGC
>DATKMW010000048.1:0-35523 GCA_035541675.1 Anaeromyxobacter sp. | reverse complement strand
CGTCGCGACATCGCTGGCCTACGCGGTGGCCATGGCGCGCTGCTTCCCGGCCCTCCCCATCGCGCTCTCCACCCCCCGGCGCGGCGCGCGAGACGCCGTGCGGAGGGCGCGGGAGATGACCCGGGGGTTCCGGCCGCGGCTACTCCAGGTCGCGGTGGTGGCCGGGTGCCTGAGCCTCCCCGCCACGCTGCTGTACGACCGGGCCTCGGGGCTGGCGCATGGCGACGCCAGGGCGGTGCTGCTGTTTCTGCACGGGCTCCTGTGGGCGGCCCTCACGAGCTTCACAAGCGTCCTGCCACCGGTCATCCACCTCCGGCTCTCCCGCGAGCTCGGCGGCTTCTTGGATCTGGCCCGGGTGTTCGAGTAGGGCGACCCGAAAGCTGGCGGTGGGCGAGAGGGAGACCGGCAGCTTCGGTGCCCACCGCGGTGCGGGCCCGGCACCTCCGGTGCGGATCAGCGCAACGCCAGCGCGGCCCGCACGGCCGCGGCGAGCGACGTGGTCGGCCGGCCGATGAGGCGGCGCAGCTCACCGGTGGAGTCGTCGAGCGCACCCCGCGCCGCGCTGAGGTCGGAGTCCACCAGCATGTCCGCGACGGGGCCGGGGAGGCCCGCTCCGGTGAGCACCGCCCGGTACTCCGCGGGGGGAAGGTCCCGATAGGCGATGGGCTTGCCCGCCTGGCGCGACACCTCGGCGGCGAGCTCGGCCAGGGTGAAGGGAGCGTCGCCGGCGAGCTCGTACGCCTCCTTCTCGCCGGCGCCGGTCAAGACCGCGGCCGCCGCCGCCGCGTAGTCGGCCCGCGCCGCCGCGGCGATCCGGCCCTGGCCCGCGCTTCCGGCGATGGCGCCGTGCTGGAGCGCCGGAGCCAGGTTCTCGGTGTAGTTCTCCAGGTACCAGCCGTTGCGGAGGAAGACGTGGGGAAGGCCCGAGGCGCGGATGGCCTCCTCGGTCTCCTTGTGCTCCCTGGCGAGCCCGATGGCCGAGGTCGGCGCGCGCAGGATGCTGGTGTAGGCGAGGAGCCTCACCCCGGCGGCCTTGGCGGCCTGGATCACCGCCAGGTGCTGGACCGCGCGCTTCCCCAGCTCGCTGGAGGAGACGAGGAGGACCTTCTCCGCTCCCGACAGCGCCGGGCCCAGGGTCTCGGGCCGGGAGTAGTCGGCGCGGCGGACCTCCACGCCGCGGGCGGACAGGTCCTTGACCTTCTCGGGATCGCGGACGGCGGCGACGAGGGTCCGTGCGGGCAGCTTGGCGAGCAGCGCGTCGATGACGAGGCGGCCCAGGTGGCCGCTGGCTCCGGTGACGACGATCATGAAAGGCTCCTCTCTCAAGTGTAACGGATGGTGTTACGGATTACGCCACGCGAAACGGCAGACGGCGCGGGCCAACGGTTCAGCCCGCCAGCGCTCTCACCTCCTCGACCAGCGCGGCGATGGTGGTCCGGGAGAGGTCCCGCTCTACGGCCAGGCGGGCCTCGCGGTAGTGGCCGGCGAGCGCCGCCTGGATGGTCCGCCCCACGGGGCAGCGGGGGTTGGGCGCGCTGGCGTGCAGCGGGAAGAGTTCCTCGCCCTCCACCGCGCGGTAGACGTCCCGCAGGGTGATCCGACCGGGCGGGCGCAGGAGCGCCCAGCCGCCGCCCGGCCCCCCTTGCGACCGGACCAGGCCGGCTCCGCGCAGAAGGGCGAGGAGCCGCCGGACCACCACCGGGTTGGTGTTCACGCTCGAGGCGATGAAGCCCGAGGTCAGGGGACCTTCCCCCTCCGCGCCGTGGGCGAGGAGGGTGAGGACGTGGACGGCCACGGTGAGGCGGCTGCTGGGTCTCATCGAATGCGCAACTTTATATGTTGCGCAAGTCCTCCCGTCAAGCGCCGGGGGGCGCCGCCGGGCAAGTGCGGATGCCGAGGAGCGAGTAGAGCGGGCAGGAACCCAGGGCGGCGGTCGCGAGCGGCACGATCCCCAGGAGGCCCCAGAGCGTGTGCGGGCCGGCCACGGTGAGGGCCAGGAGCCCCAGGCCGACCACGACGCGGACGACGCGGTCGACGGTACCCACGTTCTTCCCGAGAAGGCTGGACACGGTTGTCTCCTTTGGTCTGACGCGGCCGACCCTGGCCGCTCTCGGGACATGGGGTCCGCCGGGCCAGGAAAGGATTCGGGATGGCCCCTTTGGTCCTTCCCCGGCCTGCGGTGCTCTCAAGGAGGGACCGCCATGCACACCTCGATCCGCGCCGGGAGCGGTGCCGGCCGGCGCCGAGCTCCTCCTGCAGATCGCCGCGGGCGATCGCCAGGCGTTCGAGGAGCTCGTGGCCAGGCACGAGGGTGGCTGTTCCGGCTCGCGCGGCGGCTACTGGGCGTCGACGCCGAGGACGTGCTCTAGGAGGCCCGGCCCTCGGTCTGGCACGGGGCGGGCGCGCGGCGCGGCCATCGGGGCGCGGAGGCCTGGAGACGCGATCGGGCCAGGCGCCAACCGTCCGGAATCAGGTCTGCTTCCGTGGCCGTACGCAGAGTTGTTGCACCCGGACCTCGATCGCCTGGCCGTCTTGGGTGTTCGCGGCTAAAGCGACCGGCGCGCTACTTCAGGTAGCCGGCGGCGGCCAGGTTTCGCCGGATGCGCTCCTCCACCGACCCGACCTGGGAGCGGAACTCCTCGCCGGTGAGCCGCTCGTAGAGGGACAGGTAGGTCCGGGAGAGCATGATCCGGACCTCGTCGGTGAGCGGCGGCGGCTTCCCCTGGCCGGAGAAGCCGTGCTCCTGGATGAGCCACTGGCGGATGTTCTCCTTGTCCAGCATCCGCTGGTCCTCGCCGCGCCGGAAGCGCTCCTCGCTCCCCTCGGCCATCCAGTAGCGCGAGCTGTCGGGGGTGTGGATCTCGTCGATGACCAACAGCTTGCCGTCGGCGGTGCCCATCTCGTACTTGGTGTCGACCAGGATGAGCCCTCTGCTCTGGGCCCACTCCTGGCCGCGCTCGAACAGCCGCAGCGCCAACTGGGTGGCCGCGCGCCAGTGATCCGGGGACACCAGCGCCTGGCGAAGGATCTCCGCCTCGCTGATGGGCTCGTCGTGGCGGCCGTACTCCGCCTTGGTGGAGGGCGTGACGACCGGGCGCTCCAGCCGCTGGTCCTTCCGGAGCCCGGCCGGCCAGTCGATCCCGTAGGCGCCCGCCTTGCCAGCCTGGTAGTCGCGCCACAGGGACCCGGTGATGTAGCCGCGCACGATGATCTCCACCGGGAAGGGGCTGGCCCGCCTGACCACCATCACGCTCGGGTCCGGGACGTCCAAGAGGTGGACGGGGGCGATGTCCTGTACCTTCTCGAACCAGAAGGCGGTGAGGCGGGAGAGGATCTCCCCCTTGAACGGGATGGTGCCGAGCACGTGATCGAAGGCGGACACGCGGTCGGTGGTGATCATCACGATGCGATCGCCGCGCGAGTAGTTGTCGCGGACCTTGCCGCGGTACAGCTCGCCCAGGGCCGGCAGGTCGAGCTGGCGGAGTGCGTGCGGGAGCTGGGCTCGGAGCAGGTCGTCGGTCATCATGACGGGGATGTTATACGGTCGAGCCGGTGAGGGGTGCACGAGCACCGCCGCCGCCCCGGCGGGGCGAGGAGGGGAGTTGCTGGAACGGGTCCGCGTGGTGCTGCACCGGCCGCAGAGCGCCGAGAACCTGGGGGCGGCCGCCCGGGCGATGAAGAACTTCGGCCTGGGACGGCTCTCGGTGGTGGCGCCGGCGTCTTGGGCGGGCGCGCCCCGCAGCGGCGGTCCGGGGACGGCGCGGGAGGATGTCCTCTTGCGGGCCGCACGGCTGGCCCGGCGGGCCGGCGACGTCCTGGCCGCGGTCGAGGTCCACGCCGACCTGGCCGGGGCGCTCTCGGCGGCCACCTGGACCTGCGGGACCACCTCCCGGCCGGTCTCGGGTCGGCCAAGGCTCTCCCCTCGCCAGCTGGCCGAGGAGCTGTGGCGCCGCAGCGCCGCCGCCGAGGTGGCGGTGGTGTTCGGCGAGGAGCGCCGGGGGCTGTCCGACGCGGAGCTCACGCTGTGCCAGGCGGTGTGCACCATCCCCACCCATCCGGGCTACGAGTCGATGAACCTGGCCCAGGCGGTGGTGGTGATCTGCTACGAGCTGGGGTTGGCCGCGGCCGGGCCGTCGCAGGCCTCGCCCCGCCCGGCGCCGGCACGCCACGCCACGGTGGAGGCGCTCTGGGGGCTGGCGCGCGCGGTCCTCTCCGAGGTCGGCTACCTCAACCCGCAGAACCCCGAGGCCATCCTGGCGGACCTGCGTCACCTGCTCGCGCACGCCGACCCCGCCCAGCGGGAGGTCGAGCTCCTGGCCGGCGCGCTCCGGGCCATCGAGCGCCGTCTGCGGCACCCGCCGCGCTGAGCCGCTAGGCGGCCGCGGCTTCCTGGTTCTTCTTGCGCGACTTCTTCCAGGCGGTGAAGTGCTCCTCGCACAGCCCGTGCTCCTTCACCTTCTTCTCGCAGTCGGGCTTGGAGCAGATCTTGTAGCGGGCCGGTTTCGTCTCCAGCTCGCCCCGGCGCCACTTGTCGTAGTGGAAGAAGCAGAGGCTCTTGGCCCGGTAGGCGCGCTTGCAACCCGCCACGGTGCAAGCCTTCTTCCCGCCGCCCTTGGCGCGCGGAGCCTTATTCTTCGTCTGGGTGGTCTCGGCCATGGAGCGCGGTCGATACCACTCATGCGCCGCAGAATCAACCGGATAGCGCCGGTCCGGTCACTCCCCCACCGCCGGCCGGGCCTCGGCCCGGAGCTGCTCCGGCCCCGGGGACCTGCGCCAGGGCGACCCGCAACGTCCGCTCCACCTCGCCCGGGTGCCGCACCGCCAGGCCCACCTCGGTCTCCATCCCGGCGTTGGAGACAGACCAGCGCAGCTGCGAGGCGTTGCAGATGGCGTGCCCCTGGACGGTGGTCATGGCGGCCCCCGCCCGGACGCCGGCGCGCTTTGCCGGACCACCGCTGGCCACGTCGGCCACCTGCGCGCCGGCAGCGTTGCCCAGGCAGGGGGGGAGATCCTTCACCGGGGTTGATGGAGCCCGGCCGGTGTTGCTGACGATCCCGATGGCTGAGCGACTGATCGAGGCCGAAGGGGCCGTCGATCACCACCTCCCACTGGGCTGCCAGGAGCTCATCCGAGTCGCCCACCGGGAGGAACGGGAGCGGCCGGCCGGCGTCGACCTTGAGGAGGGCCAGGTCGGTCTCGGAGTCGACGCACACCACCCTGTCCGGCAGGCGGACGTTGCGCGTCCCCACCACCACCTCGACCCTGCCCGCCCCTCGGCCACGTGGGCGTTGGTGGCGATCCAGCCGGGCCGGTGGACGACGAACCCGGAGTCGACGCCCTTTCTTGACCCGTGGCGCAGCCGGTCGGAAAGGTCCGAGGGCGCGCCGCCGATGAGGGGGCGGGCTGGCTGGTGACGATGTCCAGCACGGCGGGCAACGCCCGCTGGCAGGCGGGTGAGGTCCGGCAGCCCGGTCGCCAGGGCGGTCGCGGGGAGCGCCCTCGGCGAAGAGCATCCCTGGAGGGTCGGCGGCGGAACGGGACCCAAGCTCGAGAGCTGGATCGCCAGCGCCCCCGCGCTCACAGGGCCTGCCGCCTCGAGCCCGCGGTCTCAAGCCCCCTTGATGAAGGTGCGTGAGGGCGGCTCGCTTCGCCAGCGCCGGGCTTGCGGACGGGAAAACCGGCCGCGCACCCCGCGCCTAGAGATGCTGGGAGAGCGTGCGGTTGAGCGCCTTGCGGTCGGCGTCGGAGTGGGACTCGGAAGGGTACCCGCCCGGGGCGGCCGCGCGCCCCTGCGCCCGCGCCAGAGGCCGCTGCTGGGCCTGCGGGCCGGCCTGCTTGCCCGCGATCTCCGTCCAGCCCCGCGCCAGGAACTCGGTGGGGGTGCGGGCGCGGTGCCAGCGGTCGGCGAGCGTGCGCCCGCCCACCGGGACGAAGGCCCAGACGGCTGCCAGGGCCGCGCCCGCGAGGAGGATCTTCAGCCCGGCGCGCAGCATGTCGACTGCGTAGCACGCCGGGCCGAGCGGATCGAGTTTTCCCGCCGTGCGGCGACGCGCCCCGGAGGCTTGTTCAGGCCAGCCACCCGGCGAGGTCCTCGGCCCGGTCTACCAGGTTCACCGCGCCGGCGCGGACCAGTTCCTCCCGGGTCTCCAGCCCCCAGGTGACGGCCACGAAGGTGACCCCCGCGTTGCGGGCGGTGGCCAGGTCGATCGGCGTGTCTCCCACCAGTACCGCGTCCTCGGCGCGGGCCCCCACGCGCTCGAGGATGGCGCGCACGCCGCCTGGATCCGGCTTGGGTGGCCCCTCCCCGCCGCCCACAACCACCGCGAAGCGCGACAGGAGACCCAGCCCCTCGAGGATCCTGCGCGCCATGGCGCCGGGCTTGTTGGTCTGCACGGCCAGCGAGCGACGCGCTCTGGCCAGCACCTCGACGATCCCGGGATAGGGACGAGTGTGGTCGAGCAGGTGCTCCTCGTAGTACGGGCGCCAGATGGCGAGCACCTCCTCGACCCGCTCGGGGTGATCACCCACCGAGCGCGCAATCAGCGGGCGCGCGCCGTTGCCGACGAAGCTCCGGACCTCGTCCCGGGTGCGAGGCGGGAGCCCGGCTGCCCGCAGCGCGTGGTTCACGGACACGGCCAGGTCGTCGACGGAGTCGATCAGGGTCCCGTCGAGGTCGAAGATGGTGAGCCGGGTAGTCAAGGAGTCTCCAGGAGCGGTCGTGGCCGGGCGGGGAGGGTGGTGAGTCTCACCGGGAACATCGGTCGGGGCAACAGGTATTCAGCCGCGGCGCGGCGGGGGGCCGGGGGCTGGGCGGCCGGGCGGCCGGCTGTCGAGCGCGGCAAAGGCGCGCTCGTGGACGGGCAGGGCGCTCCGGTAGCGCGAAGCGCGCTCCGGTTCCGGTCGCACCCGCCCGGCCTCGCGGATCACGCGGACCGCCTCGTCGAGGCCGCGCCAAGCGCAGGCTCCGACGCCGGCGAGGAGGGCCGCGCCATAGGCGCCGCCCGCGGAGGCTCCGGTGACGGTCACCACGTCGCGTCCCAGGCCGTCGGCGAGGAGCGAGAGCCAGAACGGCGAGGCGGTGCTGCCGCCGGAGGCGCGGAGCTCGTCGCACCGCCACCCGCCAGCGAGGAAGAGCTCCAGGATGGCCCGGAGGTTGAGGACGATGCCCTCCATGACGCTCCGCACCAGTTCGCCCAGGCGGTGGGCCCGGGTTAATCCGACCAGCGCACCGCGCGCTCCGCCTGCCACGTGCGGGCAGCGCTCGCCCATGAGGTGGGGAAGGAAGAGAAGCCCCTCGCTGCCGGCCGGCGCTTCCGCGGCGAGCCGGGTGAGCGCGTCGAGGTCTAGCACCGCGCCCGGGACCTCCCGAAGCGTCTCCAGCAGCCACTGGAACGCCCCACCGCCGTTCAGGCTCACACCCATGGCATGCCAGCGATCCGGTGCGTTGCCGCAGGAGACCTGCAGCCAGCCGCCCCGGTTCTCGGGACAGGCGGGGGTCGCGCCGGCGACGACCCCCGCCGTCCCCAGGATCACTCCCAGCGGCCCCTCGGAGACCACGCCCATGGCGGTGGTCTGCGCCACCGAATCGCCGCCGCCGCCGACCACCGGCGTCCCCCGCGGCAGGCCCCAGCCGTCGGCGACCTCCGGGCGCAGCCGGCCGGTCGTCTCGTGGGACTCGTACGCGATCGGCACCTGCCCGGGCGAGAGCCCGACCTCGTCGAGTAGCCGGGCAGACCACCGCCGGTGCCGCACGTCGAACATCCCGGTCCCCGAGGCGTCGGACACGTCGGTGGCGTGCTCGCCGGTCATGCGCAGCCGCAGGTAGTCCTTGGGGTTGAGGAAGCGGCGCAGGCGCCGATAGGCCCGGGGCTCCTCCTCCCGGAGCCACAGGACCTTCCCGGCGGTGTCGCAGGGCCATAGCCGGTTGGCGGTTTGGGCCACCAGCGCCTCGAGCCCGCCCACCCGCTCGGTGAGCGCATCGGACTGGCGGAGGCCGCGCTGATCGCACCAGAGCATGGCCGGGCGGATGACGTCGTCGGCTCGGTCGAGGGCGACGAGCCCGTGCATCTGGCCGGAGAGGCCGATGGCCTGAACCGCGCCCGGGGAGGGGAGCTGGGTCCGGAGCGCCCGCATGGTCAGGTCGGCCGCCCTCCACCAGGCGGACGGGTCCTGCTCCGCCCACCCCGGCTGCGGGGTGGAGAGCGGGTACTCGGTCGCTGCCCGGGCGACGATGGCTCCGGCTCCGTCCGCGGCGATGGCCTTGCACGCGGAGGTGCCCAGATCGAGCCCGACGAAGCACTCCCCGGCCCGGCGGTTCGATCTCATCCGCGGGCCCGGCTCAGCCCGGCCTGGCCGGAGGCGGGTAGATCTTCTCCGGCGTGGCCCGGCGCTTGGGGCGCTCCACCAGCTCGAAGGTGGTCCCCATGTCGTCCTCGGTGTCCAGGTAGGCGTAGGCGCCGTCGCCGTCCAGGCCGAAGCCGGCGCCGTACATGGTCACCCGGTAGCCGGCGGCCTCGGCCTCCCGGATGGCCGCCGCCATGTCGTCCACCACCAGGCCGAGGTGCTGGACGCCGTAGCCGTGCTTGCGGATGAACTCGGCGTAGACGGTGTCACCCGACTTCTGCTCGATGAGCTCGATGCGGGTGGGCCCGGCGTTGGCCAGCGCCACCCGCATCGCGTACTCGGCGGGCGCCCCGTGGCGGGTCATCCGGCGGAGCAGCGGCTTCTCGTAAGTGTAGAAGTGCCAGGGGCCGATCCCGAACCGGTGCCAGTAGGCCTCGACCGCCTTGTCCAGGTCCTCCACCACCAGCGCCACCTGGGCCACACCCCGCTCCAGGAAGGATGGCATCCGCCGCGCCTCGGTCACGTGCGCCTCCTGCCGACGCCGGCCATGCCGGCGGCCGCCGGCGCGGGGAGTCGGAGACGGCGCTGCTCCCGGAGGAGCAGCGCGCCCTACCAGAGCGTGTAGCCGCCGTCGACGGTGACGATGCTGCCGGTCACGTTGCTGGCCGCGTCGGAGGCCAGGAACAGCACCACCGCCGCCACCTCCAGCGGGTCGGCCAGCCGCCCCGTCGGCGTCATGTCCATCCACACTTTGAACGAGGGGCCCCCCTTGGCGAAGGAGAGGAGCGGGGTGTCGGTGTAGCCGGGGGCGACCGCGTTGACCCGGACGCCGCGGGTGGCCCACTCGGCGGCCATCGACCTGGTGAGCTGGTGCACGCCGGCCTTGGCCGCGTTGTAGTTGCACTGCTCCTGCGGCGTGTTGACGATGTACGCGGAGATGGAGCCGATGTTGACGATGGCGCCGCTCTTGCGCGCCAGCATCCCGCGGGCGACCGCCCGGGAGCAGTAGAATACCCCGTGCAGGTTGACGTCCATGACCTTGTGCCACTGGTCGTTGGTCATGGACTCCGCCGGCACCTCGCTGATGGCGATGCCCGCATTGTTGACCAGGACGTCGATGCGCCCGTGACGCTTCTCGACCTGGGCCACCGCCGCGTCGACGTCGCGCCAGGCGGTGACGTCGAGCGTCATTGCCTCGGCCTTCAGGCCGCCGTCGCGGAACCTGGCCGCGGTCGCCTCGGCCCGGGGTCCGATGATGTCGCTGACGACCACCGCCGCCCCAGCCTCGGCCAGCGCCTGGGCGCAGGCTGCCCCGATCCCCTGACCGGCTCCCGTCACCAGGGCGATCCGGTCCTTGAGCGCGAACCTCTCGAGAATCATGACCACTCCCTTCCCCGCGTGACCTTCGCGGACGTCGTTCCCGGCGGCGCCCCGGGGCGGCCCGCCGCCGCCCCGGGCTGCCGGCGGCTACTGCTGCCCCTGCGCCGCGTTCATGAAGCGGCGCTGATACGAGACGACCTGGTTGCTCGAGGTGAACCGGGCCAGGTAGCCCGGCTCGGCGGTGATCACCACCCGGTCGGTCATGTCGGCCAGCTCGGGCCGGGCGAGGAGGCTGTCCAGGTCGGGGTACATCGTCTCCCCTTCCATGCTGCAGATGATGAGGCGCGTGTCCGGGAGGTTGCAGGTGCGGAGCACGTTCAGGTTGTGCCGCACGCCGTCCAGGCCATCGAAGCCCTCACGGTACTGGCGGTAGCGGAGGATGCGGTCGGCCATGCCCAGCAGGGCGCCGGCCTCGAGGTCCTTCTCCTCCGGCGCCAGGTAGTCCTTCTCCACCATCCAGGTGCGCAGCTTGGCCAGGTAGGCTTCGTCATGAGTGGCCCGGTAGCGTTCCACCAGCTGGGCCAAGGCCGCGGTCTGCAGGAGCCGCATGCGCACGAAGCTGTTGATGAAGTATGGCTTGGCCTGGAGGGCCATGGCGCTCTGGTAGGGCTCGAACATCAGGGTGAAGTTGATCCGGAAGCCGTGGTCGCGCAGCATGAGCGCCAGGTTGTGGCCGCGCAGCATGTCCGCGGTCGTGCCCGCGTCGAACCGACGGTGGAAGAGCTTGTCGCCGGCCAGCAGCTCGCCCACGTTCCGCGCGTTCACCGGACCGGTGTGCGGGACCTTGATGACCACCCGGTAGGGCGAGAGCATCTCCCGGAACTTCTCCGCCTCCTCCAGGATCTTCTGCTCCGACTCCTCGAAGGGGTTGTTGAGCTCGACGCTGATGTCGACGCCGGGCCCGACGATGCGGCCGATCTCCAGCATGACCTCGTCGCGGGTCTTGAACTTCTTCCCCACGTTGGCCTTGGGGTTGTTGATGAACAGGTCGTAGACGATCCCCGGGTTGCAGGTCAGGTTGGCCAGCATCCCGGCGATGGGGGCCACCTCGTAGGGGTTGGCGCTGTCGGCGCTGAACAGCACCCGGGTGGCCCGCTTCTGGCCGTTCCTGTCGCAGGAGATGTCGCGCACCAGGTCGGCGCGCACCACCGCGTCGGCGTCGAGCACGAACTCGATCCGGAACCCGGCTGGCGTCTCGCCCGCCGGCACCTGAAACGTGTCGATCACCGAGCGGAAGGTCTTGGTCACCCCGAAGGCACGGGCCAGCCCCTTGAGCTCGCCGTAGACCTCGAGGGAGAGCGGCAGGTCGAGGATGTGCGAAAGATAGCGCTCCTCCTCGGAGACGATGGGAACCGGTTGCTCTCGACCCTGCACCAGGGAGCGCACCGACGCGCGGATGGTGCTGTCGAGCGGCCGCACCCGGCCGAGGCTCAGGTCACTGATCATTTCCACACCTCCTCTAAGGGTTCGTGCTCCGGTACGGCGCTGGGACGGCCCGCGTCCCGCGGGGCGAGGTCTACTGCGGGCCGGCCATGGATCGGATGGGCTCGAGGGCAGAGAAGAGCGCCCCGAGGGGCGACAGCTGCTGCCGGTACAGCGCCGCCCGTCCGGGATCGACCCTTACCCGCGTCGTCTCCTGGATGGCAGCGACGGCCCGGTCCAGGTCGCTCCAGGCCCCCACCCCCACCCCGGCGATGAGGGCAGCGCCGTAAGCGCCCCCCTCCGAGGCGCCGGTCACCGTCACCACGTCCCGCCCCAGCCCGTCGGCGAGCAGCGACATCCAGAACGGCGAGGCGGTGGCTCCGCCGGAGGCGCGGATCTCGGTGCAGGCCACGCCGCCGCGAACGATGAGCTCCAGCACGGCGCGGATGTTGAGGACGATGCCCTCCATCACGCTGCGGACGATGTGGCCCAGGCGGTGGGCGCGGGTCAGGCCTACCAGCGCGGCCCGGGCGTCCGGCGCCACCTGCGGGCACCGCTCGCCCATGAGGTAGGGCAGGAACAAGAGACCGTCGCTCCCCACCGGCGCCGACTCGGCCACCCGGACCAGGGCGTCGAAGTCGAGCTTGGCGCCCGGCACCTCCGAGAGGACGTCGAAGAGCCATTGGAACGACCCGGCGCCGTTCAGGGTGCAGCCCATGGGATTCCAGCGGTCCGGCGAGTTCCCGCAGAAGACCTGGAGCAGGCCGTCCTTGTTGTCCGGGCAGTGGTTGGCGGCGCCGCCGACCACCCCGGCCGTCCCGAAGATCACTCCCACCGGCCCCTCGGAGACGATGCCCATCGAGGTGATCTGGGTGACCCCGTCGCCGCCGCCGCCTACCACCGGGAGGCCCGGAGGCAGCCCCCAGCTCGAGGACACCTCCGCGCGCAGCGTGCCGCTCGTCACCTGCGACTCGAACACCTCCGGCACCTGGTCGGCGCGGAGTCCTACCGCCTCGAGGACCTGGGCGGACCAGCGCCGGTTGCGCACGTCGAACAGCGCCGTGCCCGAGGCGTCGGCCACCTCGGTGGCGTGGTTCCCGGTCATCCGCAGCCGGATGTAGTCCTTGGGGTTCAGCATGCGGCGCATCCGCTCGAAGGCGCGCGGCTCGTGCTTGCGCAGCCAGACGATCTTCCCGGCGGTGTAGCCGGGAAGGAAGCGGTTGTTGATGAGCTCCACCACCCTGGACAGCCCGCCCAGCTGCTCGGTCAGCTCGTCGCACTCTGCGCCGGTCCGGTTGTCGCACCAGAGGATGGCCGGGCGGATCACCCGGTCGTCGCGGTCAAGCGGTACCAGGCCGTGCATCTGGCCGCACAGGGCGATGGCCTGGGGCGCGTAGCTGGCGGGGAGGGCAGCGCGCAGCGCCTGCATCGCCTCGTCGGTGGCCCTCCACCAGTCGGCTGGGTTCTGCTCCGCCCAGCCCGGCCGCGGGGTGGAGAGCGGGTAGTCGCGCGCCGCCCGGGCCAGCACCGCCCCCGACCCGTCCACAGCGATGACCTTGCACGCGGACGTCCCCACGTCGATCCCGACGAAACAGGGCTTGGTTCCACCGTTCGTGCTCATCGCGTCCTCCGTCCGTATCCCGTCGACGTCGGCCCGACCGTGCGCCCTCAGCCAGCCAGCGCCCGGCGCAGCACCGGGCGATCTCCTTCGAAGAGGTGGATGCTCTCGGGCCGCACCTGCAAGAATACGCGCTCGCCCACGGCGTTCGCCTCACTGGCGGCGACCGCCACCTTCAGCGTGTGCTGGGCGGGCCCGTCCGTGGTCACGGTGAGGATGGTGTTCTCGCCCTGGAACTCGAGCAGCCGCACGATGCAGGGCAGGGTGTTCGCCACCCCAGCGGCGCGCAGCACCCCGATCTCCTGGGGCCGGATGCCGATGGTCACCTCGGCGTGGGCGCCCGGGTCGAGCTCACCCCGGAAGGACAGCGCTGACTCGTGGTCCACCTCGGGGAGCACCACCGTAGTGCGGTCGCGGAGCCGCGCCGGCAGGAGGTTCATGGCCGGCTCGCCCACGAACGAAGCCACGAAGCGATTGGCCGGGCGGTGCCAGATCTCCTCGACGGTTCCGATCTGCTGCAGCTGAGCCTGGTGGAGGATCACCATCCGGTCGCAGAGCGAGACCGCCTCGGCCTGGTCGTGGGTCACGTAGACGGTGGTGTTGTGCATCTCCTCGTGGAGGTGGCGGATGCGCGCCCGGACCTCGGCGCGCAGCCGCTGGTCCATGTGGGAGATGGGCTCGTCGAGCAGCGTCAACTTGGGTTGCCGGACGAAGGCACGTGCCAGGGAGACGCGCTGCTGCTGGCCCCCGGCCAGCGAGCCGGGGTACTTGTCGAGCAGCGGCTCGAGGTCGAGCAGCTCGGCGATCCAGCGCACCTTCTGGGCGACCGCGGCCTGCTTCATCCCGCGCGCCCGCAGCGGGAAGGCGATGTTCTCGTAGACGGAGAGGCGCTGATAGAGCGCGTAGGACTCGAAGGCAAGGGCGATGTTCCGCTCCGCCGGCCCGAGATGGTTCACGACCGTGCCATCGAAGGCCAGCTCACCCCGGGTGATCTCCTCCAGGCCGGCCAGCATCCGCAGCGTCGAGCTCTTCCCCCCGCCGGAGGGGCCGAGGATGGCCAGGAACTCCTCGTTCCGGATGGTGAAGGAGAGGTCCTTGACACCGACCACGTTGCCGCGGGGGTAGATCTTCCACATCGAGCGCAGTTCGACTTGGCTCATGGCTAGGCCTTGGTGGAGAGGGCGACGGTCCTGGGGAAGAAGAAGATCTTCTCGGGATCCAGGTCGATCCAGAGGGGCTCGCCAACCCGGTAGTCAGCGGAGCCGATCTCCTGCCGGGTGCGGGCGTAGAAGAACGTCCCCGGGAGCTCGAAGGTGACGACCGTGCTCTGCGCCTCCTGCACCACGGCGTACACCGGGAGCTGGAAGGCGGCGGGCCCGGGCCGTGCCCGCGAGACCCGGATGTTCTCGGGCCGGATCCCGAGCCGGGCCACCGGCTTGCCTTGCTCGGTGCGGGTGACGGCGCGCATCGCCTCGGCGCGCGGGCCGCGGATGGGGAGGCCGAACCGGTCGCCCACCTGGAACCAGGCCTCCCCGTCGCGGGTCGCCGCGTCGCCGTCGATGAGGTTCATGGGCGGCTCGCCGATGAGCCGTCCTACGAAGTCCGTCCTGGGCGTGTGGAACACCTCCTCGGGTGTCCCCTCCTGCTCGATGGTGCCGCGGCGGAGCACGACGATGCGGTGCGACAGGGCCAGCGCCTCGCGGTAGTCGTGGGTGACGTAGACGATCGTGCTGCCGTACTTCGAGGCGAACTCCTTGAGCAGCGACTGGGTCGAGAACTTGAGCCGGGCATCGAGGTGGGCGATGGGCTCGTCGAGGAGGTAGACCTCCGGCCGCCGCACCAGCGCCCGGGCCAGGGAGACGCGCTGCTTCTGGCCGCCGGAGAGGTGCTGCGGGAGCCGCTCCAAGAGCTCGCCGATGCCCAGGAAGTCGGCGATCTCCTTCACCCGCCGCCGCTCCTCGGCCGGCTCGAGCCTGAGCCCCCAGCGCGGCGCGCGCAGCGGGAAGGCCACGTTGTCGTAGACCTTCATGTGCGGGTAGAGGTTGTAGCTCTCGAATGCCATCGAGACGTTTCGCTCCTGCGGCGGCAGGTCGTTCACGACGCGCCCGTTGAAGCGGATGGTCCCGGAAGTGATCTCCTCGATCCCCGCGATCATCTTGAGAATCGTGCTCTTGCCGGCGCCGGTCGGGCCGAAGATGGAGAGAAACTCGCCCTCCTTGCAGGTGACGCTCACGCCGTCGACGGCCTTCTTGCGCCCGTACAGCTTGGTGACGCTCTCGAGCTTTACCTCGGCCACGGTTACTCCCTCCTCTCGCCCGCGATGCCTTCGGCTTGCCCGCCCACGGGCGCCGCCTCCTCCTCCCAGGCCTCCTCCAGCGGTCGCGGCCAGAACCACACCAGCGCCACGGCGCCGATGGTGGCGAGGAGCGCGCCCAGGCCTTGCGGGAAGGACTTCTCCAGGAAGCGGAGCCAGAGCAGGTTGAAGAAGATCCAGCACAGCACCGCCCAGGTAATCCGGTCCGAGAGCTTCATGCGAGGGAGCACCATGGCCGTCACCCCTTGACCGCGCCGAAGGTGAGGCCGCGGATGATGTAGCGCTGCATGAACCAGGCGGCGATGAGCGTGGGCAGGATGGTGATGGCCGCTCCGGCGGTCATGAGCCCGTACTGCACCTGCAGCCCGCCCCAGAACGAGGAGAGCAGCACGTTCACCGTTCGTGCATCATCGCGGGTGAACAGGAATGCGAAGAAGAACTCGTTCCACATCCAGATGAGGCAGAAGACCGAGGTCACCGCCAGTCCGGGCCCGATGAGGGGGAAGACGATCTTGCGGAACACCTCGATGCGGCCGTAGCCGTCGATCATGGCCGCCTGCTCCACCTCCTTGGGGACCTCGTTGAAGAACCCGTAAAGGAGGAAGGTGGCGAAGGAGATGTTGAAGAACACGTAGAGCAGCGTCAGCCCCAGGTGCGTGTCCAGCAGCCCCAGGTTCTTGAAGAACACGAAGTGGGGGACAGCGGCCACCGCCATGGGGAACATGCGGGTGGAGACGGTCATGAAGAGGATGTCGCCGCCGCCCGTGTTCCAGCGGGCGAAGCTGTAGGCGGCCATCAGCGAGCAGATCACGGTGACCGCGGTACCGGCCACGCTCACGATGAAGGTGTTGAGGAGGTTGGGCCAGAACGGGTAGTCGCGGAACAGCACCACGAAGTTCTCGAGCGTGGGCTTGAAGACCACGAACCGCTTCAGATCGGAGGCGAAGAGGTCGGCCGGCCCCTTGAAGGCGGTGAGGTAGATCCAGGCCAGCGGCGCGACGATGATGGCCAGGACCAGAACCGTGGTCACCCAGAACAGCAGCTTCTTGAGCATGGTGTCGTCTCCGCGAGCTAGGTCTTGGGCGCCATCTGCTTCATCAGCTGCCGGAACATCACCATGCAGAGCGCCATGGTGACGGCCCAGGAGAGGATGGCCATGGCCGAGCCGTACCCGATGTCGAACATGACGAACGAGGTGCGGTAGGTGATCCAGTCGAGCAACTCGGTGTTCACGCCGCCGCGCGTCGTCCCGAAGAGCGGGTCGAAGAGCCGGATGAGCCACATCGACCGCAGCACCACGATGATCATGATGAGCGGGCTGAGCAGGGGGAGCGTCAGCCGCCGGAAGGTGTACCACCGCGATGCCCCGTCGACCCGCGCCGCCTCGAAGACGTCGCGGGGCAAGCTCTTCAGCCCCGCCAGCAGCACGAAGGTCGAGAAGGGGAGCCACTGCCAGATGGTCATGAAGCAGATGGTGTAGAGCGCGATGCTCGGGCGCCAGACGTTCACCCTGCCCAAGCCGAGCGCCGAGAGGATGTGGTTCAGGGCACCGAAGTTGAAGTCGAGGATGAAGTTCCAGAGCAGGGAGAGGATGAGCGGCGCCACCAGGAGCGGCAGCAGCGCCAGCCCCCGCACCACGTTCTGCCCCTTGAAGTCGCGGTTCCAGAGCAGCGCCAGCCCCAGCCCGAGCCCGAGCTCGACCACGATGCAGATGAGCGTCACCTCGAGCGTCCGCCAGAACGCCAAGAGGAAGTTCTGGTCGAACACCAGCTGCCGGTAGTTGTGGAGCCCGCTGAAGATCGGGTCCCCTTGCATCCCCCAGTCGTGGAACGAGAAGTAGATGCTGTAGATGAGCGGATACAGCATGAAGACGGCGAGGAGCACCAATAGCGGGATGAGGAGCGTCCACCGGAAGTAACGCTCGCTGGTGAGCGTTTCCCAGATGGTCGGCTTGCGGGCCGCTTCTCCGGCAAGCCCGCTCAATGGTGGACTATTGCTCAGCATTGGTGCCCTCGTGCCTGGATGGTGTTGGCTGGGCATCGCGCGGGGAGATCCGTGCGGCCTCGGTGGGCCGCACGGACCCCGCTCCGATGCGCCCTACTTCTCCTCGACGCAGGGTGCAGTCTTGTCGAACTTGTTCTGGAGGTCGATGGTCTGCTTGGTCAGGTCCTCGACCACCTGTTCGACTGTCTTCTCCCCGGTGAGCGCCGGGGCGAGGACATAGATCTGATTGTCGTAGACCTTACCGCCCGCCTTGGTGTTGTAGTAGTAGTGGTTCGGGATGTACTTGCCGGTCGCCTTCCAGATGTCGATGTGGTACTTGGCCAGCATTCCCAGCGGGTAGACCGGCTCGTTCTTCGACACCGTCTCCATCACGTCGATTCGGCCGGGGATGAGTCCCGCCTCCTTGAACATGCGCAGGCCGGCCTCGTATGAGGTCAGGTAGCGCACCAGCCAGTACGCAGCCTCAGGGTTCTTGGTGGACTTGGCGACGCCGTAGGACCACGCCCCGGTGTACGGCTGCCCGCCGGGCGTCGGGTAGACGCCGATCTTCCCGCCCGGCACCTTCTCCTTCAGGATGCCGTCCGCCCACACGGTGCAGTTCGCCCAAATGGTGGGGGCGATGATGGCATTCCCATTGCCAATCTGCGCCACCACGAAGTCGAAGTTCGCGGTCAAGGCGCCCGGCGAATCCCACTGCAGGTCGTTCTTGTACTCCGCCAGCACCGTCTTGAGCGCTTCCTTGTCCGCCTTGGTGATGACGAACTTGGTGATCTTCCCGGTGCCGTCCTTGACCACGGTCACCCAGTCGTTGCCCGTGGGCCACAGGCGCGCGGTGGTCTCGTCGTTGTCCTGGTAGGCGCCGGCCTGCATGCTGAGGCCGAAGAGGTCGTGGTCGAGCGGCTGGCCCTTCAGCATCTCGCCCTTCTTGCGGGTGAAGAAGGCCGCCTGGTCGTGGAGCTGTTCCCAGGTCTTGGCGGCCGCCAGCTCGTAACCGTACTTGGTCTTGAAGTTGGCCTTCTCGGTGGGATCGTCGAAGACGTCCTGGCGGACCCACATGGTCATGTCGAAGGTGTAGAAGGGCAGGACCATCTGGTTGCCGTAGGCCTGGCCGGTGGCCAGGATCGACGGCGACATGTTCGCCATTTCCTTCTCGAGGGCTGCGGACTTGCCGGGATCGAACTTGTTGGCCAGGTCCTTCAGCTTGTAGAGGAGGTCGGACCACTCGGTGGTCCACGAGGTCTCGACGTAGACGACGTCGTAGTGGCCCGTCCCGGCCATCAACTCCACGTTCTCCTTGCCGTACACGCCGGACGAGGCCACCCGCTCCACGTTCACCGGCACGCCGGTCTTCTTGGTGAAGGCCTCGATGATGGGTAGCGCCTTGGAGTGGCCATCGCCCGTCTCCAGGATCAGGTGAATGGGCTTCTTGTTCTTGAGCGCGGGGACGTCGTCGAGGGTGAAGTTGGACTGCGCATACGCGCTCGATGTCAGGCCCCACAGGAGCAGGAGCCCGCACCAAGCTTTGATCGACCGATGCAACATGACTCTCTCCTCTCATGACCCTCCGATGTGGAGGGGGTGGTACGGGGCGAGCGCACGAGCGTTGTCCCCGGTTTTTCCGGCTACGGGCTGATTTCCCTTCCGTTCATGGCGGGTGGACCTTCTCGGCCGCACGTGGTCGGCCGCGGACCAGGTGCCGCCACCGCTCGGTGGTCAGCACCTCGGGGTTGGCGACGTCATCCGGCAAATAGCCGTCGAGGACGTCGAGGACCCGCTGGGCCGCCAGCACCGCCATCCGCGTCACGCAGGCGCGCGTCAGCGCGGCAGCGTGCGGCGTCAGCACGGCGTTCTCCAGGGCGAGGAGCGGGCTGTCGGTGGGCGGCGGCTCCCGCTCGAAGACGTCCAGGGCGGCGCCCCCGAGCGGGCCGGAGCGCAGCGCCTCCACCAGGGCCGCCTCGTCGATCACGCCGCCCCGGGCGGTGTTGAGGAGGAGGGCGCCGGGCTTCATCGAGGCGAGGAGCTTCTTCCCCACCAGGCCGCGGGTGGTCGCGGAGAGCGGGAGGTGCAGCGTCACCACGTCGGCGCGCCGGAAGACCTCCTCGATGCCGGTGAACTCCACCCAGGAGGAGAGGTCGCGCCGGGCCGGCTCGGGCAGGAGCGCGTCATGGGCCAGCACCGGCATGGCGAAGAGGCGATGGCAGGCGCGGGCCACCTCGGCGCCGATGCGCCCGAAGCCCACCACCCCCAGCACCTGACCGCGCAGGTCGCGGGGCAGGTAGGCGTAGCGCAGCTTGAACTCACCGCGCCGGACCGCGCGGTCGAGGTCGACGATGCGCTTGGCCAGGGTCAGCAGGAGGGCCAGCGTGTGCTCCACCACGGTGACGGTGTTGGCGCCGACGCTGGAGGTGACGATCACGCCGCGCCGGGTGGCTGCCGCCACGTCGACGTTGTCGTAGCCAGCGCCGGTGCGGGACACCGTCCGGAGCCGCTCGGCGGCACCGAGCAGCCGGGCGTCGAGGGTCAGGCCGGTGCGGAGGACGACCGCGTCGGCCCGGCCGAGCAGCGGCGCGACCGCTTCCGGCCTGGGATCAGGGGCGCGGACGAGCTCCACCCCGGCGGACTCGAGCAGGCGCACCGCCTCCTCCTCGATCGGCTCCGGCAGCAGGACCGCCGGGCGTCCTTCCTGGTGGTGGCTGGGCTGCGCCATGGCTCCTCCGCCTCCGTCGGCCCCTACCTGGCGAGAGCGCGGTGCCGTTCCCTCGCGGCACGCTCGACCCGCGCTCCCATGATCGGCCGCGGCCCGCTGACGGGCGCCGACGATCGTTCTCGCTTCCGGTTATCAAACGCTACGACAATTCGCGCACCGCCGGCCACCGCTGATTGCACGCCCCGGTGTCCAGGGCTCAGGCCGTGGGTCTTCGGATTGATGAACATGTTCAAGCCACCGCCAGTGCTGGATTCTTCGATCGGTCGACGAGATGCACCCAGACGGGGCGCCGGCTGGAGCACCGCCTCGTCGCGGTTGACATCCGCCGCTCGGAGCTCCCTCGACTCCGAGTAATCGCGCGAGCTTGTAGAACACGCTCGCGATGGTCCTGCAGGTCCGGCCATGGTTCACCACGGGGCTCGGTTCACTTCGAGAGAAGCCCGCTCCGCTCCAGCACGCCGCGCAACCCGTTCACGTCCTCCGCCCCGAGCGGCAGGAAGGGGCGCCGCGGGACGCCCCCCACGAAGCCGCACAGGGTCATGGCCGCCTTCACGCCCGCCACCCCGAAGGTCCCCGAGACCTTTGCGTTCAGCTCGATCAGCAGCCGATCGAGATGCTCCTCCTCGTCCCGCCGCCCGGCGCGGACCGCCTCGTACAGCGCCACGCAGGGACCGGGCAGCACGTTGGCCAGCGACAGCACTCCGCCCGTGCCGCCGCGGCGAAGGAGGTCGGTGAAGTAGTTGGCCGAGCCGGCCAGCACGCTGAAGGCGGGCGAGGCGGCCTTGAGGTTCTCCAGGTACGTCTCCTTGGAACTGTCCTTGATGCCCACGATGTTGGGGTGGCCGGCCACCCGCTCCAGGACCTCGAGGCGGATCGTCACGCCCGCGGCCACCGAGGGGTTGTTGTAGAGCACCACCGGGATGGGCGAGGCATCGGCCACTTCCAGCGCATGGCGGGCCATGACCTCGGCCGTCATCTTCTTGGCGAAGAAGGAGGGCATGAGGATGCTGGCGAAGTCCGCCCCCCGGTCGGCAGCGCGGCGGGCGTTGTCGATGGTCTCCTTGGTGCTCTCGGCGCCGCAGCCAGCCATGACCACCTTGCCGCTGGCCCGATGCTGCAGCACCACGTCCAGCACCTGCAGGCGCTCCTCGGCGGTGAGCGCCTTGTACTCCCCGTTGGTGCCGAGGACGAAGTAGCCGCGCAGCCCGGTGGTGTTGAGGCGGCGCACGTTCTCGGCGATCCCGGAGAGCAGCACCGCGTCGTCGACCCCGAAGGGCGTCACCATGGGAGCAAACACGCCGGAGAGATCGTCGTGCGGCATGCGTCGTCCTCCTTCAGAGCACCACCACGTCCGCGCTGCCGTCGGAGTGCCCGTAAACGACGGCGTCGCCCACGTCGACGAAGAGCCCGTTCTCCACCACCCCGGGGATGGTGTTGAGTCGCACCGCCAGCTCGTCGGCCTCCGGGATCCGGCCCAGCGAGCAGTCGAGCAGGTAGTGGCCGCTGTCGGTGATCACCGGTTTGGCCTCGCCGCCCCGAAGCACCATCGGCACGTCCCGGTGGCCGTACGAGGCGAAGAGCTCGCGCATCAGACGCTCGGTGCTGCGCCAGCCGAAGGGGACCACCTCGACCGGCAGGGGGAACCGGCCCAGCACGTCCACCAGCTTCCGGTCGTCGGCGATGACCACGTAGCGCCGCGTGGCGGCGGCGACGATCTTCTCCCAGAGCAGGCAGGCGCCGCCGCCCTTGATCATGCGCCCCTGGCGATCGATCTCGTCCGGCCCGTCCAGGGTGACGTCGAGCTCCAGGTGGTCGTTCAGATCGGCCAGGGGGATGTCCAGGCTGGCGGCCAGGTCGCGGGTGGCCTTGGAGGTGGGGACCCCGATCACCTTCAGCCCGTCGTGGATCCGCGGGGCCAGCGCCCGAACCATCCAGTGGGAGGTGGTCCCCGAGCCCAACCCGACGACCATCCCGTCGCGGAAGTACTCGTCGATGGCCCGGACGCCCGCCGCGTACTTGGCCCGGTCTCGCTCCTCGGTCGGCATCATGTCCGCTTGGTCCTCGCCCGAGGCGGCACGCCATCGGCCGCGCCTCGAGCACCGTCGGTGGGTCCGGGCGTGCCCGGCACTGCGTCGTCGAGCATCTTCTCCGTCCACGGGTCGAGCGCGGCCAGGTTGTCCGGGCGGGGCTGGCCCTGCTTCACCCCGATGACCGCCACCAGCATGTTGGTGACGATGAAGTGGTTGAGGCGGGCGGTGAGCGGCGTGTACACCTCGCTGTGCTCGTAGCGCGGCACCCCGATGACCAGCTCGCTGGAGCGCGCCAGGTGCGAGTGCGGCGCGGTGACGGCGATGGTGTGCGCTCCCCGGGCTCGGGCCGCGGAAGCCGACTCCACGAGCGCTCGAGTCTCGCCGGAGTGCGAGAGGAGCACCACCGCGTCGTCCTTCCCCACGGTGGTGGCCACCAGCGCCTGCCGCTGCTGACCCTCCACCAGCCGGCATCGAAGGCCGATGCGCAGGAACTTGTGCTCGGCGTCGTAGGCGATGGTCTGCGAGATCCCCAGCCCGAAGAGGAAGACCTCGTGGGCCAGGAGCATCAGGTCGGCGGCGCGACCGATGGCGGCGGCGTCACAGTCCTGCTCGAACCGGCGCAGGTAGTTGATCGAGTTCCGCAGGGTCTTGAGCACCGCCGCGTCGATGCTGTCGGTGGGCAGGATCTCCTCGTGGGAGAAGGGCGCCGCCGGGGCCAGGCTCTGGGCCAGCCGCACCTTCAGCTCGGCGTAGCCGCGGCACCCCAGGCGGCGGGCGAAGCGGACGATGGTGGGGTCGCTGACCCCGGTCACCGCCTTGAGGTCGGCCATGTTCATGGTGATGACCGCCTCGGGGTTCTGGGCGACGAAGTCGGCGATGCGCAGCTCGGCCCGGGGGAGCCGCGGCCGCTCGCGGGCCAGCACCTGGAGGAGGGTGCTCGCCCGGTTGGAGGGGCCGCTCCCCACGCCGCCTGCGTGGGACGGTCCCCTGCCCGTGCGCCTCGCCTCGCTCATGCGCGCTCCCCGGGCCGCCGCCGGCGCCCGTCAGGCCTTCTGCACGACGCCCACGCCGTGGCGGACGCGGACGTGCTTGAGGACCAGGTAGCCCTCCATCCCCTCGCGGCCGTGCTCGTACCCGATGCCGCTCTTGCGGCGCCCGCCGTAGGGGGCGCCGATGATCCCGGCGTCGACGCAGTTGATCCCGACGCTGCCGAAGGCGAGCGCGTCGCTGAGGGTGAATACCTCGGCCAGGTCCTCGCTGTAGGCGTAGGCCACCAGCCCCATGGGCGAGTCGTTGGCCAGCCGGATGGCGTCGTCCAGGGCATCGAACGGGCTCACCCCGATCACCGGCCCGAACGTCTCCGAGTTCATGACCAGCATGTCCGGGGTGCAATCGGCCAGGACCGTGGGCTGGAAGAAGTGGCCGCGGTCGAACCCCGCCGGCCGCTTGCCGCCGCAGACCAGCCGCGCGCCCTTGGACAGGGCGTCCTCGATGTGCTCGCGGGTCTTGGCCAGGCCGCCGGCGTCGGCCATGGGGCCGAGGTCGGCGGAGGGGCGCTCCAGGCCGTCGGCGATGGTCAGCGCCTGAGCGGCCCGGCTCACGCCCTCCAGGAACGCGGCGTAGAGTGGTCGGTGGACGTAGACCCGGTTGATGGCCACGCAGATCTGGCCCATGTTGCGGAAGCTGCGGCGGACCGCCCCCTTCACCGCCGCGGCCAGGTTGGCGTGGGGGGCCACCAGCAGCGGGCAGTTCCCGCCCAGCTCCAGGGCCACCGACTTGATCCCGCCCATGATGCGGAAGATCCGCTCACCCACCTCCTGCGAGCCGGTAAAGGCGATCTTGTCCACGTCCGGGTGGGCGATGAGCGCCTCGCCCATGCGGGCGTCGCCGGTGAGCAGGTTCACCACCCCGGGGGGCATGCGCACGGCGTCGAAGCACTCGACCAGCGCCACCGCCGACATCGGGGTCTTGCTGGCCGGCTTCATCACCAGGGTGCAGCCCGCGGCCAGGCCGCCGCCCAGCTTCCACCCGAGCAGCTCCACCGGGTAGTTCCACGGGGCGATGGCCGCGGCCACGCCGATGGGCTCGCGCTGGACCATGCTGCAGAAGCCGTGCTCGTCGTTGGGGATGGTCTGCCCCAGCACGCGCACCGCCTCCTCGGCGTAGAAGAGGAAGGTCTTCACCACCTTGTCGACCTCGCCGCGCGCCTCGTCGAGCGGCTTGCCCATCTCCGCCGTCACCATCCGCGCCACGTCGTCGCGGCGCCGGGCGAGCTCCGCAGCGGCGGCGCGCAGGTACTCGGCGCGGCGGTGGGGGGTGAGCGCCCGCCAACCGGGGAAGGCGCGCCGTGCAGCCTTCACGGCCCGGTCCACCTCCACCGCCCCGCAGCGCGGAACGCGACCGATGATCAGCTCCGTGGCCGGGTTCTCCACGTCGATCCAGCCGCCGGAGGCGGAGCGTTCCCAGGATCCGTCGACGTAGTACGGGCGGACGGGCGAGTCGATCATCGGAAGGCCTCGCTTGCGCGGCGCTGGTCGGCCCGGGTCGCGGCTCCAGGCTGCCCTGACCCGAGCGCTCCGCGCCCGCCGGGCCACCTCCGGGTTCCGCTGTCGATGCACCGCACGAGGTGGACATTCCGAAGTTCTTCTACGGGAGTCAATTCGAGGTCCGCGCGCCTGGCGCCGATACGACCCACTTAAGGATGTGGCCGACTTACCATCGAGCGGCAAAGCAATAGATCATAATCGTCCGTAATATTTGCTGTTTATCTAGCTGAGGCCAGTTCTAGCTGGGGCCACCTTAGCGGGAACCCTTATGCCCGCGTGGTGCGACCCCGTTTGTGCCGACCCATGTCGCACACGCGCAAGAACATAGTTGAACTACCTAATGCACTCGTAGTGACCATGGATCCGGCGCCCGGGTCCGAGGCGTGCCGCTGGTCGGGAAGGAGGCGTCGGGCCGCCGGCGGCGGGGCTCAGCCGCCGGCTGAGGCCCGCGCGGTCACGGCAGCATTTCCTGGCCGCCGGTCACGGGCAACGCCTGCCCGGTCTCGTACTCCTGCTCGATCAAGTAGAAGAGGGCCCGGATCACGTCCAGGCTGCGGCAGCCGCGCCGCATGGGGATCTTGGCCTCGTAGAAGCGCCGCACCTCCTCGACGCTCCTCGCCCCCGGCACCTTGCCGCTGGCCAGGAACTGGACGAGCAGACCGGTGCTCGGGTCCGACCAGAGCGGGCCCTCGAAGAAGTTTCCCGGGCAGATGGCGTTTACCTTGATCCCGTCCTCGACCAGCTCGAGCGCGAAGCTCTGGGTGAGCCCGATCCCCCCGAACTTGGAGCCGGCGTAGGCCCCGTTGCGGTTGGAGCCGGCCAGCCCGGACTTCGAGTTGATCTGGACGATGTCCGACCAGTACCCGGGCCGGGCGGCGTGCTGCCGGGCCAGCACCGGCGCCGCCTGCTGCACGCACAGAAAGTAGCCCTTGTAGTTGACGGCGGTGACCAGGTCGAACTCCCGCTCGGGCTGGGTCTTCACCGAGCCGGCCTTCAGCACCCCGGCATTGGCGACGAGGATGTCGAACCCGCCGAAGGCCCGGACCACCTCTTCCACCAGCCGAGCCACCGCGGCCGCCTCGGTCACGTCCACCGCCGCGGCCATGGCCTGGCCGTCGCCGGCCCGGGCGGCCAGCGCGTCCGCCTCCCGCTGCGCCCGGGGCCGGTCGAGGTCGGCCAGCACCGCCACCCCGCCCTCGTCGACGAACGCCCGGGCGATCTCCAGCCCCAGACCCTGCGCCGCCCCGGTGACGATCGCGATTCGCCCGGCGGCGCGGCCGGCCCGGGCGACGCGGGCGATCGCCTTGCGGTAGGCCTCCACCTCCCAGCGCTCGATGAATACCCGGTGCCCCTCGCTCAGTGCCTGCACCGCGCCCAGCCGCGCCGCACCGGTCATCACCCGGATCGCGTCCAGGTAGAGCAGGCGGCAGTTGGCGGCGCCGGCCACGTCGTCGCCGGCGCAGAGGAGGCCCACCCCGGGGACGACCGCCAGCCGGGGGGGGAAGCCGGTCCGGGCGCGGTGGTCGGCCACCGCGGCCCGCAGCCGCTCCAGCAGAGCGCCGTCGCCCTCGCCCGGGCGCGCCTCGAACCAGAGGGGGAAGGAGCCGCAGTAGACGATCTGGTCGGGCGAGAGCGGACCGAGGGAGGCGGCCGCGCGGGCCGCGGGCGAGGCCGCGAAGGCCAGCGCCTCGTCGCAGTCCTCGAGGGCGATCACCGGCAGCGTGGGCCCCTCGGCCAGCAGGCCGCGCAGGGTCGGGGCGATGGCCAGCAGCTGGGCCGGCTGGTCCGGCCGCCTGGCGGCGGCGCCGGCCGCCCAGGGCGCAGGGGGTGCGGCGGCGATCCGGCGGGCGATGGCCCCGAGCAGCCACTCGGCGTCGGCCCGCAGCGCCTCCGGCTCGTCTCCCGCCACGATGATCCCGTGGTTGGCCAGGAGCACCGCCCGGGGCGGGCGCCCGTGCGCCCGCCGGTGCGCTGCCAGCCCGTCGCGCAGGGCCCGGGCCAAGAGGAACCCGGGATCGACGAACGGCACCCAGAGGACCTCCTCGCCCAGCAGCTCGCGGGCGATCTCCTGGCCTCGGTCGCAGCAGGTCAGGGCGTTGGCCACGGTGGCGTGGCCGTGCACCACGAACCGGCCCGGGACCAGGTGGTGCAGCAGGGCCTCCACCGAGGGCCGCTGGTTCCGCTCCGGCTGGAGGCGGGCCGCGTAGAGGGCGCGCTTGTAGGCTGCCTCGCGCGGCTCGCGCTCGGCGGGAAGGTCGGCGTCGGCCAGCGCCTCGAGGCGGCCGCGGTCCATGGCCACGAAGCCGTCGCGCCCGATGGCGGCCAGGCCGGCACCGCTCCCCTTCACCAGCAGGACCTGGTCGACCTTGACCGAGGTGTTGCCACCCCCGGCCAGGACCATCTCCGGATCGGAGCCGAAGTAGCGCGAGAGCAGCACCAGCGCGTCGAGCGGATCGCCGGCGCCGTCGAAGGAGGGCCAGGGAAGCCTGGAGGTCATGGAGTCCGTTGGGGGGCCGCTAGGGTTTCTCGTCCAGGATGGTGAACTCCACCCGCCGGTTCTTGGCCCGGCCCAGCGCCGTCCGGTTGTCGGCCACCGGGCGATCGAAGCCGTAGCCGGCCGGCTGGAGGCGCTCGGGGTCGATCCCGCGCTCGACCAGGGCGCGCACCACCGAGGCGGCGCGCCGCTGGGACAACCCCTGGTTGTACAGGGCGGTGCCGCGGTTGTCGGTGTGCCCCTCCACCCGGATCTTGCGGAGCTCGGGGTGGTCCCTGATGAGGGTGGCGATGGCGTCGAGCACGGGCCCGGACTCGGGCTTGATGGTGGCCTTGTCGTAGTCGAAGTGGATCGAGTCCTTGAGCGAGATCTTGCTCGACTCGAGCAGCTCGACCACCGGCCCCTGGACCGGGCAGCCGTCGTTCTCGGCCGGCCCCGGCTCGTCGGGGCAGCGGTCCTCGATGTCGGGGATGCCGTCGCCGTCGCGGTCGGGGCAGCCGTCCATCTCCGGCGAGCCGGGCTCGTCGGGGCAGAGGTCGAGCTCGTCGGGCACGCCGTCCCCGTCCCGGTCCGCCGAGGGGCTGAGCTCGTGGGGCGGCGCGGCAGCCGGCGGCCCGGCCGGGGGCTGCTCGGGCTCTGGGGCCGCCGCCTGGGGGAGCGGGGGCGGCGCCCCCGTCCAGCGCACGCCGGCGAACACCCGCCAGGCCTCCCGCCCGTAACCCGCCTCGCCCAGCCCGGTCCCGGCACCGGCCTCCACCGACCAGCCGCGCGGCAGGAAGGCGCGGACGCCGCCCCGCGTGGAGATCGGGGCGCGATAGCGGACCGTGTGGAGGTCGTCTCCGCGCGGCCAGCCGCCCAGGAGCTCGGCCATGATCCGGGCTCGCTCCACCGGGCCGACGCCGGGCAGGCCCAGCGAGGCCCCCAGGCCCCCGGTGAGGCCGTCGTGCACCACCAGCTGCGCGTACTGCCCCTGCCCGCGGAGCAGGTAGCCGAGCTGGGCGTCGAGCCGCACCCTGCCCAGCGCCCGGGTGAGCACCAGGCCGGGCACGGCCGACAGGCCGTCGCCGGCGAAGGCCTTGCGGTTCCCGGTGGGGAGCCGGAGGTCGAGGAGCGCGGCCAAGCCGAGCGGCGCGCGCCCCTCCTCGAGGACGGACAGCTTGGCGAAGGCCCGCAGATCGCCCAGCGCCGAGGCAGCGACCGAGTCCACCATGGGGCCGGTCACCCCCCGGTCCCTGAGCAGGGAGAGGTCGGAGTTCTGGTGCAGGACGAGCGGCAGGGCCAAGCCGACCTCGCCCCAGCGCAGGGCGTAGCCGGCGAGGAGGTGGGCGGTGAGCCTCGAGCGCAGGAGCTGCCGTCGATCGTCGCCCAGGCGCAGGGCGAGGAGCCCCTCGGCGTAGTCGAGGATGAGCCCGAAGCTGCGGGTCCCGGGCTCCACCCGCTCCGCGGTCTCGACCGCCATGCCACCCGCCAGGGAGAGGGCCGGCTTGGCCGTGTCCGGGTCGAAACCGCGGGCGGCCGGATCGTCGGCGCGCGCGGTCGAGATCCAGCTCAGGCAGGCGGCCAGCGCGGCGAGGGCCCTGATGGCCGCTGGGCGGTCGTGCATACGGCGGGCAGTGTCGCCGCGGCGGCGGCTTTGGGCAAGGGGCGGGACGGCTCAGGCCGCCGGCGCGGCTCGGGCGGGGGCGAGCGCCTGCCGCTGGACCACCGCCACCAGGGCGTCGTGCACCGCCGGGTCGAGCTGGGTCCCGCGCAGCCGGGCCATGATCTCCAGGGCGTGCGCGGTGGGGAAGGGCTTCTGGTAGGGCCGGTCCGAGGTGCAGGCGTCCCAGGTGTCGGCCGCGTTGACGATCCTTGCCACCAGCGGGATGGCCTCCCCGGCCAGACCGTCCGGGTACCCGGTGCCGTCCCACCGCTCGTGGTGGCTGCGGATGGCCGGTGCGGCGGCGGAGAGGAAGGAGACGCCGGCCACGATCTCCGATCCCACCCGCGGGTGCACCTTGGCCAGGTCGCGCTCGGCGTCGGTGAGGGGCGTGGCCTTGGCCAGGATGGCGTCGGGCATGCCGATCTTGCCGATGTCGTGGAGCACGCCCCCGTACTCCAGCGCCAGGAGGGCGTCGGCGGGGAGGCCCATCTCCCGGCCGATCTCCACCGCCAGCGCCGCCACGCGCTGGGAGTGGCCGCGGGTGTAGGGGTCCCGTGCGTCGATGGCCGAGGCCAGGCTGCGGATGGTATCCAGGTAGCCCGCCTCCAGCGCCTGGATGAGCCGCTTGTTCTCGGCGTCGTAGGAGGCCAGCTCGCGCGACATGTGGTTGAAGGTGTAGGCCAGGTCGCCGATCTCGTTGCCGGTCCGGACGTCCACCTGGCGGCCGAACCGGCCCCGCGCGATCTCCAGGGACCCCCGCACGCACTCGGCCAGCGGCCGGGTCACGCTGCGGGCCACCAGCGTCGCCCCGGTGGCGGCCAGCGCCAGGCAGGCCGCCACCGCGGCGGCGGCGCCCGCGTCCACGCCGCCCCGGGCGAGGACCAGCATCCAGCCGAGCAGCACGATGGGGGCGGCGCTGGCGACCAGGACCAGGAGCAAGAGCGCCCGGGAGAGCCTCATTTGCCGTCCATGGCCCTGGCCAGGGCCCGCTCCAGCGCACGCCGGGTCACCGGCTTCTCGAGGCGGAGCTGGATCTCGTCGGCCCCCTCCATCTCGCGGAAGCTCCGGTCGCTGATGGCGGTGAGCATGATGGCCGGCGCGGGGCACCCGGCCTCCCGGATGGAGCGGAGCGCGTCGAGGCCGGAGAGGCGCGGCATGAGCAGGTCCAGGACCACCAGGTCGGGGCGCTCCCGCGTGCAGAGCGCCACGGCCTCCATCCCGTTCTCGGCCGCCACTACCTCGTGGCCGAGCTCCCGGAGGAGGTCCCCGAGCATGGTACGCACCAGGCGGTCGTCGTCCGCGATCAGGACCTTCACAGTCGCGCCGGAAGATACCACGCGAACGGGCCGCGGGCGCGTCGGCGGCAGGGTCCGGGGCGACCCCAAGCGTACCCCCGGCTCAGGGCCCCAGCCCCACCCACTCCGACCCGTCCTCGTAGACCTCGCGCTTCCAGATGGGAACGTCCTGCTTGAGCCGCTCCAGGCACTGCTGGCAGGCTCGGAAGGCCGGGGTCCGGTGGGGGGCGGCCGCGGCGATGACCACCGCGGCCTCCCCGGGGGCGAGGACGCCCACCCGGTGGACCACCGCCAGGGCCGCGCCCTGGGCCGATCCCACCTCCGCGCCGATGCGGGCCAGCTCCCGCTCCGCCATGGGCTTGTAGGCCTCGTACTCCAGCCGCAGCACCCGGCGCCCCCGGGTCTGGCCGCGCACGATGCCGGTGAAGGTCACCACCCCGCCCAGCCCCTCGCCCCCCACCGCCTCCACCACCTCGGAGAGCGACAGGGGGCGCTCCACCAGCGCGAAGAGCGGGGCCCCCCCGGCCACCGGGGGCACCACCGCCGCCTCGGCGCCGTCCTCGACGGGCGCGCCGTCGTCGGCGAACGCCTCGCCCAGCGCGATCCGGCAGCGGGGCAGGATCCGGCCCAGCGCCGGGTGGCGCGCGGTGAGCACCCGCCTGAGGTCGGCCACGGTGGCGGGCGCGTCGGCCAGCTCCTCGCGGGCGGTGCCGGCGGCCTCGCGGGCGGCGGCGAAGTAGAGCACGCGGACCCCCACGGCGGTCATCTCCCCCCGAGCCGGGCGATCCGTCCGGCCAGGTCCAGGTCGCCGAACACCGTCACGCCCAGGAGCAGGGCGATGAGGGCCACGAAGCCCACCATGTGGACGACGCTCTCGATGCGGGCGTTCACCCGGCGCCGGGCCACGACCTCGTAGGCCAGGAACACCAGCCGCCCCCCGTCCAGCGCCGGGAGCGGGAAGAGGTTCAGCACGGCCAGGACGGCGGAGATGACCCAGAGGAGGTTCACGAAGGCGGCCGGCCCCTCGCGCGCAGCCCGCAGCAGCTGCTGGCCGATGCCGATGGGGCCGGAGAGCTTGGTCCCCTTGCCGCCGGAGAAGAGCTTGCCGAACACGGTCACCTGGCTCAGGGCCAGGGCGTCGGTCCGGCGGAGCGCCTCGGCCAGGGCGGCCGCGATCCCGTCGCTCCGCTGCCAGAGCTGGTGCTGCTCGAAGCCGGCCCGGCCCACGCCCCCCTCGTCGCGCGGCAGGAGGGAGAGGGTCAGGCTCGTGGCCGCGGCGCCCTCCCCTCGCTCCACCCGGAGGGCGATGGCCCGGCCGGGGTGGGCCTGGAGCTGGGACACCAGCTCCTCCCAGGTCGCGACCGGCGCGCCCGCCACCTCCCGCACCCGGTCACCGTCCCGGAGCCCCGCCTGCTCGGCCGGGTACCCCGGCACGAGCCGCCCCACCGCCGGGCCGGGATCGGCGGTGCGCAGGCCCGGTCCGAGGAGGAGCGCCGCGCCGAGCAGTGCGGCGGCGAGGTAGTTCGCGGCCGGGCCGGCCAGGATGGTGAGGAACCTGCGCCAGGCGGCCTGGTTGGCGTAGATGCCGGGGTCATCGGGGTTCACCTCGTCGCCCGGGGCCATGCCGGCGATCCGAACGTAGCCGCCGAGGGGCAGGGCCGAGACGACGAACTCGGTGCCGCCGAGGCGCAGCGCGGCCAGGACCGGCCCGAACCCCACGCTGAACCGCTCCACCTTCATCCCGAAGGCGCGGGCCACCAGGAAGTGCCCCAGCTCGTGGAGGACGATGAGCAGGGAGATGCCGAGCACGGCGGCGACGGCGCCGAGGAGGGTGAGGATCACGGTTCGGGCTCCTCGGAGAACTCCTCGGCGTGGAAGGCCTGCAGCTCGGCGCCCGGCTCCTGCCAGGCCCGGGCGGGCAGGCCGGCCTTGAGGCACACGTGCTTCAAGAACTCCGCCGCGGTCCAGCCGTGCTCCACCGCCACCTTGGGCAAGAGCGCCCCCCGGTGCCAGCCGCGCCGAATGAGCAGGCCGTCCTCTCCCACCCGCACCGAGAGCGGATCGGGAAGGGGTCGCAGCGGGCCCAGGGCCGAGACCGAGACCGAGAGGCGGGAGACGTCGGCCGCCTCGACCGGCGGGAAGCGCGGGTCCTCGGTCGCGGCAGCCACCGCCATCCGCGCCACGATGCGCGCCAGGGGCTCTCTGGCCTCGAAGGTGCCCACGCAGCCGCGCAGCTCGCCGCCCACCTGCACCGAGACGAAGGCCCCGCGGGCCTCGGCCAGCGCGCCCTGGGCCGGCAAGGTCACCTCGCGCGGCGGCGAACCGGCCACCCGGGTCAGGATGGCGGCGCGGGCGATGCCGAGGAGGGCGGCGCGCTCGGTGGCGGTGAGCGGGGTCATGGGCTTCGGCGGACGCCGGTGAGGAGGAAGCGCCGGGCGTCGGCGAGGATCTCGTCGTGGTCGAAGGCGATGGGGGAGGGCAGCTCGTCCCAGCCGAAGGCCCGGGCCTCGGCGGCGTCGTCGGCGCCGGCCGGCAGGCCGTCGGCCCTCCCCAGGAAGACCGCCGAGGCGGTGTGGCGCCGCGGGTCGCGCCGCGGGTCCGAGTACACGTGCAAGAGGTCGGTGAGGACCACCCGGAGGCCGGTCTCCTCGCGGGCCTCGCGCACGGCCGCCGCCTCGACCGTCTCCCCGGCCTCCACGAAGCCGCCGGGCAAGGCCCAGCCCGGCGGCGGGTGGCGGCGCCGGACCAGCACCACCCGGCCGTCGGGGAGGAGCAAGACCACGTCGACGGTGAGGGCGGGCGCGGGCTTCTCCCGGGCGAGGTCCACGGGGGCGGACACCCGTGGAGAGGTAGCGCAGCCCAGGGCGGGGGTCAACGGCGGGCCCGGGCGCAGGCGCGGGGAGCCACTCACCGCGGCGCCACGATGAGCGGTGAGTCCGGGGCGGGTGCGGCCGGAGCCTCCGCACCCGAGGCGGGCCGGCGGGAGAAGGCCCTCTCCACGAGGAGCCGGGCGAAGGGGACGGCGGCGCCGGGCTGGCCCGCGGCCAGGGCGCGGGCCGCGGCCGCGGCGGTGCGGGCGCTCTGCCGGTCGCCCAGCGCGTCCAGGTGGTCGGCCACGGCCAGGAGCCGCCCGGCCAGGCGGGCGCGGCGAGTCGGGTCGAGGTACTCCTCCACGGCGTCGGCCACCACCCGGTCGAGCTGCGCACCGCGCTGCCGCTCGTCGATGTAGAGGGGGGAGACCTGGACCTCGTCGAGCCGCGCCGCCACCTTGCGCAGGAAGTCCTCCTCGGCCAGCCAGCTGCGGAAGAGCGGCAGGTCGTGGAGCGAACCGGAGGCGGCCACCGCGGCGCGCTCCTCCTCCGCCGGACCGGGGGGGAGGCCGGCGCCGGGGGCCGGGGCGGCCTCGGCCGGCCCGAGCTGCTGGAGCCAGAGGTCGGCGCCGTCCGGCACCCGCTGGCCGGTGTGCTCGTTCGTCGCCCGGGCGGCGGCGATCCAGGCGTGGACCACGGTTCGGGGCACCTCGGTCACCCCCAGCGCCGCGCCCCGCACCACGATGTCCCGGGCGAAGGTGCGCCACTCCTTGCGGCCCATGGGGACGACCTGGAGCGAGAGCAGGCCGCGCTCGTCGGAGAGGATGGCCTGGCCCAGCTCGAAGCCGCGGCCGGGCACGGGGCGGGGCAGCCAGGCGGCCCGCTCGCCGTGGCCGTCCAGGGCCGAGGCGAAGGCCGGCGGCGGGGGCTCCGCCGGCTGGGAGGCGGGCGCCGGCGGGGCCGGGCGCGGCGACTCGGGCACCTCCACGCCGCGGGTGCGCAGCAGGTGGAGGCAGCGCTTGGCCTCCTTGGCCACCTCCTTGGAGGCGTGCGCGGCCAGCGCCGCCAGGAGGTCCCCCCGGGAGGCGGAGAGCGCCGCGCGCGCCAGGGCGGCGGCCAGCGGGGCGGGCAGGGAGGCCACCTCCTCCGGCTTGGCCTTGGGGAAAGCCATGAGCAGGCGCGTCGCCCGGCCGGCCTCCTCGCGCGGGACGCCCGCCCGGGCGGCGATCTCCTGGCTCTCCACGTGGGGGTCCCTGAGGAGGGCCAGCAGCTGGTCGGGGTCGAGTGGGTCGGCCGTGGGCATGGGCGTGCAATCTAGACGAGCGCGGGGGATTTCGGAACAGCGGGATGGCCGACCGGCCGGCCCGGGGGCACCCGGTGGCTCAGGCGGAGCGGGTCAGCTCGCCGCGGGCCGCCCGGTGGCGGGCGGCCTGCGCGGCCAGGACCTTGGAGAGGTGCTGGCCGGTGTAGCTCTCCTTCGCCCGCGCCACCTCCTCGGGCGTCCCCTCCGCAACCAGCCGGCCCCCCTCCTCGCCGCCCTCGGGCCCCAGGTCGATGACCCAGTCGGCGCACTTGATGACGTCCAGGTTGTGCTCGATGACCACCACGGTGTTGCCGGCCTCGGTGAGGCGGTCCAGCACGTGGAGCAGGCGCTTGACGTCGTCGAAGTGCAGGCCGGTGGTGGGCTCGTCGAGGATGTAGAGGGTGCGCCCGGTCCCGACCCGGGCCAGCTCGCGGGAGAGCTTGATGCGCTGGGCCTCGCCGCCGGAGAGGGTGGGCGAGGGCTGGCCCAGCTTGATGTAGCCGAGGCCGACGTCGGTGAGCGTGGCCAGGACCCGGGCGATCTCCCGGTGGTGCTGGAACAGCTCGGTGGCCTCGGCCACCGACAGGTCGAGCACCTCGGCGATGTTCTTGCCCTTGAAGGTCACCCGCAGGGTGGCCTCGTTGAAGCGCTTGCCGCCGCAGACCTCGCAGGGCACCAGCACGTCGGCCAGGAAGTGCATCTCCACCAGCTTCATCCCGTCGCCCTGGCAGGCCTCGCAGCGCCCGCCCTTCACGTTGAAGCTGAAGCGGCCGGGCTGGTAGCCGAGGGCGCGGGCCTCGGGAGTCTGGGCGAACACGTCGCGCACGCCGTCGAAGAGCTTGGTGTAGGTGGCGGGGTTGGAGCGCGGGGTCCGGCCGATGGGCTGCTGGTTGATGTCGATGACCTTGTCGATCCGCTCGGCCCCCACCAGCCGCTCGTGCTTTCCGGGGACCTCCCGGGTGCCGTAGTGGTGGCGCATCAGGGCCGGGCGCAGCACGGCGTTCACCAGGGTGGACTTGCCGGCGCCGGAGACCCCGGTCACCGCCACCAGCCGCCCCAGGGGGAAGCCCACCGTGAGGTCCTTGAGGTTGTGCTCCTTGGCGCCGACCACGGTGATGGCGCCCTTGTCGCCGTCGCGGCGGCGACCGGGGACGGGGATCTCCTCCCGCCCGGACAGGTAGGCGCCGGTGAGCGAGGCCGGGTTCTCCTTCACCTCGGCGGGCGTGCCCTCGGCCACGATCTCCCCGCCGTGCATGCCGGCGCCGGGGCCGAAGTCCACCAGCCAGTCGGCCTCCTCCATGGTCTCCTCGTCGTGCTCCACCACGATGACCGAGTTGCCGCCGTCGCGAAGCCGCTTCAGGGTGGCGAGGAGCTTGCCGTTGTCCCGCTGGTGGAGGCCGATGGAGGGCTCGTCGAGGATGTAGATCACCCCGGTCAGCTCCGACCCCATCTGCGAGGCCAGCCGGATGCGCTGGCTCTCGCCGCCGGAGAGCGAGGGGCCGGGGCGGTCCAGGGTCAGGTAGCCGAGGCCGACGTCGAGGAGGAACTTGAGCCGGTTGCGGATCTCCTTGAGGAGCTCGTCGCCGATGCGGGCCTCGTTCCCCTTCAGGTCCAG
>DATKMW010000047.1:0-16209 GCA_035541675.1 Anaeromyxobacter sp. | reverse complement strand
CTCCTCTCCGCCGCGGGCGCCGAGCTGGCTCGCCGAGAGCCGGACCGCTCCGGGTGGCGGGCGGTGCGCGACCCGGCGGCGGTCCTCTCGGTGGGCGACTTCGGCGGCGGGCGGCTGGCGGTGCAGTGGGCCGGGGCCCCGAGGGGCGAGGTGCTGGCCCGCAGCGGCGACCGGCTCGAGGTGGTGGCCGCGCTCTCCGCCGCGCCGCTGTGCGCGGCGGAGGGCGTCCGCCTCTTCGGCCAGTTCGCGCCGGGGAAGGGGCTCCTCCTCGACCAGCTCGCCCTGGCGGTGGACCCGGACTCCCGCCCTCGCTCGGACCGCGAGCTCTACGGGGTCTCGGCTGCCCCGCACGGCGGCCCCATCGCCTTCGCCGCCCTCGACAGCTCGCTGCGGCTGGAGCTGCTCGGCCCCGACCTCTCTCCGGCCGGCCCGGCGCTGCCCGGCGTGGGGGTGGGCTTCGCGCTGGCGGACCTCGACGGCGATGGGATGGCCGAGGTGGTGGCCTCCTCGCCGTCCGCCACCGGCCCGGACCGGATCCGGGTCATCGCCCCGCGCGTCGAGCGCTCGCTGCTCTTCGAGTCGCCGCCGCTCGAGGGCGCGGTGCTGGCCGCCGCCGGCGGTGACCTCACCGGCGACGGCGTCGACGACGCCGTGGTGGCGGTGGTGTCGCGCCAGGGCGAAGGCGAGGTCTCCGACCTCCTTCTCCTCACCTCCGATCCCCGGGAGCTCAGGTGAGCGCCGCCCCTCGCCTCCTACCCGCCGCGCTGGCCCTGCTCCTGACCCTCCCCGGCACCGCCCGGGCCGGGGTCCGGCCCGCCTACGGCGGCGAGATCCGGGTCCAGCTCCCCGCACCGCCGCGGATCGCCGATCCGGCCCAGGCGGTGGACCCCGCCGACGTCCTGCTGGTGCGGGCCGTCCACGCCACGCCGCTCACCATCGACGAGGCCGGGCACCTCGCGCCCGGGCTCCTGGAGGAGGTCCCCGTCGCCGCGGCCGGCGGTCGCGCCTTCCGGCTCCGGCTCCGGGCCGGGCTGCGCTTCGCCGACGGCTCGCCCCTCGCCGCCCCCGACCTGGCGGCGAGCCTCACCCGCCTCCTCTCCCGCGACGCCCCCAACGCCTGGGTGGCCCTGCCGGTGCTGGGCGCCGACGCGTTCCTGGCCGGGCGCGCCGCGACGCTGGCGGGGGTCCAGGTGCTCTCCGACCGGGAGCTGCTCGTCACCCTGGCGTTCCCGCTTCCGGAGTGGCCCTACGCGCTGGCCACTCCCGCCGCCTCCGTGATCTCGCCCCGCGGCGGGGGCGCCGGGCCGTTCCAGCTCCAGTCGCTCGACGCGGCCGGGGCGCGCCTCCTCCCGAACCCGCTCCACTGGCGAGGCCGACCCTTCGCCGACCGGCTGACGCTCTCCGGCGCCGAGGCCCGCGCCTCCGCCCGGGCCCTCTCCCGCGGCGAGGTCGACCTGGTGCTCCGGCCCGAGGCCGCCTCCCCCCTGGCGACCCCCACCCCGGCGCTGCTGGCCACGGTGGCGGCGGTGAATGGCCGGCGCCTGGGCGCAGGGGCCGAGCCGGTGCGGCGGCTGCTCGACTCGCTGGATCGCGCCGAGCTGGGCCAGCGCTTCGCCCGCGGGCCCTCGGCACCGCTCGCTTGCCTGGTCCCGCCGGCGCTCCTGCCCCCGCCGGGCCCGGCCGAGGCCGCCGGGGCCCCGGGGGCCGCCCCCGCCCGGCTCGTGCTCCTGGCCAGCTCCGCGGCCCCGGACCAGCGCGCGGTCGCCGAGCGGATCCAGGTGCGGCTCTTCGACGCCGGGGTGCGGGCAGCCCTGGAGCTCGAGGAGCCGGCCCGCTTCGCGGCGCGGCTCGCCGCCGAGGACTACGACGTGGCGCTGGTGCCGGTGCCGGTGCAGCCGCTCGCCCCCGCGCTGGCCGCCGGCCAGGTGGTGCTGGCGGTGCGCGGCTCGGACGCCGCGCGCCGGGCCATGGCCGCGCTCTCCGGCCCCGGCGGCCTCGAGCCCGCGGCCGCAGGGGAGCAGGCCCGGGCCCTGGGGCGGGCCCTAGACCTCTGGCCGCTGTTCGCCACCGGGGCGCGGGCCTCGACCGGTCCCGCGCTGGAGGGGCTGCGCGTCGGCGTCGACGGCGGGATCGATCCGGGCGACCTCTGGCGCCGGCGGGGGGAGGCGCAATGAGGCTCCGCTCCCAGCTGGCGCTGCTCCTCGCCCTCTTCGCCCTGGTGCCCATCGCGGCCGCCCTGATCCCGGTGGTCAGCGCCCTCGCGCGGGCCCTCGCCGAGGAGCACGCGGCGCGCCTGGAGGGCGCCTCCCGGGCGGTGGCCGGCGAGCTGGCGCGCCTCTCCCAGGAGGCCGTGGCCCGGGTGGCCGAGCTCTCCCGGAGCCCAGAGGCGGAGGGCTTTGCCCGCGATCTCTCCTCGGGCCTGCTCTCGCCTGCCGACGCCGCATCGCGGGGGGCCGAGTGGATGCGGGCGCGGGGGCTGGACGTCCTGGCCGTCGCCACCGAGGACGGCCGGGTGGTGACCTCGGGCCACCTCCCCGGGCGCGCCGGCGACGTGGACCCGGAGCTCTCGCCGGTGCTGGCGGCGCCGCCGGGGGTTGCCGCCCCGCGGGTGGTGACGCGGGCCGGCGCCGCCGGGCCCGAGCCGTCGCTGGCGCTCATCGCCTGGGCGCCGCTCCCCGGCGAAGGCGGGCTGCGGCTGGCGGGAGGTCTGGAGCTGGGCGCGGACCGGGCCCGGCGGCTGGCGGCGCTGACCGGTGGCGAGGTGACGGTGCGCGCCGCAGGCGGGACGGTCTTGGCCCGGGCGGCCGCGCCGCTCGACGCCGGGGCGCCGCTCTGGACGCGGGTGGGGATGCGGCTCGGGGTGGGGCTGGCCGATGCGCGGCGGGCCATCCCGCTTGGCGCGCCGGGCGGGCCCGCCGGCGAGGTGGAGGTGGCGGTGGCGTCGGAGGGGCTGGCCCGGGCCGCGGGCGCGGTGCTGGCTGCCTTCCTGGGCGCGCTCTGCGTGGGAGCGGTGGGCGCCCTGGTGGCAGGGCGGCTGGTCGCCTCGAAGGTGACCCGCCCGGTCGAGGCGCTGCGCGAGGCGTCGGCCCGGGTCGCCGCCGGCGACCTCTCGGCGCGGGTCACCGGGAAGGCCAGCGGCGAGGTGGGCGAGCTGGTCCGCGCCTTCAACGAGATGACCCAGGAGCTGGCCACCGGCCGCGCCCGGCTGGCTCAGGCCGAGCGGGTGGCGGCCTGGCGCGAGGTGGCGCGCCGGCTGGCCCACGAGATCAAGAACCCCCTCACCCCCATCGCCATGAGCGTGGAGACCCTGCGCGATGCGCGGGCGGCGGGACGCCCCGACTTCCCGGAGATCTTCGAGGAGGGCACCCGGGCCATCGCCGAGGAGGTCCGGCGGCTCAAGCGGATCGTCGACGAGTTCAGCCGCTTCGCCCGGCTGCCCGCGCCGGAGCGCACCCCGGTGGCCCCCGAGGAGCTCATCGGCGCGGTGCTGGCCCTCTTCCCTTCCCCGCCGCCGGGGGTGACCGTCGAGCGGGAGGTGGCGCCGGGGCTGCCGGCGGTGCTGGCCGACCGGGACCAGGTGCTCCAGCTCCTGCTCAACCTGGTGCGCAACGCCCTCGAGGCCATGCCGGCGGGCGGCGTCCTGCGCCTCTCGGCCATCGGCGCGGGCGCGGCGGTCACGCTCTCGGTCTCGGACACCGGCCCCGGCATCCCGGCCGAGGACCTGCCCCGTCTGTTCGAGCCCTACTTCACGCGCAAGGAGGGGGGCACCGGGCTCGGGCTGGCCATCGCCCGGCGCATCGCCGAGGAGCACGGGGGCCGGCTCGGGGTGGAGTCGGCGCCGGGTGCGGGCACCACCTTCACCCTCTCGCTGCCGGCGGCGCCAGCCGGGGAGATCGGCCGGTCGCTCAGCGCACCGGCGTCGCCTTGAGGGCGGCCTTGCCCTCCTTGACGTAGACCTGGAAGCGGACGGTCCTGCAGCCGTACTTGGCCACCAGCGCGGCCTTGTTCGTCTCCAGCTTCTGGCGGAAGCGCTCGTAGGTGAGCCCCTCGGCCGACTCCCCGCACTCGCCGCGCGTCCGGACGAAGTCGCGGAAGACCTCGCGCCAGTGCTGCTCCTCGTCGGCCGCGCTCGCGGCGGCCGGGGCGGGGGGAGCGGGGGGGGCCGCGGCCGGGACCGCCACCATGAACGGCACGGTGCCGCCGGGCTGCGCGGGCGGTGGAGCCGGGGCCGGAGCCGGAGCCGGGAACGGCTCGGGCGCGACGGCCGGCGCCGGCGGCGGCGGGGCCGCCACGGGCGCGGCCTCGAAGGCGGCGCCCCCGAGGTTGGCGCCGTCGAGGCGGGCGGTGTCCTCCTCGGCACGCGCCTCGTTCGCCGGCTCCGCGCGCGGGCCCCGCGAGGACTGGGCGAAGGGATCGGAGGAGGGAGGGGCCGCGGCGGCGGGCCTCCGCGCGAAGAACTCGGAGTCGAGCGCCCCCACGGCCGAGGGCGGCGCCGCCGGCGGGGGCGCCAGGGCGGCCTCGGCGGCCTTGTTCAGCGCCGCCGCCACGGTGCCCACCCGCCCGGCCATCGACGGCGCGCGGGCGGAGAAGTCGCCCCGCTCGATCTTGCGCGCCGCCTCGAGGAGGGCGGGCGGCACCGGCGCCAGCATCTCGGTAGGCTTCACCAGGAACCCGAACACCACCGCCAGGAGCAGCACCAGCACCAGCGCCGCCGCGCCGTACCACTCCAGCTTCACCAGCGGCGCCAGCACCGGGCGCGTGGCCAGGGCCAGGATCATCCGGCCGTCCTTCACCCCGGCCAGGGGCCGGGCCAGGACCCGGTCGCCCGGCAGCGGTCCCAGGAACGACCGCACCGGCGGGAGCTCCACCCGGAGGCCGGGTGGCGAGACGTCGACGGTGCCCAGCGACCCGGCGTCGCCCGGGGAAAGGGCCTTGGGCGCGGCCCTGGAGAGGGCCTCGGCGTCGGCCAGCCGCCCGCTGGCGATCGGCTTCAGCCCGGGCGCGGAGAGGATCAGGGTCGTCCCCGTGCCGGCGACCGCGGCGGTCGCCCAGGCGGCGTCGACGGGCGCGAACACCGCCAGCGCGCCCTGTTCCCCCACGGGCAGGGCCGCGCCGGCGAGCACCTTCCCGCCCAGCACCGCGAAGCCGCGGCGCACCTTGTGGTCCATCGCGTCCTGGAGGAAGGCCAGGGCCGACGGGTCGCCGCCCCTGCGCCCCAGGCCCTCGCGGCTGGCCGCCAGCACCTCCCGGCCCGGCTGCGCGGCGCCGTCCAGCGCCTGCTGGGCGGCGGCCACCGCCGCGGCGGCGGCCTGGTCGACGGCCGCGTCCAGCTGTTCCGGGCTGGCGGCGGTGGGCGGCGGGGGCGCGGGCCGTCGCGGCTTCCCCGGAGCCGCCGGCGGCTCCGGCGCCGCGGGCGCCCCGGCGCGGAGCGCTCCGGCGAGCGCCCCGTCCTGCGCCGCCAGCGCGGCCACCGCCGCGACCTCGGCCTGCAGGGTGCTCGCCGCCGCATCCACCCGCGCCTGCGCGGCCAGGAGCTGGCGGTCGATCCCCTCCACCGCCTGGCGGCGGAGGTCGAGCGCCAGCCAGCGCAAGCCGAGCGCGGCCAGGGCCAGCACGATCAGCGCGAACAGCCAGAGCTTGAGGCGGTTCATCCTGAGCCCTTATAGAATCGCGCCGGGGGGGTGTCAAACCACCGGCGCGGCCACCCGGGGTGGAGTTCTCGGAGCGTCACCCTGGCCGCGCCGGAGCCCATCCCCGCCTGCCGGCGCCGCGGCCCGCCGCCCTCAGCCGGCCGCCCGCCCGAGCCGCCGCGCGATCCGGGCCAGCCCCTCGGTGAACTCCTCCGGGCGGGGCAGGAGCGACAGCACCAGGTGGCCGGGGCGCTCGAAGTCGAAGTAGAAGCCGGGCTGCACCGCCACGCCCTCCTCGAGCAGGGCCAGGCACAGCGCCTCCTCGTCGAGCCGCTCCCCGACGCGCAGGACGGCGGACCAGCCTCCCTCCGAGCGGAGCTCTCCGAACGGACCGGCGGGCAGCGCCGCCAGGGTGGCCCGGTTCTCGGCCAGGCGCGCCCTGAGCGGCCCCAGGAACGCCTGGCGCGAGGGGAGCAGCGAGGCCAGCGCCAGCTGCGAAGGGCCGGAGACCGAGAGGTAGGTGTCGGCCATCACCTCCAGCCGCTCCAGCGCCGGCGCCACCTGCTCCGCTGGCCCGGCGGCGGCCAGCCACCCGACCTTGAGCTGGGGGAGCCCGCACACCTTGGAGAGCCCGGAGAGGTGGAAGGCCAGGGCGCGCCGCGGGGCGGCCAGCACGCAGGGCGCGGGCGCCGCTGCCGAGTCGGCGAACACCTCGTCGCAGAGGAGGGCCACGCCCCGCGCCGCGCAGAGCTCGTCGAGCGCCGCCAGCTCCTGCGCGGAGAGCACCGCGCCCACCGGGTTCGACGGCGAGACCACCACCACCGCCCGCACCCGCGCTCCCAGGGCCGCCGCGAGCTCGACCGGATCGAGATGCCAGCTGCCGTCGTAGCGGAGCGGGTACCTCCGCAGCGCCACCGCCTCCAGGCCGGCGAGGAGATCGAGGAGCGGGTAGGCCGGCGCGGGCACCAGCACCTCGTCCCCCGGGTCGCAGAGGAGCTTGAGGAGCAGGGCGTAGGCCTCGCTGGTGGAGGCGGTGAGCAGGATCTGGCCGGGATCGACGGCCGCGCCGCGGGAGGCCAGGTAGTCCGCCACCGCCCGCCGCGCCGGCGGCGCACCCCGCGGGTCGGGCGCGTAGGTTGCGGCGCCGGGCTGGGAGAGCGCCGCCTCGATCCGGCCGGTCGGCCAGAGGAGCCCGGCGCGGGTGGGGTTGGCCTCGGTGAGGTCGATGAGCGGCGCTCCGGCGGCGCGGGCCGCCTCCAGCCGGGCGGCCAGCGCGTTGGCCCGGAGGTCCCAGGCGGTGCGCCGCGAGAACACGGCTCAGGCGTCCCGGGGGACGGCGATCATCCGCTCCAGCGCCCGCCGGGCGCCGACGGCGACGTCGGCCGGGACCTCCACCACGTGCTTCTCCCGCAGGAGCGCCTCGCGCACCATGACCAGGTCGATCATCTTCATGTACGGACAGTGCATGCGGCAGCCGATGCAGCCGTCGGCCACGATGAACTCGCGGTCGGGGTAGCGGCTGCGGAGCTGGTGGAGGATTCCGTGCTCGGTGGCCACGATGAAGGTGCGGGCCTCGGGGTGTCGGCCCACCGCCGCCACCATGGCGGTGGTGGAGCAGACCTCCTGGGCCAGCTCCAGCACGTCGGCGCGGCACTCGGGATGGGCGATGACCACCGCCTCGGGTCGCGTCTGCTTGACCCTGGTGACGCTCGAGCCGCGCAGCACGTCGTGGATGGGGCAGCAGCCGTCGTAGACCACCACCTCCTTCTCCGGGACCTTGCCCTTCACCCAGTTGCCCAGGTTCCGGTCCGGGGTGAAGAGGATCTTCCGCTGCGGCAGGGAGCGCACCACCGCGGCGGCGTTGGCGCTGGTGCAGCAGATGTCGGAGAGGGCCTTCACCTCGGCGCTGGAGTTCACGTAGGTGACCACGGCGTGGTCGGGGTAGCGCACCTTCCAGTCCTCGAGCGAGTCGGCGGTGATGGAGTCGGCCAGCGAGCAGCCGGCGGAGAGGTTGGGGAGCAGCACCCGCTTCCCCGGCGCCAGCACCGCAGCCGACTCGGCCATGAAGTGGACCCCGCAGAAGAGGATGGTCCGCTGCGGCACCTGCTTGCCGACGATGGCCAGCTGCAGCGAGTCGCCCACGTGGTCGGCCACCCGCTGCACCTCGGGAATCTGGTAGTTGTGGGCCAGGATGACCGCGTCCCGCTCCCGCGCCAGGCGCCGGATCTCCGCCTCCAGCGCCTCGACCTCCTCGGCGCTGAGGTCGCTGCCGGCGGCGGGGTGGGCGACGGGGTCGTGGATGGGGGCGACGGGGAGGCTCATGGCGGGTGGACGAGTATAGGCTCCCCGGGCGGAGCCCGCAGCGGCGACGGGGGTTGATCCGGGGTCGCGAACGAGGCATGCCTCGGCTCGTGCGCCTCGCGGTGACCACCCCGCTCCGTCCCGACCCGCTCGAGGTCGAGGCCGCCCGGGGCGCCGCCGAGCGCCACGGGCTCCCCTACGTGGCGCGGGACGGGAGGGGGCTCTCGCGGGTCGTGGCCGAGGTCGGGGCCGAGGCCGCGCTGGTGCTCTCGGCCGGTCGGGCCGTTCTCTCCTCGGGGGGTGCCGAGCACGCCTGGTCGCCGGGCATGGGCGCGCTGCGCCTCAGGCGGTACCTGGACGCCCGCGCCGGCCGGGCGGCCGACCCCACCGCCCGCGATCCCTTCCTCGACGCCGCCGGGATCGAGCCGGGCGACGCCGTGCTCGACTGCACCGCCGGGCTGGGCGCCGACGCGCTGGTCGCCGCCGCCGCGGCCGGGCCCCGAGGCCTGGTCCTGGCCCTGGAGTCGTCCCGGGCCCTCGCCGCCTGGACCGGCGAGGGGCTGCGGCGCTTCCCGGCCGAGGCGGCGCGGCGGGTGGAGGTCCGCTGCGCCGATCACCTGGAGCACCTGCGGTCGGCGGCGGCGCGGAGCTTCGACGTGGTCGTCTTCGACCCCATGTTCCGCCAGGCCCGCGCCGAGCCCGGCGGCTTCGAGGTGGTGCGCCGCCTCTCCGACCCGCGGCCGCTGTCCCCAGAGGCGCTGGCCGAGGCCCGGCGGGTGGCGCGCCGCCTCGTGGTGGTGAAGGACGGTGCGCCCGGCTGGGACCTGGCCCGGCTCGGCCTCACGCCGCTCCCCAGCGCCCGCGGGGCGCACCGGTACTACGCCAGGGTCGCGGCCAGTGGTTGAGCCTTGCCGGGGGAGCGGACCGCGCCGACAATCCGGCCACCGATGCCGCCCGCCCCAGCGCATGTCCACCTGGAGACCCGGAGGCTGGTGCTGCGCGAGCTCAGGCCCGCAGACCTCGCCGCGGTCCACGCCTGGGCCGCCGATCCGGAGGTGGTTCGCTACGAGCCGTGGGGCCCGAACACCCCCGAGCAGACCGCCGAGTACCTGAAGCGCAGCCTGGCGGCCCGCGGGGAGGAGCCGCGCAGCCTGTTCGAGCTGGGCTTCGTCCTCAAGGAGACGGAGGGCCTCATCGGCGCTGGCGGCCTGCGCATCCGGAGCCGCGAGCACTCGGAGGCCGACATCGGCTACACGCTGCGTCGGGACGCCTGGGGCCGCGGGTACGCCACCGAGGCCGCGGGCGCCCTGGTCGAGCTCGGCCTGCGGCTGGGCCTGCACCGCATCTGGGCCACCTGCCACGTCGACAACCTCCGCTCCGCCCGCGTGCTGGAGAAGCTGGGCATGCGGCGCGAGGGTCGGCTCCGCGAGAACGTCCTCCAGCGAGGGGTCTGGCGGGACTCCTACCTCTACGCGGTGGTGGCTGGCGACCCCGGCCTCCCCTCGGTGGTGGTTGCCGCCTCCATCCCAGGGGGAGCCCTGTCCGGCCCCTAGTCCCTTTCCACAGAGGACTTGTTCGGTTGGGTAAGCAGGCGAGGGAGCTTGCTTGGGCCGAGGATGACTTCGATGCTGCGCGGCCGCCGTGGTGGTCGGCGGGTGAATCTGAATCCGCGCTGTTCGAGCTCGACGATCATTCGATGGACGCTGGGCGGGGTGACGCCGAAGTAGCGCTCCATGTCCGCCTCTGCGGGGGGCCTGTCGTTCACCAGGGAGCAGGCGTGGATGAGGGCCAGGTACTGGCCCTGCTCGTCGGCGAACCTGGGCTGCGGCGACAAGGTGGACAACGGGAGCGGCCGCGTGATCGACGGCGCCTCGAGGAGGAGCCGTCGCGAATGTACGCTATCGGGCGGCGCTCCCGCGCGAGGAACGGGAACGGCTATGTCAGCTGGTCCGGGGCAGGGAGGGTCGTGTGCGCCAGCTGAAGCGGGCCCAGACGGGCGCTCGCGGCACCCTCCGGGCAAGCCGGGCTCAGGCCTGGGCGGCCGTCTCCGAGTCGGCCCGCAGCGGCGGCGGCTTGCGCAGGAACTCCTCGGGGTTCTCCAGCACCAGCGCCTCCCGCAGCACCTCGTCGGCGCTCTCCACCGGGACGATGGCCAGCGCGGCCCGGACCTTCTTCGGGATCTCGCGCACGTCCTTCTCGTTCTCCTTGGGGATGATCACCCGCTTGATCCCGCCCCGGTGCGCTGCCAGCACCTTCTCCTTCAGGCCGCCGATGGGGAGCACCCGCCCGCGGAGGGTGATCTCGCCGGTCATGGCCACGTCGCGGCGCACCGGCAGGCGGCACAGCGCCGACACCAGGGTAGTGGCCATGGTGACGCCGGCCGAGGGACCGTCCTTGGGGATGGCGCCCTCGGGCACGTGGACGTGGACGTCGACGTTCTCCAGGAAGCGCTTGTCCAGTCCGAGGAGCTCGGCCCGCGAGCGAACGTAGCTCATGGCCGCCTGGGCCGACTCCTGCATCACCTCGCCCAGCTTGCCGGTGATGGTGATCTTGCCCTTGCCGGGCATGACCTGCGCCTCGACGGTGAGGAGCTCGCCGCCCAGCTCGGTCCAGGCCAGCCCGGTGGTGAGCCCGATCTGGTCCTGCTCCTCGGCCGTGCCGTAGCGGTGGCGGGGCGGGCCCAGGTACCTCTGCACCATCTTCTCGTTGACCAGGTACTCCCTGCCCTCGAGCTGCCCGCTCTTCAGCACGTCCTTGGCGATCTTCCGGCAGATGGCGCCGATCTCCCGCTCCAGCGAGCGGACGCCGGCCTCCTTGGTGTACTTGTGGATGAGCGCCCGCAGCGCGCTCGGCTTGAAGGTGACCCCGACCCGTTCCAGGCCGTTCAGCTCCTTCTGCTTGGGGATGAGGTACCGGCGAGCGATGGAGAGCTTCTCCAGGTCGGTGTAGCCGGCGAGCCGGATGACCTCCATGCGGTCCTGGAGCGGCAGGGGAATCCCGCTCATGGTGTTGGCGGTGCAGATGAACAGGACCTTGGAGAGGTCGTAGTCCAGGTCGAGGTAGTGGTCGCTGAAGGAGAAGTTCTGCTCGGGATCGAGCACCTCGAGGAGAGCCGCCGAGGGATCGCCTCGGAAGTCGGTGGACATCTTGTCCACCTCGTCGAGAAGGAAGACCGGGTTGCCCGAGCCGGCCTTCTTGAGCGACTGGATGATCTTTCCCGGCAGTGCGCCGATGTAGGTGCGCCGGTGCCCGCGGATCTCCGCCTCGTCGCGGACGCCGCCCAGGCTGATGCGGATGAAGCGCCGGTTCATGGCCCGGGCGATCGACTTGCCCAGCGAGGTCTTGCCCACGCCGGGAGGGCCCACGAAGCAGAGGATGGGGCCGCGGATCCGGTCCACCAGCTTCTGGACCGCCAGGTACTCGAGGATCCGCTCCTTGGGCTTCCTCAGCCCGTAGTGGTCCTCGTCGAGGACCCGCTCCGCCTCGGGGATCTCCAGCTTGTCCTCGGTGTACTCGTACCAGGGGAGGGAGAGGATCCAGTCGATGTAGTTGCGGACCACCGTGGCCTCGGCGCTCATGGGGCTCATCATCTTCAGCTTCTTGAGCTCCTTGCGCGCCTTGACGGTGGCCTCCTTGGACATCTTCTTGGTCTTGATCTTCTCCTCGAGCTCCTGGATCTCGTTCTTGAACTCGTCGCGCTCGCCCAGCTCCTTCTGGATCGCCTGCATCTGCTCGTTGAGGTAGTACTCCTTCTGCGTCTTCTCCATCTGCTTCTTGACCCGGGTGCGGATCTTCTTCTCCACCTGGAGGATCTCGATCTCGCCCTGCATCAGCTCGTAGAGCCGCTCCAGGCGCTTGGCCGGCGACTCGGTCTCCAGGATCGACTGCTTGTCGTTCAGCTTGAGCGAGAGGTGGGCGACGATGGTGTCCGCCAGCCGGGCCGGGTCCTCGATGGAGGCCACGCTGGTCAGCATCTCCGGCGGGATCCGCTTGTTGAGCTTGACGTAGGCCTCGAAGGTGGAGTGGACCGAGCGCATCAGCGCCTCGAGCTCCACCGTCTTGTCGATCTGCTCCTCGATCTCCTCGGCCTCCACCGAGAGGAACTTCTCCGAGTCGAGGAAGCGCTTGGCGCGGGCCCGCCGCTTCCCCTCCACCAGCACCTTCACCGTCCCGTCGGGCAATCGCAGCAGCTGGATGATGGTGCCGATGGTGCCGACCGCGAAGATGTCGTCGGCCGAGGGCTCGTTGGTCTTGGCCTTCTTCTGGGCGCAGAGGAGGACCGCCTTGTCGCTCCCCATCGCCTCCTCGAGCGCGGCGATCGACTTCTGCCGCCCCACGAAGAGCGGGACGACCATGTGCGGGAAGACGATGATGTCGCGAAGCGGCAGGAGGGGGAGCGTGCGGCTGCGCTTTCCGTCCTTCTTGCCGTCGTCGCTGCGGGAGAAGATGGCCACGGGAATTTGCTCCTTCTTCCTCTTCCCAAGTTACCACCGAACAGCGGGGCGGACGCGCTTCTTCGGAGGCCTTCCATCGGCACCACCGGCGGAGACAGGCGCGCGCCTCCCACCTCGCCTTGCAGCGCCTGCCGCCACGCGGGCGAGCCGCCGGGGGCCCGCTCCCCGCACGGGCGGCGCGTGATAGCGCAATCGGGACCGGCCGGGGCGCGCGTCCCGGTCGGGCGCACCCTTCCCAGGCACCGCCGAACGCGGTCGAGCGGGGGCGAGGCGCTCCGGCGCGCACGCCCCCTCACGCGCTCTCGGCTTCCTTCTCCATCACGATCAGCGGCGGCTCGTTGCGATCCACCACGTCCTCGCTGATCACGATCTCGCGCACGTTCCGGCGGCTGGGCACGTCGTACATGATGTCCAGCATGGCGCCCTCGAGGATGGCCCGCAGGCCGCGGGCGCCGGCCTTGTTCTTCATGGCGGCACGGGCCACGGCCTCCAGGGCGCCGTCGGTGAACTTGAGGTTCACCCCGTCCATCTCCAGGAGCTTCTTGTACTGCTTCACCAGAGCGTTGCGCGGCTTGGTGAGGATGTCGATGAGCGCCTGCTTGTCCAGCTCCTCGAGGCTGGTCACCACCGGCAGCCGGCCCACGAACTCGGGGATCATCCCGAACTTGAGCAGGTCGTCCGGCTCCACCAGCGCCAGGAGCTCGCCGGTGTTCCGCTCCGCCCGCGACTTCACGTCGGCGCCGAAGCCCAGGCTCCGACCGCCGACCCTCCGCTCCACGATGGCCTCCAGCCCGCAGAAGGCCCCGCCGCAGATGAAGAGGATGTTGGTGGTGTCGACCTGCAGGAACTCCTGCTGGGGGTGCTTGCGCCCGCCCTTGGGGGGCACGTTGGCCACCGTGCCCTCGATGATCTTGAGCAGCGCCTGCTGCACGCCCTCGCCGGACACGGCCCGGGTGATGGAGGGGTTCTCCGACTTGCGGGCGATCTTGTCGATCTCGTCGATGTAAATGATCCCGCGTTCGGCCCGCTCCACGTCGTAGTCGGAGACCTGGAGCAGGCGCAGGATGATGTTCTCGACGTCCTCGCCCACATAACCGGCTTCGGTCAGGGTGGTGGCGTCGGCCATGGTGAACGGCACGTCGAGGATGCGGGCCAGGGTCTGGGCCAGCAGCGTCTTGCCGCAGCCGGTGGGACCGACCAGCAGAATGTTGGACTTGGCGATCTCGATGTCGTGGTCGGCAGCCTGCAACAGGTTGACGATGATGTTCTCCACGTCCTCGCCGACGTAGCCGGCCTCGGTGAGGGTGGTGGCGTCGGCGATGGTGAAGGGGACGTTGAGGATCTTGGCCAGCGTCTGGGCGAGCAGGGTCTTCCCCGAGCCGGTGGGGCCCAGCAGCAGGATGTTCGACTTCTGCAGCTCGACGTCGTCGATGGAGACGCGGGAGTCGATCCGCTTGTAGTGGTTGTGCACCGCCACGGCCAGGGTCTTCTTGGCCCGCTCCTGGCCCACCACGTACTCGTCAAGGATGGACTTGATCTCGAAGGGCCGGGGGATGCGCAGCTTCTGCTCGCGCTTCTCGTCCCCGGCGATCTCCTCGGCGATGATGTCGTTGCAGAGGCCGATGCACTCGTCGCAGATGTAGACCGTCGGCCCGGCGATGAGCTTCTTGACCTCCTTCTGCGACTTTCCGCAGAAGCTGCAGCTCAGGGTCTCGCGCTTCTCCAAGCCGTCCTCCAGACGGGCCACCTTCCAGGGGCCCGGGCCGACCTATACCAACCAGTCTACTGCGGCTTGCGCTCCAGCGCCTTCTTGTGGGCGAACACCTCGTCGATGAGGCCGTACTCCTTTGCCTCACCTGGGCCCATGAAGTAGTCGCGGTCGGAGTCCCGCTCGATCCGCTCGATCGGCTGCCTGGTGTGCCGGGCCAGGATCTCGTTGAGCCGCGCCTTGATGCGCAGGGTCTCCCGGGCCTGGATCTCGATGTCGGACGCCTGCCCCTGGTAGCCCCCCGACACCTGGTGGATCATGATCCGGGCGTTGGGCACGGCGAAGCGCTTGCCCGGCGAGCCGGCGGCGAGCAGCACGGCCGCCATGCTGGCCGCCTGGCCCAGGCAGATGGTGGAGACGGGCGGCTTCACGTACTGCATGGTGTCGTAGATGGCCAGGCCGGCGGTGACCGATCCGCCGGGGCTGTTGACGTAGAGGTTGATGTCCTTGTCCGGGTCCTCGGACTCGAGGAAGAGCATCTGGGCGATGATGACGTTGGCGATCTCGTCGTCCACCGCCGAGCCCAGGAAGATGATCCGGTCCTTGAGGAGGCGGGAGTAGATGTCGTAGCTGCGCTCCCCGCGGTGGGTCTGCTCGATGACGTAGGGGATGAGGTAGCTCATGTCTTCCTCCAGACGCCGGTCACGGCTGCACGGTGGCCGCGGACGTGAGGAGGGCCAGGGCCCGATCCTCCCGCACCCGGGTTCTTAGCGCCTCGCGGGTCTCCTTGCCGCGCGTTTGTTGCTGCACCTTGGCAAGGGGCACCCCCATCTCCTCGGCGATCCGGGCGATCTCCGCGCTGACGTCCTCTTCCGTGACCTCGATCTTCTCCGCCTCGGCGATGGCCTCGAGGAGCAGCGCCCCCCGCACCTGGAAGAGGGCCTGCTCGCGCAGGTCGGCCCGCAGGCGCGCCATGTCCATGTCCAGCTTGCGCAGGTCGATGCCCTGCCGCGCGAACCTCTCCGCCGTCCCCTCGATCATCTGGTCGATGGCCCGCTCCACCAAGGCGGGCGGCACCTCGAAGTCGTTCTTGGCCAGGGCGGCCTTGAGGAGCGCGTCGCGGAGCTCCGCCTCGGCCCGCCGCTTCTCGCGCCGGTCGAGGTCGCTGCGGATGCGCGCCCGGAGCGCCTCCAGCGTGTCGATCCCCTCGATGCCCACCTCCTTGGCGAAGGCGTCGTCGAGGGCCGGCAGCTTCTGGGCCTTCAGAGCCTTGAGCGTGGCCTTGATCCTCGCCACCTTGCCGCGGAGCGCCGGGTCGCGGTGGTCGGCGGGGAAGGCCTCCTCGAACTCCACCACCTGCCCGACCCGGGCGCCGGCCAGCTTCTCGGCGTTGCCCTCGGTCACCGCGCCGGGCCCGATCCTCACGGTGACGTCCTCGGCCTTGGAGCCGGTGAAGGGCTGGCCCTCGACCTCCCCCTCGTGGTCGATGACCGCCCAGTCGCCCGCCTGCGCCTCGAACCGCCCCTCCACCGGCACCAGCTCGGAGAACGAATTCTGAAGCCGCGAGAGCTCGGCCGAGACCATCTCCTCGGTCACCTCCGGCGGCTTCCGGCTCACCGAGAGGCCGCGGTAGTCCTTGGGCTCGAGCCGGGGCTTCACCTCGACGCGGGCGGTGTAGCGCAGCGGCTTGCCCTCGGCGATCCCCTCGGCGATCGAGACGCTGGGGGAGGCGACCACCGGGAGTTCCTCGGCGCGGACTGCCTCGGCGAAGGTCTGGGACACGATGCGCTCGGCGACGTCGCTCTCCACCTCGGCCCGGAACTGGCGCTCGAGCACCTTGCGCGGCGCCTTCCCGGGGCGGAACCCCTTGAGCCTCACCCGGCGGGACAGCCCCACGTAGGCACGCTCCAGCTCCTTGGCCACGCGCTCGGGGTCCACCTCGATGGTGACCTTCCGCTCCACGGGAGAGACCGATTCGACCTGGATCTTCATGTGCCTTCCACCCTTTGGGTGTGGACCTCGGTAAGGGCGGTACTGCTACGTGCGCCGCCGGCCCCGAGTCAAGCGCTGAGTGGGCGGGGAGGGACTCGAACCCTCACGCCTCGCGGCTCTGGAT
>DATKMW010000046.1:0-18294 GCA_035541675.1 Anaeromyxobacter sp. | reverse complement strand
CGTTCCAGTAGTCGGTGCTGCACTGCGCCCCGTAGGTGGCGACGGAGTAGCTCCAGTGGTAGTTGTTGGTTCCACCCTGGGTGATGGAGGTCTCGGCGCTCTTCGCCACCCAGGGGAGCATGACCATGGTCATGAGCGGGTGGCTGCCGGCGTTCCTCACGTCGGTGATGAACTGGGTGGAGCTCGAGTCCGAGCCGTCGCCGAACCCGGCGGCGTCGTAGTCCTCGTAGTAGTAGTCGTTGGCGGCGTTGATGGTGCCGAGCTGCCAGTTGTAGGTGGAGGTGGAGTTGCCGCCCCAGCGCACCAGGGTCGTGCCGCTGTCGGTGACGTGGGCCGCGTCCTGCGGGTAGGCGCCGCCGTAGACGTAGGGGCTGATGGCGTGCCGGTCGGCGAGCACGTCGATGCGGAGGGTGATGCCGGAGCCGGCCCCGGACACCGTCACCTGGGCCGTCCCGGTGGCGCCGCCGTAGGTGGCGGCCCCGGCCGCGTCGGGGGTGTACTGCGCGGTCAGGGTGTCGGCCCCGACGGAGAGCGCGCCGGCCGGGACGCTGATCTGCGCCGCGCCCGAGGCCAGGGTGCTGGCCCCCGAGGCGTAGGTGCCGCTGGAGAGCGCCACCGCGCCGGTGGGGGTGGGGTGGCCGGTACCGCCGGCGACGGTGACGGTGACCTGCAGCGACTGGGCGGTGGTGATGCTCGCCGGGGACGGGGCCACGGTGACCGTGGGGGTCAAGACCGAGGTGGCGGTGACCGTGACCTGTCCCGTGCCCGAGGCGGCGCGGTAGGTGGCGGCGCCGCCGGCGTCGGGGGCGTACTGCGCGGTCAGGGTGTCGGTCCCGACGGCCAGCGCGCCGGCCGGGACGACGATCTGCGCCGCGCCGGAGGAGAGGGCGGTGGCGGCCGAGGCGTAGCTGCCCGAGGACAGGGTGACCGAGCCGGTGGGCACAGCGGCGCCGCCGTTCACGGCGACGGTGACCGCCAGGGGCTGCGCGGCGCTGACGGTGGAGGCGGCCGGCGTGACGGTGACCGTGGGTGTGGTCTTGGAGCCCGGCTGGCCGGAGTTCCCGGAGGTCCCGGCGGTGCAGGCCGCGAGCCAGAGGAGGGCGGCGGCGCAGGCGCGCCAAGCCCTGGCGCGGCGCACGGGCCTCCGGCTCGCTCGCCCGGGGCTTAGGTGGCCCTGGGAGAGGGCCGGCAGGCGCGTGCCGAGGTCCATGTGCCCGTTCACCGAGAGGGGAAGGACCTCATCATCCCCGCAACGGCACGCGGGCGTCACGCCGGACCGCGATCCCAGTTAGGGCAGGCGGGTCCCTCCCGACCTTCGAGCGGAGCTCCCCACCCTCGCCCCGGGTTCCCTACACGCGGCCGAGCCCGGAGGGCCGGCCGGCGAGGCGGGTGCGGGCGGCCGGCCGCCCGCACCCGGGGTGATCCAGGCCTGGACGGTGATCTCGTGGACGGTGTCCTCCAGGAGTTCCAGGCGGGGAACTCGCCGTGGGTGTGGATGACGTGCTTGCCGGGGCGGAGGGGCTCGAACAGGAGGTACACGCCGTCGTCGACCACCGGGTAGGACGGCCCGGGGCTGAAGCTGCCCTCGCCGATGGCGGTGGACACGGTGGGGAGGGTGATGGAGAAGACCGGGGACTGCTCCCGGAGCCGGTGCAGTTCGCGGACCGGGAACCCGTCGATGGTCGCGGAGAGCTTGGCGGCGCCGTCCAGGCTCGCGGCTAACCCCGCGCGCATGGCGGCGATGTTGGGCTCGGGGTTCTGGCCGTAGACGACCTCCTCGACGTAGGAGTCGTGAGTCGTCGGAGTTCACGATGGGGATGAAGAGGTACTTGCCGGCGGGGAAGGTGCAGCCCCGGTTGGCGATGCCGGGAGCGCAGTCCGCGCTCCAGCTGGCGCAGAACTTCCCGCTCGCCGCTCGCGCCCGGCGCGCGCGTCGAGACAGTTCCCACCCCTGGTTGCCCACCTTCCGGCGAGCGTCCGCCCCGGGGGGATCGTCCCCCGGACGGGCCCCGGCACCATGGTCATCGAGTCGGTGAGGTGCGCGCGGTGCGGTCTCCGGCCGGCGGGGCCGGTCGTGCGGACGAATTCCCGCCGAGGACGCGGGCCGGGTGTACCGCGACCTCGCGCCGCGGAGCCGGGCGCCGCCGCCTACAGGGCCGGCGCGCCCTCGTCGGAGGGAGTGGCCGCGCGCCGCTGCCTGGGGATGACGCTGATGGTGCCGTTGTTCTCGATCACCGCCAGGTGAACCTCGTCCATCGAGGCGCAGCCACCCTGGCGCACCGCCGCCATGAGCTCGTGGTGGGTGAGCTGGACGCGATCCATGACCCGCTCCACCACCTTCCCGTTGTGGATGAGGACCTCGGCATGCCCCTCCACCAGGGCCTCGAGCCGCTTGTTCCGCTGGGTGAGGACGCCGAGGAGGTAGTTCAGGGCGACCAGGGTGGCGGCCGAGACGAGGCCGCCGGTGAGGGAGTTGTCGCCGGCGTTCATCGAGTTCTGGACCGCGTTCGACAGGACCAGGAGGAGCACGAGGTCGAAGGGGGCCAGCTGGCCCACCTGCCGCTTCCCGGTGAGCCGCAGCAGGACGAGCAGGAAGGCGTAGACCACCACGGCCCGGATCACGAGCTCCCACGTCTGGACGGAGGGGTTCCACATGGCGCTGGCCTCCCAGGTGCCTGGGCTGAAGGAGGGAAGCCTAGCAGGCCGGGGATGCGTCGCGGCACCGCATCGACGAGGCCCGCGGGAAGGGCCACAGTCCGGCGGTCGGTGAACCGAGGAGGCATCCCATGAGGAAGCGTCTGCTCGCGGCCCTCGTCGTCCTCTCCTCCGGCGCGCTGGCCCTGGCCTCCGAGCCGTCCAGGGTCGCGCTCCCCGCGGCCCGGACCCGGGGCACGGTGGCGGTGGAGGCGGCGCTCTCCCAGCGGCGCTCGTTCCGCGATCCGGCGCCGACCCCGCTCACCCTGGCCGAGGTGGGCCAGCTGTGCTGGGCGGCCCAGGGGGTCACCGACGACAAGGGGCACCGAACGGCGCCCTCCGCGCACGCGGCCTATCCGCTCCAGGTCTGGGTGCTGGCCGGGGCGGTCCGCGATCTCCCGGCCGGCACCTACCGCTACCTGCCCGCCGGGCACGCCCTCGACCCGGTCCGGCAGGGCGATCCGCGGCTGGAGTTCGTGCAGCGCGGGGTGGGACAGATGTGGGTGGCCAAGGCGCCGGTGGTGTTCGTCATCACCGGGACGGTGGCGAAGATGGCCGGCATGGGCGACCGGGCCCGGGAGTTCATGGCCGTCGAGGCCGGCCTGGCGGCGCAGGGGTTCTTCCTGCAGGCGGAGGCCCTGGGGCTGGGTAGCACCTTCGTGGGCGGGTTCAAGCGCGAGGAGGCGCACGCCGCGCTCGAGCTCCCGGACGGCGAGGAGGTCCTGGCGGTCCTGCCGGTCGGCCACAAGCCCTAGCTCATCGCCGGTCCCAGGCCGCGCTCCGGCGGAACCGCGGCGAGGCGAACATCCGCACGAACAGGAGGCCGGCCACGAAGCCGCCCACGTGCGCCATCCAGGCCACCCCCGACTCCAGGGGCAGGAAGAACTGCGACAGGAACCAGAGCCCGAGGAGCGCCCAGGCCGGGATGTTCACGAAGGTGACCAGGATGATGAGGATCCACAGGCACCGCACCCGCGCCCGCGGGTACAGGAGCAGGTAGCCCCCCATGACGCCGGCGATGGCCCCGGAGGCGCCCACCATGGGCAGGGCCGAGTTCGGCGTGGACAGGACCTGTGCCGCCGTCGCCGCCAGGCCGGACAGGAGGTAGAAGGAGAGGAAGCGCAGCCCGCCGGTCGCCTGCTCCACCCCGTCCCCGAAGATCCACAGGAACCACATGTTGCCGAGGACGTGCAGCCAGCCGCCGTGCATGAACATGGCGGTGAGGGCGGTGAATGGGAACGGCACCTCCTGGTGCAGGAGCGCCCGGCCGTAGCCGGGCAGGTGGATGGGGCCCTCGCGGATGCCGTGCAGGATCCAGGAGGGGATGAGCCCGTAGTCGAGGGTGGCCAGCACGACCCCGTGGCGGAGCTCGAAGATCCAGGCCGCGGCGTTGAGGCAGATGAGGAACGCGGTGGCGGCCGGGAAGCGGTACCGGGGCACGTCCGAGCGAAGGGGGAGCGGGATCATGGCGAGGGCCCGCGTGCCTTCGTAACCCGACCGGGCACCTCTTGCCAACCGGCTCCCGGCCGGCGCCGATCGAACCCGGCCGCGCCCCTGGTACACTGCCGCGGCGGAGGGAGGATGGCCGTGCCGGGGTTCACCGCAGGTCGCGCACCGAGCCGCCGCGCCATCGCGATCATCGGCGGGTTGGTCCTGCTCGTCGGCGCCTACCAGGGCGTCGCGGCCCTCCGGCTCGTCGCCCGGACGGAGCCGGCGACGGGGGTGGTGGTGGCGCGGGGCGGCTCGACGTACACGGTCCGCTTCGAGGTGGAGGGGCGCTCCGTCCAGTTCCAGGCTCCCCTGCCCACGACCCGGGGCTTCGCGCGCCGGTGGATCCAGGTCGGGGGCGAGGTCCCGGTGCGCTACGACCCGGACGCGCCCGGCGAGGCCAGCGTGGCCGGGTCGGCGCTCTGGATCTTCCCGGCGGCGCTCCTCTTCATCGGCGCGGCGGCGCTCTCGAGCCTCCTCGTGGACCCGCGCCGCGGAAAGCTCCGCGGCCCACCGAGCGGGGCGTGACACCCCGGCCAGGTGTGCCCCCCCTTCACTCTCTCCCCGGTGCCACATGGTCCGGCGGCGAGGAATCGCCTGGCGGCGGGAGGTTGGCTCGTGGCACGCGAGTTGCTCTCCTCTCGGACGGGGTGAAGCCGATGAGAACTCTCGCCATCGCAGCCGCCTTGGTCCTGGTCCCGATCCTGCCCCTGGGCGCGCGCGCCCAGGACGTTGCCGAGCCGCCCGCCGAGGCTCCGGCAGAGCAGCCCCCGCCGCCTCCGGCTGAGCCCCCCTCGGCGCCGCCGAGGTCCGACCGGGCGGTGACCCCTCCCGCCTCGACGGGCCAGTGGATCTACACCCAGCAGTACGGCTGGGTCTGGTCGCCCTACGGCGACGCCTACTCCTACGTGCCGCCGGGTGGCGAGGGCGAGCCGTACGAGTACGTCTACTACCCGGACTACGGCTGGATGTGGCTGGCCGCGCCCTGGATCTGGGGCATCGGGCCCTGGCCCTGGTTCGGCGTGTACGGCGCCGTTCACTTCGGATGGTACGGGCACGGCTGGTGGAGGACGCCCGAGCGCTGGCACTACCACCCGGGGGCATTCCACGGGTACGGGCACGACGGGTTCCACGGCGGGTCTGGTTCCCGCACGTTCCCGGGGGCGCCGCGAGCGGGCTTCGAGGGGCGCGGCGCGCCGTCGGGACGCTCCGGTGGACGGAGCCTCCCGGCTGGCGGGAGCTCCGGCGGGGGCCGGAGCTTCCCGGGCGGGGGGTTCTCCGGCGGCGGCCGGACCTTCACCGGCGGCCACACCTTCGGCGGAGGTCATGCCCTCGCTGCCGGCCGGTCCTTCGCCGGCGGTCGCTCCAGCGGCGGCTTCCACGCGAGCGGCGGCGGCCACTCCGGCGGGTTCCACCTAGGGCACGGGCACTGATCGGCCTCGCTGCACTATGCTCCCGGCCACACCTGCCGGGGAGGCCCATGCCCGCCACGCCCGCCACTCACCTTCCAACCCTCGAGCCCGCGGAGCTCGCCGCGTTGCTGCGTCAGGCGCGGGCCGCGGCGGCGCTCACGGGGGCGGGCATCTCCACCGGCGCCGGCATCCCCGACTTCCGTGGCCCCCAGGGCCTGTACGTCACCCGCCGCTACGACCCCGACCGGGTGTTCGACATCGACGCCTTCCGCGCCGACCCGGCCCCTTTCTACGAGTTCACCCGCGACTTCATGGACCTCCTGCGCACCATCCAGCCGACGCTGGCGCACCGGGCGCTGGCCCGGCTCGAGGCCGCGGGGATGCTCCGGGGGGTGGTGACGCAGAACATCGACGCGCTCCACCGGCAGGCCGGCTCGCGCAGGGTGGTGGAGGTCCACGGCTCCTACGGGACGGCCTCCTGCACCGCCTGCGGCCGGGCCGTGGAGGGGGCGTCCTCCTCCCAATGGTGGGCCGAGGCGGTGCGGAGCGGACCCCGCGCCCCGGTGGTGCTGTGCAGCCGGTGCGGCGGCGTGGTGAAGCCGGACGTGGTCTTCTTCGGCGAGGCGGTGCGCGGGTTCGAGCAGGCCGAGGAGCTGGCCCGGCGCTCCGACCTCTTCCTGGTGCTGGGCTCCTCGCTCGCCGTCCACCCCGCGGCCACGCTTCCCTTCCTCTCCCCCGGGAAGGTGGTGGTGGTCAACAAGGGTCCGGTGGCGCTCCCCCCCGGCCGCGATCGCTTCTTCGTCGACGCGCCACTGGACGAGTACTTCGCCGAGGTGCTCCGGGAGCTCGGGCTACCCGCCGGCAAGGCGTGAGGGCGGGCGGCCGGCGCCGGCCGGTCATTCACCGCGGGCAAGGGGTGCGCGGCCGGCCCGGGCATGCCTGGGCGCCCCGGCCGACCGCGCTGGGTGTTCCCGCCCGATCAGGCGGCGATGCTGCGGCGCTCCGGCCGATCGTCGACGGCGGACCGCGTGGCCGGGGCCCGGCCGCGGCGGGGCACGAGCCCGGCCATGAACCAGGTGAAGGCTCCCACGCCGAGGAGGAACAGGCTGTCGCCGGGCAGGCGCAGCCAGCGCAGCGCCTGGAGCCAGGGCTGGCGCAGGAAGTCGGCGCTGCGCGCGTACCACAGGCCGGTGTCGATGCTGACGGCCGCCTGGGCCAGGCCGATGGGGAGGAGGCTCAGCGCCACCATCAGCACCAGCCCGCCGTTCATGGCCCAGAAGGCCACCGCCAGCGGGCGGTCCCGCCACGGGCGCTCGCCGCAGAGCCGGCGGGCGACGAGCAGCACCAGGCCCAGGGCCAGGAGCCCGTACACGCCGAAGAGCGCGGTATGGGCGTGGACCGGGGTGGTGTTGAGCCCCTGCATGTAGTAGAGGGCGATGGGCGGGTTGATGAGGAAGCCGAAGACGCCCGCGCCCAGGAAGTTCCAGAAGGACACGGCCACGAAGAAGCGGATGGGCCAGCGGTACCTGCTCACCCAGGGCGCGGCCTGGCCCAGCCGCAGGGTCCGGTAGGCCTCCAGGCCGATGAGCACCAGCGGGACCACCTCCAGGGCGCTGAAGCTGGCGCCCAGGGCGAGGATGGGGGTGGGCGTGCCGCTGAAGTAGAGGTGGTGGAAGGTGCCGGGGACCCCGGCGAAGAGGAAGAGCGCCGAGGAGGCGACCACGGCCTGGCCGGCGTGGCGCTTCTCGACGAGCCCCATCCTGGCGAAGACCAGGGCCATGGCGGCGGTGGCGAAGACCTCGAAGAACCCCTCCACCCACAGGTGAACGACCCACCAGCGCCAGTACTCCATGACCGAGAGGTGGGTGCGGGCCGAGTAGAGGAAGCCGGCGCCGTACATGAGGCCGATGGCCGCCGAGGACCCGGCGAACATCAGCACCAGGGTGCGGGAGTCGTCCTTGCGCCGGAGGGCGGGCCAGAGGGCGCGCAGCATCAGGAAGAGCCAGAGGACCAGCCCCACCGAGAGGGCGATCTGCCAGGCGCGGCCCAGGTCGACGTACTCGTAGCCCTGGTGGCCGAACCAGAAGGAGAGGCCCAGCGGCAGCTCCTGGTGGATGGCCAGGTACTGGCCGGCCAGGGAGCCGGCCACCACCAGGAGCAGGGCCCCGAAGAGCACGTTCACGCCCAGCCGCTGGAAGCGGGGCTCGCGGCCGCCGACCACCGGGGCCAGGAACAGGCCGGCCGCCAGGAAGGCGGTGGCGATCCAGAAGACCGCGGTCTGCAGGTGCCAGGTGCGGGTGAGGCTGTAGGGCAGCCAGCGGGCCAGGGGCAGGCCGAAGACCGACTGGCCCTCCACGGTGTAGTGCGCGGTGAGCGCGCCCAGCCCCACCTGCACGACGAAGAGCGCCACCACCGCGCCCAGGTACTTGGCGGTGGCCCTCATGGAGGGGGTGAGGACGAGCTGCCCCAGGGGATCGGCGGCCGGCACCGGCACGAACGGCTCCTGCTCGGCGCGGAAGGCGCGGCGCCAGACCAGGGCGCCGACGGCGGCGAGGAGGAGCACCACGCTGGCGATGGACCAGATCACGTTGGCGGAGGAGGGGCGGTTGCCGATGAGCGGCTCGTGCGGCCAGTTGTTGGTGTAGGTGATGGACTGTCCGGGGCGCTCGGTGGCGGCGGCCCAGCTGGTCCAGAAGAAGAAGGCGGTCAGGGCCCGGCGGCGGCCGGGGTCGCCCACCGTCACCTCGGGCATGGCGTAGGCCTGGCGCAGGGCGGAGAGGGCCGGGTCGCCGCCGTAGAGCGCGTCGTAGTGGGCGGCGGTGCGCCGGGCCGCCTCGACCCGGTCGGCGGAGAGGGTGACCGTGCCGGTGGCCTCGTCGAAGGTGTTCCGGCGCATCTCGCCGACCAGCCGCTGGCGGAGCGCGGCGGCCTGCTCCGGCGGGAGCGCGGCGTAGGGCTGGCCGTGCTCGCGCCCCGCCCACAGGTCGAGCAGGGCCAGGGACTCGCGGTGCAGCCAGTCGGCGGACCAGTCCGGCGCCTGGTAGGCGCCGTGGCCCCAGACCGAGCCCAGCTCCTGCCCCCCGGCCGACTGCCAGACCTGCTGCCCGGTGAGGACGTCGTCCCGGGTGGCCAGCACCGCCCCGTCGGCGGTGGCGAAGCGCGCGGGGATGGGCGGGGCCTGCCGGTACACCTCGCGCCCGAAGAAGCCGAGCAGGACGAAGGCCAAGAGGAGGGCGCCGGCCAGGGCCCACCAGGCGCGGCGAGCGGGGTCTCGGAGGGCGTTCATGGGGTTTCTCCCGGTCCAGTCGGGTCAGGCGGCCAGGACCCGGCGGAAGAGGACGTTGTTCTCGAGGTGGATGTGCTCCATGAGCTCGGTCTCCAGCTGGCGCAGGCGCAGGTAGAGCGCGCGCCAGGAGGGGCAAGCCTCCTCGGGCGGGGTGAGGTCGGCGGTGAGCCGCCGGGTGAGGGAGAGGTTCTCGCCGTGGTCGACGTGCTCGGCCTCCATGACTTGGATGGGGCGGGACGCCATCGCCCCGCGCCCGGAGAGGATCATGGGGAAGAGCACCTGCTCCTCCTTGGCCAGGTGGTCGAGGACGCTCAGGTGGATCCGCTCCAGGTGGGCAGGCAGCCCGACCGGGCAGCTCTCCTTGTCGGCGTGCCGCGCCTCGACCTTGGCGGCGAGCGCCACCAGCTCCGGCAGCTCCTCCCGCAGGCGGCGGTGGTAGTGGCCCACGATCCGGTCGATGAGCTCGGGGATGGGGCGCTCGTCCCACCGGACGTCGGCGGGGGAGGCCTGCTCGGCGGCGATCTCGGCGAGGAGCGCCGCCGGCTCGAGCCCGCGGGGCTGGCAGGCCTCCTCGAGCGGGCGGCCGCCGTGGCAGCAGAAGTCGAGGCCGTGGCGCAGGAAGACGCGCGAGGCCGCGGGGTGTGCGACGGCGAGGTCGGCGAGGGTGGAGCGGGCGGAGGGGGCGGTCATGCTTCGATCTCCAGGGGCTTCGGGTTGGGCAGGCACGGCGCCCTTCAAAGCACCCGGAGTGCCAGAAAAATCCTCCTGGGGTGTCGACGGGTTGCGATTCGCGTTACAAATCCCACAACGGAGGGACGTTATGCAGATCGCAACGCCGTCGTCGGATGGACAACGGGGGGAGCTGGGCGCGTCGGGGCTGGCGGCGCTGCTCGAGATCGCGCGCGACCTCACCGCCTCCCTGGCCGCGGTCGACCGGTACGGGCGGCTCCTCGGGGCCATCCGCCGGGCCATCCCCTGCGACGCGGCCTGTCTGCTCCGGCTCGAGGGGCAGGAGCTCGTGCCGCTCGCCGGCCACGGCCTGGCCCCGGCGGCGCTCACCCGACGCTTCGACCGGCGTGAGCACCCGCGGCTCGACGTGATCCTCGGCTCGAGGGAGCCGGTGCGCTTCCCGCCCGACAGCGCCCTGGCCGACCCCTTCGACGGGCTCATCGAGAAGTCGCCCCATCCGCACGTCCGGGTCCACGCCTGCCTGGGCTGCGCGCTCACCGAGGGGGGTGAGGTGGTGGGCGCGCTCACCGTCGACGCCCTGGAGCCGCACGCCTTCGACCACCTCGACACCCGGTTCCTGGCCACGCTGGGGGCGCTGGCGGGGGCGGCCATGCGGACCACGGTGCTCATCGAGGCGCTGGAGCGGCGCGTCGAGCAGCGCGGCCGGGTGGCCCGCGAGCTGCAGCGCCGGGCCGCGGAGGCGAGCGGCGAGATCATCGGGACGAGCCCGGAGCTCAAGCGGGTGCTGGACGAGGTCGCCATGGTGGCCCGCTCCGACCTGGCGGTGCTGGTCACGGGCGAGACCGGCGTGGGCAAGGAGCGGGTTGTGCACCAGATCCACGCGCTCTCGGCGCGGCGCGACGAGGCCCTCATCCACGTCAACTGCGCCGCGCTGCCCGAGGCCATCGCCGAGAGCGAGCTGTTCGGCCACGTGGCCGGGGCCTTCACCGGGGCGGAGAAGGACCGCGCCGGCAAGTTCGAGGTGGCCGACGGCGGGACGCTCTTCCTCGACGAGGTCGGCGAGCTGCCGCTCACCCTCCAGGCCAAGCTCCTGCGAGCGGTACAGAGCGGGGAGATCCAGCGGGTGGGGACGGACCGGGTGCACCGGGTCGACGTCCGCGTCATCGCCGCCACCAACCGGGACCTGGAGCGGGAGGTGGCGCGGGGGCGCTTCCGGGCCGACCTCTTCCACCGCCTGGCCGCCTTCCCGCTGCAGGTGCCACCGCTGCGCCGGCGGCGCGAGGACATCCCGCTGCTGGCGGCGCACTTCGCCGACGCCGCCCGGCGCCGGCTGGGGGTGGGACCGGTGCGCCTCTCCCAGGCGGTGCGGGAGCGGCTGGCGGCGGCCGAGTGGCCCGGGAACGTGCGCGAGCTGGAGAACGTGGTGAGCCGGGCGGTGCTGCGCGCCGCCGACCGGCGGGACCCCTCCGTGCCGGTCTCGGTCGAGCCTTCGCACCTGGACCTCGCGGCCGGCCCCCCGGCCCCGCCTGCCGCCGAGGAGCCGGCCGGGCCGCCCGCCCGCCCGCCGCCACCGCTGGCCGAGCGGGTGCGCGACTACCAGCGCCGCCTCATCCGCGAGGCGCTGGAGCGGAGCCGGGGGAGCTGGGCCGGCGCAGCACGCGAGCTCGGCCTGCACCGCAGCAACCTCCACCACCTGGCGGGGCGGCTTGGGCTGCGGGGCCCCCGGGGCCGGGCCGGCCAGCGACCCGGCGGGGAGTGAGCCACCTCTCCGGCGGGCCCAGGCCGCCGGGCGGGGTCTCGGCGATCAGCGTGCTCGTGGTCGCGGGCCCGGCCGCGAGCGAGCCCCGGGACGCGGCGGCGCCCTCGGGCCGGGTCCTCCCCCGGCGAGGCGGGGCCGGCGCGGCCGGCTGGCGCCGAGGCGAAGGGCGACCAGGGGCGCCCCGAGGAGCCTGCGCATCCCGGGGAGGTCCGGCCGGAAGCCCGCGCGGAAGAGGTGCGTGCGGAGCGAGGCCGGGCCGCCCTCCGGGCAGCCGCAGCGGCTCCGGCAGTCGCCGGCGCCGAACCCGCGGTCGGCCCGCTCGCTCCCCTCGAGCCTGCCCACCACCGGCCGGGAGCCCTTGGCCGCGGCGATGGCCCGGGCCCAGCGGCACTCGAGGCCGTCGCCGCACGCGGGCAGGCCCCAGGCCTCGAGCCGGGCGGGGCGGATGGCGCGGGAGAGCAGGAAGTCGATGTCCCAGTGCGGAGCCTTCCCGGCGCCGGACGAGAGGTGGCGGCCGACGCGGGCGGCGAGCCCGCCGGGGCCGAGGGCGCTCCCCACGTACAGGTACTCGCCGGCCGCGAGCCGGTAGATCCGGCTCCGGGCCCATCTCCCCCTGCCGATCCGCCTCCGGACCACCACCACGCGGGCGCGGTCGAGCCGGACGCGGACGAGGTAGGTCCCCCTGCCGGGGTCGAGCTGCACGGCCACCGATCCAGCCACGTCTCGCCGGCGTCGCCAACTCCCCTCGAGGTCGGTGCCCGGCCCGGCGGCCACCGGGCCCCGTCGCGGTGCATAACAACATGCTATGCTGGGCCGATGAAGGCTCGCGATCGCGCGCTCCGCGGCGCCCAGCTCCACCTCAGGCTGCAGCGGGCCACGCGGGAGGTCGAGGGGATCGTCTCGGCGCTGAGGACGGCGCTCGCCGAGGGCGCCGAGCTCCGCGTGATCGAGCCCGCGGCGCGGTCGCTGCAGCGCGCCGCGGCGGCGGCGCTTGCGGTCGTCGCCGGCGCGGGCCCCGGGGGGATCCCCGACGAGGTCCGCGCGGTGCTGGACGGGACCTCACCGGTCTTCTCCTTCCTCGGCTCGCGCCTGGTGCTGGCGGGGCACGGCGGGGCCGCGCCGCCCAGGCCCAGCGTCGGCGCCCGGGCGCTGGCCCTGCTTCTCGAGGAGCCGGGGCGCGCCCTCGGAGCGGCCGAGGTCTCGAGGCGGCTCGGGTGCTCGATCCCCGTCGCCCGCACCGCGCTGCACCGGCTGGTGCGGAGCGGGCACGCCGCCCGGCCGGCGGCCGGGCTCTTCCAGGCCCGGCCGCGCTGACACCGGGGCAGCGCGCGCGGGCCGAGGGGCGAAGCGCCTCGCGGGCGCGGCGAGATTCCCCGGACCCTTCACGGTGTGAAGGATCGGGGTCGGTGCCGGGTCCGGGGCCGGCGCGACCCGGCGCGGCACCGGGCCGGGATCGCAGGGCATTCCGGCAGGCGTGCGGATCCCCTGCACACGGCGGGCGAGCGACGCGACCTGGCACGCCCATGGCATGACCAGGCCGCGGCGCTCGCGCCGAACCCTCACCAAGGGAGATCCCATGCGTCTCGCCCGTCTCGCCTACCCGCTCGCCGTGATCCTCGCCCTGCTGCCGTCGCTCGGCCGTGCGGAGGTCCCCGGCAGGCACCCCGCCTACCTGCACGCCCTCACCGATCTGCGCCACGCGCGCGCCCACCTGCAGCGCCGCGGCGGGAACGCCGGGATGCGGTGGGACGAGCACACGGCCATCGCCGAGATCGACGCGGCCATCCACGAGATCAAGGAGGCCGCCATCGACGACGGCAAGGGCCTGGAGGACCATCCGCCGGTCGACGTCCGGCTGGACTGGAGCGGGCAGCTCCACCGCGCCCTCGAGCTCCTGCAGAGGGCGCGCGAGGACGTGAGGGGCGAGGAGGACAACGGCTTTGCCCGCGGGCTGCGGCGGCGGGCCCTCGGCCACATCGAGGAGGCCATCCGCTTCACCAGGGAGGGGATCGCGGCCCGCTGAGGCGGCGGCCTCGGGCGGGTCCGGGCGGGGCCCCGGGTAACGATCGCTGCTTCCGGGTGTGTGAGCAGGAGGGCCCGAGGGCAAGGAACGGACCCGTGAGGAGGTTCCGCATGTCACGAGTACCGATCCTGATGCTCGCCTGCGCGCTCGTCCCGGCGGGCGCGCTGGCCGCGCCGGACCCACAGGTCCTCGCCCTGCGCCAGCAGATCGCCGCCCTGCAGCTGGACCACGCCCTGGGGCTCTCGCCGCAGCAGGCCCAGGCGCTCCTCCCGCAGATGCAGGCGGCCAAGGCCGAGGTGGCCGCGTGGAGGAGCCAGATGACCGCCACCCAGCCGGCGCGGGTCGCGGCCCTGACCCAGGCCGTCGCCGACCTCAAGTCGGCCGGGGTCGTCTCCACCGCCACCCTCCAGGAGCTCCAGGCGGCCCGCCCGGCCGCGCCGGGCACCCTCCGGCAGGACATGAGGTCGTTCTGGCAGCAGGCGAGGCAGGTGCTCTCCTCCGGCCAGCTCCAGGCGCTCCGGAGCGTGAACCTCGGGGTCGGGGCCCAGGCCGCGCCGTCCCCGTCGTCGAGCACGGGAGGCGGACCCCGCCGGCACCTCAGGAGGTTCCGGGTGATGCGGACCCTGCTCTCCGACGACTTCGTCGCCCTGGTCCAGGCGCGCGCAGGGTGAGGCATCGCCCGGGACGTGGCCGGAACCCGCCGAGGTGGGGTATCTCTCTCGGCGGGCGGCCGCGTCCCTCGCCCCGGGAGGCACTCCGTGAACCTCGAGCTGGCGGGCCGGGTGGCCCTCGTCACCGGCGGCAGCAAGGGGATCGGGCTGGCCTGCGCGGAGGCCCTCGCCGCCGAGGGGGCGCGCGTGGCCATCGCCGCGCGCGGGCGCGAGCAGCTGGCCCTGGCCGTCGAGCTGCTCTCCGCCAGGGGCCACCAGGTCTCCCCGTTCGCGGCCGACCTCTCCGACGCGCGGGCGGCGGCGGAGCTGGTCGAGGAGGTCGAGCGGCGGCTGGGCCCGATCGACGTCCTCGTCACCTGCGCCGGCGCCGCGCGCCGGCGGGCCCCGGAGGAGCTGGACTCCGCCGCCTGGCACGAGGGGATGGACGCGAAGTACTTCCCCACCGTCCACGTCCTCCAGGCGGTCCTCCCCGGCATGGCGCAGCGCGGGCGCGGCGCGGTGGTGAACGTGGTGGGGCAGGGCGGGAAGGTCGCCTCGCCGTTCCACCTCGCGGGCGGGGCCGCCAACGCCGCCCTGATGCTGGCCTCGGTGGGGCTGGCGCGGGCCTGGGCCGGGCGCGGCGTCCGCGTGAACGTCATCAACCCCGGCACCACCCTGACCGAGCGGGCCGAGCGGGCGGTGGCGCTGGAGGCGAAGCGGCTGGGGGTCTCGCCGGAGGAGGCGCGGAGGTCGCTGGAGGGGCGCATCCCGCTGGGCCGGTTCGCCCGGACCGAGGAGATCGCCGCGGTGGCGGTGTTCCTGGCCTCGGACCGCGCCAGCTACGTCACCGGGGCCGTCCTCTCCATGGACGGCGGCGCGGCGGCGACGGTGGTGTGACGGCCGGGCGCCTCCGGGCCGGCTCTAGCCGGTGGGCGGCGGGGCCGGCGGGGCGGACCGCCGCCGGTAGAGGAACAGGGTGGCCACCAGCCCGCAGAGGGCGGCGAACCCCATCCAGTAGGCGGGGGCCGCCTTGTCGCCGGTGGAGTGGATGAGCCAGGTGGAGACGGCCAGCGAGGAGCCGCCCAACGTGGTGGCCAGGCTGTAGGCCAGGGAGAAGCCGGTGGTGCGCACCGAGGCCGGGACCACCTCGGTGAGGGCCACCACCATGGCCCCGTTGTAGCAGCCGTAGATGACCGAGAGCCACAGCTCGACCAAGAGCATCTTGCCGAAGCTCGGGTCCCGCACCAGCCAGGCCAGCGCCGGGTAGACGGTGAGCAGGGAGAGGATGGTGAAGGTGACGAGGATGGGCTTGCGCCCGATCCGGTCGGAGAGCGCCCCCGCGAGCGGCAGCCAGACGAAGTTGGACAGGCCCACGGCGGAGGTGACGAGCAGGCTGTCCGTCTCGGCGAGCCGGAGGACGTTCTTGCCGAAGGAGGGGGTGTAGACGGTGATGACGTAGAAGGTGACGGTGGTCATGACCACCATGGCCATGCCGCCCAGCACGGTGGCCCATTGGGCGGCGAGCACACCGCCCACCTCGCGCAGGCCAGGCCGGTGGGTGCGCCTCTGGAACTCCTCGGTCTCCTGGAGCGACCGGCGGATCAGGAAGAGGAAGGGCACGATCAGCGAGCCGATCCAGAAGGGGATGCGCCAGCCCCACTCCGAGACCGTGTCCGGCGCCAGGGCCTTGTTGATGCCGAAGCCGAGCAGGGCCGCGACCACGATGGCCACCTGCTGGCTGGCCGACTGCCAGGCCACGTAGAACCCCTTGTGCCCGGGGGTGGCCATCTCCGAGAGGTACACCGAGACGCCGCCCAGCTCGGCACCGGCCGAGAACCCCTGCAGCAGCCTTCCCAGGAGCACCAGCAGCGGCGCCAGCACGCCGATGGTGGCGTGGCCGGGGACGAAGGCGATGAGGACGGTCCCCATGGCCATGAGACCCAGGGTGACGATGAGCCCCCTGCGCCGGCCGATGCGGTCGATGAAGGCCCCCAGGACGACCGCCCCGATGGGCCGCATGAGGAATCCGGCGGCGAAGCTCGTGAAGGTGGCCATGAGCGAGGCGAACTCGTTCTGGCTGGGGAAGAAGGTCCGGGCGATGTGGTTGGCGTAGATCCCGAACAGGAAGAAGTCGAACATCTCGAGGAAGTTGCCGCTGGTCACCCGCAGCACCGTCCTGATCTTCTCCGCCCTGCCGTTGGCGCTCTCCATGGTCCTCTCCGCGGTTCCTCGGGTGGGCGGCTCCGGGGCGGCGCCGGCCGAGGGTGGTCGGCCCTGGCGCGCCGCCGGGTGCCTTGGCGACGAGGCGGCGTTCCGGAGGGTGAGCCGCAGGCCGATGGCGACCTCCGTCCGGCTCGAGCGCCGGCCCGAGGTGCCGCCGGACGGCTTCGAGGCGCCCAGGTTACCGCCGACCGCACCGCCGTTCCGATCGCCGTCGCCAGCCGAGGCGTGGTGAACCGAAAGGGCAGACCCGGGGGAGGCGCGTCCCTTGGGCCCCGACCCTGCCCCGGGGCGGGCGCTGTCGATGGCCACGGGGACCGCGGTGCTCCTCGCGGTCTGCGCCGGCCTGCTCCGCCCCTGAGGTCGAATGGGTGCCGCCGGCGGCAACGCCGGGCCTACCCAGGTGGCGGCCACCCGGCCGCCTCCGCGGCCGGCCAGAGCGTGCCCGTGAACCTGCGGCCGGTGACGCCGTCGGAGCGCGCCGAGGCGAGGTAGAGGAGCGGCGGGACGACGATGGCGGGGTCGAGGAGGGTGGAGAGGAGCGGCTCGGGCATGCCGGCCGGGATCATCCCGGTGCGGGTGGCGCCGCCCGGCAGGAGCGCGTTCACGGTCACGCCGGTCCCGGCCAGATCCCGCGCCCAGATGATGGTCTCGGACTCGAGCGCTGCCTTGGACGGCCCGTAGGGCGAGAACCCGGCGCGGCGCATGGTCTCGTGGTTCATGGAGACGTTGACGATCCGGCCCCACCGGGCGGCGAGCATGGGGGCCACCGCGGCGCGGGCCATGAGGAACGGTCCGTTCACGTTGGTGTCGACCAGGGCCCGCCAGGCGTCCACGTCGGCCTCCCAGAACCTGGCCGGCTCGACCAGGAAGCGCTCCGAGATGGTGCGCATGCCCCGCCCGGCGTTGTTGACCAGGACGTCGAGCCTCCCGTAGCGGGAGAGGGCGGCCTCGACCACCCGCCGGCAGTCCTCGGGGAGGGTCACGTCGGCGCGCATCGTGACCACCCGGTCGGGAGCGCTGGCGGCCAGGGCGTCGAGCTCGCCGGGCGTCCTCGAGGCGGTGCCGATCACCCGGCACCCGGCGGCGGAGAGGCCCCTGGCCATGGCCAGGCCCAGGCCGCGCCCTGCACCGGTCACGATCGCCACCCGCCCAGCCAGGTCGGGGTACGCATCCATGGCTCACCTCCCGCCTCGAGATCCGCGGCGTCCGGTCGTGCCTGTACCGCACAGGATCCAGGTGGGATACTGGCGCGGCTCGAGCGGAGGCGCCATGGCCATGAGGCTCCTCGTCAACGGAAGGGCGCGCACCGCGGAGGTCGACCCGGACACCCCCCTGCTGTGGGTGCTGCGCGACGACCTCGGGCTCACCGGGACCAAGTACGGCTGCGGGGTCGGGCAGTGCGGGGCCTGCACGGTGCTGGTGGACGGGGAGGCGGTCCGCGCCTGCTCCACGCCGGTGTCGGACGTGGTCGGCAGGCGGATCGAGACCATCGAGGGGCTCTCCCGCGACGGCCCCCTCCAGCGCGCCTGGCGCGAGGAGGAGGTCTCGCAGTGCGGCTACTGCCAGCCCGGCCAGCTCATGGCCGCGGCGGCGCTCCTCTCCCGGACCCCGCACCCCACCGACGCCGACATCGACGCGGCCATGGGCGACGTGCTCTGCCGATGCGGTACCTACAACCGGATCCGGCGCGCCATCCACCGCGCGGCGGGCGGGGGCAGGCGATGAGCGCCATCCGGAAGATGGGCCGCCGCGAGTTCCTGGCGCGGACCGGGGCGGCGGCCGCGGGCCTGGTCCTCTCGGTTCCGCTCCGGCAGGCGCTGGCCGCGGCCCCGGCGCGCCTCGAGCCGAACGCCTTCCTCTCCGTCGGCGAGGGCGGCGACGTGGACGTCTGGGTGGCCCGGAGCGAGATGGGCCAGGGGGTGCGCACGGCGCTCCCCATGATCGTGGCCGACGAGCTGGGGGTGGACCTCGGCCGGGTGCGCGTCCGGGAGGCGCTGGCCGACCCCCGCTACGGCCAGATGATGACGGTGGGCTCGACCAGCGTGCGCAACGGCTGGGAGCCGCTCCGC